>JAJZAH010000003.1 GCA_021799535.1 Nanobdellota archaeon
ATAAATCTTTCAGTTTGGTGCCTGCAGACCTTATGTAAGCATTTGTCTTTCTTGCTGATGCCTTTGCCATAAAGTTTTGAGACCGCAATTCTTTATAAACTTTTCGATTTATAGTCTCTTAATAGTGACAACTAAATGGAAGAACAATTCATCTTCCAAGCAACTTTTCAATCTCCCTTTTAGGATTCTCGGCTTCTGTTACCCCAGAAGCTATAGCGACACCTGTTGCCCCCAGTTTCATGGAAGTTTCCATATCATTGTAAGTTTTCACTCCGGCACCGACGAGAAATTTCATTTTGAGCGATTTAGATATCTTTTTTATGATTTCTGGCTTTGCAGTAGAGACAGAGATGTCCCCCCCAACGAGTTCTGGGGGTTCATATATCAGAAAATTTGGCTTTAATCTTTCGATTTTTTTCGCTTCAGAAAGGCTTGAAGCAAAAACGGCGGTTTTCAAGCCGATTTTTTTGCATCTTTTCATTGTCTCCTTGAGGGTCTTAAAGTCCAGTTTATGCTCGGAATGATTAAGAAATGTTCCGGCGGCCCCGCCAGCTTTCACTTCTTCTGGGATTATGTAACCTGTATTTCTTCCAAGAGGAAAGGGATCAACATGCTCTGCGTAAACTTTCAATTTGGTTTTTGAGGCAATCTCTTTTATGTCGGAAGCCGGAACGCCAACTATTATATTTTTGTCGACCTTTTCGGTCATTCGGGCAAGATCCAGATTTTCTTTGCCTTTTTTGTAAGTTTTGAAATTTATTATGATTATTGGTTTTTTCATTTTTCAATTGATCCCCCCCAAGGATAAGGTATAAGCTCTTTGAGTCTCACTTTTTTGTTTTCAGAGATTATAACCTCTGTGTTGCTATTCTTTTTGCTAGCTTGTAAGATCATCTCTCGGCACTTCCCACATGGAGGAATCACTTTATACTTTCTTTTATCTTTATTATACCAAACAGCAACAATCTCCTCGATTTCTTTTTCGCCATTTGAGATCATCGCACCAACTGCTTGATATTCCGCGCATGATCCAATTCCACAATAGAATCCTAGACTGACTCCTTGAAAGATATTTCCATGTGAAGTTACCAAGGCCGCCCCAACGTCTCCAGTATCAATAAGATTGACACCTTTTGCCTTCTCGATAATTTCTTCCGCTTTTTTTATCAGAATTTTACCCTTCTTGTTGAGTCTCATTCTACAATTGCCTCGCATACTTTATTTTTAGATATGCATTCAATATTCCTTATTGTTATGTCAAGAATTCTCTGAAGTGCCTCTGTGCTGTAGAAAGCCATATGTGGAGTTATTATGACATTCCCAAAAGTCAAAAGCAAATGATCTTCGAGAAGGTTTTTAAGCCGCTCTTTCGGAAACTTTGATGAAAGCAGCTGGGCTTCTTCTTTTATCAGTCCTTCTTCTTCTAAAACATCAAGTCCTGCACCACCTAACTTCCCAGATGACAAAGCTTTCACAAGAGCAGTCGTATCCACAAGACCACCGCGTGCTGTGTTTATCAAGAGTGCCCCTTTTTTCATCAGGTTGATATTTCTTGAATTTATGAGGTGATATGATTTCTTGTCATAAGGGCAATGAAGAGATACTATATCAGAATTTTTCAAAAGGTTATTCAGGCTTGAGTATTTAAAATTCAGATTTTTTTCAAGGACTTTATTTGGATAAGGGTCGTAAGCAAGCACCATCATCTCGAAGCCGTTCGCTATTCTTGCAACGTGGCGTCCGATAGATCCCATTCCGATTATTCCGATAGTTTTATCTTTTATATCAAATCCTTCAAGATCATCAAAAGAAAAGTTTCCTCTTGTAGTTCTGTCATAAGCGCGGTTTATCCTTCTTGACAGAGAGAGGATTAAAGCGAATGTATGTTCAGCAACGGTGTTTTGTCCGTAATTCGGGACATTGTAGACTTTTACTTTTCTCTTCTTGCATTCCTTTAAATCAATATGATCATATCCTGTTGACCTTGTGACAACTGCTTTAAGTTTTTTTAGTTTGTTAAGAACATCTTTATTTACTTTTGAATATATGAAAACACTTATTATGTTGACATCTTTCATGGAATCGACGCCACTTTCATTCACAGTTTCTTTGAAGAAAATCAGCTTGTGGTTCTTGAGTCTTTTTTTTATATAGTCTTTCTCCCAGTCCTTTATTTCAAAAAATGCGATTTTCATACTCTCTTTTTATACTGAAGATAGTAAAGGAATCTTTATAAAATTATTTCGGGTGTCCATTTAAACGAAGTACCTTTGGGCTTGTAGTATAACGGCATTACGCCCGGTTCGCAATCGGGTGGTCCGGGTCCGACTCCCGGCAAGTCCATTATTTTTTGAAGAATCTTTCTGTGAACCTAAAATTGTAATCGTGTCCGGCATCTTTGGAATAAATCGATAAGAATTCGCACTTTCTCTCTCCCGTGTTTATCACTCTGTGGCCCGCTTTTCCCGGTACAAGATATATCTTGTCTTTTTTCATCTCTACGGCTTTTGCAGTCTTTCCTTCTTGGATCAGGAGTTTTCCTTTTCCACCTGTTAAGATATATATTTCCTCTCTTGGTTTCACATGTTTGTGGCCTTTTGTCATGAAATATTCGCCATTTATTGTCCCGGATTCAAGGACGGTCAAGCCCACTTCAAAGGTCACAAAATCTTTCATATAGACAGTATAAAGGAGAGGATTGTTTTTTAAATTGGGATTTTTGAATTTGTCCGACATATCAGAAAGCCTTCTAACAGTCTTGCTGTCATAATTTTTTTTCAGATCCTCGAAACCGTTTTCTATTTTCATTTTAACCATCTTTCCATAATGTTTATTTTGTTTTTGAAACCTTCTATTTCGTAAAACCTCCTGCTTGGTTCGTTTACCTTAAATACATCCAACATGATTTTATTTATTCCTTTCTTTTTGCATATTTTGTATAATTCATTGAACATTTCCTCTCCGAATCCTTTTCCTCTGTATTTTTTGTCGACGAACATGTTGTTGACCCAGCAAAAATTCTTTTTTTCCTTTTCATAGTTTATGCCATATGGCTCTTTTTTCGAAATGATGAATTCAAGAAATCCCGCTATTTTACCATTTAATTTCAGGCAGACTATGTTCTTTCTTTTAATTGAAGATTTAATACTTTTATTCAGCCACACTTTGCCGTCGGAGGTCTCTTTCTCTATTTTGCAGATTTCCTGGATGCCGTTGAAAATAAAATCAGATTCCTCATTGGTCGCATATGCAATACTTACGCTTTTCTCATCGCGTATTTTCATTTTCCAAGTATTATCTTCCTTATCTTTTTAGAAAGTTCAAAAGGATCCTCGGACTGCCAGACATTTCTTCCGACAGCAATTCCGGCTCCCCCTGCACTGATAATATCTTTTATCTCTTTGAGAAATTTACCCTCATTGGCCTTGGTACCTCCTGCAATGACTACCTTTGTTTTTCCCGCGGACTTTACGGCCCATTTCAGGTCTTTTTTGCTTCCGTCATACTTTATCTTTGCGATGTCTGCCCCCACTTCGAGGGCAACTCTTGCGGCGTATGCCATAAGTTCCGAATCACTTTTATCCTGAGTCCCTTTTCCTCTTGGATATACCCAGGTTATAACGGGCATTCCGAGCATATGTGCTTCCTCTTCTATGCCTGCAAATTCCTTCATCATGTCCTCCTCGTAGTCGCTTCCTATGTATATTGTATACCCTACAGCGACAGCTCCAAGCGAAACGGCTTCCTTGACGCTGCATATCTGCTCCGATCTTGGCTCACCTTCCCTTAAGTTTGTTTTCCCGTTAAGTTTTATTATGAGAGGAACTTTTGAATCTTTTATTTCTTTACCGTATTTTTCGGCAATTCCTTTCTGGAAAATTATTGCATTGTATTTGCCTTTCTTTGCAATTTCAATTATGTAATTTGGGTCCACGTTATCGTCGTTGAAATCTTTTGTTGGACCATGTTCTAAACCCTGGTCATAAGCAAGAAACATTGCCCTCCCATTGGTCATAATTTTGTCAAGATCTGGTTTTTTCATTTCTTCACTTTCTTACTTTTTACATTGCTTTAAAGATGTCCTCTTTTAATAAGCTTCTGTATTCATACTTCATTCTTCTTTCATCCTTTTCTTGTTGATGTAATAGAGAGCGGTGATGAACAACGATTCCGACCATCCGAGAGGGGTATTCTCATTGTATTTATCTGAGTTGGAAAAATAAAGCTCAGGTATTCCTTCTTTTGTCGTATCTTTCATTTCTCTTTTCATGAAGCTTTCGGCCTTGTTGACCTTCCCAAGCATCTCATAAATCAATGCAAGCCAGGAAAATCCAAAGGTCCACTCAGCTTCTTCCGAAAAGTTGTCGGAATTCTTGTTGTAATAATGGTCTCCTTTATATCTTATAACCCCCCTTTTTCTCACGAGATGGTACTCCACATTTTTCAGAATTTCATCCCCCTGCTTTTTATCAACGACATTATAAGGCCATATCAATGAAAGTAATGCAAGATCCACAAATTTCTTCTGTGACTCTCTTGGAAGTAGTCTATTGAGAACTTCTTCACCTTTTTTTATAAGCTCACCAGAGACTTTTATTCCTCCGACGTTTCTTATCATCTTCAATCCCGCAAGGCAAGCGCCGACGCTTGAAGCATGTATTTCCTGGTTCTCTTCCCACATCCCGGAGTCCGGGTCATGCCAATACTCAAGAGTTGATAAATAGTCGACTAATTTCTGGACTATTCTGTAATCATTTTCATCTTCGAGGATTTTTATCTTTTTTACTGATTCAAGCTCTCCAATTTTAAAGAGGATACAGCCTATGGAATCATTCTGCTTATTTCCCCATTCTTCCCAGAATTCGTCGAATGTTTCAGGATTGTACCTTGCATGGATGTATTGATGCGTGTACTCGGGTTTTTTCAAAATGGCATAATCAATTTTATACTCATGCTTCTTAAAAACCTCCAGTATAGCTCCGTAAGTCCTTTTGACGGTGCTCCAGTCATTTAAGACTTCAAAAGCAATACATTCGTAAAAGTTATCTCTCAGCCACGCTTTGTCATAACCTGTTTTTACATTGCTGTTTGACGCGAGAAAGAGCCCTGATTTTGTCTGGAGTTTTTTCAAAATTTTAAGGTGCTGTCTTATCAGTTGGTTGTAATTAATAGGAGTTTCTTTTTTAGATCCGAAGATGTTTTTGAGGAATTTTTGAAAAGAGGTCATTTTCCCAACTTTTTCCTGAGAAGTCCATTCTTGGCACCGCGGGATTTTATCACCGACTCACTTTCTTCAAGGCCGATCTTGAGACTTTTATCAATTGACTTCCCGATTATTTGTCCTGCTACAAAACCGGAAGCGAAAGCATCTCCTGCACCCGTCCTTTCAACAACTTTTATTTTATGGGGCGTTATAGAATAAACTTTACTGCCGTCATAAGCAAGAGTATCCTGGTCTTTATTTGTGATAACCACTATTTTTGGACCAAGATTCTTTAGTCCTTTAAGAACGTTCCCTTCTTTTACGAGCATCCTTGCTTCCTCATGATTCAGTACAAAAACATCGCAGATCTTAAGAAGGGGTTTTATGTTTTGTGCCTTTATCTGATACTCTGTGGTATTGAACGCAATCTTCGTTCCGTTTTTGTGCATCTTCATAGCTACTTTTTCCTGAGTTTTGAAACTTTCACCAAGCATGGTTGAGAGATAAAGCCATCTGGACTGAATTTTCTTCATGTCAAGCTCCGGGGCTTTAAGAAAATCATTGGCTCCCGAATATTTGAGGATTGTGCGGTCATTCCCCTTACTATCAAGGATTATGGAATACCCCCCATTGACAGAAGAGTCTTTTTCAATACCTCCTAAGAATTCTATCTTTTCTTTTTTTAGAAGTTCTAAGATCTCTTTTCCCTCGAATCCGGAATCCAGTTTTCCGATATATCCTGTTTTAAGTCCGAATCTAGCAAAGGCGACAGCAGTGTTTGTCCCGCCCCCACCTATGCTGAATTTTATTTCCTTAAGCAGAATCTTGCTTCCGATGGGATATCCCACATATTTTTTTTCCTCTTTCAGATCGTTTATGTTCGTTTCTGCAAAAACGTCAACAGTTGCGGAACCGAAAGTTATTATATCAAACATCTTACCATCCTCTTTATCAATTGAAAGAAGGCGGGAATAAAAAGGTTTTGGATGAGAGATTTAGTTGAATTTTTTTAATAGGAAATTTTATAAATATTGGTCTTTTGAAAGGAGTAACATGAAAAAATTTTATATGGTCGGGACAAATCATAGGGACTTGAAAGGACCAGGAAGGCTTGAAAAATTTCTCGAATTCGTAAGACCCGATATGATTGGAGTAGAATCCACAGAGGAAGATTATATAGACCGGATTGAAGATCATGAAAGGCTGAAATCTTATGAAATCCCTCTGAAGCTGAGGCTCTCACAGGAGCATGGGGTGGAAAAAGCTGCGGTCATTATGAAATATTTGAATTCGCTTGGCTATGAATCCTGGGTTCCATATGAATTTTCAAGAAGAAACACTGGAGCAAAAGTAACTCCTTGTGATAAGTTCGAAAAGGAAAAAGTCGTATCGATAATGAATAGGGTACTGGGTAATGGAGATATTTCCGCCGAATTTTTAAGCAGAAGCCCTTCGATAGAAGAATTGTCTAACTTGGATTTTGAAAAATACCAATCCCAAATGGATTTAGTTTATCATCTAAGTTCAATTAATGGATTTGAAGAAGACCCTGAGATGTTCAGGAATCTGTTTTTGATAAGAGACTACTGGGCAGAGTTAAATATAAGAAAAGTTTTTTCAAGGACGGAAAACACGATGGTCTATGTTGGTGGGGCTATGCACATCTTTGGGGATTATCATAATTTATACGAAAGGCTGAGCGACTTAGTCCCGTTCAGGATTAAACTACCCGACATGGATAATTTTTAATTTTTGTAATACCCCAACGCCTCGAGCCCTGGAAGTCTCTTTCCTGAGACATAGTCAAGAAGCGCCCCTCCTGAAAGACTTATGTAACCAAATTTCTTTTTCGAGATCTTAGAACGGTCAATAGCTTCGTTGAGTTGCCCACCCCCTAAAAGAGAGAAGGCTTTGCTCTTTGAGACAGCTGTCAAAAGAGCCTTTGTTCCCTTGATGAATTGCGGATCAAGATAATATCCTGCTGGCCCTTTCATATAGATTGATTTAGCTTTTTTTATCTCGTCCAAATAAATTTTTTGTGTCTTTGGCCCTATATCAAAAATCTCGTATTCTACTGGAAAATCTTTGAGATCAATATCTCTTCTTTTACCCTTTTTGCCTTTCACTCCGAAGTCAACAGGAGTTTTTACGAGACCTCCGACTTCTCCCAATTTTAATTTAAGATCACTTATTAATTTATCATAATCAGATATTTTCTTTTTCAAATATTCGTCCTGAGCGCCGAGCTCTTTCCCCGTTGCGGATATGCACATCTGCCCGAAGAGACCGCAGGCGAGAACTTTGTTTTTGTTTAGCAAATTTATATCGTCAGCGGGTTTTGCACCCGCGAGAATGTAAAGACAGTTTTTCAGGTTTATTTTCTGAAGAGCTTTTACCTCTTTTTCCAAAAGAGGACCGGCGTAGCTTTTCATATGCTTTGGAAAGCCGACGATAGAAGCTTGTGATCTGTGAGACACTGAGAAAGCATCATTCACATATATATCACACCATGAACTGAGTTTTTTTACAAAAACTGTATCTTCTTCTGAGAATTCATCTTTAAGATTCCTCACATTATCAAGTAGGATTGCTTCACCATTCTTCAAATTTTTTATCGCAGTTTCAGCTTTTTCTCCGATTATATCGGGAACAAAATTGACTTTTGTGAGTTTACTCAAAAGTTTAGCATGCTGTTCCATCGAAGTGAAATCTTCGCCGTCGGGTCTCCCCTGATGTGCAAGAATGACAACTTTCGCACCTTTTTTCTTGAGAAATTTTATTGATCCGGCGCTTTCTTTTATCCTCTCAGACATAAGAACCTTCCCTTTATCAACATCAGAGTTCAAGTCTTCTCTTAGAAGAATAATTTTCCCCTTTACATTGGTTTTTGTTATGAAATTCATATTGTTTACCTAATTATTTTAATCACTTTTACATAATTAAAATTAAAACATTTTAATATCTTGTGAATTGAAATTCTTACCTGTCGTTATCGTTAAATGACAAAATTTATAAATCTACATGCTTTTTATGAATCATGAATTATTTAGATAGTTATATACATGCTTCTGGGGCTAATCCTTCAGTCAAGGCCAGATTTGGAAATTTACTGGCAAGTATGCCTAAACCTAGCAGTAAGGGAGTTCCCTATGCTATTGAGGTCTTAAAAAAGGTGCAGGAATTCTTTAGAGAGAAGAATGGAGACTTTTATGGACCCTATAACTTCACAATACAGGATGTTATTGAGAATAATCTAGGGAACTGCCTCGGATTGCCCCTCACAGCCGGAACAATATTAAATGAGCGAGGAATGAACCCGGAATTTTCTCTTATGGTTAATCCTAAGGATGAAGTTCATAAGATGGAACGGAAGTTTGTCGAAGAATATAGCCAAAACATGAGCTATGATAAACCTGAGCTTTCGACAGAGCAAGAGAATTTGATTCTTAGATGTGCACCTTTGGAACATCTCGTTCTGAGATTTGGAAATAGACTCATGGAGGCAACTTCACGGGAGGACTTCTTCGTGGGCGCTGAATCAAGAAGAGATATAACTTTTGATGAGGCGCTGAGTTGCGTGTACAAAGACAGAGCCGTCGGTGAACTTTCTATGGGAAATGTTGAAAAGGCGAGGGAGCTGTTAAATCAAGGTCTGAGATCATGGAAAGATAACAGAGAAATCTACAAAGTTCTGTCTGCAATTTCGGCGGATCAATTCGATGATGTCGGGTATAATGAAGCAGCGAAAAATTATCTCAGGTTAAAATCTGATGACTCTTTATCTCTTCATAATGAATATCTCATAGCTGGGGATAGATCCTCTTTAGAGAGGGCTCTTAAAGAATATCCTTCTTATGCAAGCGCTATTGCGAACAAGGCAAGAGCAATGATTAATTCAGACCCGAGAGAAGCGAGGTTCTTTTACGGCCTTGCGTCAAAGCTCGTTGCAAACTCACATACTCTTGACGTTCTTGATTTTTATATCGAAAATTTTCGCGAGTTAGCCGAACTGTTCGGGAAAGGAAGAATTTTAAAGACACTCTCGGACCATGGAAGTGAAGGCGTCGGAAATTTCGATTACAACATGGCAATGCACGAGTTGACTTCAAATGCAGATTATTTGGCTGAAGCCAGAGAGAGCATTGTAACGCCGTTCCAAAAGTTAAGATGGGCTTATACCTCAAGAGGAACAGCATTGGAAAATCCGAATGAAATCTCTGTTATGCACAAAGAATATGAAAATTCAAAACTTTATCATGTTGCTACTAACCAATTGGAAAGTAAAAAGGAGGCAGTTAAATAACATGGCAAAAGGACCAGGCTTAAATCTTGGGTGGAACACTGGCTGGAATATGAATATGGAACATAGGCTAACCCCTCCGATAGCAAATACCGCTGATGAAGTCGTTCCAAGAACACACTTAGTTAAGAAAAGTATAGACGGAAAGTTATTAAGCGAAGTCGAGTCTTATATTAAATCAGAGGATTTCTTAAAACCTTATGCTGATGCTCAGATAATGGATTATTTGTCGTCAGTTGGTTACAATGTGAGTAGAACTGATATCGCTTCTGCAAGAAAGATGTTGGGAATCAAGGCCTCATCAATAAGGCATCGAAAAACGGATTAGGTTTTATTCTTGGTGACAACCCCTTACAAGAACTTTTCTAATTTCTTCACGAATTCAGCAAGTCTGTGAGAATATCCATATTCGTTGTCATACCAAGACAGGACTTTTACAGTATTGCCTATAAGCATTGTGGAGATGCCATCAACAATTGAAGAGTGCGTGTCGCCTATCACATCAGAAGAGACAATTTCATCTTCAGTATAATCAAGTATCCCTTTCATTTTTCCGGATGCGGCTTTTTTGAAAGCTTCGTTGATCTCGTTTTTATCCCTAGGGGTTTTCTCAAGGTCTGCTACAAAATCAACTATGCTTCCTGCAGGGACAGGAACTCTCATTGCAAGTCCATCTATCTTACCGGAAAGCTTTGGTATCACTTCAATGACCGCTTTTGTCGCTCCTGAAGTTGTGGGGACAATGTTAAGAGCACCCGCTCTTCCTCTCCTTAGTTTCTTGTCCGGGCCGTCAACGATTTTTTGAGAGGCAGTATAAGCGTGAACAGTTGTCATGAAACCTTTCTTTATCCCGAAATTTTCCTCAAGAACTTTCGCCACAGGTGCAAGGCAGTTCGTGGTGCAGCTTGCCATTGAAAGTATCTGATGCTCTTTCTTTATTATATTGTCATTTACCCCAAGAACTATAGTCGCATCAGGGTTTTTCGCCGGAGCGGAAATAACGACTTTTTTTGCTCCTGCTTTTATGTGTTTTATTGCTCCATCCCGGTCAGTGAAAAAACCCGTAGATTCGACAACGACGTCTATTCCGAGCTTCTTCCAAGGGAGTTTCTCCGCATCTTTCTCCGAAAGAATTTGTATTTTCTTACCATTAACGTTTATGAAACCTTCTCCTGTTTCCACTTTTCCCTTGAATCTCCCCTGGGCAGAGTCATACTTGATGAGATAAGCAAGGGTCTTTGGATCGGTTAAATCATTTATTGCGACAACGTTCAGGCCAATATCAATGGCATTTCTCAAAACCAACCTTCCTATCCTCCCCAAACCGTTTATTGCAACTTTCATTTGAACCTCTTTTATACTTGTAATAAAGAACCCCATTTTAAAAAGTTTATGAAAGTGACACTCAGAAAAAAGATGAATTTAGAAGATTGAATTTATGAAGAATTAAAGGTTTCTCTAATTTCCTAAGATTCCATGCAAGAAGTTGTATTTCTTTATCGAAAAATATTTGGATCATCCGGAATATCTTGTAAGCGAGTCCGCGAAGATAACTAAAGAGAGATTGCTTAATTTGAAGAATCCTTATTCAGGTGTAAGACATTTCAAGAAAGTTTAATCCTTCATCTCAATTTTTATATTGACAGATTTAGGGACCCTCATTCTCATGATGCTGTGAAGTATCTTTTCATTTGCAGGTATGTCTATCAGTCTTTTATGTATTCTCATCTCAAACCTGTCGAAAGTCGCAGTCCCGTTCCCGCATGGTGACTTCCTTGTTGTCACCTTCAGCTTTTTTGTCGGAAGAGGCACTGGCCCGGAGATACTTATACCTGCATTTTTAGACATATCCTTTATTGAGCTGCAAATTTCATTAAGCATATTTATGTCTGTCGAGTTCAATTTTATTCTTACTTTAGCCATATCCAATTTATCCTAAAATGGTTTAAAAACCTTTCTTTGATATTTTGACATTCGCCTCGGCAATATAAATTCTTAAAAACAGGCTCTTCAAATTAAGGTAAAATGCATTGGTATTTTCCCGAACCTGATGACCCGGTTTGGTATACAGATTATATGAGGGGACTCGGAGACAGAAAACTCCCTGCTCCTGCAAAGAAGTTGTTGGAATATCTTGACAAAGGGGAGTGGAGGAATAGCATCAAAAGAGCCGGTGCAGGAAAGAAGTCAATAGAAGCCTGTTTAGAGATAGGTCTTGTCAAGAAAAAGAATTTTCAAATCTCGGAAAAGAATAAAGTCACAAGATACAGGATAACCAGAGAAGGTGAGAAAGCACTCGAGACGGGAGAACTGCCCTAATTATTTCATCCTGGGATAAGCTCCGGGATAATAATCAAGTTTGTCCTCATTCATGATGATTACAAAATCGTGGTTCTTTATCAGGTCGGGAAACCTCTCTTTTATCCCGGACATCGTTTCATGGAACCTGTTGAAGTTCTCTATCTCAAAATCCAGTTCCATGTCCCAGCTCCCTATGCACTTTATCAGATAAGTTAGGTTCCTGAGAGAACCCAAGTATTCTATGAGTTCCCTGATTTTTTTCTCATTGGGATTTTTGAGCCTCAGGAAAGCCTTGCAGTATATCCAGTCAAATTTGTTCAGGTCCATGAAAACCCTGTTCAGTATGACAATCTTTTGCCTGATAAGGTTTTTCAGCCTGTAACCTGCGACTCGGGGAGTTGTCTTTGTCCTTCTCGCAATCTCTATAATCGGCATCCGGGCATTATTTACAAGAATTTTAACAATCTCCTCGTCGGTCTTGTCCAGATCCATTTTTTTCCTCCCGCCCTGATAAACCGCTTCCTGATTGATTTTATTGTCCAAGAGATATTCTTTTCTCCAGTGGGGAACTTCGAGAGTTATCGTCGTCTCTTTTTCCGATATGAACCTAGAGAAATTCTCTTCAAGTTCCCGGACACTTTCATCGAATTCATAAATGTCCTTGACCAAATAACCTGCGATTATGTCCCATTTTCCTGAGCATGTTGCTATCCATTCGGTTTTTTTATGGTCTTTAAGGAAATTGATTATCTGAGAGAAATCTTCTTTCGTTGCTCCTTCAAGTGAAAGGTAAAGTTTGTACTTAGAATATCCTAATTTATAGGTATCTATCACGGAGCTGAATCTTGTTATTATCCCTTTACCAAGGAGATTCTCTATCCTATATTTCACCGCCTGCTTAGAGAGCCTGACCTTTTTCCCGATCTCCGAGTCACTTTGCCTGCAATCTTTATCGAGCTCGAAGAGTATCTTCCTATCCTTTATATCTAACATTTCTTTAATCATATTAACTTTATGACAATTTAGTATATAAATTTGTTGTTTTATTCTTAAATTGTTTAAGAACATTAATATAAGCAGGTTACTATTTCAAAGTAATCAAAATGAAAACAATGAAATCAAGATCAAAACTGAGGAATTTTCTTAAGCTCGGTCCGAGTGATGACGAGATGGAAGAGCAAAGAGTTCTCCATGAGGCAATCTTGAGAGAATTCGACGGCAACGAAGAGTATACAAGAAAATATGGGAATGAAATTGAATTATCTATTAGGAAAAAAGAGGATGGAAAATACTCAATAAGTTTTAATAATAGTTCAGAATACTTGGGTATAGCAAGGGAGGCGGCGTCTAAAGGCGACTCAGAAAAGAGTTTAGTTTTTTACAATTTGGCAATTAAGAGGGCTGAAAGATTTGCGGAAAATGATAAGGGTTGGATGTCTTTTGCCGGAAACTTGAGAGAAGCCGGAGACTATGCGGAATGCGCTGAGATTGCAAGAGAGGCGGGGATGCCTGAAAGAGAAAAGCATTATCTTGAAAATCTCCTGGACGTCTACGAAACTCATGAGAGATATTCTGATGCTATAAGGATTGCAAAAAAGCTTAACCTTGAAGAGAGAGTAAAAGCTTATAAAAAGATAATTTCAGCTAAGAAAAAACTCAGAATCATTTGAGATAAAGATTTTTATTCTTCTTAATACACCTTAATATCCATCGTCAACAACCTTTTTATATCTCTTCGGCGTAATTATTAGAAAAGAGGCGAGTGATTTTGTGGCAGAGATAATCTTTCTCCATGAATGGCTCGTGTGAAATCAGAAGGAAAAATGGATGCAACTTTTTTGGGACTCGCAGTTATCCTTTTTGCAGCTTTTATAGTATCTTATCTCGTGAGAACTCTAAACCAGCCCTTGATAATAGGATATATAATAGCAGGGATCATTATTAGCCCGATTCTTGTGAGCATAGGCGCATCGACAAGCACAATAAACCTCTTCAGCGAACTGGGGATATCATTCCTTCTCTTTATAGTCGGTTTAAGCTTGAATCCAAAAGTCATAAAAGAAATTGGCGGAGCATCACTTTTCATAGGTTTCGGGCAGATGGTACTGACATTTATAGCAACATATCTTGTGTCAGGTTCTCTTATGCACGCGGATATGATTACCTCCGTTTATTATGGCATCGCAGTATCCTTTTCATCGACGATTATTGTCCTTAAACTCCTTTCTGATAAACGGGAGATAGATTCACTTTCATCTAAAATTTCAATAGGCATACTTATAGTTCAAGACATTGCCGCTGCAGCAGTCCTGATTTTCATCTCTTCCATGTCTGGAATGAGCGGAAGTGGCACTTGGGAAGCCTTCATTGGCGGAGGGATCCTTATAATTCTACTTCTTATTGGCGGTTATTTTGCGCTGCCAAGAATAATGAAAAAAATCGCAAAGTCACAAGAACTGCTGTTCTTATTTTCCATAGGATGGTGCTTTGTGCTTGCCGCTTTATTCTCTTATATAGGATTCTCAATGGAAATTGGCTCGCTTCTTGCGGGGATAATACTCTCTACAAGCCCTTACGCAACCGAAATATCCTCAAAGATAAGGCCACTTAGAGATTTTTTTCTTATCATATTTTTTATCATCCTTGGGCTGAGCCTCCAGATTTCAGAGATACAGTTAATCCTCATTCCGGCAATAATCCTCTCCGGAATATCTTTAATATTCAAGCCGGTTATCCTCATGGTTTTTGGAAGGTTTTTCAGTTACACAAGAAGGACGAATTTCCTTGTCGGCTCTGCACTTTCGCAGATATCAGAGTTCTCATTGATTGTCGGAGCTCTTGGGCTTTCAATGGGTCAGATTTCAAGATTAACCTTTGATACAATAATCCTGACACTTTTGATAACTATTTTTCTGTCAAGCTATTTTATAACTTACTCAGGAGATATATACAATAAGCTCTCCGGTGCATTATCTATATTTGAAAACAAGAAGGCAAAGAGAAGTGTTCATCTGAGAAGGGACTATAACACTGTCTTGTTCGGATACAACAGGATAGGTTTTAGCATATTAAACGCTCTGAAAAGGATGAAAAGGAAGTACATAGTTGTTGATTTCAACCCCGACACCATCGCCAAGCTGAATAAGTTCGGCATACCTGCCTTATATGGGGATGTGTATGATAAAGATTTTTTGGATGACCTTAAACTTAAGGACCTCAGTCTTGTCATTTCAACCATTCCAGAGGTTGAGACAAATGAACTTATAATAGAAACAGTAAGAGAGGTCAATAAAGATGCGATAATAATTCTCAGGGCACATACAGTCGAAGATGCGATGAGGCTTTATGATCACGGCGCCAATTATGTGCTGACTCCGCATTTCCTCGGAGGGGAGTTCGTCGCAAGGATGATAAAACATGAGAAGGCGGGAGATCAAGATTACGGTGAGGAAAGAAAGAAGCACATAAAAATGCTCAAAGAAATCGTGGAGCAGATAGGAGACCACCCCATGATCGAGAAGAATTAAATATGCTTAAATTTCTTCTCGAGTTGGTTTTCTTTTTTGAACCTTTTCCTCTTTGAATTATTAGCTGCAAAGGTTCCAAAGGACCCTCCAACAACTGTAGTTAGTGCTCCTAATGGTATATATGGAGATGATGCTATAGGGATTGCATTGACAGCCAATGCCGCCCCCCATGTAATCAATTCTTCGATTGCTCCGTTTGTTTTTACTCCTCCAAGTAAGGTGTAGCGTGCAGCAATTGTTGGTGCTACTATTCCGGCAATCATCCCCGTGTGGATGTAAGCCCTCTCCTTGAAATTGTAACCTTGTCTTTCAAGATATTCTTTTATTCTTCCCATTTTTTTATCTTTCATAATTTAATTACAAGAATGAGTAAAACAGAGGATTAATTCTTTTTACCGATTTAAATCGGTATCAATATCTGCCTGTGAAGAACTCGCTTATCTTTTTCTCAGCATATTTGAGATGCTGCTGGAAAGTAGAATATGAAATCCCTGATAATTTGGCAAGCTGTTTTATATCTATCCTCTTTGGATATTCATAATACCCTTTTTTCACAGCAAGTTCATAAGCACTTCTTTGTTTTTCTGTAAGGTTTGGCTGGACACCGAGGATAGAAACGCTTTTTATGCTCTCCTGGCGGAAATGAAGGATCTTGTAACTGTAATTTTTCCCGATGAACTTCAGAAGATCTGAAAGGTCCTCTTTTCCCCAACTTCCTAAATGATAAGTATAAATCCCAGAATGGTCTATCTTGACAGGAGAAAGGTAAATAAATGATGGGCTGTAAAAAGGTGCGAATTTTTTGTCCTCTTTTATCAAAAGGTTGAAGAAATTTCCATTTGATTCCATCTTAAGAAAATATTTGCTTCTTTTCAGAAATCTTATAATACTTTCCTCATCTTTTTCATAACCAGTGACATTTCCAACGAGATTTATGAAAAGCCCTTTTGCTTTTTCATGTCTGGACACAGGATAACCAGTTATGGTAAGGTTGAACCTCTTAGCGAGACTTCCAAAGAAAATATCTTCTCCCTTAAGGATGAATTTCAGGACCCACATGCATACCAATATTAATCGGTATATAAAAATCTGCTGTTTTTGAAAACAAATTTTTATAAATCCCGGAATTTCACCTTTTTCATGAATATAGAATATGAACCTTATTACCTTCAGATAAAGATGAGCCAAAAATATGAATCCAAGCAGAAAGGTGTGAATCGCTTTGGTGATATACTTGACGGTATTTATTTAATGATTAAAAATACTTCTTCGGATTTCTCATTTGGATCTTTTCAAGGTAGGACATTAGGAAATGGGTGGGCAATACTTGAGTTTCATCCATCCGCTGAATGTGACAATTCACTACAAAAAGCGATAAGCCATCTTGAGATGCTTGGGCTTGAAGCTAAAGAAGTCGATCCTGAAAGAATAATAAGGCCGGATTAATGGAGTGAGAAAATCTGAGGGTTGTTTGTATTTGATTAAGGGCAGAAGTTATGATTATCGTTGCAACAATGATAACAGAAACAATTAATAGAGTCACGATATCCGGTGAGGTGGTCAAAAACATCAAAAAGATTGTGAAGATACCAAATCACAAAGAAACAATAAACGGAAGAATCATTAAACATTCCAGAAAATAAATAAGTGCCCAGAAAAAAAGCCCACTTTCCCAGCTTACTGGTTAAAGTTCATATTTTCTGAAAAAGGTTCTTTTGCTCAATTCCACGAGGCCTAAATAGGTCATGACTGCAACTGCGAGGAAAATAAAATATATTCCCGGCATCGGCTGGAGGCTGAATAACCCTCCCAAAGCAGTATAAGGGATAATCAAAGCCGCTGCAACAATCCCGAAGCAGCTTATCAGAATCCATTTTCCAGGATTACTTTTCCAGAATGGCGAACGTCTGGTCCTTATAACAAAAACAACAAGGGTCTGCGTTGCAATTGACTCAACAAACCACCCTGTCCTGAATGCGATATCTGAAAACCGAAAGATGAAAAGCATAACCCCAAAAGTGATAAAATCATAAAGTGAACTTATCGGTCCAAACCAAATCATAAACCTCCGGATTAATTCAAGATTAAATTTCTTGGGCTTTTTCATGTATTCGGGATCGACGTTATCACCGGAAATTGGAAGCTGGGATAGGTCATAAAGCATATTATTCAGAAGGACCTGAGGGGGCAGCATCGGCAAAAAGGGAAGGAAAAATGATGAAACAGACATGCTGAGCATATTCCCAAAATCAGAGCTCACCCCCATAAGAATATATTTTACTGAATTGCCGAAGATTTTCCTCCCCTCAAGAACTCCATCTGCAAGAATATCCAGGTTTTTCTTTAAAAGGATTATATCTGATGCATCTTTTGCAACATCAACTGCAGAGTCCACAGATATTCCAATATCCGCTTCGTGCAACGCCGCGATGTCATTGACGCCATCGCCCATATATCCCACATCATGATCAAGCTCTTTTAAGGCTTTTATTATCCTAGATTTATCCTCAGGGGACAGTCTGCAGAAGAGATTAGTTTCCTGGACAATCTGAGCTAAACTTTTATCATCCGCTTTTCTTATCTCATCCCCAATCACTATTTTTGAGATGCTTATTCCAACTTCTTCAGCTATTTTTTTTGTGACTATTTCATTATCACCTGTCAAAATTTTAAAGTCCACATTAAGTGATTTTAATTTTTCAATTGCTTCCTTTGCGGTCTTTTTCGGAGGATCTGATAAGACAATAAATCCAAGAAAAATCATCTCTTTCTCGTCACTTTTTGAATATTTTTCTTTTGCGGAATTTTTGTACGCTACAGCTATCACTCTTAGCCCGCTGCCTGAAAGTTCAGTGAATTTCTTTTTTATTTCTTCTTTGTACCTGCCTATGCTGCCTATCCTCCCGTTAAGATCAATCTTTGAGCATATTTCAACGACTGGCACTGTCGCGCCTTTTGTTATCAAGATGACTTCTCTTCCCCGCTTTACAACAACAGACATCCTTTTTCTTTCATAGTCAAACGGGATTTCGTCAATTTTAGAGTAAGATTTGGAAAGAGTTGTTATCTTTTGCCCAGCCTGCTGGAGGATTGCAACGTCTATAGGATTTCCAAATGTTTTCTTCCCGTGGGACATAGCAGAATTACAAAGGGTCCCGTAAAGCAATATCTCCTCGCTGGCACGTCCTTCAATATCAAAGTACCCGTCTAGCTTTATATTCCCTTCTGTAATTGTCCCAGTTTTATCAGTGCAGAGGATATCCATATTGCCAAAGTCCTCAATTGAGATTAGTCTTTTTACAATCACATCTTTTCTTGCCATCTTTTTAGCCCCCATAGACATACTCACAGTTAGTATCACTGGAAGCATCTCAGGAGCTATTCCTATCGCTATCGCGAGGGCAAAAAGAAGTGAATCAAGGAAATTTTGCTTCAGAAGAGCATTAGCGATAAATATAATAACAGTTAGGATAAGTGTGACTTTTATAAGGAAATTCACAAATTTATTGATGCCTTTCTGGAATTCAATCTGGGGTTTCTCCTGAACAACTTCTTTTGACAATTTCCCTAATTTGGTGTCATTCCCGATAAAAATTACCACCCCTGTCGCTTCGCCGTCTGAAACGATTGTACCGGCCAGGGCGTAATTCTGAAGATTTAAAGTTTTATTATCACGAACTGGTTCTGAGGTCTTATGCACAGGGACCGATTCCCCTGTAAGTGTTGATTCATTTATTTCAAGGTTTTTTGCGTCTATTATCCTGAGATCTGCCGGCACTTTGCTTCCTATATTCAAAATGACTATATCCCCCGGGACGAGATTCTTCACATCAATTTCTGTTTTTTCATTGTTTCTTATCACAATTGTTTTGTGGGAAATTTTCCTGTTCAAATCCTCAACAATTCTTTCAGAGCGGTATTCCTGTATGAACGTCACAGTTGCGGACAAGACAATAAGAATTATTATAATCAGCCCATCTATGAGCTCGCCAAGGAACATCGAAAGGGTACTTGCGACGATGAAAAGCCATAACAGTGGGCTTTTGAACTGCCTGATAAATATCATAAAAGCAGACTTTTTCTCTTTTATTTCATTATAGCCATATTTCTTCCGCCTTGATTCGACCTCAGATTCTGTAAGCCCGTGCCTTGATGTATTTAGCAAGTGGAACAGATCCCCTTCCTTTTTTTCCCAATAATTAGTCTCACCCTCTTTATGCATTACTTATACATTCACAAATCCTGTTTATATTTTTTTTGACTCTAATTAAGTTTAAATAGAACCTCTGTCTTTTGACTCCATGATAGATATCAACATGATCAGGGAAAATCCGGAAAAGGTCAAAGAGAACATAAAAAGAAAATATCAGGACGATAAACTACCTCTTGTTGACGAAATTCTTAAGATTGACTCTAAATGGAGAAAACTGAAATTTGAAGATGATAACCTGCGTTCCGAAAGGAATAAAATATCTAAGAGTATCGCGGGGGAGCTCAAAACAGGACATAAAAAGGAAGCTGATAAACTCAAAGAAAAGGCAAAAGAGATTCCTCTTGAAATTGATAAAATTGAAGGTAAAAGGAAAAAACTTGAAGAGGAGATAAGGCAAATCCTTATGAAAATCCCCAATATTATACATGATTCAGTTCCTCTTGGCAAGGATGACAGCCAAAATGTCGAGTTGGAGAGGTTTGGGGAACCAAAAGTCCCAGCATATGAAATTTTTAACCACGCAGAACTTGCCGAAAAACTTGGAGGGGTGGACTTTGATACTGCAAGAAAAATATCTGGCAATGGATTTTACTATCTTAAGGGGGATTTGTCCAGGCTTCACTCTGCTTTGATATCCTACGCAAAAGATTACATGGTAAAAAATGGTTTCGAATTTGTCATTCCCCCTTTCATGATAAGAAGTGAAGTTGTAGACGGAGTGATGAGCTTTGCTGAAAAAGATGCCATGATGTACAAACTGGAAGGTGAAGACCTTTACCTTATTGGAACTGCTGAACACTCTTTGATAGCCATGTTCGCATATAAAAATCTCAATGGCAAAAACCTGCCCTATAAAATAACGGGGGTTTCCCCCTGCTTCAGGAAAGAAGTTGGCGCTCACGGAATAGAGGAGAAGGGGTTTTACAGGGTCCACCAGTTTGAAAAGCAGGAAATGATAGTGATATGTGACCCTGCTGATTCTTATGATTGGTATGATAAAATGTTAAAACTTACAGTTGAACTATTTAAAGAGATAGGAATTCCTGTGAGGACTCTTGAAATATGCAGCGGAGATTTGGCTGATCTCAAAGCTAAATCTGCAGATGTCGAGGCTTGGAGTCCGAGACAAAAAAAGTATTTTGAAGTGGGAAGCTGCTCAAACTTAACGGATGCACAGGCGCGCCGCCTTAATATTCGTGCTGAAAAGGATGGTAAAATATACTTTGTCCACACTTTAAACAATACAGTTGTCGCTTCCCCCCGTGCGCTTATAGCCCTTATGGAAAATTTCCAGCAAAAAGACGGCTCGATAATAGTCCCTACAGTGCTTCAGCCTTACATGGGAGGTATGAAAAAAATAGAAGCGAGAAAGTAGTCATATAATCATCAAAAGAGTGAGGCGAAAACACTTATGGGTTTTCGCCCCCCTGTTGTCCAACCGAAATTGAACATTTTAACAAGTGCATTAAAATTTAAGTATTTTTCCTTTTTCATAGGCAGGCTTTTACGACAAAATTTATAATGGAGCTATCCTTAAGTCTGCTTGTGGGAATAGTTGAAGGTATAAAGCTGGGGAAAAATCTTGAGAAGACCATAATAAATCTTGAAATTGGCGAGGGTGGATGGGCAAAGCCTGAAGCTCTCGAGATGTATTATGGCTTCAAGGCGGTCCTTGACTTAGACACGCCTGTATTTGACAGCGGTCATAAAAGAAAAGATACAACTCTTCATGTAAAGAGAGTCGGTTTACAGAAAAATGATTTTGAAGTGAATATAAGTAACGTCGATAACTACCGATGGAGAAAACTTCCGGTGGATAAGGATGAATTTCAGGATTTCGCAGAAGATCCGTCATATGCTATACTCGATTATTCTGAAGAAAAAACTCTCCAGGATGAAATCGACGAAGCGGTAAAAAATGAGAATTACGAACTTGCTCAAAAATTAAAAAATGGATTGAAAGGTACTAAAAAGTAAAATTATCCATAATGCTTATAAATGAATATTTGTTATCTGATGCAAGAGGTGAAAAATGAGCGAGCGTGATAAGGTTTTTGTGCTAAAGTTTAACGAAGTGACCATAAAGGACGTTCCTATCGTCGGCGGGAAAAATGCTTCGCTTGGTGAAATGTACCAAGACTTGACAAGTAAAGGTGTCAGGATCCCGAACGGGTTTGCGGTCACGGCTCATGCATATAGGCACTTTCTTGAAAAAACGGGGCTCAAAGGGAAAATAAAGGAGATACTCTCTGACCTAGACACTAAAGACACAAAAAACCTTTCTTTGCACGGGAAGAAAGTCAGAGGCGAGATACTGAAGGCAAGCTTACCTCTTGAAATTGAGAGAGAGATAATTGCTCATTACAAGGAGCTTTCAAAAGAGTACGGAACGGGATACACTGATGTAGCCGTCCGTTCGTCGGCAACAGCAGAAGATCTGCCTGATGCTTCTTTTGCCGGTCAGCAAGATACATATCTCAATATAAAAGGTGAAAAAGAAATCCTCGAAGCATGTAAGAAGTGCTTTGCTTCTCTTTTCACTGACAGGGCGATTTCTTACAGGGAAGACAAACATTTTGATCATTTCAGCGTAGCTCTTTCAATCGGCGTCCAGAAGATGGTAAGAAGCGACATGGGGGCTTCAGGAGTTATGTTCTCTCTTGACACTGAATCAGGATTTAAAGATGTCGTTTATGTAACTTCTATATATGGACTTGGCGAGAATATTGTTCAGGGGGCAGTTAATCCAGATGAATTTTATGTTCACAAACCGACCTTGAAAAAAGGGTTCAGATCCATTGTGTCAAGAAAAGTCGGCGACAAGAAAGTAAGGATGATCTATTCGGGCAATAGAGAAGACCCGGTGAAGAATGTTCCGGTAACTCTTGAGGACCGAAAAAGATTTTCCATAAATGATGATGAAGTTATAGAGCTCGCTAAATGGGCGGTTCAGATTGAAAATCATTACCGTAAGCCGATGGACATGGAATGGGCAAAAGACGGGAAGCTTAACAAATTGTTTATTGTGCAGGCAAGACCCGAAACTGTTCAGAGCAGGAAAGATCTGACAAAGCTTGAGGAATACAAACTCCTTGAGGAGGGGAAAATTCTTATTGAAGGTAACAGCGTTGGTTCGAAGATAGGCAGCGGAAAAGCCAATGTAATAAGGGAAGTTTCGGGCATCGGCAGGTTCAGGAAAGGTGAAGTACTGGTCACAGACATGACGACGCCAGACTGGGAGCCTATAATGAAGATAGCATCCGCAATAATCACAAACAAAGGCGGAAGGACATGTCATGCAGCCATAATCTCAAGAGAGCTTGGGATACCCTGTGTTGTCGGAACTGACAATGCGACTGAAAAACTAAAGACTGGGGAGGATATAACTGTAGACTGCTCGCAGGGGGAGAAAGGATATGTCTACGAAGGGATCCTTAAATTTAAGGTAGAAAACCATGACTTGAAAAAACTTCCAAAGCTCAAAACGAAAATCATGATGAATATCGGAACACCTGAGCAAGCTTTCGAGCAGAGTTTTATACCAAATGACGGCATAGGCCTCGCAAGGGAAGAGTTTATAATAAACTCTGCGATAAAAATTCACCCGAACGCACTGATAAACTATTCCCAGATTAAGGATTCAAAGATAAAAAGGCAGATAGATGAGCTAACTTATGGCTACGATGACAAAAAGCTATATTTCGTTGACAAGTTGGCTGAAGGCATAGGGACAATAGCTGCTGCATTTTATCCCAAGGATGTGATCGTCAGGACCTCTGATTTTAAAACAAATGAATATGCAAACTTGATTGGGGGGGCTGAGTATGAGCCTAAGGAGGACAACCCGATGATAGGGTGGAGAGGGGCTTCAAGATATTACAAGGAAGGATACAAAGAGGGATTTGTCCTTGAATGCAAAGCCTTTGTGAAAGTAAGGGAAGAATTTGGTCTAAAAAATGTTAAGATAATGATTCCTTTTTGCAGAACCGTTGAGGAAGGAAAGAAAGTTCTTAAGATAATGGAGGAGAATGGACTCAAGAGAGGAAAAGACGGCCTCCAGGTTTATGTAATGTGCGAGATTCCTGCAAATGTCATACTTGCCGATGAATTCTCTAAGATTTTTGACGGGTTTTCAATAGGATCAAATGACCTCACACAACTGACTCTTGGAGTTGACAGAGATTCTGAGATAGTATCGGATGTTTATGATGAAAGAAATGCCGCGGTAAAGAGTTTCATAACTGAAGTCATAAAAAAAGCAAAGAAAAACAAGAGAAAAATTGGCATATGCGGTCAGGCTCCGTCTGATTTTCCGGACTTCGCAGAATTCCTTGTGAAACAAAATATCGATTCAATCTCCCTCAACCCTGATACGGTCATTAAGACAAGAGTGGCAATTTCTAAGAAGAGATAATCCCGGAAAACTATGAGCGCAATTGGACATGAAGGGAAATAAACCTTTCAAAGACAGTTCTCAAAAAGTCGACTGATCTGCAGGCGAGCAAACTGACTTTCACAAAGAGAGAACATTATCATGTGAATAATAAAGGGTATGTGCTTTGTGTCGTTATCGACGGCTGGATGGATGCACACTGCGACGGAAAAGATTACAAGTTAGAACAAGGAGACGGAATCATTTTCTACCCTGGAGAGCGCCACAGAATAAACAAATGGGAGGGTTGGATGCTATCAGTCTCCTCGACGGATTATGAAGAATTGAAAACTGAATGGGGATAAGGCAATTCTTTTTCGGTAAGAGTTACTTTGCATATAATTCATCACATTTTTAAAAAGAGATTCACTAATCTGAGAAATGAAGATAAAAAAGTTAGTCCTGAAGAGGTCAGGAATTGTCGTAGGAATAATCATTGTTATTGTAGCCGCAGCAGCAGCCTTATTATCTCTTAGGACCCCTAAGGGCGAAGTCTTTATGCAGACGAACGTCGGAAATATCACATTGCAACTATATTCTGACAAAGCTCCTATCACCGTGCAGAATTTTGAAAATTATGTCAAAGACGGTTTTTACGACGGGACTGTGTTCCACAGAGTCGTGAAAGGATTTGTTATACAAGGAGGCGGCTTCATGTCAAACGGGACGCAAAAGCCAACAAGCCCTCCAATAAGCCTTGAGTCAAATAACGGCTTGTCTAACGTGCAATACACCATAGCAATGGCAAGAACAAGCGATCCTAATTCTGCGACATCGCAGTTTTTTATAAATACTGCAGACAACTCATTTCTGGATTATAACCCCCAGAATCCGGGCTACGCAGTATTCGGGAAAGTGGTGAGCGGTTTTGATACTGTGGATAAAATTGAAAACGTTCCTGTGGCGACGAAATACGGAATGCAAGATTGGCCAATTAGTAATATAATCATCGAGAAAATGAACATAATCTGATTTTTCAGACCAAAATATTTAAAATCCATGTTAGATTTCACAATATATGGTAAAAGCCAAACTTGAGACGAATTATGGAGATATAATTCTGAATCTTTATGAAGATATGCCAATAACTTCGGGCAATTTTGTCAGTCTTATAAAGAAAGGGATTTATGAAGGCGTAGTTTTCCACAGGATTATCGACGGATTCATGATACAAGGAGGCGATCCGACCGGGACAGGGTATGGTGACCCAAAGATACCAGAGATCCCGGATGAGTTTACACATTCAGGCGGCAATAAAAATAACAGGGGAACAATCTCAATGGCAAATGCCGGTCCGGACACAGGCTCTTCACAATTTTTCATAAATCTTGTAGATAATAATTTCCTTGACACAAAACATCCTGTTTTTGGAAAAGTCATGCAAGGGATGGGGGTAGTTGACAAAATCGCAAAGGTAGTGACAGATGGGAATGACAGACCTTTGAAGGAGGTCAAAATCCTTAAAGCGAGCTTAATCTGAAAAACTTTTGATTACTTCAAGTATCCGTTGTCTTTTTCGGAAATCATTCTCTTAACAAGCCCCTTTTCCCGTCTGATCATTTCCCTTATCGAACTTCCTTTTATGAGAAAAGCGCGATTCTCTTCGATAAATCTTCTGGGGTTCAATTCCAGGCTGCCAACCTCGTAAAATCCCCAAAGGCCGGGCTCAAGGGCATTTTTGTCTTTTAGAATATTAACAAGCTCATCCCTGACCTCATAAATCCCTCCGAACAAAAGTGGATAAAGACCGTGAGTTTCAATTGTTTGCCAGCTTAAAAATGTCCTGTCTCCTTTGAATTTTACATGACCTAATGGCACATTATCTTTGACAAGAATGTACCCCCTTCTGTAATACTCCGACTTGGAGTCAAGGATCAGAGAATGATAAAGATCAGCGTCAGAACAGCATTCGCTTGAATAAAATCCCAGCCTTGTAAAAGGGGCTGATGAAAGACTTCCATTTAAATTTACAGGGGGACCAAATTTCTTGATCTCCTTTTCTGTGACATGGATGGGGATTTTGTAAGGATGTCTCAGTCTCATAGGTCCTTTAGGATTTTCCTTGAAAGAAAGATAATCCATTATTGCTTGTATCTTTCCCATAAAGAGTTTTACTCATCTATATTTATAAAATTTACTACTATTCAAAGGTCACATAGTTGATGAAGGAACATCCATCTGAAAGGCAATAAACCATTCTCTAAAATAGACTTTCCTATCACAAAAATAGTTAAAAAGACTTTTTGCTAAAGATTCGTATGAGGTTTGGGTACCAAGTTGGGAGTTTCCCCGGTGCAAACTGGAGGGATTTACTGAAAGAAAAAGTCAAAAATACCAAGTGGATGGATCCACGTTATAATGAACAAAGTTCGATAAAAAGGCTGAATAATGATGACTTCGGGGATAAAGGTGTCAGAGGAGCCTCGTTTTCATACGGCCACGTTGACAAGGGAAAAGCTATAGGAACCACTTCTTACGGTGAGATATGTGCGACATGGGCTTTGGGGAAACCAGTAGTAATTGCTGATGCGAATCCACACACGGATCCGGTACTTGAGGAAACCTTTTCTTATTTGTTTGCATCGGATAATGATGCAGCTGATTATCTGAATAGGCATTCCAGATTAAGTTCTAAATATCTCCAAATTAAAAGAAAGAATTCTATCTCATGCTTTGAGAATTTATTATTTGCAGGAGATATCGGTGGTATCGAAAATACTATTAATCAACTATCTGGGAGGTATAACTTTTTTGTAGCTGAAAGTGTTTCAGATGCAAAAAAGTACGTTCCGAAAGCTGACTTAATTGTCCTCAACTTTGAGAAAGGTCATCCATATAATCCGCTGGGGGTTTCATATCTTGGTGTGGCAAATGCCCTGAATATAACTGCAATATCCCTGGATGGCAACAGGATTCCTTATCCGCCCCTCACAGGTCTCGCAAAGCTGGTGTTTGTTGGCGATGAAAGGGGTAAGAATTTTATTCAGTTTTTGGATGATCCGAAGCCATTTATCAAATATGATCTATTAGCTCAGATAGAATCAGCAAGGTCAAAAGCGAAATCCATAAACTTAAAACCTGATGATAAAACACTGGATCATGCAGAGTATGAAAACATATATTTCAGCGGAAGTTCTCCCGAGCTCGCGGAACTGAAGGAGAGCATGAAAGGAGTTAAAAATGTAGATGAAAAGTTTAATATCTTTACAGATCTTGTTGTTGCCGAAGTTCCGTCAGATTTAAGCAAGGCCCAGAAAGCCCTTGAAGACATGGCCTTTGCTTATGAATCGAAAACACCCGTGTTGCTCTTATATGATACAAAAATTGTGTATCAAGGCATCGTTGAATTATCCAGAAGACCGCTTCTTGGGGACGGAAGATATGCACAGGCAAAAAAGTATTTAGAGAACCTTAAATCACAGAATATAAACGATGAGGCCGTTGTATACTACAACCTTATGAACGAATTCAACTCCGTATAATCAAAACATTTAAATAAGAAAATATTTTCCTTCAAAGATGGAAAAGGATATAGGCAAAATACAAAAGAATGATCAGTCTGACATAATCCTCAGGATAGATGACTTCGGAGGCCGAAGAGGATTCACGATAAGGGAATACGTGACTTCGGACAGATATACGGGATTCACAAAAGCCGGTGTAAGGATACTTGCAAAAGATTTTCCAAAATTTAAAGAGATGATCAACTCGATCTCTGACGAAGATATGACTGACGCGGAAGATTCTGCTGAACCTCAGGAAAAACCTTCAAGAAAGGCCTCATCAAAGTCACAAGAAGAGCTTCCTGATTATTGAGATGGACAGGGAACGCTTGATGCTTTTGACAGGCTTTTTTCAAATATTGAATCGAAACGGGATTTTCTGAGAAGGCAGTTTTACCCTTCTTATAAAAAAAGTCCGCTTGAATTCTCTGCCTATGAACTGGCGGACATGGCCGGAAATCACGTGTTTGACGATTATCCCAAAAAGTTCGGGATGACAAAAAGACAAGCTCATCTTATCAGAGAATACTTCCAGTTAAGCAATCCTCTTGAGAACTCAATAAATGAACTTTATGATCTTTTCCCGGATTTCATGCAAGGTGAACCTTTATTTAGGATAGAATTCCCCTCACGATTAGGCTCTCATGTTCCTCTATATTCAAAAGATGAAATAACCAATCCTAATTGACTTTGTAAGAAACTATCCAGTCAATCTTTCCAAGCTCCTCAATTATTTTTCTAAGCCTTCTCCCGTTACAACTCAAGATATATTCGAATTTTTCTGTTCCGGCTTTTTTGTCTGCCTCTATTGAAATCATCCTCACGCTGTTGAATCTTTTAAGAAGACTGTCGAATTTATCTCTATTTTTAGATTTTATCTCAAAGAGTATTCTTTTTTGGTATGATCCTATGCTGTTTCTTTCGAAAAATCCGTCTATTAATATAACAACCCACACAAAAATGTAGACAATGGTTGCGATATAATAATCACCTACTCCCATCAAAAGCCCGAATATTGAAAAGACCCATATGCTTGCGGCTGTCGTAAATCCGAAAATCTTGTCAGAAGTTCTTACAAGTGCTCCTGCACCTAAAAAACCTATTCCTGTAACAATAGATCCTATTATTGGGATGGGATTGCCCTCGCCAAAGGTCGTTCCTATTATCGCAAGTCCGCATGAGCCAATGGCAACAAATGTGAATGTTCCGAATCCTATGGGTTTGTGAGCCCTTTGCCTTTGGAGTCCGAACGCCATTGAAAGGACAAAAGTGGCAAAGATTTGCAGCAATATTACCTCTGTTCCCATAAAATTTCCACAACGAAGTAGTATTTAAATTTAGGTGAGATTATGAGAGCATAATAATTTTTAAAAAGAGGCAATTATGAAATTGAAGAAGCTGAATGTTTATCTTTTAAATCCGGCGCCTGCTTCTTTTCCACCACTTAGGTAGCTTGGCATCAGGGAATTATGACCAAACTGTATGATCATATCAATCCCGAGTTTATCCATACCGACAGGGTAATCACACGCACCGAAGCAGCTTCCGAGGTAGATCAGAAAATCAGATCCTGTTTTTTCCGTAAGATGATCAACAATTGCTGTCGCATATTGTTTGAGTCCGTCTGGAAACTGAATGAGGACCAATCTTGCCCCATGTTTTTTTATTTCACGCACTGCTCCGTCAATGTCAAGTGAGTATTCTTCTTCAAGGTCTTTTAGAGTCCTTTCTTTTGCGTCTTTCATGAAAAAAGAATCATGCAGGAAGTTATAAATTTAACCTCGTCATAAAATCCATAAAATTTTAAAAAGGCTGGTGCTTTGAAGAAAAAGTCACAAAATGAGGTATAGTTACAAATGAAAAGTAACTTAATTTTTAGCAGGTTTCGGTTTTCTTTCCACTATTCTTACCAGACGTGCTTCATCTGGGCAATCAGATGAGTCCTTATAGGATATTCCTTTTATCGGCCCTGCGAAACGAGAGGATGTTCCATATAAGAGAACACATTTATTATCTATCGTTGACTTCTCCCCCCCAAGCCATCTGTGATAATTAATATTTACAAGATAAACGGGGTCATAAAAAGTTCTTGAAACATTGGCAGTTATCCAGTTCAACGGGGCAAGCACGCCCTGAACGAATTCTGTTCCCGCGATAGCTTTCAAAATCTCGGGCAAATTTTTATTTGTCCTGTCAAGGTTTAGGTATTCCATATGTTTTTCTTCATATTTACCCCCTCTTTCTCTTATCATTGAATGCTCCATCTCGGTAACATTGATTCCATAATAATTGCTGGGTATTGTGGGAATTTTTATCTTTTTTTCAATATCCGGAACTCCGGGAAAGTGCGTTATAACATCTTGAGATTTTCCATCTTTTGATTTGCCATGTTCTATAAGACTGCTGGTCATAAACCCTTTAGGGAACATGCGATCATTGAAGTAACAGCCAAGAAGGTTTTTGAAATGGAGTATGTCACTTTCATAAACGTCCACATCCCTTTGATACGTTGCTCTGAAGGTCACACCTGCAAGTTGGCTGCTCGGAAGAATCCATTCCTTATCTCTAGTTTTTTCAATCCATCTCTCACCACTCCAATGATCACTTTCATCAAGATAAAGGGTCGGCTGTTCAGACCAGTCAACTGTCCAAAGTTGGTCGTCCATATCCAGATTATAGAATCGGAAAAAGCCCCGCTCAAAACCTTTTGAGTTAAAGTGTCTTATCGCTAATTCCCCTTTTGCTTCGTCTCTTGCGATGTACCTCTCAAAGATCTCAGGAAACTTTTCCTGAGCATACCATTTGAATTTGCTTTCATTCTTTACTATATTTTCTATCTCTTTTTCATTCATAAGAAGGTTAGTCACAAAGAAGTATTTTTTATTTTGTAGTCCAGTAACTGGACAAAATATTTAAATGTGAGAGACCATTTGCTAGGGATGGATGAAAACATACTGAAAAGGCTTTTAATATCACCTTCAGAATGGGAGGTCTATGAAATACTTCTCAGGATTAAATCAGCGACGGCAGGTAAGGTCGCAAAAGAAAGCAGGTATTACCGTTCAGCTGTCTATACTGCTCTTGACAGGCTCTATAAGCGCGGGCTTACTTCAAAATCAAGATATGGCAACAGAACAATTTACCAGCCTTCACTCCCAAAAGAAATTCTTGGAATTCTCAATGAGGAAAGAGATAAGATCTCAAAGGAGATAAAAAATTTCAAGAGGATAATACCTGAATTAATGTTGCATTCCAGCAAGGATGAAAGCAAAACTTCTTTTTTCACATACTCTGGAACGCGCGGGATAAGGGCTTTTCTTGATCTTCTTATAGATACTGGAAGGAAAGGAGATTGTATATGTGCTCTTGGGATTCCTCCTGAGATGCGTTCTATTCATGGGGGATATTTTAAACAATACCACAGAGAAAGAATTAGGAAAGGGATAAAAACCAGACTCATTTTCACACAAGAAGCCCTTAAGGAAAAGTATAAAGAACCGGCAAAACTAGTTTCAATGAGGGTTTTACCAAAAGGTGAAAGCTTCCCGACAGAAATTGTTATTATGAATGACTTCACAGGGATAATTCTCCCATCCTCGGAGCCTGTCGCGTTTGCGATAAAAAGTAGAGAAATAACAAAAAGTTTCCAAGGATACTTTAATATGTTATGGAAAGATGCAAAACCCATAAGGACTTGAGAATTTTTGTCCAGAACAAAAAACTTAAATATTTCCAATTATGAGTCAGTTCATGGCATTGACCATTGAAAGCTCAGGCCGCCAGTTCTGCCCGATAAACTTAAAAGATTCAGAAGCGAGGCTCAATAAAAAGTATGGTATAAAACTTGCTGAATTAAAAAACGGAGAGTTAAGCGGGTTCCTTGGAGATCTTGAGGCGAACATCCCATTCAGAGGCGGTTATAACCAACCACTGGGCGAGATAAATGAAAAGATAATAAAGAGATATGATAAAATCCCGGGATTTTGCTCAATGCTTCTGGAGAATAACACAGACATCTTCAGGCATTCTAAAATCATATATGAAATTAGCTATAACCATTATGTATTCGGCAAAGAGTCTGACATGAGGAGTGACCAGGACTGCAAATTCCCGTCGGGATGCTGCGGTAGGTCTGCAAAAAATCTCTTTCTGAGCCTCATGGAGAAAGGGTATGTAAATTCATCCTTTTTATATAACCCCTTTCAGAACCATGCTTATGTAGGTTTACCTTTTGTTGTGAAGGAAAATAACAAGACCGGATTCATAATATCGGATCCCACTTCAGACCAGCTTTTCGACTGCGAAGAGAGAAAAATAAGGAATAATCTTTTTGTAGTCTATGGCACAAAATGGGAATACAAAACTGACTGGAAATGCGGGGCGGATTTGTACCCATTCGCTTCTAACAATTCAAAATTCTCCAACCTTTATACGCTAAGAGGAGATGTTGATCCGTCCATAAATGAAGTTCAAGACATGGAAAAGTTTTTTTGCGAGGTTTTCAAAAACCCCGTCGGGGTAAAAGCGCACTTTCTATAAAGTGAACTAGTGAATTCCCAGTCAATTCCTGCTGAACTCGATTTTCATCCTGGGGGCCGGCAGCTGAAACATTTCTGCCAATTCTCTTATCTCAGGACTGAAAGGTCCGAATTCGGAAGCGATTCTTATCTCTTTTTCCAGGCCCTTTATTGCGACATAATTTCCCTGAATCATAAAAGATGCATTGTAAGGGCTATCTTTATCCAAGCTGTTCAGGCGAGCGCCTGACTCGCTGATGAATTTACTTGCATTTGTGAACTCCTTCCAGGTGATTTTTTCATAATAATCAAAAGACGGGTCAAGAACCTTTTTTGTCCCATCAGCAATGTAAAAAAGCAGCTCATAAGCATACTGTCCTTCATGATTTTCATCAATGAAACCAGCCATAAGAATTTCCCGCAATCAGCATTTAAAAAGATTATTGTATTTTTACACACTCAGCTTTATACACTTTTCGTTCGGATAAGACTTTAACTTTCTTATTGTTCAACAGATAAAACCTGTCTGCCAGCGTCAGATTTTTAAGCTATATGACTTTGTATCAATATGGTAAGCCAAAATTTACGACAGCCAATAGTCACGGTCGCAGGACATGTAGACCATGGAAAGACATCAATCTTGGACGCACTTAGAAGTTCGTTCGTGCAGGAAGGTGAAGTAGGAGGGATAACACAGAAGATATCTTTCACATCATTCCCTGCAGAAAATCTAAAGAAAGCCTGCCCCCTAGTTGAAAAATCGGGCATAAACCTCAGGATTCCTGGGTTCCTTTTGATTGATACTCCTGGTCATGCAGCATTTTCAAATCTCAGGAAAAGAGGGGGGTCGCTTGCTGACCTTGCGGTTCTTGTGATAGACATAAATGAAGGGATAAAACCTCAGACTGCAGAAGTCATCCAAATCTTAAAAATGAACAAAACCCCCTTCGTCATTGCCATGAATAAGATAGATAAAATAACTGGCTGGAGAAAATTAAATGACGACCTTAAAGAGTCCGTTGAGGGTCAGAATGAAAGGGTAAGAGAAAATTTTCTTGAGAAATATTACACTATTCAGGGAGCGTTACAGTCTTATGGCTTTGAAGCGGATCTTTTCTATAACATAAGCGATTTTACAAAGAATGTCGCAATTGTTCCATGCTCTGCCTACACAGGGGAGGGGATACCAGAACTTATATTCATGCTTGCCGGCCTCTCTGAAAGATTCCTTTCGAAAAAACTTGAACTCCATGATGAACCAAAAGGCGTTACTTTGGAAGTTAAGAAAGACAAATCCATGTCAGCTGTTGAAGCGATTCTATACGACGGGAAACTCAAAAGGACAGATGAGATAGCGGTCGCGTCATTTTCAGGAGATCCAATAATAACAAAAATAAGAATACTCGAAGAGATAAAACCTGTATCAGATAAGTTTGAAGTGGTTGAGGAAGCAAGAGCTTCCACAGGCATAAGAATGCAATTCACAGACAAAACAGAAATACTTCCCGGGATGCCTTTTGTAAAATTTAAAAATAATCTTGGAGAAATAAGGAAAGAATTCAGAAAAGAGATAAGCGACCTTGTTAAAACCGAAAGTCATGGGATAATTGCAAAAGCAGATTCATTAGGAAGCCTTGAAGCCTTGATGATCCTGTTAAAACAAAGCAATATCTCCGTTGTGAGAGCTGGTATAGGGGATATAAGCAAGGCGGATATAATAAATGCGAAAGCCAATCTCGGCATAAACGAACTTGACGCTGTGATTGTAGGGTTCAATATAGGAATGTCTGAGGAAGCAAAAGATCTTCTTGGGAATATGAAAGTCATCACTGGGAATATTGTTTATAAGATAATAGAAGACCTTGTCACTTGGAGGAAAGAAAAGCAAGCAGAAATTGAAAAAAAGAGAATAATGGGGCTCTCGACAATATGTAAAATCGAACTTTTGCCTCAGTATGTTTTCAGAAACACAAAACCGGCAATTTTTGGCGTTCGTGTGTCAGGCGGGAAACTCATAAGAGGCCTCCCGATGGTCGATGAGAATGATGAAAAAATCGGTGAAGTCAAGAATATACAGTCAGAAAAAAATTCAGTCGAAGAATCACATGAAGGCGACGAAGTCGCGATATCAATTCCGAATGTAAATTATGAGAGGCAGCTAAAGGGGAAAAGATTCCTTTATTCTAATATTGGAGAATCACAATTCAGAAAGTTCAAAGAAAATAAAGACCTCTTGACAGGTTCTGAGATGAATGTTTTGAGGGAGATTGCAGGGCTCAAAAGGAAAACTAATCCCGAGTGGGGAGTTTAATCTAATGCTTTTGTAATAGGCTCAAGAGCATAGGGAATATCAAAACTGTAAGGACAAATGACTCCCTCACCAATCTTATCCACTCCTTTTGGATGTGAAGCCTTGCATCTTTGTCCGTGCCCGCCAGTATTGTAAGGACAATCAATTATACTAGAGAGATCATTACTATTTGGAGATTTGTAAACTTTAATTGAAACCTCTATGGGTTCTGTCAAAACTTCAGATCCCTTTTTATTCCTTCCACCACATTTGATTGGAAAATTCTGCTCTACATAATCTTCGACATTCATTTATTATTATTTCAAAATTTAGTTTAAAATAATTTTGTCGTTTGGAAATATATTTTTACTAATATCAATGCACCAGTCCTGACAAAGCGCCCCCGAGGTAATAAGCCCAGAGGATTATTGCAAGAACAGCTTTCCAGAAAGCGAGTTTCAAAAAACCTACGGTGAAAAGCCATCCGGCAATCCAAAAACCCGCGAAAGAAACTTTCACTGTGTTATCGCATTTCCAATCTTTAGCCATCCTTACGATTAATTTATTTTACTTTATGCTCCTCATCCTTCTTTCCTGAAGAGCCTTTTTCCTTTTCTGTCTCCTGTAGAACCAATACCCTATAAGGATCGCAATCGCAACTATAACAACCCAGGTGGCGGCCGAGCCTGAGTTAGAATTTGAAGCTGTGCTCTGGAAAAATTTGGAATCGTAGTTCACAGTTTCATTTACACTTCTCCTCACGCCTGCTATATCTGTGTAAGAAAGGGTCAGGTTGATTTTCCCGCTTGTGGGAACCAAAGAAAAATCAGCAGTTGTGTACTCGTTAGAGCCAAGATCCCCGACTATGTTCACATTTGAGCCTTTCATCTGGATATTATTCTGTTCCGGTATTTCCATGGTTACCGCTTTGGCATCAACGTTCGCGGTGTTCAAAATTTCAAATGTAAGAGTGTTCGTCAAAGAATCATAATTCTGGACGTATACTTCAAAACTTGCCCTTGAGTTTTGGATTGAAACATTGAATGTCTGCGACAAAAGCCCTTGAGAGGACGTTGGAGAACCTGATCCTGGTGAATAATAAGCTGTAATTGATGCTTCACCGTCGGGAGCACCATTGTTGACATTGAGGGTATAAGGGATTGCCCAGTTATTATTGTAATTTTGAGTATACGTGCTTCCCTGCAGGATTCTGACACTATCATTTTGTGTGAGTGAAAAAGCGTAACCTGGGTCTAACCTGAAATAAGCACCATTGCAGTCAGGATTCTGGACGTTGCTAACCTGGAACAAAAGCTTAACTGTATCTCCCTGAACAGCAGGATATGGATCCTGATTTACAAGGGAGACCTGGAGACTGCATGAATTTGAAATAGAGGCTGCAAAACCCCCCCCAACGCTAAGGATAAAAACTCCCAGTATGAATAAAAATATGATACTTTTTTTCATATTAAGATTAATCAAATTTTGCTTTTAAATGTTTTTATACAAAAGATTTCTAAACAAAAAACTTTTGCTCTGTGATAGACAAACCGGCACTTAAAGCTTGAAAAGTTTTGGGCAAGGTTTACAGAGATGACTGCGATATCAGTGATAAGTTCTCAAGGTGTCAGTTTTTCAAAGATTATTTCCATATAAAGCCAGATTGGAACTAGTTTTTAGGATTTATCTGCCTGGAAAAATTCATGCTCCATTTCGCAGATCTTGCGGCTTTTATTCGCTTACTCATACCTCAGCGAATCGACAGGATTTATTCTCGACGCTTTTATAGCGGGTATGACTCCTGATATAGCTCCCGTAATGACTGCGAATAAAATGCATCCGATGAAAAGCCAGGGAGTGTAATATGGGGCCAGAAAAGACCAGCCCAAGCCAGCAAGAATGTTTTTTGCAATTTCAGTCGCGACAAAACCAAGCAAAACACCCAGAACCCCTGCGATAAAACCAAGAGATGCGGATTCAAAAAGAAAAATCCCAAAAATCTCGGAGTTCCTTGCGCCGATAGATTTCAAAACCCCTATCTCCTTAAACCTTTCCAGGACAGAAGTTATCATTGTATTAGCAGTGTTTATCCCTGAAACAAGAACAGAGATAAGAGCTATGAGGACAACAAAACCAATTATAATATTAAGCGTCGAAGAATATGAATCAACCAAACTCTGAAAGGACTGGACATAAAAATCCTCCTCCCCCTTCGTCTCATTTCTTTCATGCCTCAGGCTCCTTTCCACGTTTGATATGGCCTGATCAATGTTCTTTATGTCGACGCGAGCGACTATCTCTGCATATGAGTTTTTGTTCGGATACATCGTCTTAAAGTAGCTGTTGGTAATGTAAATGTTAGAATCATCTCCAGGATTGCCAATAGGAGCCAAGAACCCTACAACTTTAAGCAAAGTCCCGTTTATTTTTATCTGATCGTTCACGTTGAGCCCCTTTGAAAAAATCTTTCCGTCGACCATATAATTATATCCTAATATGACGCTTCTCGTGTCTCCGGGCTGAAGAAGTCTCCCCTTTTCAAGCTGCGCATTAAAAGACTGGAGTATGAGGGAGCTTGAGGGGTCATATGAAATAAGGTAAGCATACTTGGACTGGTCGCTTTTAGTGACCTGTGCGGCAGTCATGTAAATCCCTGAAGCTTCAAGCACTCCGGCGGAACTTTTTATTGCGTTCAGATCCGTATCATTAAAGATAATAGTGCTAGATCCTGTGGCCCCTGCAAGCCCTTTCGGCATTATTATGACTTTATCCATTGCTCCTGAGACCGATATAAATTTTGTATAGTTATAAAGCCCCATCCCAAAACTGAGGAATATAAAAATTGTAGCAATTCCGACGAGAATTGAAAACACGGTCAGGAAGCTTCTGCCCTTTTGGTGTTTCAGGTTTCGCAGAGAGTAACGGATTGTTTCTGAGTTTATCATTTCAGTTTTTTCTCCATATAGATCTCTTTTATCTTATTAGGGCCGGATATTTCATAGACTGATTTTATCCTCTTGAATCCGCATTTTTCGTAAAATCTTTCGGAACCGATATTACTTCGGACAGTCAATTTTCTTAAACCACTCCTTGTGGAATAATTTTCTATTTTTTCAATCAGCTTTTTGCCGATTCCCTGCCCGTGAAGATCGGGATTCACAAAAAGTTTCATTATTTCATTCTTTTTGAAACTTATATAGCCAACGACCTCACTGCCAACCAAGGCAACGTAGCAAATCCTTCCCTTGGATTTTTTTAAGATATGTGCGGAATCCATTTCCTTGATCCACATTTCGATTACTTTTTTCGGATAATCTTTAGAGGTGACTTCCCTATCATTTCTTTTTATCAAATCACAAACCTCTTTTGCATCTTCTTCCCTGAACTTCCTTGTTTTCATCTTATTCTTTTAATGCCTCCACTGGGTTCTGGCTCGCTGCCCTCATGGCAGGGATAATCCCTGCGACGCCTCCTATGAGGAAACTTCCGACAAGAGCGCTTATTATCAAACCTAAATTTATCATGATTGGAAGCTTTCCGTTTATCAGACTGTTAATTGAAACGGTTCCTATGATACCAAGCAATTCTCCTGCAATTGCTCCTACAAATCCACCCACAAGGCCAAGAAGGCTCGATTCAATGAAAAACTGTGCGAATATCTGTGCATTTGTAGCACCTATAGACTTCATTATCCCAATGTCCTTTCTCCTTTCAAGAACTGAAGTAGTCATTGTGTTTACTATTCCTATTGCTCCTATGAAGATTGATATCGACGCAACTATGACTATGAAAATCTGCACGCCTCCCAGGACTTGGTTCACCTGTGCGAGACTAGCCTCTGGGGTGGAGATCTGGAAATTCTCTGAATCTTTCTTTACATTCCTCAGCCTCAACAAGAGATTCTCAATATCGTTTTTTGTTTTATTGATATTATTCTTGTCAACCGGCTCAACCGCGATTAGGTCAACTTTATTGCCATAGTTGGAAATTGAGTTAAGATCATTCTGGTTCATATAGATAACATTGTCCAGGATAAAGCTCCCCTGCTTTGCAAGGATACCGATGACTTGGAAGGTTTTATTTTGCACGGTTATTGAGTTTCCCGGAACAATAGCTTTTCCAAACCCGCTTGAGTCAGTTCCAAACTTATAACCTAAAACGATCTTCCCGATATCTCCGTCTTTTAGAAGTCTCCCAGATTCTGCTTTTGCACTAATCTCTTTATACACAAACTGCCTGTCAGACCCAGATGGCACATTTGTCGCATAAGTGAAGATGGCTTTTTTATTGAATATAGCCTTAACAGGAACTATATCTCTTCCAACCGCACGCTTTACGCTTGACAATTTTTCTATCTCATTAAGGTCATAAGTTGTTAGAGGGACAACAGCACCACTCCCTGGGGGGCCATTCGATACCCCGCTTGCCTGTACAGTCAATAAATCCGTTGAACTGACACCAAATTGGCTTGAAACTGCAGCTTGAAGACCATTTCCTAGGGAGATCAGTGAGACAACAGCTGTTACTCCTATGAATATCCCGAGCAAGGTCAGCCATGAACGAAGACCCCGGTGTTTTAGATTTTTGAAAGAGAGAACAAATGCATCCTGAATCATATTAGTTTCACCTCAATAAGTAGAGAAATATCCGGATTATAAACTTGCCCATTTTTGCGTATCAACTTTTCCTATTTATCGACACAAATGATGCGTAAGTCCTTGAAAACTGGATAATTTTAAGATTATGGTTAAGAATTATCTCTTCCATCTCCTTTTTTGTATAACCTCTGACGAAGGTTTTGTGTATGCCGTTTTGTATGACAAAACCATCATTGTATGGGATGCCTTTCTTTTTTGCAAAGTTACATTTTATTTCACTCTTGTTTCTGAGGGACAAGACAAGATACCCACCACTTTTTACCAGTGAGATAGCTTTATTCAAAACCTCCTCTCTTTGGTTTTCAAAAGGCAGGACCTGAAGGACAAAGTTCAAAAGCACAGCATCATAATCACTTTGCACAGGAGCGTCGGACAAGTTTTGTATTTTTTGGATAAGTAAAGGGTTTATCCGTCCAAGCTGCTCCGGAAGATCAATCGCGTCGACAATCAGACTATTCTCTGCAAGGTAAACCGAATCTCTTAAGAATCTTCCGCATCCATAATCCAAAACTTTCCTTATCCCTTGTCCAACGAAAAATGGGAGGACCATCTCTTTCGTCGCCTTGCTGGGCTTTATCTCCCTTGATGTTGAGGCATAAACAAATTCCTCAAGACTGATTTTCACAAAGAACAAGCAGAAAAGAGACTTTTTAAAGCAATTCGCATGGGGGTTATGAGAATTATTTCCTTTCCCGAACCAGTTTTTTTAATTCTCCGTCAATATACTTTTCGCCTTTCTTCTTTTTTGTCACTTTTTCTATCCTCCCGTCACGAAGCCAGTAGACCACCTCCGCATGGTGCTCCGCGAGCTCAGGCTCGTGTGTGATCATGATTATAGTCTTGCCCTCTTTGTGAAGTTTGTCAAGGAAATGCATGACTATATCTCCGGTTTTTGTATCGAGATTCCCCGTAGGTTCGTCAGCGAGAATAACTTCAGGGTCATTGGCAAGAGCCCTTGCTATTGCAACCCTCTGCTTTTGACCCCCTGAAAGTTCATTCGGATAGTGATTCACTCTGCTCTCCAATTCCACAAGCTCAAGGAGTTCTTCAGCTTTTATCTCCCGCTCTTCTAGAGGGACGTTCTGAAAAGTCATGGGGAGCATAACATTTTCTTTTGCAGTCAAGTTGGGGATTAAGTTGAAGGACTGAAAGATGAAACCAATTTTTCTCCCCCTAAGCTGTGCAAGATCCGATTCGGTAAAGGTGGATATATCCTCTCCGTCGAGGAAGATGTGGCCTTTTGTGGGCACATCAAGACTCCCAACAAGATTCATTGAAGTTGATTTCCCGGAGCCGGAGGGACCCATAATCGCTACAAATTCTCCAGTACTGACTCTTATTGAGATGCCATCAACAGCCTTTACGACATTTTCCCCCATGTAATAATATTTGAAGACGTCTTTCAGTTCAATCAGCACCGAGTTTTTCTTGCCTTTTTCCATAGACTAAAAAAAGAATGGCTTTTATTTAAAGCTAATCCTGAATTTTCCCGGATTATCTCCTGCTCACGGTCATATAAAACTTAGAATATTCCTTTTCAAGTCCGAATATGTCAATGAGTCTTTCACCGTCTGTCCTGTAAAGGTGATTTATCTCTTCCCTGTCCCCCCCGAATTTCTCGAGGAGCACTTTTTTACCCACTTCATAAGTTTCCTTCTTTTTTGAATAAAATTTTTTATAATGGTCTTTTCCTATGAAAGTCATGGACAAGTCTGGGATTTTCACAATCTCGCCATAGTAAGGGAAATAACTCGAGATAAGCTCAGCGTCGCCTTCTATAAGGTAAGGGTAGGGGTTTGTGCCGCCTTTGCCAAAGTCATAAGAGTAAGAAAGATACAATATTTCAGGAAATGAACTAAATTGCGCATTATGCATTAGTTCATGCGCAAGGGTTGAGGAATAGACTTCGTTCTCAATCATTTTTGATGAGATACTTAATCGTTTAAGCTCATGGCTGTACGAACCACCATGATGGTAATATAAAATCAGCGCATTCCTCAACGACAAATGGCTTGAAAAGATAGGATGAATAATGCCGCGGGTCAATCTAAAAGTAACTCCTTCGATATTGCACTTCAGACCACTCAATTCTTCAACTCTTGGAACAAGTTTTTGTGCTTCATCACGAAGGAAACTTTTATCAAATCTCACAAAAAGCCTTAATAAAAAGTGTATATAAGTTTAGTTATCCTGAAAAATATCTTTAGTTTTGTAGATTTTATCTTTCAATTCGTCAAAGTTAAAAATAGAATCAGTGTGAAAAGTCTCATCAAGTATCGAGATCAAACTTTTGGCTTTCACAAGATCTTTTGCATTTTTTGCCTTTACAAAATCGGCCCAGATTTTGTCGCCATCAAAAATGAAATTGATGATTTCATAGAAATTAAATATATTGTTTGCCCTGGACATTGAGAACTCAGAGATTTTTCCGGATTTATGCGGAAAAGTGAAAAAATAACTGTTCATGGGAAAAAAGTTCTCAAATTTCGCGAAGTCATTATCAACTCCCTTGAAATAGATATCAAGGAACTTCCTTAAAGCATAAAAATCTGCTTTTGCAAGGATATTTACCATTTTAATTTCTTTGTTTTATAAATTCTTTTAATAACCTGACAATCTCATCTTTTTTATAAGGAAGGAAAGTGAGAGACCCTGCATTCTTGTGGCCCCCTCCTGAAACAAAAGCCTCTGGGGCTTTTTTATTAAGGAATCCCAAAAGCTCATGGAATGAGAAATTTGCCTCGTCAGTTGCACGGAGAGTTATCGCTGTGGACATTATTCCTGCTGTCACGAGTGCCTGAACGTTTTTTTCATGCTGATAATCATCGTGTATGAGGCTGACTGCCCTTCCGGGCTTTGGGAAGAATCCGAATCCGGGAAAAGTATCCTCTATTTCTATCGACTGCAAAACTGTCTTTCCCATTTTTTCGTGCTTTGCGTTGCTCTTTCCAATTGAAACACCCTTTCTATCAAGATCGTGTATATACGGAGCCATAAGGTTTATCAGATTCTTTTGCTTGTCCCTGGGTTCCCCAAAAAGCACTTCTATATACTCTCTTGCTTCCATAAAGCGCAATTTCGCGGAAGCGTAGTCTATAACCAAAGCTATATCTGCGAGAAGCTCCTTTGAGTATCCTTCCACCTCTGCGATCTTGAGATATTGCTCCACGACTCCGGGGTTAGCCAAGTCTATTCTGTCTGCAAATCCCGCCATGGCAGGGATCTGTGAAATATTTTTCACTTCAGGGTTTATGAATCTGGCAATTTCCGTGCAGAGCATTCCAGCCGAAAATTTTGTTCCTTCTTCTCCTACAAGGAAGGGATTTATATGAACAAGAACCTCTGGAGAGATTACATCCTTGTCATAAGGATGGTGATCAATCACTATAAAATCCGCGCCATGAACTTTCCCCTGTTTTATGCCCATAAGATCTTCCTGAGTCGATCCATTGTCCGCGATTATTATCAAAGGCATTTTATTCGAAAACTTTGCTACATTCCTTAAAGAGTTAGCCATATCTTTTATAGAATCATCAATCTCATAATAAGGCGCCTGGCATGGAGCTCTCAGGAAAAATTCCCAAGGAGCCTTGACAGAACTATGCTGTTTTATTATGAGCGGCAATATGGCCCTTTCGAGTGAAAAACCCGAGGAGTAACCATCAGCGTCATTGTGATGCCTCACTATTATAGGCCTGTTTTGGATTATAGCAAGTCTTATCTGAGTCGCGGCTTCTATAAACCTGAATTTCAGCTTATCCAGAATGATATCTTTAACCAAAAACTCTGGAGGAGCTATCTTCGCCCTATCCATTTCCATGTCACCTAATCTTTTCAAAAAATCCGATTTTTCTGATTCACCCAGTTTTTTTATGGAACTTATCTCTCCCTCAAGTTCCCCTTGGAATTCTCCGACAGAAACAGTAGCCTTTACGACATCTCCTTCATCAATTTCAGGATAAGCTCTCTGCCCAGGACCTATAAATCCTTTTATTGAAAGACTTCCGGTACCGTCAGACACCCCGAAAATCGTGGGCCCTCCGGTCTGGACAACACGGTCGACAATACCTTCTACTATTATCTTGCCTTTGGAGTTCAGGTTAATATTCTCAATGGAGACCTTTTTCGCATCGAAATTCTGAATGGGTCTCTTAAAACTTCTGATTCTCTCTTTATTTTTTCTGTCTTTCATTTTAATACTTATTTTTTTCAAATTAAAAAGCTTTGTATAAGCTTATTCAAACCAGAATTATTTTTCACCAAAATCAATTCTTAATTAGATGAACAATTTTTCATAGGTATATAAATCTTTTGGCAGATGAAATTATTGAGTCTCTTAATTTTAGTTGTCCTTTTTTAGTGATTAAAAAAGTAATATTTAAATATAATAAGACTATAATTAAATCATGAAAAAGTCTATTGAATTGTTGGTTGTAGAAGACAAGGCAATTAAATCAGTCAAGAAAGCTCAAGAAGATTTTCCTGCTGTAAAAATTCATTTAGCAACAAATCTTGAAGGTGGATTGAAAGAACTTCAAAGGGAAAATATCTCTTATGTTGTTACAGACCTTAGTTTTCCGCCTGAAAGGGAGTACACCCTTGATGTCAATAAATTAATTACACAATATAATGCCTTTTTGAGCAAAGTTCTTGGAAAAAGAATAGAACCAGAATATTTAACAGAGATGATAAAATGTGGAAAGGGAAAAGAGTTGACCGAAAAAATCGGGATTGATACAGAAAGATTTTATGAAATAATCATAGATGATTCCCGTCTTAGGAAAAGCTTAATAAAAAACCAGATGTTCAAAGGAGAATTTCCAATAAATGGCTAACAGAATATTGACACCAAAAGATAAAATTATTGTTCCTGATTATGTTGGATTATTCGACAGAGTTTTGGAAGAAATAAGCCCTTTTTATAATGAAGAGGCAATTCGAGAAACTAAGTCCAGGTACACTCAGGAATATATAGAGAATAACCTCAGAAGCGATTCAGAACGATTCATAGGGCATTTCACAGGGACGAGTTTGGACGGCTTACTGATAGAGGGATTTGATAACCTTGACGGAAATAGAACAGTGATAAGATGGGTCATGGCTGGGAAAAAAGGCAAAGGCATAGGAACGGACCTAATAATGGACTGTATCTCCCGTGCAAAAAGGGAGCATAAAGATAATGTTGCTTTAGGGGTGTCTCTAAAAAACACCTTAGCCCGAAACTTGTACAAAAAATTGGGATTTATATCTGGTGGAACTTATATTAATAATCACGGGTTACTTATGGAGGTCATGGGCTATATTTTTTAGGTACATTTCCAATCTTTGTTTTGACGATCCGAAAAACCGAACAGCAATCTTTATAAATCAAAATCACGCAAAGTAATTTATGGCATTTAAAATAAACATCGGGGGAAAGTCGGGGAAAACGTACAAACTTGAAGCTAACGCTCCAGGCCTAATTGATAAGGAGATTGGAGAGAAAATTGATGGCAAAGAACTGAAAGGCGATCTTGAAGGATATGAATTCGAGATAACGGGAGCTTCAGACAAGGCAGGATTCCCTTCGATAAAAGAAGCTCCAGGGCAGATACTCCAGGGCGCTCTTTTGAAATACGGGAAAGGAATGCATAAAAAACCGAGAAGGGAAGGGAAAAAACCCGCAAAGGACAGAAAGCCAAAAGGACTTAGATTAAGAAAAACTGTCAGAGGGAAAGTCATTTCAGAGGCAGTAGTCCAGGTTAACCTTAAAGTTATCAAAGACGGGAAAAAACCGCTCACCGAGATTTTTGCATCCGCAGAAAAACCTGCAGAATCTGCTTAAGTCTAAGCGGCCCAAGGCTCTGATTTAAAGATCACATCGAAATCTTTGTATATCGCCTTTTCAATACCGTCTTTTGCCACGGTCACAACATCATAAATCTCAAATCGGAGTTTCCTCAAACCACATAAAGGACAGTCCTTATCAGACAGATTATCTTTTGAGGGCCTTATACTTCTCTCAAGGAAACTTAAGATAATCTCGTTTTCAGGTCCGATTATTCTATTTTTATAAAGCTTCTGCTCAACACGATTCAGAAAACAACCCGGACATATTTCATTAACTTTCCTATTCACCAAAAATCCCGGAAACTTCATTTCTCTATCATGCTCTAACCTTATTAATGTGTCCATATTTCATAGTTGAAGACATCATCAAAGTCATCAATCATCTCCTTGTCATTAAGTTTTTTCAGAATCCATTTCGTGCGAAGGACAAGGCAATAAGTGCAAAAGTCCACAGTATTTTCGTGGCAGATCACACAATCGACATCAGATATCCCTTCATCAGAAATTTTGATAGATCTTCTCAGTTCATCAATCACCTCAGTTTTCTTCTCGGAGCTTATCCTCCTTCCGGAGAGCCATTCATTGACATGCCCAAGGAAGCACTCAGAGCAGACGGGGTTTGATATTACGTGCAGACATTTTTTGCAAAGGTAATATTCTGTTTTCATAGATGATTGATGTGCTTTCTATTTATAAAAAAATGTAGTCCTAAAAAAGTATACAACCGTTAGCTGCGGGTTTCTTAAAGATTGGATAATACTGAACGCTGAACTGCAAAGCGACCACGTGAAAACTTGTGTCTTGAGTTCTTTACAACGCTCCACAAGGAACGGAAGAATCCTCCAAAATTATTTGCAATTAATCCGTTCTTAAAAATCAAACAGAAAGGAGAGTCTAACAACACGCACATACCAAAGATATCTCCACATACAAATTCCATAATTTTAGATTCGCCAACTGTTGAAGGTAGGGATTTTATCTGCACGGCACCCGTCTTTTTGTATCTTCCAATCGTAGAATAATCTGGATTGTTTGATATTATCTTTGCGTCCAGTCTATGTTTTGATATCTCTTTCAGATAATCTCTCATGAAGGCCTCTCCGAGCAATCTGTCAAATGCATCTGAGTAGCCACATATTTTTATCGGTTTTTTTTCATCCAGCAGATCATAAAGTCTGGATTTCAGCGCAAAGACTCCGCGGGAGATAGAAATCTGAGATTTGCCCTCTGCCTCACTGTCGAGATTTATGAATTCTTTCATTTTCGATATTTCTTCCTTAAGCTCAGATCCCTTTCGGTTGAAGAAATCAACCAATTTTTCAATTGACAACGCAGAATATTCTTTTTTATCCCCATTCGGAACCTCATAGACAAAACCTTTGTTTATCAGGGCTCTCAAGGAATCGTAAATGTTAGTTCTGTGGATTCCAGTTTTTTTGGAGATCATAAGAGCCGATGAATGACCACCCTTCAATAAAGATAGGTAAATCAAAATTTCATTCTTAGAAAAACCAATCGAAGACAAAATTTCCGCGATTCTCTGAAAGCGATTCTCTACCTGAAAACTTGTCATAATCCATTTAGTTTAAATAAGGCCCTGTAGTATATAAAGATACTTCTCCCATAGTAGTTATAAATAATAACTCCTTTTTAGGGATGACAAAATCGAAAGGTTTAAATAGGATTTTCCATTATAACTTGAATGATAATCACAGAGGATTTTGCAAGGAGAACTATCGAAGAGGTAGCACCGCACATTGAAGAATTGAGTGGACTGAAGGTTAATCTGGGTGGTCTCGTAATTTTAATGTCCGATAGTAAGGAAAATGCCGCAAGTTATTCAGAGATAACAAATGTTATAGAAGTAAGTGAATCTATTCTTGATAAATATAACAAAGACAGTTTCAAAGAAGCTCTAAGCCATGAATTGACGCATCTTGGGCAGTACTCTAACTTCAAGGATTTATCTTGGAGAGATTATTTCGCTAGAACCACTTCCAGCATGCCCAATGAACAAAATCCGGTTACCTCTTTAATAGAAGGTGATGCAACACTAATCATGAGAACTTTTAGAAATAGATACAACCCGACAAATCAAGAAAAAATTTGTCCTAAAGATTATTTCGCATGGTCTGAAATACTCAGGAAAAGATTCAACGGGAAAAGGAAAGATATCAATGAACTTTACACGGCACCTATTAAAGAATTAAATAAAATATTCGGGATAAATTAAAAAGAGAATAAAAAAGGAGGATATAAAAATGACAAACGAAAAACATTATAAATTCATGGGAACAGGAGAACCTGCAATGGAGACCAAGGACTATCTAAGCAACCTTAACCTAAAAATAGATAATGAATCCGGAATCATAGGCATAACCGAAGATGAAGAAGCGGATGTAAGACCCAAGAAAATTGGAAAGTTGGGAAAGATGGTCCTCACAGCCATAACAGCGGGTGTTGTTGGAACAACCTTTTACGGATCTCTTACAAAAAAAGTGGAAACTCTTCCGTTAACTTACCAGGGATGGCACAGGGAGGGGGGATATAATATAATGGTATTTGATCCAAACTCTTTATATGAAAGAGGCAATAGGGAGCCACAGAATACTTTTGCAAGCGACCTTGACACAAAAATCCTTAAAGATCTTAAAACAGGTAAAGTTTATGAGGTGACTATAGAAAGGAAAAATATTGAAACTCTGTTCCCCGCCGAAGTTATTGCGGTAAAGAAAGCTCCTTCGAAATAGGAGTCAAATATGAGAAAAATAAAATTGCTTGACAAAAGGAAAATAATATCTACTGAAGGGATTAGTTTTGAGCCTGTGAGAAGATTTGTAAGGAGTTATCTTGCTCTGAAAATATTCTGTGAAACCGGAGGACTTTAAGGACGGCGCAGCACTATTCTCCGACATATAAATACTTTTAAAGATATGATTCATAAAAAAAATGATGAGCAAAATGATGGATAAAAGTAATCCAAATTATGGATATGTAATTGCCCGCGTTGGAGATATAAGACTTACACCCGAACAATTTGAAAAATTGCATTCGATAAGAGACTATTCAAGACTTGAAAAGGAGCTTAAAAAGATCTCTTCGTTTGGAAGGGCTAAGTTTATTCATTATGGAGATGTCGGCGGGTGCGGTTTAAAATCGGTTGTAAGGATAGGAAGCGACCCCCAAGATGAAGATGTCTACTTTTGTATATACTGTGACAGGGATTTCCAAATGGACCAATGGGATTTCAGATATAGTGGAATCAGACCTGCAATTTAATCCCAAACCTTTTTTAACCTAAATTCTCTAAATTTTTCATGACAGAAGAATTACCTGAGATAAATGTGGGGGTCGTTGGGCATATTGATCACGGAAAAACAACCCTTCTTTCAAGACTTACTGGAAAATTTACAGATACACATTCCGAAGAGCTTAAGAGGGGCATCACGATAAAGTTAGGGTATGCTGATCTTGTGATATATGAAGACCATGGAAATTTTAATACTGAGAAAAAAGGGAAACCTGTTAGGTATGTATCTTTTATAGACGCTCCGGGACATGAGATGCTTATGGCCACAATGCTTTCAGGAGCAGCAATAATCGACTCAGCAATACTTGTCATTGCTGCGAATGAAGGGATAAAGCCTCAAACAAAGGAACATTTCATGGCTTTGCAGGCAAAAGGTATAAGGAACCTTATAATTGTGCAAAACAAAATTGACTTGGTTTCGAAAGAAAAAGCTTTTGAGAGTTACAATGAGATAAAAAATTTTGTAAAAGGAACTTTTGCCGAGAGTGCCCCTGTAATCCCAGTTTCCGCGCAACAAAATGTTAATATTGACAAGCTACTTGAAGCCTTGAGTGAAATTCCCATCCCAAAAAGAGATGATGCAAAAAAACCTGTCTTCCTGATTGCAAGAAGCTTTGATATAAACAGACCTGGAACAGAAATAAAAGATTTGCATGGGGGGGTCCTTGGAGGCATTCTGAAACAGGGGAAACTTAAGGTTGGCGATGAGATAGAAATAAAGCCAGGCATGGCAATAAAAAGAAATAACCAGTATTTCTATGAGCCCATATCTACAAAAATTCTTTCAATACACAAAGGAGAATCCTCTGTCGGAGAAGTGATGCCTGGCGCAAGTATATCAATTGAAACTGAACTTGATCCTTTCATGACAAAAACCGACGCACTCACCGGATCAATAGTTTCAACAAAAGGAAACCTGCCGGAAATAACTTCAAAAATCCGCATAAAAACAGAACTATTTAAAGAGGTGCTTGGAGAAGAGGAGAAAAATAAAATAGAAAACCTCAAAACAAAAGAGATGCTCATGCTTTCAGTTAATACAACCATCACAGTAGGAACTGTGGAAAAGATTTCAGGCCATGTAGTGGAGATGAATTTGAACATACCCATAGTCGGCATTGTTGGGGATAACATCGGAATTGCAAGGAATATCAACGGGCACTGGAGACTTATAGGATTCGGAGAAATAATCGGATAGAATTAGTTACTTCTTGAAAAAGACAACGCAAGAAAAATTTAAAAAGGTTCCTTCCATGAATAAAACTGTAAGAAAATGGGAATGCTAAGGAACCTTTCAAACAAGCTGCAAGGGAGAAAAAAAGTTCAAAATGAACATTTAAACTTTCAAGAAGTCCTGAATCAATTAGGATCTTTAAGCGAAGAGACTAATGTCAACATAATTTATGGACTTGGTTCGATGTATTTTCATTTATTCAAGGATAAAAAACCAAAGGAAGCTGCTCAAATCATAGAGAAACGTTTTGATCGCCAACAAGAGAAGTTTAAATATTTCGAAGCAGATCACGAGACTTTTTCAGGGGAGAAAACAGAAAAACATTACCTTTGGTTAAAGAACGGTTTTATAAATTCTAAATCCGGACTTCACTATTTTCCATATCAGGATGCAAGTGTTAATTATATTGTAGAAAAAGCAATAAACTCCAAATAGATTCTATAACAGTTTATCTTAAAATTTTGTGAAATAACTCAATAATCGGTCCTGCAATTCCAAAAATTATTGCAATCATTAAGAAGAGATTGCTGAATGAGCGGAATCCACAATTTTTAAAAAGGCATTTTCCTTTTCAATGTGATGAAGGGTGAAAAATTTTTGATCGGATTCGTCCTTGCAATCGGAATTTTCATGGTGTTAAGCCCTTTTGCGCTTGCAGATAATTCTACAAATATGAATTCCAGTAATTCGACAAATCTCACATTTAAGGCAAATGCAACCTCGAATTCTACAGGAATCATATCCAATGTTTCTTCCAATATTACTGCAAATTACACTCAGAGCAACACCACAGGAAATATTGAGGTGAATTCGTCAGGGAATGCAACTATTGATAATGAAACTGAACATGAAATTGGGATGATGCAGGGCACAGGGCCAGGGGCTCAGATAAGAGTACTGCAATTAGAAAGAAGCATTGAGATAAAAATACTTGAGGCACAGGCAGTACTGGGTTATGTGCAAAGCAAAACTTCAAATTACACATCAAACCTTCAGGATATAATAAACAAACTTCAAAATTTAAAGAATGAAGCCGGAAACGTTTCAGTCACAAACAGAACTTATGCCGTAGGGCAATTTGTGGACATAAAATCGCAGGCAGCAATATTAGTAAAAGAATTCAGGGGAAATGCTTCAGCTTATCTTAATGAAAACGACAGAAGAGCTCTGCAAGCACAATTTAATCAGATAGAGAGAAATTCTTTCCAGGACATGAAAAAACAGATTGAGAACCTGCAAAAGGAACTTTGGAGGGAACAAATTCAGAATGTCCTGAACAGATTCGGAAGGGATGATAATAAGCTTCTGGATAGAATAAATCAAAGCAATATGACTGCAGAAGAGATAAGGTCAAGACTTGAAGAAGATTTTTCAAACATGACACAACAGCAAAGGGCAAATGCACAGATAAAATTAAGAGAGGATGCTATACAGATCCAACAGCAAAAATTAGATGTATTAAAACAGATTGAAAAGGAAAGAGAACAACAGATTAACAGAAATCTGAATCAGCTAAGATTAATTCAAGAGAGGGAAGCCAATAGGAGTGAAAAAATAAACAATTTCATTCAAAGGTTTAAGAACAAGAGTCAAGATGGATAAAAAGGCTTGGATGGGAATAATTGCAAGTGTCGTTATTGTCTTAGCCGTAGCAGGGTTGCTCATATTTGGAAACCATAGTACAAGTCAAAATGCAAACACGAGTTCAGGAAACCAAGCAGCGCTTTCAGCCGCAAGCACTGTCTCTAACAATAGCAGCCAATTAATAGCAAACTCTGTCTCTAATAACAGCACTTCTGTCAACCTTGGGAGTCTTATATGAGGATTCTTACTAAAAATTTATAACCTGATTTTTCTATCATTGGTGGAGATGACGCTTTATTCACATTCAAGATTGTCGACTTTTGAGCAATGCAGGTACAAGTACAAACTGAAGTATATTGACAAAATTCCAAGCCCAGTTAAGAAATCTGTCGAGGCGCATCTGGGGGAATGCGTTCATGAAGCCCTTGAGTGGCTTTACAAAAATATTATTGCAGGAAAAGTCCCGCAGATGGATGAAGTAATAAGCAGATATTCCGGCACATGGCAGGAAAAAGACACAGAAGAAATGCTTATCGTGGGAAGATTTTCAAAGCAGGATTACTTTAACAAAGGGGTTAAATTCCTGATAGATTATTACATGAAAAACACTCCTTTTCAGGATGGCACAGTAGAAACTGAAAAGAAAGTTTGGATAAATCTGGGAGAAAATTTCCCTCATAAGGTCGTGGGTTATATTGACAGGCTCGTCTATAATAATCAGAAAAATGAGTATGAAATCCATGATTATAAAACTGCTAACACTCTCCCCAACAGGGAGAAATTCGAAAACGACAGACAGCTGGCGCTTTATTCAATCGCTATAAAAGATCTGTACGGGAAAGACACTCCAGTCACCCTCACATGGCATTACCTGAATTATAATATGAAATTAGTTTCAAAAAGAACCAATGAGCAGCTTGAAGAACTCAAGGAGAATACAAAAAGATTGATAAACGAAATAGAATCAACGGGCGAATTCCCGCCGGATAAATCCATACTGTGCAACTGGTGTGAGTACAAGCAGTATTGCAAAGCCTGGGGAAATTCAGTTCCAAAGAAATTTTACGAAAAGCAGGCAAGCTTGCTGCAAAGCGAAGCCACCCCTATAGAGCCTGAAGGGTTCCCTACAGCGGAAAGATCTTTTAATGATTAAAAAAAGAGTGAAAGTATTCTTCTGCAAAAATCAAAAATTCAAGAATATCATACTGTGAGACGACACCGACAGATTCATTTCTTAACATCTTTTCGATATTCCCTGGCATAGAATTTATTGCTTCGTCTATTTTGGCGAAATCAAGGGCGCCCTTGCAGTCTCCCCTGATATTTGAAATTATGTTGTCCTTCATTTCCCTTAGATCCAAATAATCCTCGCAATAATCTCTAAGGAACGAACCCTTTGGGAGGCTCAAAGCAGCCCTTTTTACTAATGTTCTGTTCATGGAGACTAGATATGAACTTTTTTTATAAATTTAACTGAACCGTCCCGGCAAAAACTTTAAATATTCATATGAACCTATAAACATATGAAAAACGTACATTGCGACAATTATCATATCTTCTTCAAGAATCTGGCGAACCCGCTTAAAATAGGAATAATTGCCTCGTTGAAGGAGAAGCCTTCAAGCGTCAATGAGCTTTCCGAAAAACTTGGAGTGGAGCAGTCAAAACTTTCCCACTCCCTTGCAAACCTGAGATTCTGCAGCCTCGTGAACTCGAAACAAGTCGGGAAAAAAAGAGTATACTCCTTGAATAAGAAAACAATCCTGCCGATTTTAAGAATAATCGACAAACACAGACAGGCAGATTGCGCCGGCTGCAAGTTAAAATGAAAGACGGGCTTAAACATGTAGCCTTAAAATTTCTGAAGCTGAAGCCAATCTATTCTCAGCTTCCTGTGGTTGTAGGCGTTCCTATTATAGTCAAAAATTCGAAAGGCGAAATTCTTCTTGGAAAAAGGAACAAAAATATGTACGCTTACCCTGATTTTTGGAACCTTCCCGGAGGACTCGTAGATTACGGAGAAAGTCTTTCACATGCAGCAAAAAGGGAATTTGAAGAGGAAACAGGCGCCAAGGTAAAAATAATCCGCAAATCAAAGAATATTTATGAAGTCTTCCCTACAAAAGAATCGCATTTTCATTCTCTAAATATACCATTTTTTGGAAAGATAATAGAAGGAATTCCTCAAGCAAGAGATGAAACACAAGAAGTGAGATGGTTTAAACCTGCAGAGATAAAAAAGATGAGGCTCGCATATACACATAACGAGATATTAAAGAAAGAAGGGGTAGTGAAATGAAGACAAGGAAAGCTACAAAAAATGACATGGAAGAGGTCGCAAAGATATACAAAGATTCTTTTTCAGAACCGCCGTATAATGAAGGATGGACGCTTGGAGAGGCTAGGAAAAAAATGAGGGTATTTTCAAAATATTGTGATATATGGGTTTATGAATCAGATGGCGAAATCGCCGGATTCATGGTGATAAATCCCCATCAGTGGAAAGAGGGGGAAGTGATATTCAGGGAAGAAACAGGAGTGAAAAAAAGATTCAGAGGGAAAGGCGTTGCAACTATAATGATGACAGAAGTTTTCGATTTTTACAGGAAAAAAGGATACAAAACCTCAATTGGAATAATTAACAGAAAAGCAAAAAGCTTCGGATTTATAAAAAAATTCGGCATGAAAATTGAAGAAGACAATCTTTTGGCGGTGAAGGAGTTATGATGGAAACTCAATTTTTAATCGACGCAAAAGTTGAATCAGAAAGCATTCCGAGCTTGATAAGTTTAGCAGGAGAAGGAGTATTATCTCCAAAATATGCTAAAGTTATATTTGGAAAAAAGGGCAGCGAACTTTACACGGAAATATTGGAAATACAAAAAGAGGAAGGGGAGGTTTTGGAAGACCTAAGAAAGTATTCAGAAAATTATTGGGGAAGAATTGAGGAGAAATATTTTGAATACATGGAAAAACTGACCTACCAAAAATTAGATCCAAAAAAAAGGGTTTATTTTTCTCCGATAATAAAAATAGGAATAGCGGATGTTCGGGGGAGAGAAAATGTTTTCATAGGGACTTATTTTAATAAAGAAGATTTAAATTACATAATTCCACATGAATCGACTCCTCTACACTACACAGATATTGCAAGTAAGATAAAGCTGCATGAAGCTACAAGATCTCCATTGATGGAAGGAGTCGATCATATGATAATCTTCAAATCTCCGATCACAAAAATATTAAATATGAAAGCTGATTATAAAAAATTGAACTTCGTCAGATCAAATCCCGAATTCATGAAGGAACTTGAAGATGAATGGGACAACAGGAAAAACTTCGAGTCTTTTTTAAAAAAAGCAATAGAAATACAAAACAAATTCAAGAATGTAAAAATATGTTAAAATGACCTCGATATATTTAGACAATGCAGCGACAACAAAGGTTGACAGAGAAGTTTTAAGAGCCATGGCTCCGTATTTTGATGAATTTTATGGAAACGCCTCATCCATGCACATGAAAGGCCAGGAAGCGAAAAAGGCGGTCGAGAAAGCAAGGGGGATAATCGCGCATGAGATTAATGCAAAACCAGAAGAAATCTATTTCACTTCCGGGGGGACAGAATCGAACAACTGGGCTCTGAAAGGCTCCTTCTTTGAGAACTTCCCTAGGAAAAATCATATCATTACGGTGAAAACAGAACATGACTGTGTATTGAACACCGCGAAATGGCTTGAAGGAAAAGGCGCAGAGGTCACATATCTTAATGTTGATAAAAAAGGTTTTATTGATATTAATAAGTTAAAGAAAGCAATGACCTCAAAGACTTTTCTCGTCTCAATCATGCAGGCAAACAATGAAATAGGAACGATTCAAAATCTTGAAGAAATTGGAAGAATCTGCCGGGAAAAAGGCATTTTATTTCACACAGATGCAGCACAGAGTTTCACGAAAATCTCTCTTGATGTAAATAAGATGAATCTCGATCTTGTGACAATAAATGCCCATAAAATCCGCGGGCCAAAAGGTGTAGGGGCTCTGTTTATTCGTAAAGGGGTGAAAATCACTCCTCTTCTTCATGGTGGTGGGCATGAAAGAGGGCAAAGAAGCGGAACTGAAAATGTTCCGGGAATAGTCGGATTCGGAAAAGCGGTTGAAATATCCAGAAGAACAGATTACAAAAAAATGTCTGCCCTCAGAGATAAACTAATAAAAAGGATAATCGAAAAAATTCCAGACACCAAGCTGAACGGCCCTGAAGGTGAAGAAAGACTCCCGAATAATGTGAACATAACCTTCAAAGGCTGTGAGGGCGAAGCCTTGGGGGGTTACCTTGAGACAAAAGGGGTTTATGTTTCAACTGGCTCAGCGTGCATGTCAAACACAAATGCTCAAAGCCATGTCCTTAGAGCAATAGGACTCTCGAGAGAGGACCAGGAATCATCAATAAGATTCACTCTGGGCAAAGAGACAACAGAGAAAAATATAGATTATGCTTTGAAAGTCCTCCCAGAGATTGTTGAAAAGATGAGAGTTGCCGGGAAGATAAAATGAAAAAATTCAAAATATACAAACAAGAAACGGAGCACTCATGCGGAATCGCTTGCCTTCGGGGTGTCATGAATTATTATGGAAATGATTTCTCCGAGAAGGACATATGGGACAAGCACGAGTCTTACAAAGCCAAGAACGGGGGGACGTTAAACCCAATACTGAACCTGGGGGTTACAGCCCTCAAATTCGGCTTTGATGTAATTTATCTTGGATATAATCTGATAATTGCCACCGATAATCCTTCAAAAGGCCTGAAAGAATCCCTGGAGGAAAGGTCCAATAAATACTTTGAATTCGGGAAATATTACATAGATGAAGCACTTAAATTTATTAGTCTAGGAGGAAGAATAGATATAGATAAGCTCAATCTGAAAAGAATAAAGGAGCTAGTGAGAAAGAATAAATTTGTCTTGGTGGAGATAAGACCCACATTCATTTATGGAAAAGGCCCAATAAGCATGGACCATAAGGTGATAATCATAGGATATAGCAAAGAGGGGTTCAGGGTCCTTGATCCTTCAGATGCAAAAGAGCACGTCTCCTCGCATTTTATGCAGGGGCTCCCGAGATGCTAGTGATAAAACCAAGATGAAATCAGAAAAAAAACGGAAACAAGAAAATAAGAAGAAAAGTCCAAAAGAGAAAAGCTTAATCATAACAAAAGACATGAGCATCTTGGAGATAATAGACAAGAAACCTGAGGTGATTGAAGTTTTGTTCGAGTTCGGACTCGGATGTATAAGCTGTGCTTTCTCACAGGTCGAGACGCTTGAGCAAGGGGCGCTCGGTCACGGGATGAGCGAAGAGGTAATAAACAAGATGATAGAAGAGATGAACAAAATTGAGCCTGAGAATACTTGGTGAAAAAAAGATGTTTATTGCTCCAAAATCGACTTTGTTTATAATGACAAAAAATCTTCGAGCATGATTGATAGATTTAGAAAGTCTATGAGGTCAATAGAGCGAGCGATAAACCTCGTCCCAGAAGTCCAGAAAAAATAACCAATCATCCGCAAAATTTATATATGAACCAATTTTCATGTTTACTGTGAAGTTAAAATGAGAGAGAATTGTGGGTGCGAAAATGAGGAATGCAGCTGCGGGAACCGTGACTGTAAAGAGGAAGAATTCTTAGCAATAAATCATCCGGCACCAAGATTCATTGCTGAAGCTTATCATGAAGGCCAGATAAAGAAAGTTTCTTTAAAAGATTACAGAGGAAAATGGGTCATTGTGTTTTTCTATCCGGCAGATTTTACGTTCGTCTGCCCGACTGAACTTGGAGAGATGGCAGAAAGGTATGAAAAGTTCAGAAATCTTGGATGCGAGGTCCTTTCAATATCAACAGACACTGTATTCGTCCACAAGGCATGGCATGACACTTCAGATACGATAAAAAAAGTAAAGTTTCCCATGGTGGCCGACCCGAACCATGAAATCTCATGGAAATACGGAGTTTTAATCCCTGAAGAAGGGGTCACATTCAGAGGTTCATTTTTGATAGACCCTGACGGAATACTGAAAGCTTACGAAGTTCACAACAACGACATAGGAAGAAGCGCTGACGAACTCCTAAGGAAACTCGAAGCCGCGATATTCACGAGAGAGAACGGCGGAGAAGTTTGCCCTGCGAACTGGAAACCCGGACAGAAAACCCTTCATCCCGGACTGGATTTAGTTGGGAAGATTTAATCCGATTTTACTTAATTGAGGGTTTTTTCAAGAACGACTTGGTCATCCCATCCCTCAAATCTTGCTTTTTTATAAAACGCCTTTTTAAAACCACTTTTATAATAAAAATCACGGGTTTTATTATAAGGGAAGTATTTATATTTATCAGAAAGGGTTTCAACTTCAATTAGATGTAGCTTGAACTTTTTAGCTTCTTCCTCAAGCCATTTGAGAAGTTTTTGCCCGATTCCTCTATTCTGTGAACCCCTCCTTACAGCCATCCATAAAAGCTGCATTTTTCCTGAGTTACTTGAATAGCATATAAACCCGAAAATTTTCCCTTTTTCTTTAGCAATAACGACATTATTTAGCTTAAAGTCTGTTTTAAGGTTTTTAATTCCTTCATAGTTAAACCATTCCTTTAGGTCTTTGGCTATATCTATAGCACCTTTCTTCTCTTGTCCTGTTGCCATGGCTAATTGCATGGATTTATTATAAAGTTGTAACTTATTAAAACTATCCTAGATAAAATAACAAATCATTAAAAACCTATCCCATAACCTTTTTATATGAACCACATTTCATATGTTCAGGAATAATATGAATAAAATAACCTTCAACAACCAAACGGCGGAAATTCCTGACGATGAAAATCCTTACAACACATTCGAGAAACTCGGGATGGAATTCTCATGCTTCAATGGGATATGCGGGACATGCAAGATGAAGGTCACAAAAGGCATGGAGAACATAAACTCCAAAACAGAAGAAGAGAACGAATTCCCTCTTGACGATGATGAAAGGCTCGGATGCCAATGCTTCAGATTAAAAGGAGATATAGAAGTTGAATATGAAGGGTGGTGAAAAGAAAATAAAAATTTAAAATTTTACTTCATAAATCCTATGCCATAAGTAATACTTACTGGAACCAAAACTTAAATTTTTATTCAAAGTTTCATCTTCAGAAGGCTTGCACTTAGATAATCTTCCAATTCTCCCGATGAGTAGTTCAAGACTTTTGCCTTTTTTGAAGAATCCTTTTTTAAACTCTTCCCCAGTAATCTTCTCCCCCTTGCCAAGATATTTAGTAACATATTCAATCAGATGATTTGTCCCAAGTCCGTAGGCTGCAATATTATTTCCATCTTGATCCTCAATCAACAAATGTAGCTCAATAGGCACAAAGCATTTTGTATACAATAGCTCACTGTTTATAATTGTCCCCGTTATCCTTTTTTTGATTAAGCCGTTTTTTAATTCCATACATACAAGAAAAAGATTTAGAATTTAAATTTTCACCCTTCTATGGAAGGTTATTTAGATATAAGTTTGGGAAGCAGCTTGAACTCAGCTTTTCTCAAATTTTCCCTGAAAGTCTGCTTGGAGACTTTTGCAATCTTAGAGAGCTTGTCAAGATTGGTCCTTCTCGGAAAACCATAATACCCGTTCTCAAACGCGAGTTTTATCGCTTCTTCCTGCCTTTTGGGCATTTTGGGAAGGAGCCTAGTCAGATAGACGTCCTCAAGGTCATTTTGCGAAAATCTCAATATCTCAAAATATGTCGTGTTCTTACCTTCTTTCATTGTCTTGATTAGATTCTCAAGGGGTTTCCTGTCCCAGCAAGCGACTTCTATCACTTCAAAACCATCACTACTCAAATATGCAGGAGACGGGTAAATGAAAAGAGAGTTATAAATGGATTCATAAATCTTAAACTCTTTTTTGTTCTTTGCCAAAGTGATTATTGTACTTCCATGAACTTCACATTTCACAACCTGCTTATGGTCTTTCATGTATCTTGCATATTTTTGGATATCTTTTTCATGGCCATTCAATTGCTGGATTGCAGAAGTATAGATATAATCCCCCTTAATGTAATGGCCAAGGTAATAAAAGAAAACAGAAAGTTTCAATTTAGAGAGTTTTGGGGCATAAATGCAGTCGTCATGCTTGTATTTGAATTTCAGATACCACATACCTTTCATAGAAGGGTTCTTTATTTAAGGGTTTCTATACCCATCTCCCGCAACATTTTTATATGAACCACATTTCATATGTTCAAGGAGAACATACAACATGGCAGACAGAATACAACAGGCATATACGATGAGAAACCCGGAGAACCTAAAGTTCAAGAGTCCGGAAGGGTTGACTGAAGAGCTTGTCCGGCGAATATCAAAAGATAAAAATGAACCAGAATGGATGCTCCAGAGAAGACTGAAATCTCTTGAAATATTTAATTCAAAACCAATTCCAGCATGGGGACCAAGCCTGAAAGATCTCAATCTTGACAAAATACATTATTATCTGCGACCTAACGCGAAGAACTCAAAATCATGGAAAGAAGTCCCAAAAGATATCTATGGAACTTTTGAAAAGTTGGGAATTCCTGAGGCTGAAAGGAAAGCTTTGGGGGGAGTTGGCGCTCAATATGAAAGCGAAACAATCTATCACAATCTCAAAAAGGATCTTGAGAAAAAGGGAGTAGTCTTCACTGATTGTGATACGGGTCTCAAAGAGTACGAAGAACTCTTTAAAAGATATTTCATGACTACCTGCGTATCTCCCAACCTCCATAAATTCGCGGCCCTTCATGCCGCTGTATGGAGCGGTGGAACTTTCATTTATGTTCCGAAAAACGTGAAAGTCGAGATCCCCCTTCAGGCATATTTCAGGATGAACGCGCAAAAAGGTGGGCAATTCGAGCATACTCTTATAATTGCGGATGAAGGTTCAGAGATACATTACATAGAAGGGTGCAGCGCTCCGCAGTATCAGGAAAGCTCACTTCACGCAGGATGCGTAGAGATACACGTTTTAAAAAACGCCCGCGTTAGGTATTCATCTATTGAGAATTGGTCAAAAAATACTTACAATCTTAACACTAAGAGAGCAGTAGTTGAAGAAAATGGAATAATAGAATGGGTGAATGGAAATTTAGGAAGTCACACAACAATGCTTTATCCCTGCAGTGTCTTAAAAGGAAAAAACGCGAAGTCCGATTATATAGGAATAGCTTACGCCGGACGCGGGCAATATCAGGACACAGGATGCAAAGTCTATCACTTGGAAAAGAACACTTCATCAACAGTATTATCAAAGGGTGTGAGCGTTGACGGCGGAGTAACTTCTTACAGAGGTCTCGTTCAAATAAATTCGGGAGCAGTAAACTCAAAATCAAGCGTGCGCTGCGATGGGCTCATGCTGGACAATAAGAGCAAAGCTATGACCTTGCCAGCAATGGATGTGCATGAAAGCCAAGTAGAGGTTTCGCATGAAGCAGTTGTCGGAAAAATAGGTGAGGAGGATTTGTTCTATCTGATGAGCAGGGGCTTATCTGAAATGGAGGCAACAAAGTTGATTGTTTCAGGTTTCATAGAACCGGTCGTGAAAGAGCTTCCGCTTGAATACGCAGTCGAATTAAATAAGCTAATTGAACTCGAGATAGAAAACAGCATATGCTAAAATGAGAAAAAACCAAGTTAATGGAATCTTAAACGATCTTATAAAACTAAATTCGTGGAACAGCCCAGCAAATAGCATGTGGATTCCAAAAAAATATGAAATTAACTTAATAACAGGTAAGGTGAAGCCAATTATTGGGAACGATATATCTGAATATCTGGATTATAAATCGAAATGGTTTAAAGAGAGGATTAGGGAACTCGATGGTGACCTCAAAGATTTTCAAAAAGCGGCCATTACTCTCTTTGGAGCACGTGAAAAGGCTGTATTAATCTACAAAGGGGAAGAATTCAAAAAAGATAAGTCTATAATAAAAAAAGGAGCAAGTTACTTTGAAAAATACTCGTAAAATGAAAACCGACTCAATATACAAAGAAGAGATAATGGAGATATATTCAGAGAAGCCGAATTTTGGAAAGCTCGAGGGAAAAACCCATGAGGCGAAACTCAAGAATCCGGGATGCGAAGACGAATTCAAGATCGAACTCAAAGTTGAAGGTGGAAAGATAAAAGACGCAAAGTTCACGGGAAAAGGCTGTGTCATATCGACAGTCTCAACTGCGATACTCACAGAAAAGATAAAAGGAATGAGATTATCTGACGCTCAAAGGATGTCAAAAAAAGATATGGATAAATTTTTAGGAATGGAAGTCATACCCACGCGTATGAAGTGCGAACTACTGGGACTTGAGATATTAAAGAGAGTAAAATGAAATCAAAAAAAATACTTGAGATAAAAAACCTTCACGTGGAAGTTGAAGGAAAGGAGATACTTAAGGGCCTGAACCTTACGCTGGAGCGCGGGAAAATAAATGCGCTTATGGGTCCGAATGGCTCCGGAAAATCCACGCTTGTAAACGCAATAATGGGTCACCCAAAATATATTGTGACAAAAGGACAGATTTTATTTGAAGGAGAAGACATAATAAATCTGTCTCCGGACAAGAGGGCAAAGAAGGGGATATTCTTATCATTTCAGTATCCGCGTGAAATCTCGGGAGTGGGCGTCTCGAAATTCTTAAAGACCATTTCAAAAAAACTCAATCCCGAATTTTCGCTTACTGATTTCAAAAAGAATCTGAAAGAAAACTCCGAGATTCTAGGGATATCGAAAGAAATGAATGAAAGGTATCTAAATGCTGGATTTTCGGGTGGCGAGAAGAAAAAGAACGAAATCCTGCAGATGCTTATCATGAACCCTCAGCTAATGATGCTTGATGAAACAGACTCAGGCCTTGATGTCGATTCATTAAAAACCGTAGCTAAAGGGGTAAATGCCGCAATGGGAAAAGATAAGTGTGTCTTTATCATCACACATTACAAAAGAATACTTGAATACGTGAAGCCCGATAAAGTCCTCATAATGATAAATGGCAAGATTGTGTTATCCGGAAGCGGAAAGCTCGCTGACGAATTAGAAAAAAAAGGTTATGAATGGATAGAGGAAGATTGATTCTTGGAAAATTATTTAAAATACAAAGCATACATGTTCGCATGTGGGTTGCAAAACTTAAATGCCGACATGATTGCCTCATAGGAAACAGATGCAAAAAATATGGCATAGAGGCAAGTGCATATGAACTTGGAAAAACTAAACAGGGGAATGTTCTTATCTCTAATTCCGTTCACCAACTTTTCGGAGAAGAAAAACAGATAAAGAAGTTCGTTGAAGACCTGAAAAAAGACAAAGATGTCATACATACAGAAATGAAAGGAGATATGTTATTCTTAGTTGAAAAGAAGAAAGGAACCCCTGTCAAGGAATATTCAAGAAACATATTTTTCGCATCTCCGGTCACAGTCGACAAAAGAGGATATGAGTATTGGGAAATCGGGTCATTCGACAGGAATGAGTTAAATAAATTCATAAATAAGTTAAACAAGATTTGTTATGAACTTGATGTAATCTTTATCAAAGAGACACAAGCCCAGAATATATTCTTCCCGAAGATACTTCCAAATCTAACTGGTCTCCAAAAGAAGGCAATTGATTTGGCAATAAAGGAAGGATATTATCATGTCCCAAAGAAGATTTCTTTAAGACAACTCGCAAAACACATGGGGATTGCTCTTTCGACTTATCAGAGGCATCTTCAAGTAGCCGAAGCAAAACTCATCCCAAATCTTTCTTTTGACCTGAGATAGTCCCCTTCTTTGGTGCGGGACATGTTCGCTAGAAGGAATAAGTAGTTATTAAGTAGTCACTACTTCATGACAAATAGACTTCCGAAAATTATAAGGATTGGGAAAGACCCCACAACCGCAGAACTGAAAAATTCATTGAGAAAAAATGAGATTCCATTAAAATTCTGCTATATGGGACAAGGGGCGAAATGCTGGAACAATCTGAGAGAAAGCAAAGAGTATAAATTAGGGGACAAATGGGTTTACATCCTAGAAAAGACGTTACCTCAGGTTAGGAAGAGATTAAACGGAGAAGATTACAATTTGATTCATGTTGGTCCCGGGAACGGTATTGAGATCCCCTCATTTCTTGGAAGCATTGGATTAAATGGTAAAGCGAGATACTGCGGAATTGATGTAAGCAGAGACATGCTTGAACTGGCAATAGAGTCCAACAGGGACACCTTAAATCAGAAGAATTCAGTTTGGTACCAGTCCGATGTTGAATCAAAAGGAAATCTTGAAAGGATAGCTAAGGGCATTAGAAGAAAGTACTCGGAGAGGAGTCTTATTCTATTAACAGATGAAGGAACTCTCCTATCAAATAAGAGTATCTTCAAGGAACTCTACAGAGCCCTCGGTAAAGGGGATTATGCCTTAATCACGATTGAAGGGGACAACCCGGAAAAAAGAGGGGAAATTTTGCAAACTTATTCTCTTCCTCAAACATTAAAGATACTATCAGTAGGCCTTAGGAAGGCAGGATATGATTATAATCGTGGAAGCTTTTCCTTTTCTTTCAATGAAAGAAGATCACGAGTGGAAGTTTATTTCAATACCCATGTGGGGAATAAGCTTCTTTGCCTAGCCTCATATAAACCAAAAAAGGAGGAATTTTTCAATGAATTGAAATCCTTTGGATTTGATATCCCTTATTTCAAATTCCATGAGGAAGCCTGGGCTTTCTCAGTTCTCTTGGAGAAAAGAGACAAAAATGTTCAGTGAATTTTATCCATCTGCTGACAAGGAAGTTAGAAGTATCTTAAAAAATGTGAAATCTCCATCGGAAGAAAAAGTTAAAGACATTCTTGAGAAAAGCAAAACTGAAAGTTTGGATTTACCTGAAATCGCTGAACTGTTGGAAACTAGGGGCGATCAAAGTTTTGAGATGATGAGGGATTTTACACTTGAAAATTTCAGAGGTCCAGAAGGCAATGAACTGAGGAATATCTCTCCAATTTACCTCTCAAGTCATTGCATCGATAAATGTGGTTACTGTCAATTCTCAGCGAGCAGAACCGACACACAAAGAACAAGACTTTCATTAAACCAACTTGAAAGAGAGGTTTTATCTGTGATTGACGAGGGGAACAATGTGATAGAATTCACTCTCGCAACAGATCCTGACTTTACCCCGGGAAAACTTGCAGAATATGTAAATAAAACCAAAAAGATCTTGGGCGACAGAAAAGGAAGTGGCGTTCTCCTTTGTTCAGATTACCTCACAGAAGAAGATTACAAAAATCTCAAAGAGGCGGGACTCTGGGGTATTATCCAATGGGACGAAACTCTTGACAGGTCAAAGTACGAAAAGTGGCACGGGCAGAGCCCCAGAAAAAAGAACTTCGAAGAAAGAATGGACAACCATGACCGCGCCGCCAAATCTGGGCTTGAATCGGCAACGGGAGTCTTGTTCGGACTTTCTGACTTCAGATACGACGTCTTGATGCAAATTGCAAAAGCAAGGCATCTGCATAATGAATATGGGAAAAGGCCATTTGTTTTCGGAACCCCAAGATTAAAACCGATAGGGGGAAAGGAAATGCACCCAATAGATGAAGTTGATGACAGAAAGTACGAAACCGCCCTCATGGTTTACAAAATCGCGGAGCCTGATGTCGCGAGATGGCTCCAGACAAGAGAAATGCCTGAGTTGAATTTCAGGAATATGCTCGACGGAGATGTTTACACTTACAGATGCGGGGAAGTCAAACCTGGAGGTTACCAAGTCAATAAATCGACAGTCAACTCACTAAAAGGCGGGCAGTTTGGAGTGAATGAGATGGAAAGAATAGATTTCGAAGAGAAACTGAAAAAGACAAATTTCTCAGTTAATTATTCCTGGATTGGAGGGGATTAAATCCTCTTCCCCCTCAATAAATTTGCATTCGTGACAACAGTTATCGATGATAAAGCCATCGCAATCTCTGCAAATATTGGGTTTAAAACTCCCGCAACCGCAAGAGGGATCGCGATCGTATTGTAGATGAAGGCCCAGAATAAATTCTGCTTTATTTTTGAAAAAGTAGCCTTCGAGAGTTCAATCGCCTTAGGAACCCCCATTAAAGATCCATTTGTTAAGATTATGTCACCCGCTTCTATAGCAATATCCGTCCCCGTACCCATGGCAATCCCAACATTCGCTTGTTTTAACGCTGGAGCATCATTAATCCCGTCACCTACAAAAGCAACAAGTCCATCCTTGCTTTCGGATTGGAGCTCGGAGACTTTTCTGGCTTTTTCCTCGGGCAGAACATTCGCAATTACTTTTTTTATACCGACGACTTTGGCTATCGCTTTTGCCGTTCTTTCATTGTCTCCCGTAATCATCACAGTACAATAATTTTTTTTATGCAGTTCATTTAAAGCCTCAGCGGAATCTTCCTTTACCGAATCGGAAAGCGCAAATACTCCATAAGCTTTTTTGTCCGTTTCACATGACAGGATTACCACCGTCTTTCCTTCATCTTCAAAGTGACTTATCTCCTTAGAAAATTTTTTAAGGTCTATCCCCGATTCAGTAATCAAACTTTTGTTTCCGATGAGGTATCTTTTTCCAGAAATGATGCCCTCCACCCCCTTACCTCGAAGGATTCTGAAATTATTTACTGTCTTATAATTCTTCAATTTTGAATAATTTACAACTGTTTTAGATAAAGGATGCTCTGAAAGTTTTTCTAGACTTCCCGCAATTTCTAAAAATTCCTTCTTGGTCGTGTCACCGGAAATCTTGACATCGGTCACTTCAGGTTTTCCTTTTGTTATCGTACCCGTCTTGTCAAAAATTACAGTTCTGACTTCTTTCATTGTTTGTATAGCTTCTCCTTTTCTTATTAAAATCCCTTTTTTTGCCCCCATACCTGATCCAACAGTAAGAGCAATCGGCGTCGCTAAGCCTAAAGCACAGGGGCATGAGATGACAAGAACCGAGATAGCTGCCCCAAAAGCATAACTAAAACTCCCGAAAAAACTCCATGCTATGAAAGTTAAAACGGATATTCCCAGAACTAATGGGACAAATATCGCTGTGATTTTGTCTGCAAGTTTTTGTATCGGGACCTTGCTACTCTGCGTCTCTTCAACAAGTTCAATTATATGAGAAAGAAAAGTATCTGAACCCACCTTCAAGGCCTTGACATACAAAAATCCATCCTGATTTACTGTAGCTCCGATAGCGTTATCCCCTTTTCTTTTGTCAACGGGAAAGCTCTCGCCTGTAATCATGGACTCATCGATACTGCTTTCACCTTTTATTACAACCCCATCTGTCGGAATTTTCTCCCCGGGTTTGATTAGCATGATGTCTCCAACTCTCACCTTGGAAATAAGAATTTCAATTTCTTCCTTGCCTCTAAGTACCCTAGCATTCTTGGCACCCATCTCCAAAAGCTTCCTTATTTCCTGTCCGGCCTTCCCCCGGGCTTTTGATTCAATATATTTCCCTGTGACAAATATTGCCATAACCATCGCGGAAACTCCGGAATAATTTTGGATGCTAAGAAAGAAACTGAGTATACCGGTCAGATATGCAACAACTGTCCCAAGAGAAATGAGAGAGTCCATATTGAAATATAAGCTTAAAAGACCATGAAATCCGGATTTTAATGTCTGAAGCCCTATTATGAATATGACAGGGAAAGATAAGACCAAAATTATCACAGACATCACACTTTCATCAAAAAGCATAAAGCCGAAAAGTTTCGTAATATACATAAAAAAGATCACGGGAACCAAAATTATCCAGCTCCAAATAAGCTTTTTTTTCCACATCTTCGATTCCTCATCCTCTAATTTTCCGGTTTTATTTTCTTTATCCATGTTCTAATTTGGAAATTATTCTATCGAAATAGCTTTATAACCTGCTTTGGACACAGCCTTTTTCAGATCTTCGTCACTTGTTTTGTCATTGCATTCTACAATCGCCTTTTTAGTCATTATACTTACATTTGCGAAAGAAACACCAGAAACTTTTTTTAGGCTTCTTTCAATATTTGTAGCGCAGGATGCACAATGCATGCCTTCAACCAATATCTTTTTTTTCATTTTGCTTACCCCCTTACATTTTCTCTTTTACAGTTTCATGTTTATTTATTTTTATCTTACTCTACGATCAAAGTCCCAGTTCCCATTCCCATTATGCACGCAAAACGGAAGGTTCCTTTTTTGGTCGGCGTGAACTCAATGTAATCATTTGGTGTTGGAAGTGTTCTTACAATCCCAAAATCCTTTATCGTAAACGTCCTGTAACAACCTGAAACCGTACTGTCCAGATAAATCCTGACAGGCTGTCCGACTTTCACCGTGATTGTGTTTGGATAATAATTCCCGTTCTTTATCCCTATCGTGACTTTCTGCACATTGGTTGAAGCTGAATTTCCATTTGTGGAATTACCGCCTGATGTGCTCGAGTTTCCAATGAAAAACCATCCTAACCCGACTACCAAGATTATCAGCAAAAAAGTCACAGTTTTGTCTTTCATGAAAATAAAACGCTCCTTGGCCCAAACACGATGAGCCAGGTTGTTATCGCAGTAAGTATTATGCTGAATAAAATCGTAAGCATGTGATCTTCAACCAATTCCCTTTCATTTTCCTTCATCTCTTTGTAAATCATATAATCTAAGGAAAAGATTATCCATGATGAAATCAAGAAAATGGCGACAGAAGCTATTTTCAGATTATCGTTCAAAAGCATCACAGAAGTCATAGCTCCCATAAGCCCCCCCATGAACCCTGCCATCAGTCCTTCCATAATCCCCATGATTCCGCAGCAGTTTCCGTTCCAAACTCCTATGAATATTCCAAATGCCATTCCAAAAAACATCCCGTAAGAAAGCCCATTCGTCGCACCGATAAAATATCCAGGGAGGAACCCTGCAATCATCCCTGACGTCATTCCAATCATCATTCCGGGCATGCATGAAAATTGCCTGTAAGCCCGAACCTGCCGCAGCGATGGCAAAATCATGCTGTAACTTAATATTGCAAAGAAGATAAAAAAACCGTATTTGGGCAGAAAACTATCAACATACCTTAATTTCAAAAAGTATAAAATAAAAAGAAGACCAAATGAAAAAATAAGCGAGTAAAGAATAGTCTTTAGAAGTTCTCCCTCCACTCTTTCGCCATAAAGTTCTTTCTTAAATTCTTTCAATGTCATAGCAAGCTTAGAAAAACATTCTATTTAACCACTTCGGGGAAACTAGTTTCATATGCAAAAAAATTCAGATAACCTTAAGATATAAAAACTCATATTCCATTTTCTTATCATGGAAAATAAAAAAGCCGGATGGCTGATAGTGGGAATTGCCGTAGCTATGGGGGTGATAGTTTGGATTTTTAATTCCCTTACGCAAAAAGTAATCAATGAAAACTGCATCATGGAAACAAACTGCATAATGCATGAGACCTCTTCCATACAGCTTTGGCTCGGACTTTCAATAATTGCAATAATTTTAGCCATAGGGTTTTATATAATGTTCTCAAAACCCGACGAGAAAGTTGTGGTAAAAAAAGTGAAGGAAAAACAGAAGAAAAAGATGCTTGATCTTTCAGGTCTTGAGAGAGAGGAGAAAGAAGCAATAAAATTAATTGAATCTGAAGGAAAAGCTATGTTTCAGAAAGAATTAATGGAAAAACTAGGGGTTGGAAAAGTCAAAATGACCCGCCTTTTAGACAAACTCGAAGCAAAACAGTTCATAATAAGAAAAAGAAGAGGAATGAATAATATTGTGGTTTTGAAGGATTAGAAACCAATTTCACCAAACAGTTTATAATCCGGCAAAGATAGATGAGTTTATGAAATATATTTTCAAATGTCCATTAACTTTAAATATGAAAAATATGTTAAAAATTAATAGAATTGAAAAGGAGGAAAAAAAATGAGTGAGACAATTCAAATAAAAAAAGACACCTTCTATAAAGGTGCCATAGTTGTCCTTGCAGTTCTTCTAATCATTTCAATCTTCACAGGAGGTTTTGGTTTCGGGGGGACAGGAGCAGCGACTCGGAATAATAACGCTGCTGCCGCAGGAGCAGGAACCACTGCAGCCGCAACAACTTCTGCAGGAGATGTCACAGCAATAACTGGGAACCCTACATTGTTCCCTCAGCTCGGACCATCAAACGCGAAAGCGACAGTGATCGAATTAGCTGATTTCCAGTGTCCATACTGTGCCTTAGCCTCAGGTTTGCCAAACTGGACAAGCCAATACACTAGTCAGTACGGAAGCCTTATAGGATCGGCAGGAAATGCCGAGAAAGCCGCACAAAACGGTCAGATAAGATTCATCTTCGCGCCATTGAGTTTCCTTGGACAAGAATCGGTGAATGCCGCACAAGCAGCATTCTGCGCTGAGAATCAGGACAAATTCTGGCAGATGCATGACGCTATTTATCAGGCAAGCACAGGACCAACTGAAGATGATGGAAAATACAGCATCTCTAATTTAGAGAAGATTGCTGTAGGAATCTCCGGACTTGACACAGCTAAGTTCAACAGTTGCCTTGAAAGCAATGCAACACTCTCAGAAGTACAGCAGGTTATGAGCACTGTCCAGAATGCGGGATTCCAGATTTCGACACCTCAGTTCTGGGTGAACGGACAACAGGTCCAGCCTTCATGGTCTTCCATACAGGCTGCAATCAACGCCGCGTAAATTTATTTTTTATTTTTATTTTTATTTTAGTTTTGAAGGTAAAAAGATGGAGTTATGAATTTAATTTCATATCAAGAAGCCCCGTTAATTTTATATATAAAAAATTCCAACTTAGCCTAATGAAAGGGACTATAAAAATAAAAAAAAGGGTCTTTTATGTATCACTAATTGCCTTTGTCATTCTCGCCGCCATTATTGTTCTGATAGTTGTTTCTTCATTGCCCAAAACCCAAAAAAGCAATTTTTCAGTTTTTGATGACGGCAACATATATCCTTCACTAGGTCCGGCAAATGCAAACCATACTGTAATAGAGTTCGCAGATTTCCAATGCCCTTGGTGTGCAGTTGCCTCAGGGCTACCTGCATGGGCTCAAAGTGCAGCGAACTCCAATTCCAATGTGGCAAGTATGCTTGGATCTGCCGGGAAACTGGAAAGTATGGCAGAAGATGGCCAGATAAAATTTATCTATGTTCCCATGGCTTTTTTGGGTGATGAGTCGGTCAACGCAGCAGAAGCCGCTCTATGCGCCAACAGGCAAGGTAAATTCTGGCAGATGCATGATGCACTGTTCACAGCAAATGATGGCAAAGAAAACGACGGTACTTTCACAAAAGACAATCTGGAGGCTCTTGCGCAAAGCGTACAGGGTTTAGATACTGCTAAATTCAACAGCTGTCTTGAAAGCTCAAGCACGATTTCTGACGTGATGGAAGCCACAAATGCAGCAGACCAATTCGTTCAAGGAACCCCCACGTTCTTTGTTGACGGAAAACAGATTTCAGGGACCTGGGCAAGTTTACAGGCAGCGTTGGGACAATAGACTAAATTATTTCAACCGTTTATTTTCACAATGCATACTCCAAAGAGAACCATCTTCATCTGTAGTATAAGCATGAACATAAACACCTTCCCCTCCGCTAAGACCCCTTATCTTGTGCTTACAGGGATTAAGAGCGGTATGGGGAATCAAACCAAGATTTATTTGAGAGTTATTAATTTTAGACAAATTATTGATGTCCAAAATTCCAAAAAGGTCTTTAGAATGATAAAGTGTGAAAGTAGCGTCAAGTTCCCATCCCCCTAGACCCCCCAAATAGATGGAATCCGGATTTATCGGGCGTTGATTAAACTTTTTTAGCTCACTTTCGATACTTCTGTACTTTTCAGAAATTGCCAATCCATCATATTCATGATTGTATAATTGATGGGATATTTTATCTTTTAGTCTTCTCGAAGGGTAGTAAGAGAGTGTGTAAACCCTGAAAGTGCCAAACTCTCCAGACTTATCGGCACTCAATAAAAATTTTCTTATCTCTTCATCTTCAAGAGGTTTTTCCACTCCAAACTTTAAGGAATTTAATTTAAATAATTTTATATCTTAAGGGATATATTTCAGATATCAATTTCCCCGCAAATCTCTTTTATCTCATCAGTCAGTTTCAAAATAGTCTCTTTATCCAGCCTTGTTCTTCTCGAAAGATCATCAGGGGATCCTCTAAGAAGATCGCGTGCTATAACAATTTTTGCAGAATAAAGTCTATTTAATATTTCATCGGAGACCGAACTTAGGATAGTTATAGGATAGAGTTTCTTCTCCATTATAAGGTTCTGGAGGCTTTCATCCTGCGGATAGTTCCAGCTTGTTATTTTCAAATTTACCCCTCTTGCATACTCAACCGCATCATCGGAGCACTTCGTGTTTGTCACAAGCCAAGGGGCATCGAACCCATATTTTCCGAGGTCCAGGAATCTTGCATAGGTATACAACGCGGAGTGAAGATCTGTTATTGTTCCTGATTCATTATGGTACTTGCATTCAATCATCCACTTTTTCTTCCTGATCGCAACGATATCAACTTCGTGTATTATCCTTTTTCCTTTTAGTTTGTTGTCTGTAGTAGTTTGATAACCATAATATTCAAGCACTCTAGCGAAAAATTGCTCGAATGGGAATCCCGTCGGACCAAGAGACATTATAGCTTTCTTTATTCCGTACCTTTGCGATACACCAGGCTCATTTTTCAAGAACTCAAGGAGAAATTCAAAAATCTCCTTTGTTGGGATATCTTCCCTATACATTTTTCTGACTTCATTGACTGCAGCGCCCGCGAGTTTTTTCGAGCCCCCGGCATTTCTTACAGCGCGATAGATCTTCTTATGATCGAATTTCTCAAAATCACCGGAAGACTTTATCACCTGCATTTTAAAACAAAATCAAAAGAAGTTATAAATTTAATGAATTGCCGGTTTTACAGCCTGACAATATACTTAAGCAGATCAAGAGATTCTATAACAATTGTAGGGTATAAATCTGCAAATTTGTGCTCCCCTCTATCAACAAATATATCTATGACCCCCGCATTTCTCGAAGCGTAAACATCCTCATCAGAGTTACCAACAAAAAATGCATCTTTTTTTCCAACACCAAGTTTTTCCAAACACTCATAAATACCCTGTGGAGAAGGCTTTGGTTGGAATCCATTATCGATATGCGCGACAATAATGCAGTCAAAAAGATCCTTTCCTATCATTTTGGACTCAAGTTCGGACATTTCTAAAGGGGCACTCGTGACTATTCCCGTTTTGTATCCCCGATTCCGAAGCCAAACAATGGAATTTGTATCATCGTATGGCCTTGTGTATTTCTTCCTCAGAGAGACAGTGTCAAAGTTTCTATATATATCCCAAAATTCCGATGGATTGACACCAAAAACATCTTTTATTATCTTGTCCCTGCCCCCCTCAAACCAGAATTTATCGATGTCTTCGTGTGAAGCTGATTTTCCGAACCCGGCAAGGGTATTTCCGACAACAATCTCGCGATGACGATAATCTGTATGGACAAGCGTACCGTCAAGATCAAAGAGCATAGCTTTACCGCCCATAGTAAAATATCCTAAAAGGGGGTTATAAATATTATTGTGTACAATCTTATACTTATGAGATTTACAAGTCCATAATCTTTATAAATGAAAATTTTTTCATACGACTATGCCAGATAAAAGAAAGAAAATACCAATTGTCTGGGAGGTTCTTGTTGCCGCCGTTGTTATTGTGATTGTTCTCATCTTAGTGTTCTCTGGTGGAAACAGCAGCAGTAAACCAAATCTGCCATCCGTACAACCTCCACAAACAGGAAATGGAACTCAGTCTTCAGCAGGAACGTTATTTTCAGATTCTCCTTACGCAAGTTATGCATACCTTATCTCTACATCACCGTTAAGCTCCCAGGCAAAAGAAGCTACAACCGGATTTGCCATAACCTCCGTGCAAAACTCAAACGGATCAGCCACATACAGGCTAGCCACGGCAAGGAGCAATTATGTGAACCAGACTTATACCCTTGAGCCTGGACAGAAACTCTACTTCATTGAAAGGTCTTTAGGTGATGACGACGCTTCATCAGACACTGATTACATGTTAGGAGATGACACCGCGATTATCGTGGACACCAATGGATATATTGTGCAATGATTTATGAGCAGGATTAATTTAAGCAGATATTTAGTGCATTATGCGGTTTCTGTGATTTTTGTCATTTTTGGTCTTTGGGAGATAATAGATTTCACATATTGGTCTTCTTTTATACCTGGATTTATCTCAGGTGTTATCAATGCTCAGACTGCTTTGCTGTTCCATGGAATAATACTGATGATCCTCGGGGTATGGATATTTTCGGGATATAAAATAAAAATTCCCGCATTTATAGGGGTGTTAATAATGTTTAGCATTGTCATCGACCTTCTTGCATCTTCAGGTTTTACTCCTGCTTTTGTGAGAGATTTTGTGATAATGCTTGTCACAGCGTCAATAATTTTTGAAGATACTAAAAAAGATATATTGTGATTATTCATATCTCAAGGCATCAACCGGTTTTAGTTTTGAAGCCCTATAAGCCGGAATCGCCCCGGCAATCATACCTATTATTACTGAGAATAACAGCGCCCCTATAAGGAGTGCCGGAGTGAGTGCCGTTGAACCAAAAACTCTCCCAAACCCCCTCCCTCCTGCTGCAGCGCCGGAAGCAAGAGATCCAATAACTCCTGAACCGATAGCTCCCAGGATTACCCCTCCAAGTCCTCCGACAAAACCTATCATGCCCGCGTTTATCAGGAAAATTACCATTATATCTTTATTCTTCGTACCTATCGCTTTCATTATTCCTATCTCCCTCGTTTTTTCAAGGACCGAAGTGAACATAGTGTTAGCAATCCCTATAGCTCCAACAATCAGTGAGATAGCCGCGATTGCTCCAAGGAACAACGCAAGCATACCAGTTGTCTGCTCAATTGTCGACTGCAGCTGCGCCGGGTTCGAGACAGTGAAATCCTGCTGACTTGCCTGGATCTCACCTCTTTCAAGCATAAGCATTTTGGTAATCTCATTTACAGTCGCATTAGCCTCACTCACATCAGATATTTTTACAGAGATAAACTGATAATCTTTCCCTCCGACGTCAAACATATTCCTTGCCTGATCTATTGGAATGTAAATCCCATTCCCATTGGAGAGTATTCCCACGACAGTAAAGGTTTTTCCGTCAATAGTTAGTTTAGAATTCAGAGGAATATCACTGAAAGTCAAGGTTGCAACATCCTGCCCTATTACAACGGCATTTGAATCTCCTACCGAAAGGAATCTTCCTGAAGAAATGGTGTCGGTAGTCACATATTTCCATGTTGAAGCATCAACGCCTGTTATGCCGAGAGTCGCAGATTTTGTGAGATAAGAAACTGTTTCTCTGTCAGAAATTTCACCCATCACATATTCAACATTCTGGATGCCTTTAATTGTATTTATGTCATTTATTGTAAGATTTTTCTGAGTTGCCGACGAAGAAGACTGCTCTAGAGAGTTACCCCGTCCCATCTGGACCACTTCTTTACCTCCGCTTCCGACAAAACCCGATGAAATAAAAAAAGCCCTTGAGAAACCAGGACTCACAGTCAGAATATCAGCTCCGATATTACCTAATTGATTTTGGACTTGTTGTTGGGCTCCCAAACTTATTGAGACGATTGACACCACAGAGGCAATACCTATTACAATGCCAATTATAGTCAGCCAACTCCTAAGTTTTGAGTGTATGAGAATGTTCCATGCAAGGTGCGTCGATTTTTTGAGCTTCATTTTCCATTGGAAACACCCCTGGACTTCTCCTTTTTAATCCAATCCGGAATTTCTGAATTTTCTTTTTGAGATTTTTTCCCTTTATTTCCCGTGAAAAACCTCCTGAACCCTTCTGGGCTTTTCTTGTAAACAAAAAATACCAATCCTATTATAACAACAGCAATTATAAGAGCTAACCAGTTCACACCAGAAGAACTTGAGCTTCTTAATCCGTTCCTGAAAGTTGCATAGTTTCCTGATCCTGAAGCCGTGAGGCTTGTCAGATTCATTGATGAAACTGGATTGAAAGTCACGTTCTCAAATACACTTCTTCTTACTCCGATGTTATCAGTATAATCTATTTCAACAGTCAGGTTATTATCTCTCTGGACTTCATAAGCTCCCTGATCTGCATAGCCCGACATCAAAGGGATGACATTGAAATTAACAAGAGAATAATCTCCTGCATTAAGATTCCCGACCATCTGAGCATTTGTCCCCGAAACTCTAAAATTCTTCTGATTGGGTATTGTCACAATCATGGAATTGGCAGTGTTTTCACCGATATTTGCAACTGCAAGAGAAATAGAAGTTCCTGATTCATCCTGCATAACAGTTGCGAAATTTGTCTGCGCATCCATAACATAAATTCCAAGATTCTGCGTTGTATAAGCGCCAGAATCAGGATTTGTTATGACATCCAATTCAAGATTGTTCATTCCATGAACAGCATTCGGACTTACCCTCACCTTGAAGTACATAACAATATCTCTAGACTGCATATTTGTGTAGACTTGATAAGCACTTGTGTTGCTATCAACACTAAATGGAAAATTTTGTGCAATCACAAACTTTGCATAATTAACAGAACTTCCTAAAGAAGCTTCAACCCAAAGATTCATATATTCTCCAGGATTTGCGGGATAAGGAGTATATTTTAGCGTCGTAATTTGGACGCCGTTGTAACTTGAGCTTACCGAATAGTTTGTGACATTCAGCGGTTGGGAAGATACCCCCGTTAAGGAAGAAACTGCTAAAAAGAGAATAGCTGCAAAAAGAAAAATGAAATTGCTCCTTTTTTTCATTTTATTTTTTAACCCCCTTTTCAATTCTTCCATCTTTAATGTGGACGACTCTGCTAGCATATTTGACAAGGTCAAGATCATGCGTAATCAGTATGACTGTTTTACCTGATTTATTAAGTTTCCCAAGAAAATCCATGACAAATTTTCCTGTGTGAGAGTCTAAGTTTCCCGTGGGTTCATCAGCAAGTATTATCTCTGGATCATTCGCAAGAGCCCTTGCGATCGCGACTCTCTGCTGCTGACCTCCTGAAAGTTCTGTTGGTTTATGATGAAGCCTATCACCGAGTCCAAGCATAGTCAAAAGGTCAGCTGCCTTTTCCTTTGCCAATTTTTCCGAAACATCTAATATTTCCATTGGGAGCATCACATTCTGGAGAGCTGTTAATGTCGGGATTAAGTTAAACTGTTGGAAGATGAAACCAATTGTTTTTGCTCGAAAAAAAGCCAAAGCAGATTCTCTTAAGTCTGATATATTTCTGTTTTTAAGATAAACTCCGCCCCAAGAAGGCTTGTCAAGAGCACCGACAATGTTCACCATCGTTGACTTTCCGGATCCGGATGGTCCTGTTATTGCGATGAAATCCCCTGTGTAAACTTTCAGGTTTATGTCCTTCAAAACAACAAGAGGATCAGCACTTCCCATGTCATATTTTTTCCAAACGTTGCCAATCTTTATCACTTCCTCTTTCATCTTACCCTCTTCTGAAATATCCTCCTGATGAATCATTTATTAATGAAGAACAATATTGATTTTGAGGACTGACATTCCTGCAGTAATAAAAGCAATTGATCATATTCTGGGAGCAATATGAATTAACTTCGCTCTGGTTTTGCGCGTCAGTGAACGCGGAAATCACTTCACTTTGCGCACTTGAATTTATCTGAAAACCCTGCCCTCTGTTAAAAGATTTGTAATTGGAATGTGACGGGAAAAGATAAGTCCCACCGAAGTAACCGGCGATAAGTCCGACTATCAAAAACACAACGGAGAAGAAGACTATTTTATTGGAATTTTTAATTTCCATAAGGATTTTGTGGAAAAATATCCTTTTAAATAAGTTGGACTTTCTGTCCATTCCGATTAGTATTTAAATTTGTTTTCTCAAATTAATCTATGACAATCATAGTAACGCAAGGGACAGTTGACCCAAACATAACGGCAAAGGTGGTTGTTTATCACGGAACTTTTCGCGCGACCAACTTTGGGCTTCCAATCATAGCTCCCACGGTAGGAGCAGAGGTAATTTACTCATTTGCGATAATATTCTGCAGCCTCATGATATATTTCGGAACAAGAGAACTTTACGAACTTTCAACTTACAAGGGACTTAAATATTTCAGATGTGCATTCCTTTTTCTTGCAATTGCATATATTTTCAGATTACCAACAATAAGCCTAGCTCCCGGCCCTGAAATAACCTCGCTCATATGGGTTTATATTTCACTTTTTGCATTCATGTATTTCAGTTCTATGGCAATTTTTTACTTAATAGAGGGCGTTCTTTGGAAAAATTTAAAAGAAAGCTCCAAAATAAGTTACCTGTTCCACGGCATTGCAATAATCATTTCACTTGCTACAATCATTTTTAACAATCCCTTTTTTTATCTGGGACTTAACGTTATCCTTTTCATCTCTGCAGGCATTGCTATATATCTGGCATCGCACAATCATAAGCTCAAATCTAAGAAGAACTATTTTCACAGACTTTACATACTTCTTTTAGTTTTCCTTGTGCTTAATATATTCAGCGCTCTCGTTCCGATATTTATGGATACACTCAAATTATTCTTATACTTAGTATCGCTCAGTGTATTTTTTGTAATTTTATACAGAGTTCTTAAAAAATCAGGTGATTAAATGGCAAAGAGAGGAAGGCTTGAGATTATGGAGAACACACTTAAGATAATAAAAGAGAATAGAAATTTCATACGACCCACAGTCTTACTAAGAAAATCAAAGATGTCCTCAATAAACTTCAAAGATTATTATAATGATTTAATAAAAAATGGTTTCATAAAAGAGGTATTTGACGACAATGACAAAAAACACGTGTCGCTCACTGAAAAAGGTACGAAGTTTCTTGAGAGGTATAAAGTAATCATAGAGTTTATAGATGAATTTGAACTTTAATTTTTCTTCTTTAAATTGCAGAAATACATATTTTTCGAAATTTTGATTATCGCAAATACAAGTATGAATATTGAAATGAGTGTGAATTCAAAGCCATGATAAGGAAATATTGAAAGAAATCCTGCGCTTATCCCTAAGATAGAAACAAGTCCAACACCACAAGCTGCACATCCCGTAGCAAAAATCCCCGCAAAAGCTCCAAAAACCCCAGAGCCCATAATCCCAAAAAGACCGGATTTCTTCTCCGACGAGTCTTTGAAAAAATTCACCTTATAAAAAACCAGACTAAATAAAAATCCGAAAAGAAGGCTTATAACAATTACCCCGATGAAAGAATAGAGTTTCAAGATTATGGGCTTACTGAAAAGCATAAACAAAAAATCCAAAGCCCCTCCAAAAAATGTGGCACCCTGACCCTGGAGAGGGATAAAGTCCCAGTTAAGGATGAATATATTAAATGCGTAGAAGATAAATGATATAAAAAAAGCGATCAGAATATACTTCGGGCTCTTGTAAATATTGGCCCAGACTTTATACACTTCTTTTAAACCCATGCAAAAACAATGCGCGCCGGACTTAAAAAGAATGTGGAGAAGAGAAATTAAAAAAATAAAAATAAAAATTCTCTATTTAGTTAAGCTTGTATATAGCAGTCACTGAGGCTGTTACGTCCTGCTCTGTTGGCTGAATGCTTTTTACAGCACTCATCACTTCTGAAGAAGCAACTGTGCCTGCAGAGTACGCAACCCAAGGCATATAGTTATAGCTGTCAACTGAGACAGAGACAAGGTCCCCGACATTTTTCCCGAATCCTTTGGCAAGAGCCTCCGCTTTTGTTTCTGCATCCTGAGATGCCAATTCTATTGCCTGCGCTTTATATTGGTTTTGCAAACCTTGGCTTAGCTCAAAATCAACCGAACTCACTCCTGCTCCGGCATTTATCCCGTTATCAACAACAGAAGAAAGCCTGTTTGTCTCATTAGCAGGGAATTCAACCTTGACCATGTGAGTCGCAGTGAACCCTTCTGTTTTACTTCTTCCGCTCGAAGAGTCGTAAATTGTGTTTGGATAAACATTGAAGCTCTGTGTGCCTATCTGAGACTCATTGAAACCGTCTGAGATTAGGGCTGCGTAGAGCCTGTTGTATATCACAGTGTTTGCATCGTTAGCCTCAGCCGTCGTTGTTCCGTTAGTCTGAACATTAAAATAGACTGAGACCCTATCAGGAAGAACCCTCACAGTCGAAGTTCCCTGCACATTCATTGTGTTTTCATTTGATGGACCTTGATTCCCCAAAATGAGCAAAGCAGCCAAAGCTATCACAAGTATGACCCCTGCAATGATAGAAGTCACAACAATAGGCGTATTTTCTTTTTTCATTTTGGCCCCTCCTTTTTATTTTTCTATAATCTTCTCCAGTTTAATATCGAAGAAATCCCCAAGACTAAAAGCCCACCCACAAGGAACCAAAGCCACAAAGGACTTGATTGCACAATTCCGACCGATCCACCGGCTGCTTTCGGCGCTGCGGTAAGGGCAAAATTCGTTGCCACTCCAGGTGTTCCTTGAATATAATTTTGGGTCTCATTGGCACTCAGTCTCTGATAGACCCAAAGCGCAAAAGTCCCGGCTGCCAGAGTAATAACTGCCGGGAAGAGGGATTTCACCTTATCTTTTGCCATGTTCTGAGGGGATATTATTATGGACTTATTTGTCAGCTCATACATAACTATTTTTTTGCCTTTTTTGCTCCAAAAGAAATTTTTCCTCTTTTGCACAAACCCACTATAAAGAAGTTTCTTCATATTATATTCTATAGTGTTCATGGCTATTCCGAGTGAATCCGATAGATCTTTCTCACTTGCCTCCTTATTCTCTGCAAGGTGCTCGATAATTTTTTTGCAAGTTCTATTCCCAAGAACATCAGAAAGGCTCTTTAGTCTTTCATCATCCATCGAGACAAGTACAAATTTCTCGTCTGCCATAACAGAGATAAGTTTTTGAAATTTATAAATAATTTGAAGAATTCAAACGGAATTGAAGTGATAAATCCTGATTTCGATTATTAAAGGAGAGGGAGTCGCCGCGCCCCGAAGAGAAGCATCTAACTACTAAGAAATATTCATCATCCTCTTTTTATACAGAATCATATTCTCCCTTAAAATACCCCCAGCGGTTTACCAGATTCATCAACCCATTCTTTCAGTTTTAACTCAGCATGCAGTAATTCTGAAACAGCCACATTTTGAGGGTTGCCCCAATCCATTTTGGACTCACCTCTTACAAGGCGATCTTTGTCAAGTGGAAACGACGCCTCAATAAATCTATCTTCAATTCTTATTTATAATTTATCTTTCTCCGGCTTTTCAATTGTTAAGGTTATTTCTTTTCCAGTAAGCATATTCTTCAGTTTTATCTTATTTGTTTCCACTTCTTCCTTTCCGACAAAAATCACTTTCTTTATCCCATAAGAGTTCGCGTACTCGAGAGCTTTTGAGGGCTTCCCAAAATAAACACTTGCATTCTTTCCAAGTTTTCTCAGATCCATAGAAAGCTTTATCGCTTTTTTGTCTTCATTCAGCGAGACCACTAAAATCTTGTCTATATCTATTATTGTATTTGACACTGCCATCATCCTCTCTATCGAAAATGAAATTCCAGCAGATTCAACTTCTCCAACAAGATAAGATCCTCCGCCGCAAATGGTCTCCTTTATGTCGGATTTAATCTCATAAACATTCCCTGTATAATAAGATAGTCCCCTTGCAAGAGTGGGCGAGAAAACAACCCTCACCCCATAAAGTGAGGCGTATTTTTTTAGCTCATCTATTTCGGAGTATGAAGGATACTTCTTGAAAAATTCCTCAGGGTTCTTTACTATACAAATAAGCTTTTCAGCCTTTATTTTTTTCAGATTTTCAAAAACTTCTTTTTCAGGAAGTTTGTCAAGCTTATCCAATTCCCTCATTGCTTCCTCTTTATTTTTTATCCCGTTCTCTTCCATTATTTCATTTAAGAGTTTTCTATTATTCACAAAAATCGTATAGTTTATCTTGAGCGCGTTCATTATTTCGGCGAACGCAGCAAGCAATTCTGCCTGATCCTTCACTGTCGCACCAATAGTGTCTATATCACACTGGGTGAACTGTCTGAGCCTGTTTCCTGTCACCGGTTCATCCCTGAATACGGGACCTATCTGGAACCTCTTAAAAGGGAGCTTTTGATTTTTCGCGACCCTCTTTAGCTGGAAGGTGAATTCATATCTTAATGCAAGATCCCTTTTCCCTTTATCCTTAAGTTTAAAGATATCTGAAACGGCTTCATCCTTCTTGTTGTCCCCTTTTACAAATTCCTCATATTCTATTATAGGGGTCTCTGCCTCCTGGAAGTTATATTTTTCAAAAGTCTGCCTTGCTACTTCACGTATAAACGCCGCCTTCTCTGCATCCTTTCCGATTTTATCTTTGAATCCTTTTACAGGTTCTGTCGTCATTTCTTGCCCCCCAGCTGTTTGCTTAACCATTCAACCCTCTCCATTATCCTCCTTAAGATATTTTCTATATCCCTCTCATTGCCTCCGTAATCATCTTTTATTTTCCATACGATTACATCATTCCTAAACTTTCCGTAATTAAATATCTTTTTCGGGCTTGGAAGATCGTTTGTAATCAAAACTAGAAGGTCATTCCAATTGAGAAGATCCGTTGTAACTGGCTTCGGTCTGCCTTTAATCTCAACACCGAGCTTCCTCGCAACCTTGACCTCAGTCTTATCGAGAGGATATTCGCCTGGAAAGATTCCCGCGCTTTTCACAAGAATATTTTTATTCCTGTTAATCTTTTTAAAGTAAGCTTCCGCAAACTTGCTCCTGAACCGGTTGTGCCTGCATACGAAAAGAATGTTGAATTTTTTGGTTTTCATTTTACCACTCCTATTTTGTTCTTGGTATAAGCGGGAAGAGCTTGCCCTTTTTTGGAACTGTCGGACCTTCCGCCAGCGTTTCTTTCATAAGCGGGAGGAGGGAATCGAACCCTCGTTTTACGGATTTCGCGAGCCCGCTCGGAATTGCAAAGAGATTGCCCTTCGTAAACGTCGCTCACCACAACCGCACGTTCTGCCACTGAACTACAGCCGCCATCACAATTTAATCCACGAAAAAATGCTTTATAATATTTTTTAAAAGAGATAAAGTTGGCACTAGAGTAATCCGTTCTAGTGATGGGGACAACTCCGCGTATTTACCATACTTTTCACCAGATTGAGAACTTTTTAAGGCTTTTGCTAACAAAAGATCCACAAGGTTTAAATACTATATCGGATATCAGATATCGGATAAACGATAAAGATGGAAAAAGACAGCATAAAAGACTGGAGCAGCTCGGCAAGATCTCATTGGAGGACGTCTTTTGGCAAAAAAGGGTGGCTAAGACCAATGGTTTTAGGAATCATCGAAAGAGAACCGATGAATGGTGTAGAACTCATAAATCGGATAAGTGAGATGAGCCATGGGTGGTGGAAACCTTCACCAGGATCGCTTTATCCTTTGCTCCAAGCGCTTTGCGAAGAGAAAATCCTTAAGAAAAGGGGTAATGGAAAATACGAGCTGACTGATAAATACAAAAAAGAGTTTGGGTCTAACGATGAGACTGAGAATATTCTCATAAATATTGAAAGTGAAATAACTTACCTTGAAGAGCTTTCACAGAGCGATAAAAAAGGATTCGAAAGATACAAGAAAAAGATATCTGAACTTAAAGAGAAACTTTCTGGACTGAAATAAAATGACACTTGAAAAAGAGAGAAATATAATAAAAGTAAAGAAACTCGTGAAAAAGTTCGGAGATTTCACGGCAGTCGACGGGGTATCTTTTGAAGTCAAAAAAGGGGAGATGTTCGCATTTCTTGGCCCAAACGGCGCAGGCAAGTCTACGACGATAAAGATGCTCACAACACTTCTTAACCCAACTTCCGGAGAGATAAGCATCGATGGGGTCAATCCCAGAAAGAACAAAAATAAAGCAAGGAAGACTTTTGGGATAGTCTTCCAGGATCCAAGCCTTGACGATGATCTGACTGCTTATGAAAATCTTGAATTTCACGCGGTTTTTTATGGGGTTCCTGAAAAAGAGAGAAAAGATAGGATTGAAAAGATGCTTAAATTTGTTGAATTGTGGGAAAGAAAAGATTCCCTCGTCAAAACTTTTTCTGGTGGGATGAAAAGAAGATTAGAAATCGCAAGAGGCCTCATACACCACCCAAAGATATTATTTCTTGATGAACCTACTGTCGGACTTGATCCTCAGACAAGGAATCACTTGTGGAAGTTCATAAAAGAGATGAATCGGGAAGAGAAGATGACGGTATTCCTGACAACGCATTATATGGAAGAGGCAGAGGATGTCGCTGATAGAATCGCCATAATGGACCACGGAAAAATAATAGAAAGAGGAACAGCTGGGGAAATCAAAAAGAAAACAAAGTCAAAAAATCTGGAAGACGCCTTTTTGAAACTGACGGGACATGCTATAAGAGATGAGAGTGCCTCAAGTCTTGATCATTTAAGGAGCCGTGCGAGAGCGTGGGGGAGAAGATGAACAGTCCTGTTTATACAATGTGGCTCAGGCAGGTTAAGAAATACCTGCGTTCAAAGTCAAGAATCATAGGATCCCTCGGTCAACCAATACTTTTTTTGGTGGCATTGGGATTCGGACTTGGTACACTTTATAAGTTAGCAAACGGCGGAAACTTCATGGACTTTCTTGCTCCTGGAATAATAGCAATGAGCATACTTTTCACTTCCATGTTCACCGGAATTGAGGTCATATGGGACAGGCAATTCGGATTTTTAAAAGAGACATTAGTCGCGCCAGTAACCAGATTCAAAATAATGTTCGGAAGGACTTTGGGAGGCGCGACAACAGGAATTTTCCAGGGGATACTTGTTTTAATAATCGCGACAATAATCGGATTCAGACCTGAACTTGCATTGATACCCGTCGCTCTTGTATTTATGGTATTAATCGGACTTTTTTTTACATCACTAGGGACCGCAATAGCATCAAAACTCGAAGATATGCAAGGATTTAATTTAATAATGAATTTCCTTGTGATGCCTTTGTTTTTCCTTTCAGGAGCGCTTTTCCCGCTCCAGGATGCGCCGGGGTTCCTTAAGGTAATTTCATACTTTGACCCCCTAACTTATGGTGTAGATGGTCTCAGGGCGACGCTTGCAGGAGCCAGCCAATTCGGGATAGGGATTGATCTAGCAGTCTGTACAGTACTCACGTTGATAGTGCTGTTCATAGGTGCTAAGATGTTTTCGGATGTACAGATTTAAGAGAACTTTTTCCTGGCTTTGGCCCCTTTTCGTACAAGTTCTTCCGCTTCCTCTTTGGAAAGATAGATTAAGTGGGACGTATCCCCATGAACAAAAGCATTTTCCTTATCTGCTATCATATCTAAAAGAGATGGTCCAACAGGAGGTATGTGACCATGTGATAAAAGTCCGGGATAATACGTGTTGAAAAACTCCTTTTCCAGTTCAGAATCAATATGACTTTTACCCGGATGCATGGTTAGAAGAAAAGAAAGGCCCGCAGTTACTATCCCGATTGCAGCTGCGCTAGATATCTTCTTAATTGGAGAGATAGGAACAGAGACGACATTATACTCCTTGGAGCCTTTTCCCGTATTAACGATGACAATATTAGAATCATCTTTTATTCCACGCTCTTTTATTAATCTCTTGTTCACAATATAAAAAGCAGTCGAGCTTGATGGTTCTGTCTTGACATCATAGTGTTTGGACTCTCTCACTGCTTTGCGTTCCTCAGCAGGGGTCAGTTCATGGACTATATGACCTGAATTGATAGCTTCAAAAATTTCCTTTTTGAAATCTCCATATACATAAGGGGTGACAAGCTTGTCTGCAATGCTTTTTGAGGGCATCTTCCTAAAGAACAAATTTCCATCTTCTTCGTAAAGGCTATTTGTAAATACTCCGTTCGCGCCTTTTGGAACAAATCCTACAAGCTTTGTCGCCAAGCCTTTTTCTTTAATCTTTCTGTATATAGAAATGAAATTTTTACCGGATCCTATAGGTACAGAAACATAATCGGGATTAGACTTAAGTATCTTCTCTGACTCCTCTCCGTAAGCTTTTGGAATAAAGTCAGTAACGTCAACAACTTTTCCATAATTCATCCCTGATTGCTTACCAAACTTGGCAATATACTCTTCCCTTTCTCCTGCATCCCTTAGAATCCTACCATTTTCCATGGTAATTGCTCCTTGGGAACGCCTGCAAGATTCATTAATCAGATTAATTAAATTGAGTTTCCTGCCGGATCTTTTTATGGCGTCTTTTAATTCCATAAGAAGATTTCCGGAACTTATCACTGCGATAGTATCTGCATTTTTGCTTAAAGCATAGCTAATATATTCATCGATCCCTGCTCTTTTATGGGTTGTGCCAAAGCGTTTGTTAAAATCATAAATTTTGACATCCATAAAATCAGACAGACAAAGCAGTTTATAAATCTTATTATTGTTGTCCTTGTTTAGTAACTAATTAATTTTCACAAAATTCTCAATTACTTCATGATTATAAACCTCAGGATGGAATAAGACCCCATAAATCCCTTTCGACCTGTGCTTTATCGCTTGTATACCTTTGTTGGATTTGGCATAAACTTCAAAATTTTTTCCGACCTTTCTAACTCCAAGTTGATGAAGAGAATAAACTTTGTGTTTCCCCTTACTTATACCCAAAAAATCTTTTTCGAAATTCACGGAATTAGCGCCTATCTCTACTTTATCTTTTACTTTTTTACCGTCCCCTTCAATCTTCCCTCCGAATTCATGCACAATAATCTCCATACCAGCGCATATCCCAAGAACGGGTTTTTCACAATCTTTCAGCCATGAAAATTTATCCATGTGATTGAAGTAATCGAAATCCATAAGAGATGTGCCGGATAATAGCACCTTGTCTGCCTTTTCTAGATCAGTTTTGGCTACTTCTATATAATTTTTCACAGAACATTTTTCCCCTAATGAAGAAACAACCTTCTCAATCGGTTTAACGAACTCAAGGTCGTGGAGTTTCTCTTTGCAAAGTGAAATTATAAGAATCATTTTATCTCCAATCCAACAGGACAATGATCTGAACCCATCACCTTGTTCAGAATGAAGGAACTCTTCACCTTTTTTATGAAATTTCTCGATACAAGGAAATAATCTATCCTCCAGCCAATGTTCTTTAAACGCATATTTCTCCAAGGCTGCCAGTAAGTGTACCGGCCAGGGGATCTGTCAAACTCGCGAAATGCGTCGACAAAGCCGTTGTCAAAGTATTTTTGGATCCCATCTATTTCATACTGCATATAACCAGCTGTTTTATTGTAATTCAGCTTGGGGTTTGCCAGGTCTATATCTTTGTGTGCAACATTAAAATCACCACAAAGCACCACAGGTTTTTTCCTTTCAAGGGATTTGATGAACATTAAAAAGTTTTTGTCCCATTTTTTCCTTATGCTAAGCCTGGGCAAGCCTCTGCCTGAATTCGGGACGTAAACATTTACTAGATAGAATAGCTCAAACTCTATTACAAGAACCCTCCCTTCATCATCTAAAAAGCCTGTTTTCCGGGCCATAGATAAAGGCTCCAACTTCGAGAAAATTGCCGTTCCAGAATAACCTTTTTTCCTCGCTGGATTCCAGTATTTGTAAGGGTAATCATCCATCCCTATATCAATCTGATCTGGACTTGCTCTCGCTTCCTGGATGCATATTATGTCTGGATTTTCAGATCTTATAAAATCAAGAAATCCTTTTTTCACAATTGCTCTTATACCATTGACATTCCATGAAATAATTCTCATTTTAGTTTGATCTCACCGCGAAAAGCATTCTCACCTTCCTTGATTATCTTTCCCCCACAAAATTTCAGGCTTCTTGAATACAGCGGGCAATTGATGACAAAAGTCTCAAATTCCCCGCCTTCCCCTGCAGGATGAATTTTATATTTTTTATTCAAAACATCCATTTCAGCAATGAATTTTTTGTCTATTTTCCTGAAAATCCACTTATTATCCAAAGGATAGGCAAAAACTCCCGTCAGGATCACTTCAAATTTGTTATCAAGAAGCTCAGCTAAGTACGCATTCCCATCTTTTTGCCAAAGGGGGTTGAAACATTCCAGCCCGGCTTCGTCACAAATTTTCTGAACTCTTGAAGCCTGGTAGACTGAACCTATCGCCCCTGTCACAATACCTCCTATTTTATACTTCTCCTTCGCAGATTTTATCGCAGTCTCAAGGTCTTTTAATTCATCTTCTTTCCTTCCTTCGGTCTCCCGGATAACTAAAGGTAAACCCATAACTTTGGCCTGGAATTTTGTTTTTCTTATTGAAGGTGTATGAAACATGAAACTTTCTTTATTTTTTGAATAAACTGAAATGAGGCATGAAAGCTCATAACCCATGGTTTTGGCAACGTAAGCTGAATAAACAGAATCTTTTCCGCCAGAAAAAAGGACTCCCAGTCTCATGAATAATCAAAAACATGAAGGTTTTTATTTTTTTGGAAAATACTTTCCGTAAACATAAGTGGTTCCGTCAAGGTAAGAGGAATCGATGCTCATTGGGCTATCCTGAAAAGTATATTTCTCAAGCTTCCCCAATTTGGGCTCATGAGAAACATTCCGGTTTTTGTAATCATAAGTTCTCGCATCATAATTCGCACAGGTTCCCAAGGTCATAGCTGTAAGAGCAACGGCAAAAACAAGGTATTTGACAGCCCGATCTATTTTATCTTTTTTCATCCAATTACAAAAACCCCCATTTTTATAAAGATTCCTGAGCTCACTAATTCTGGCTTTCCTCTGCGGCCACGTCTTCGGAGGGCTCGAACTCGTCAGTTAATAACTCTCCTTCTTCAAGGGTTTCCTCGCTCCAGTCACCGCTTTTCAGGTCTGCATAAGGGTCTGGGTTTTCTTTAAGAAATACTTTTTTAAGCCAAATGTAGATTTCATCAAAATGTTTCTCCTGCTCAAGCCACACTTCTCCGTTGTTTTCAAGTTGGATCACCGGAAAAAATGAGAGTGCCCTCTCCTCCTTCTCTTTCCCCACTATCTCCGTATAAGGTACCTTTTTTTCCTCTTTGTTTGAGTCAAAATATCCCCTGATTTTCTCATGAATCCCTTTCATTTTGTTGATTATACTGTATTTCCTCTTTGGAAGGCTTATTCCACTCTCCCGCAGCGCATTGTTATCCACAATCGCTTTTTTTATCCTCCTGTTTTCAGTTATTATCGCTTTGTTCAGAGATTCTATGAGTTCATTCAGAGTTACTTTTCTGAACCTTGGGACCGGGCTTCTAAGAACCAGTTCAGGAATCTCTTCTTCAAGTTCTATCCTCTCCATCTCTTTTGGTTTTTTCTCCTCTTTTTCACCAAAAAGGATGCTGTCTATGCTCTTCATGTAACGGCTAAGAAGGAGTTCGGATTTTATCCTAAGGAGAAGTGCAGCAGCCAAAAGCACTTTGCTTGAGATGAAAAAATCGGTCTCTTCATACTGCTGAATCCTCAGCAAAAAGCCTTCCGCAAGCCGCCCAATATCTATATCCCACGGGTCAAGCTGCTCTGTATTGATCAGATCGTATATGATTTCTTTCCACCCTATCTCACGATTAAACAAAAGATCCTCAACCTCTTTCTGACTAACCGTCGACTTCACCCCGTCCATTTTTTGAAAAAGCTTCCAAGTTTTATAAATTTATTATATGAAAAGAGGAACGCCATGTCATTTTTAAAGAGTAACATAATCGAAAGGTTTATATAGGGGAGTGACTACCAATTACTATCACCTCTTTTTACCCAGGAGAGGACGCAAGTCATACTATTTGATTTGGCTTGAAGAATCTCCTAGGTTTTTATACCAAGCCGGGGAGAACTCTCAGATTTTTCCTTTTACCAGTTTTTTGTAATCCCAGATTATGAAAGATATCACTATAAAATCGATAATTGTAAGCAAGATGTAGAAAACTGAGTAAATTAACACCACAAGATAAATTTGATATATCAAAAAGGCTATCAGTATCCAAACTGCCAAAGGGTAAACCCAAACTTTTCTCTCGAGAAGCCCTGCAACTAAACCAAGCTTGATTATGCCATGCAATATGAGGAAGGCGGCCCAAAAATAATCTACCCCCTGAGGCATTGAAGAAAAAGTGTGTATAAGCGCATTCGCAAGCAGATCTTTGGGATCTTCAACAAGTTCATGCGAAAAAACTGCATTAAGGAGGCCAAGGATAGAACTAAGGGGAAAAAAGAGAAGGAACATTCCTGAAAACAGTTCAAAAAGACCATCAGCCCCTTTCAGAAAAAGGCTGTACTCATATGCAAGTCTGAATAGTTTCTTGAAATCCATGCAACTAAAAGGAACCCACGATTTTAAAAGTTATGAAAAGTATTTATACTTAAAGGGCTTTTGAAATGTGTGAAAAACGTCGAATTGCTGGTAATTGATATCAACGGACATTTCACTTTCCTTGAAAGATTCGATTTAATCGGACTTGATGTGAACCCTGTGATAAAATACTGCTTCTCAGGAGATCACGCAAAAAGTGAGGGCGAAATAAAAGATGAAATAGAAAAGATATTATTTGAAAAATACCTTAAGTGTGACAAAAGTTTCGACACGAACTTCATGTATAATCAGATGACTGGAAATGTAGAAAAGGCAAAAGTGGAGTTTATTTATGATTCTCGGCGCTTCCGATGAACTCAGCGTAATGGCACTTTCCGCAGTAAAGTCGGTCCTTTGATTTCATAAGGAAAACACCAGGCCCGCATCTCGGACAAAACCTTTCCTTTTTCAGGGAGCTTCCCTCAACTTTGTATTTTGAATATTTCTTTGAAGTTGGCTTATTTTTGTGAGGTTTCTTTCCTTTCTTTACAATTTTCTTCTTTCCCATTATTGAGCACCCCCCTCAGAAATCTTCTTTGTTTCAGCTTCTTTCTTCTCTTTTTCCTTTTCTTTTTTTGTCTTTCTCACAACCCTGTCAAACTCCGCTTTGGAAGAATAAACATCAGCCAAGACCTCGAAAACCCGGTTTCCGAATTTTCCCACAATTCTATTCGTCCTGACAAGCTCAGGTTTGATTGAAAAATTCTCAAAGAGCAGTTTTTTCACTTCATCATGACTTGGAACGATTTCTGACTTTATCTCGAACTTCATCTCTTTCCTTGAAAAAAGAGGATTCTCATTTTCTGATATCAACTTTATCTCTGTCATCTTGTCTTTATCGCAAACTCGCCGTTTGAATTTAACCCTATATTCTTTGCAATCTCCGACTTTTCACTGTTGAGGACGAAAATTTTTCCCTTGTAAGAATCTGTAAACTCCTTGGACCCGCAGTTTGGGCATTTGTCGCCTTCATAAATTGTCTTGCAGATTTTACATGCCTTATCTTTCACTTTTGCCATTATTTCTTCTTAGCTCCTTTTCCTTTTGACTCTTTCCCCGATTCTTTCCTGGCTACTTTTTTTTCTTCAGCTTCTTTTTTTGCTTTGTCTTCTTTCACCCATTCAATCTTTCCAAGACCCGGTTGCCTCATTGTAAGGCCGACTTTTGGCTCATCGCCTTTATGGGAGATAGCAACAATTCTCGCAATGCACAGATCTCCTTCTTTCAGAGCTCTTCCGCTTGATTTGCCAGAGAGACTTCCTGAATCACTGAAACTGACATAATCGTCCATAGTCTGGCTTATGTGAATCATTCCTTTCATGACCCCAAGGTCGATAAAGGCACCGAAATTTGTTATTTCCGCTATTCTCCCGTAAACCAATTCCTGCAGTTCAGGTTTCCAGACAAGAAGCTCAAAAGTGCATTTGTAATATGCAGCACCATCACCAGGGATTATAACCCCCTTGCCCACATTTATCACTTTCACAACTGCAACGACTTTTCCAAGCTCTTTTTCATAGTAATCCTTGTAAGTCTCTTCAAGCTGCTGCTCGATGGACTCCGAAGTAGGCAAGCCAAACAGCTTCGGGTCAACTCTTACATAATCTTCAACTTCAGACAAATAAAACATCTTTAATCGGAATTTAAAGCAAAAATTGGTTTTTAAAGATTGTGATTTCTATTTTAATTTCTTATTCATAATTAAGGAGGTTACATGAAAACCTAATTTCTCATAGAAGTTTCTTAACCTTTCTGGACAGTTAAATTTAATTTGACGAATTTTGCGTTTTTTGGCTTCTAGAATAGCCAATTCAATCAATTGCGTAGCTATCCTTTATTTCTAAATTCTTTTAAAATATAAACATCTTCCAAAATCAAGATTTTATCACAAATTCATAAACTCTCTCTTACTGAGGGAAATCCACCATTTAATCTCCTTGCGAGCTAGTTTGTCTAATTTAACCAAATCATCCAGATCTTTTTCAGTTGCTTTTTTTATTATCATATTCTTATTGCAGTTCCAGTTTTTTCCTATTCCTTATGACTATTTTCCTGTTATTCACTGACTTTTTCAGCTCGTAATCCATTGTCGCAAGCACAAAATCTGGGTGCGAATCAAGGTAGTTTTTTATGCCAGCATCCGGATATTTGCCGGGACAGCTTACACTTTTGTAGTTACCTGATTTTATCATTTTAAGGGCAAGTTCAGATTCACTCTTTACTTTCAGCGATTTTGTGGAACTGCCAATCCGATTAATCTCTGCCAAAACCTCCTCGGGAATGAAAACAGAATGCCCCATGTTCAAGAGCTCCTCAAAGAAGTCAAGTTTATTTCTTATAGAACTCAGGATAAAACTTGTATCCAATAGGACATTAGCCATTTTATTACAAAGCGGACAAGATATAAAAAACTTACATTTATAATCCAGTTTCACTATATGTCTATACATGATAACAAAACTTGCAGAAGATTTTGCTAAAAGGAAACACCTTGGACAAAGTCGAAAACTCCAGAATGAGCCATATTTCAACCATGTTGAAAGGGTATCAAAAATACTTAAGGAACATAAAAAGAGCCACGCAATAAATGAACTTGTCGCTGCGGCCCTGTTGCATGACACTCTCGAAAATACAGATACTAATGAAAAAGAATTGAGAGAAAATTTTGGGGAACTTATAACGTCGCTCGTAAAAGAGCTCACGACAAATAAGTCTGAAAGCAGATCAATCGGGAAAAAAGAATACCTCGCTGAAAAGATGAGCAACCCCGCTAAAATGAGCAGTTGGAGCCTTGCGATAAAACTTGCAGACAGGCTGGATAATGTTTCCGATCTCCAAAACGCAACAAAAGATTTCAGAAATAGATACATTGATGAGACAAACCACATACTGAAAAATCTCGAGGAAAAAAGGAAGCTGACAGAGACCCAAAAGAACCTTGTCCAGAAGATAAAAGAGAAAATAATGAAATTCGAATGACTATTTCTTTTTTATTTCGGGCAATGACTTCTGTTGTCTCATAAATTCATACAGTATTATTCCGTAAGCCACAGGGAGGCTGAATGGTTCATCGACGTTCACGATTGGTATGACTATTCTCTCTATCCCTTTCATATGGCTTATCTTTCTCGGTATACCCTCACGCTCGTTTCCAAAGATAATGAGCGGATCAGTTAAGAATTCGACATCAGGTTTATCATACCCCAACTTCCTGCTATTTTTGCTTATGACCGTCGCATATTTATTCTTATACAGATTTATGAAATCAACAGGTTCGTCAACTTCGGTGATAATTATTCTGTTTTCTCTGCCATTCCTGCAAACGCCTCTTACCCTGTCTATGTTTTTTTTATCCCGCAGGATGCCGAAAGAATCATAAATGTAAATTCTGTTCATGCTGAGAGCGAGGCTCGTCCTTATTATGCTGCCGAAGTTTGACGGATCTTCAGGATTGTAAAGCAAGACATCCATAAAAAGGTTTAATAAAATTTGTTTATATTAATTTCTATGATTCAGGATAAGGAAAAACAGCAGCACTTTCTGAAAAACGCTGAAATACTTGGAAGGGAAATCAATGCTGCAAACATTACGGCAAAAGACAGTGTTATAGAGATAGGAGCAGGCGACGGAAGGCTGACAAGATTAATCTCAAAAAAAGCAGGCTCTGTAACTTCATATGAGACTGATGAAAGTTTCAAAAATAAACTTGAAGGATTGAAACTCAGCAATGTAAAATTTACATTTCACAATGCACTTGAAGACTCATGGAAAGGGCATAATAAAATTGTCTCCAATATTCCATATTCACTTTCAGAACCGGTCGTGATGAAAGCCATAAGAGAGGGGATAGACGAGCTTATGTTAATTGTCGGGGAAAAATTCGCGAATTTGCTCAAGAAAAAGGAAACCAAGATCGGGATAATCACAGAGTTGTACTTTGATACTAAATTTATCTGCAAGGTGAAAAAAGAAGAATTTGAGCCGTCGCCGAGAGTTAATTCTTATATGATCTGCATGAAAAGAAAAAAACCGGCTGCAACAGAGAGATTCCTTCAGTCTGTTCTTGAGAGAGACGGGAAAACGAAAAATGCCATTATGAAAGAACTTCAAAATCACGGGAAAACGAAAAATCAGGCGCGCTCCATCGTAAAAGAAATGGGATTGAACAAGGAGAGTCTGGAGAAACCGGCTTCGACATTGTCAGGGAAGTTTATCGAGAGGCTTAAAGAGAGTGTCGGAGGATTTCTGTAATGGATTACAAAAAGTACAGAAAAGAAATGAAAGAGGTTCTGTCTATCACCAAAGATGAAAAGGTATATGATTATATTCTTGAAAATCTGAAATCAAGTTTATCTTCCATAGGTTTCTCAAAAGATTTTGTGAGCTATCTTTCTAACAATTTTTTCAATCTTGATTTTGAAGAGTTCTACGATAAATTTAATCATGAACTTACCGAAGTCTATAATGTCAAGTTTTTCCAGAAAATTGTTCCGGAATATTTCAAAAAGGAAGTTATACCCTCAATTCCTGTTTCAGACAAGATACTGGACATTGGATGCGGAACCGGGATCTTGATACATACAATCGCTTCAGATCCTAGGTTTAACAAATTAACTGGAATAGACCTCCATGAATATCCAGAATGGAAAGAGTTCAAAAATCCGAAAGTGCAATTCCTCATTGTCGAAAAGAAGGATTTTGAAAATTTCCTGAAGAAGCTACAACCAGATAACATTGTAGTAACGTGGACCCTCCACCACATGGATTATAAAGAGCAAGAAAGATATCTCAAAAAGATATTCAAGAGCATGAAAAATGGTTCGAGATTAATACTTCTCGAGGATTCATATTCGGAGAAATTACCTCCAAAGAAGGGGAAGAAAATTTACGATTCGTTCATAAAATTCGATGAAAATGGTAAGAGGAAGGTAATGTCAGTTTATGATTGGGTCGCAAATAAGATTCTTGCAAAAAGAGAAAATATTCCCATGCCTTTTGGTTACAGAACTTTGGAAGAGTGGGAAAGACTATGTACAGAGATAGGATATAAAATCATAAATAAATCTTTCATAGGATTTCCTGAAAAAAGAGATATAAACACGCCACAAAGCTTCTTGGTTGCTGAAAAATAAAAAATGGGCGCGGAGGGAATCGAACCCCCAATCTTTCGGTTACTCTCGAACTCGCTCACGATTACGGATTAATTTCCGCCCACGAACCCATTCACTGGAGCCGAACATTTTACCACTAAACTACGCACCCATCAAAGATTAGGGTTATCAGAGGTTTTTAATAATTTTGATTTGTCAAACCCCGAAAAAATCTTTTCCTATCGCATAAACAAAATCCTGCGCTTTTACAGAATCATCCCTTGGATAAGTTACAAGAGCGGGAATAAGTTCTCTAAGACTCTTTGGTAGCTTGTCAGAAAAATAAGATGAATAAGCCCTTTCATTTTTCAGTGCAAAATTTTTCAGCCTTTTCCTTGTTGAGAAACCGACTTTCAAAAAAGGGGTTCCAAAGATTAGATGGTGGATCATGAATGAGAAAGATTCCAAATCCGAGGAAATGCTAGGGATTTCTTTAGTGAAACATTCTCTATAAGGCGATTCAAGATGACAGGGATAATTGAATTGTGGATCAAGTTTTTCAACTGAAGTCAGAAAATCGATGTCGACTATCTTGGAATCCCCTTTTTCATCAATCAGTATAGAACTCAGCGAATTATCAATGTAAATATAGTTTTTAGCATGTATCTCTTTTAACATATTCGCATAGTTAAGAAGGACTTTTCCTACAATATCCCTGCTTAAAGTGTCTTTTTTATTTCCGGCTAAATCTCTGAGATTTCTCCCAGGAAGATAGTCCATCAAATAAGCCCATTCTGTTTCAAGTGAATCCCGCATTCTCCCTAGGCATTTCACGTCTGGAAAAAAATTTTTGAAGCTATCATCACCCTTGGAAAACCTGAAAACATTCTCCTTTATTTTATCCATCGCAAACCTTCTGGGATTAAGTTCATAATCAGGATTGAAGAAGAAACTAGGGAAGAATAATTTCAAAGCATATTTCACTTCCCCATTTTCACTTACAGGATAAATCTCCCCGAATCCGCCTCTCGAAACAGGTTTTGGATCAAATAAGAGATTTTCAAGATTTATTTCACGCCTGTTTACAATTAAAAAATTCCTCATGGAACCACTGAAATCTCCCCAGTGGGGGAAGAACTCGCTCAAGGAGATTTTCCTTAGCTCTCCTGAATCTAATCTTGAAAGTGCAAGAGAGTGCTCGGAATTTATCAAAAATTTTCCGTAATCTTCTGTCGCCTCTTCCGGAACCTCATCCCCAAACAATCCCTTAATCTCCAAGAAATCTTCTTTTTCACCCTTGAGCCACTTCTCTATTTCATCCCTTGAATGCTGGTAAGGCCAGAATGGAGGATTATGTTCACCCTTAGGAATCCAGCCTGTCGTTCTGAAATTAGAATATATCTTTTTCTTTTCCTCAATTGAATTTGCCTCCGAGATATACTTTGCAACTACACTGCTCATACAAAATCTCCGGAAGCCCGGTATAAAAGAATTATTACACTGATTTATTCCCCTTTCTCAACATCTTTTCCATTCCCCACCTCATCGTCATGAACTTTGACGACGTCGGTCACGCTGTCACCTGACTGGAGCTTTACGACACGCACGCCCTGCGCTGCGCGACCCATCACTCTTATCTGCTTAAGACTCACCCTTATGACCTGGCCCATAGCTGTCGTGATTATTATAGAATCATCATCGTTGACGGATATTGTATTGACTACGGGTCCGGTCTTGTCGTTAACCTTAAGGTTTATCACTCCCTTGCCGGCTCTTGCAGTCTTTCTGTAATCGACAACTGCTGTTCTCTTTCCGTAACCGTTCTTTGTTATTGTGAAAACAGCCTCAGTCTCAAGGACTTCCATAGATACAACCATATCTCCTTCTGAAAGCTTTATCCCGGTGACACCGTAGCTTGAACGCCCCATCTGCCTTACCTCATTGGAACTGAATCTTATGGCTTTTCCATCTTTAGTCGCAAGGCTTATCTCCTGGCCATCTTTCACAACTTCCACTCCGATAAGAGTATCTGAGTTGTCCGGAGGCAGATTGATAGCCTTGAGCCCTGAAGCCCGAGGATTCGCGAAATAAGACAACGATGTCTTTTTGACAATGCCTTTTTTCGTCGCCATCATCAGATAATTCTCAAATTTCTCAACAGATATAACTTTCGTGACCGTCTCTTCTTTCAGCCCAAGCATATTGATCAGAGCCTTGCCCTTGCCGTACCTTTCAGCCTCGGGAATATCATAAGCCTTGAGCCATAAGACTCTCCCGCGGGATGTGAAAAACATGAGATAATCATGAGTGGAACAGGTAAGAATCTGTTTTGTGAAATCCCCGGTCGTGAGGTTGCTTCCTATGACACCCCTTCCTCCGCGCCTCTGCTCTTTGTAAGTTTCAACATCCATCCTTTTGACATATCCTTTGTCTGTGATGGAGATCACAACTTCTTTCTCCTTTATCAGATCTTTCTCCGAAATCTCATTAAACCCTCTTTTGAATATCTGCGTCTTTCTTGAGTCGCCGTATTTTTCCTTGAGCTCGCCCACTTCCCTCTTTATTATTTTCAAAATCTCTTTTATGTCACCCAAAATCTTTTCATATTCTTTTATCTTCTTTTCAAGCTCCTTGTGTTCATCCTTAAGCTTATCATTCTCAAGGGCCGTGAGCTGCCTCAGCCTGGTTTCAAGGACCGCTCTGACCTGGTTCTCAGTAAATTTGAACTTCGACATTAACTCCTCCTGCGGATTTTTCCCGAAGCGTATCACTTTTATGACCTGATCCACATTATCAAGAGCCTTCAAAAGACCTTCGACAATCTCCTGCCTCAGCTTTGACTTATTAAGTTCAAATTTGGTCCTGTTCGTTATTATCTTCTTCCTGTGCGAAACATAATTCTCAAGAACCTCTTTGAGCCCAAGAACCTTAGGCTTTCCTGCCACCAAGGCAAGAAAGTTCACATTGAAAGAATCCTGAAGCCGCGTATATTTGTAAAGCCCGTTTATCACATATTTTGGACTCGCGCCTTTCCTAAGCTCAAGTACAATTCTTATCTTCCCTTTGTTTGATTCATCCCTGAGGTCAGAAACGTCTTTTATTTTCTTATCCCTTACCAATTCAGCGATCTGGGTGATAAGATCCGACTTATTTATCATGTAAGGTATCTCGGTTATCACAAGGACTTCTTTATTCTTCTTCTCTTCAGTCTCAACCTTCCCCCTTACAATTATCTTGCCTTTTCCGGTTTCATAAACCTCCTTCATGTCTCCCTGGATGATTCCCCCGGTCGGGAAATCGGGGCCTGTCACAATCTTTAGGAGATCCTCCAGCTTGATTTCAGGATTGTCCACATAAGCGATAATAGCATCAGAGACTTCTCTTAAATTATGGGGGGGGATATTAGTAGCCATTCCGACGGCAATACCTGTCGCGCCATTAAGTATGAGCGCCGGGAGTTTCCCCGGAAGAAGCGCCGGCTCTTTTGTAGAATTGTCAAAATTAGGGATCATCTCAACGGTTTCTTTATCTATATCTTCAAGTATCTCCATAGCAATTGGCGCAAGGCGCGCCTCGGTGTACCTGTATGCAGCAGCGGGATCTCCATCAATAGACCCGAAGTTTCCTTGGCCAAAAACAAGCGGATAACGCAAAGAGAAATCCTGAGCCATCCTTACAAGAGCGTCATAAACAGAAGCATCACCATGGGGGTGGAATGACTTTAAAACTTCACCAACAACAGCAACTGATTTTTTCGTCTGTTTGTTCGCCTGAAGTCCAAGTGAATTGTCCATTGCGTACAAGATCCTCCTTTGAACAGGCTTCATACCGTCTTCTACAGAAGGAATGGCACGCGAGACAATGACACTCATAGCATAATCAAGATAAGCTTTTTTCATTTCACCTGAAACTTCAGAATTGAGGATGCCTTTTTCATCTTTCGGGGGGCTCATTTTCCTTTCAGGAGATTTATCTTCCTCGGACATTTCAGATTCGTCTTCTGAGGGAACCTCATCAGCCTCTTCAGTTTCTTCGTCGATATCTTCTTCTTTTGACATTTTTTATTTTATATTTTTTTAATTTATTTTTTTATTTATCCAATCTAGACGCTCCATATTTTTAGTTCTAATATACTTAAAAACCCAGTCTATAACATGTTGCGAATCACTTCTCTTATCTGAGAGGCCTTTCATATAAGAAAAATAATTTCCATGAATAAGTTTAACTTTTTTTGGCATCTTTGATTGACTCCCAATTCTATACTTTCCAAACCAAATTGAAATTAAACAAATTTTTTTGTTTACAAAGACAATTTCATAATAAGGTTTTAATTTTTTGTTTGTGTAAATTTCTAAATCAAAGTCACAAAAATCTTTAACGGGTTCATTAATCATAGAGCCCCTTAATAAAATTGTTCCTTCATTCAATATAAATTTCTTAATTAGATAAATAAAAACTTCCTTTTTATTTTTGAAACTTTTTATCATTCTCCAGCCTCCGCTTCGTCCCCATCTTCACTTTCATCCTCATTATCTTCATCTTCTTCATCATCAACCTCTTCATACTCAATAACAGCTCTTGATCTGGCTCCGCCATCCTCACCTGAATCTGAACCGCCATCATAGTTTATCAAAAGCTCATTTTCATCGTCCAAAGGCAAAGTGGCCTGCCCGGATTTGTTCTTCTTGAGCTCCCCAAGCTCCGAAATCCAATAGTCTATCTCATCTTCAGTCAAAGAAGCTTCAGTTATCTCAATCTCAACTTCTTCATCTTCATCGGAACTTTCAATATTTATCTCTTCATAGTCTTCGTTATCTTCATCTTTCCCAGTCATTTGGCCTCCTCCTCTTTTTTATCTAAGTACTCCATAAATTCGTCCTCACTAAGCTCCTGCTCCTTAGGATTCGCGCCTTTCCATTTGCAGCTCTTGCACTCCCAAAGCCCAATCTCGCCTATGACAACAGAGACTTTGTCTGAATTACATTTTGGGCAAAACCTTACTTTGAAAGTTTTACCTTTAGGTTTGCTTTTTGGAGATTCTTCACCTTTCAAAATCCAGTCAGGGGTTTTTATTTTTGATCGTTTCGCCATTCCGGGACAACCTCCACTTGCATGAATCTTCTCACAATATCACCTTTTCTATAATGATTAATACCTATGTTCATATCTGATTCGAGTCTTATCTTCTTATTAAATTTCCCAATGGACTTGTAAAAGAGACTTCCCGCCGGAATGCCGTTATGCTCCAATATATTCTTCATTATCATAATCTGACGGGTCGGGTTATCAATATTAAAGACAGGACCAAAAACGTCATAGTTTCTCTTCTCTTTCATGTCAAAATAAGCCTTTGATTCTCCTAAGGAGTTATAGCCCAAAAAATGAAAAATCGGAGATAAAAAGGCTGGGGATCCCAATCCCGTAAAATCCAGGCCATCAAAATGGTCAAAAAGGCCCATTTTAGATATCCAAACTGGCTTCATGAGCATTCTCTGCTATAAAGTCCTTCCTCCCTTGCACATCATCTCCCATAAGCATAGAGAAGACCTGATCGGCCTCGACTGCATCTTCGATGAATATCCTCTTTATCTTCCTCGTCTTCGGATTCATAGTTGTATCCCAAAGCTGTTCAGAGCTCATCTCCCCAAGACCTTTAAAACGGGTGACATTTGCTGTGTCATTCCCCTTCGTCTCTCTTTTCAACTCTTCATCAGAATAAACGTAATAATCTTTTTTCTTCCTTATCCTGTAAAGAGGCGGCATTGCGACGAAGACATGCCCGTCCTCGATAAGTTTAGGCATGAACCTGAAAAAGAAAGTCAAAAGAAGCGTCTTTATGTGCTCCCCGTCAACATCCGCATCAGTCATTATGACGATCTTATTGTACCTCAACTTTGATCCGTCAAAGTTCTCGCCGATTCCTGTGCCTATAGCGGTGATCATATTAGTAATTTCCTCTGAAGACAGAGCCCTTGAAGGGTTTGCTTTTTCAACGTTCAGTATCTTACCTTTAAGCCCAAGAATAGCCTGTGTTTCCTTGTTTCTTGCACTCTTTGCCGAACCCCCTGCCGACTCCCCCTCAACCAGATAAAGTTCAGAGTCGTCCGATTTTTTCGATGAACAGTCGGCGAGTTTCCCGGGAAGGCCCCCGAGCGAAAAAGCATTTTTTCTCCTGACAAGATCCTTTGCCTTCTTTGCGGCGAGTCTTGCTTTCGCAGAGTCAAGGGATTTTTGTATAATTACCTTTGCGACATTCGGATTTTCTTCGAAAAACTCTGAAAGGAGCAAGGTCACAGCAGAGTCTACATATCCCTTGACTTCTGAATTCCCGAGCTTCCCTTTTGTCTGCCCTTCGAATTGCGGATCAGGGATTTTCACACTAACAACAGCCGTAAGGCCTTCTCTGACGTCTTCTCCCATAAGTGTATCACCGTTTTTAAGAAGATTCTTCTTTTTTACGTAATCATTTATGACCCTCGTGAGAGCAGTCTTCAATCCGGACACATGGGTTCCGCCCTCAACTGTATTTATCGTATTCACAAAACCAAATATGTTCTCCTGATACCCAGAATTATATTGTATTCCTATCTCAATTGACACATTTTCAACCTCTTTTTTGAAATATATCGGTTTAGTGTGAAGAACCTCTTTTGATTTATTGAGCCATTTAACAAAATCCATAACTCCCCCTTCAGCGTGAAATTCTTCATCCTTATCCCTCACCTCATCATGCAAAGTTATCTTGAGGCCCGCATTAAGGAAAGAAACTTCCCTGAACCTATTCTGCAAAATTTTATAATCGAACTCAAGCGTAGAAAAAATCTGAGGATCGGGATAAAACCTGACCAAAGTTCCGGTTTCCTTTTCAGGGCACTTTCCGGTAACTTTCAGTTTTGTTGTCGGATAACCCCTGGAATATTCCTGTTCATAAACCTGCCCGTCTCTTTTTATAACCACAATAAGCTTCTCAGAAAGCGCATTAACGCAGCTCAAACCGACGCCGTGAAGGCCTCCGGAAACTTTATAGGAATTTTTATCAAACTTCCCCCCTGCATGAAGCTTTGTTAAAGCAACTTCAACCGCAGGGACTTTATAAACGGGATGAATATCAACCGGAATCCCTCTTCCGTTATCATCGACGGAGCACGACCCATCTTTATGGATGGTTACCTTAATCTGCGTACAATATCCTGCAAGAGCTTCATCAACCGAATTATCAAGAAGTTCATAGACCAAATGATGAAGACCCTGCTTGTCAGTCCCGCCAATATACATTGCAGGCCTTTTCCTTACACCTTCAAGCCCTTCAAGGACCTTAATGTTTGATGCTCCGTATTCTGCCATTTTTCAATATCCAATTTTGCATTTAGAAAGGGGAGTCTTCCCTTTTTCCAAACAATAATTTACGACCTTTTTACATGTAAAAAAAGCCAATTCGGTTTATAAATCTTTATATCAAAAAATGCCCTTTATCGACGGGACAAATAGTATAAATATTATTTAGATCGTAAATTGTTAAAAATATGAACAGCCATTGAATTTCATGGAAAAAAACGAAAAATTACGTGGAATGCGATGGGCAAGGATTAGTCAGCATAAACGAATCAAGAAAATCAGTTTTTTGCTTTTATTTTATTCTTAGGGTTGAATTTGAGATGAGCCGGAAGCCACCTCACCTTTCTTCTCCCCATAAGCATGTTCTTCCTGCATTTTGAAGAGCAAAGATAGTTGACGGTACCATCTTTCATCACAAGCGTCAGACCTTTTGGAAAGCTGTAATTTTTTTCGCAATAAGCACACTTGGGCATTTTTAACTATAAGACCCCTTTGTAATATTTGATCTTATCCTTCTGGCTTCAATCTCGGTTTCCCTCAGAACAAGGACATCTCCCACCCTTACAGCCCCTCGGACATTTCTTCTCATGGTCCTTCCTTTATCTTTTCCGGCCTCAACCAAAACCTTAACTTGAGTAATCTCCCCTCTAAAACCAGTCCTTCCAAGCAGTTCCTTAACTGTTGCGGGAACAGCCTCTCCCAAAATCTTTTCGCTTCCTTTTGAAGCCTGCGACTTCTCCTGTTTTGCCTTTTGAGTTTTTGCCATATTCACGAAAATTTGATTTAGTTGAACTATTTCTTAAGCGAAGCTATGTCTTTTTCAGCATCACCGGCAATTATAATTGTGACAGAAGAAGCTGCTACTGGGAGTCCTATTGCAACACCGAGTTTTTGCTTGCTGTCTACTTCAAGGCAAGGTATGCTCTTCTCTTTGCACAGAAAAGGCAAGTGAGCGACGATCTCTTTTGGTTCCACATCCTTTGCATAAACAACAAGTTTTGCGGTTCCCCTTTCGATCGCTTTCGTCACTTCATTCGTGCCCTTTTCAACTTTTCCGGTTCGTCTCGCTTTCTCAACAATCTGATATGCGTCCATTTTTAATTTGTCGTCGTGTTTAATTCCCGGAAGAACAATCTGACTCTTCATCTGAACACTTGTCCATCCGATAGGAATACTAGGCAGTTTTTGGTTTATAAAGTTTTCTTAAGCTGAGAGGGTTAGGAATTGGGAAGTTATCGTCTCATTTTCTTCTCATGTTAAGCTCGTGGCTTTTCATTAGTATCGATACTGATGTCAACAGCGTCAACATGTTGATGACAATTTAAAAAGAAGTTTCAGTTCTCTTTTTTAACATGTATGGGAAATAGTTTCACACATGGCTGTTTCTCGCACATCAACTAAATTGGAAAAAGAGACTATAGTGTTGCTGTGTTGCTTGCTTTAACTAGCCTGAACAACGCAAACATCTTCACCAAGAACTCCCTGTCTTACAACCAGTCCCGCGATTCATTAAGATTATAAATAAAAGACTTTAATAAATAGCATGAAAAAGAGGACAAAAAATATTCTTGGGTTTTCCATCCTTATCCTGCTTATCATCTTTTGGGTAGTCCTCTTCAGGTACATTAACCCTCAACTGCTCGTCGCAAAGATAGGAGCTACAAATGGTTATCTGATTCTGTTCCTTCTCGGGGCCCTTGGAGGGGTGTCAATTTTCACCGGTCCGTCATATTTCATCGCACTGACAACGCTGGCAATAGGTGGCCTTAATCCGTTGCTTCTCGGGCTCGCCGGTGGATGCGGGGTCACCATAGGAGATTCGGTCATATTCCTCCTGGGTGTAAGCGCGGGAAAAAAAGCTCCAGAGAAATTCCAAAAAAAACTTGAAGGGCTCGAAAAGAGGACAAAAAATAAACCCGACTGGCTTGTAAACCTTATATTATATTTATACATTGGATTTACACCTCTTCCAAATGAAATCGCAACAATAGCCCTTGGTCTTATAGGTTATAAGAAAAAGGTGATTATATTCTTTCTCCTCCTAGGCAACATAACAAGTGGAATCCTTACTGCAATGCTTATAAAATTCGGAATAAGCCTGTTCGGAGGGTAAAATGGAAACCGCTCTAATATTAATGGCTGCGGGAGCCTCGTCAAGATTCGGCGGAAAAGCGAAACAATTTGCCCCCGTCGGCCCAAATGATGAGACTTTAATTGAATACTCTGTGAATCAGGCAATAAAATCCGGGTTTGATAAGATGATACTCGTGACAAGCGATAAAACCCGGAAAGGGCTAAAAGATATATTTGGTTCATCATACAAGAGCATACCTATATTTTATACCACCCAGCATTTCGATGAAAAGGAAAGAGACAGACCATGGGGGACAACAGACGCTTTATGCTCCGCAAAAAACCTCATTGACTGTCCTTTTGTCGTCTGCAACACCGATGATGTATACGGCGAGGAGGCGTTCAGAATATTAAAAAAGCATCTCGACAATTCAAAAGACGGGGCTACAATATCTTACAACTTATTAAAGACCCTCCCCCCGTCAGGGGAGGTGAACAGAGGAATTTTCAAATTAGATTCTGACGGAAATGTAGCATCAATAACTGAAAACTTTGGCGTTTCAAGTGAAAATTTCGAATCCAGAGGATTAAAGCCAGACTCTCGGACAAATGTCAACCTGTTTGCGCTTCACCCTGAGACAATAAAGCTCCTGTCCTGCATACTCGACAAATTTAAGGAAGAACATCAGGGAGACAGAAAAGTCGAGTGCCTCCTTCCGACGGATTTGTCTTCTCTGATAAACAGGGGTAGAATCAGAATAAAATGCTACAGAACAACCGAAATGTGGTCCGGGATCACTTATCCGGAAGATGAAAAAATTGTAAAAGGCCAATTAAAATCCCAAACATAACCTAAAGACTGTTGTGAAAAATTGCTTAGAGTTATTTCCAGATATTTCTTAAGGGCAATAAGTTCTTATTAAATGATTTTAGCGTTTTATGCTCACTGATTCTCCCGCCATGGTACAACAAGAGATATACGACTCTTTTGTTATGATAGATTTTCTCTTTTCCCTCAATAAGACCATGGTTTTCATTATAACTATTTCTGTATAACCATTTTCCCTCTTTGTATCCATTCTGTCCTCTATATTTTGACGAACCGGAAATGAGTACTCTTTTCAAAAATGCATATACTTTTTTTGTCTTAAGTTTATTGTCTGTGACCATGCCATAATAATTCAATCCATAAACAGGTTTTTTGTTCAGATAATACACAGTTTCCCCTATAAAATTTTCATCGCCACTGTATCTGTCAATGATTTTATAATTACCTTTTTTATAATAAATGACTTTAAAAAATGGCAAAAGTGGAGAGAGATATTTCTTTGTGGCACCCCCATACCCCAATTTATCTTCCTTCATAATTCCTCTTTTCATTCGTCAGAAAAGCCGAAAAACTATAAAAAATTAACCTTTTGCAAAAACAAATTTAAAGGAAATTACTTCCATTTGACTTCAACTTCATCTGTTCTTTCGCGCGGTTTTATATCAAGTTTTTGCGCGTCATCACCTGAGAATTTTATGCCTGAAGTGAACATAATCTCCCCAAGATAAGCAATCATCGCCCCATTATCAACCAGCAAACTCCTCTCTGGACAGAAGGATTTCGCTCCCCTTTCCTCGCACATCTTTTCTGCCATCTCCTGAAGGCGCAAATTACATGCAACCCCTCCCCCCAATACCAGTTCATCCTTCCCAATATGGGCAAGGGCTCTTTCGGCCGTCTCGACTAGCATCGCAAAGACAGTCTCCTGTAAAGAAAAACTTAAATCTTCAATGGAATAATCCCCCTTTTCAAGTTTCTGCCTCAGATTTGTCAATATCCCTGAAAAAGAGACATCCATTCCTTTCACAGCATAGGGCAATTCCACATAGCTCTTGCCTTTAAGTGCAAACTTCTCTATTTTAGGCCCACCCGGAAATCCGATACCAGCGTATCTAGCGAAAGTGTCTATGAAATTTCCTACACCTGTATCGAGAGTTTCTCCAAAGACTCGATATTTTCCTGAAGCATAGCTTATGACTTGCGTATTTGCACCCGAGCAGTAAAGCAAAACCGCATCCTTTGCCCCAGTGACGCCGCCTATTTCAAGATGTGCGACGCAATGGTTCACAGGTACAAGAGGTTTTCCAAGTCTTTTTGACAAAGACTTCGCAAATTTCAGACCTTCAAGAAGGCATGGGGGAAGTCCAGGCCCCTGACTAAAAGCAATTGCATCTATTTCGTCCTCATTGATACCTGCTTCAGATACAGCTTCAGAATAAATTTTAGCGGAAAGCTCACGATGATGCTTTGCCGAATCCACAGGGATTATCCCTCCAGATTCTGTGGTATACATATCACGCTTATTGGCCATAATCTTCCCATCCTTTACAATACCCACACCAAAAGTATGAGCCGTAGATTCAACACCAATTATTAACGCCATGCAGAAGAAAAAAAGTTTTTATTATTTAAAACTAACTGCACACACGACCTCCCGTCGCGCGCATGGGACAAATCAAAGAAAATAAATAACAGTAAGATAAAAATAAACCAGTCCGGGAAATTCCCTATATTCACCTCAATTTACCCGGAAATTAAAGAATATAAAGGGAAACTTACTTTCTCCTCTTTGATCTCTTGGCAGCCTTCTTCTTGCCGCCTCTTGCCATCTTGGCCTCACAAACATTCCCCTTACCATCTACATAGTAAAGGTATCCTGGTTTTCTCTTAACAGCGTTCTTTACAATTACTGTTCCCATATCTTCACCTCCTTTTTATCAAGTATAAATTCCCACAAAGAAGGGAATTGTTTTTTCTAGTTAAATAAAACAAAACTCCTATTTAAATCTTTCTTTCGCCGTCGGGAATTCAAAAAAATCATATCTCTCGTTTGATGGAATTTCCAGAAGCCTTGTAAATTTCTCCGACGGCGAAACGCCAAACTCAAAGGGTTTTACAACTTTCACATCGATAATCCTCCATTTCTCATCCATCCATATTGCAGTAAATGGGAAAAAAACAAAAAACGAGTGTATCGGCATCCTCACAGGATTCCTGAATCCAAAAAGTAATGCTTTCGCATTTTTCCGACGATGGAACATAAGCCCTATACCTTCATACCACTTCGGAACCATATAGGCTTCAATATCTATTCGTTTGCCGTTGTACTTCAAACCAATCAATTTTCTTTTCATTCTGAACGCAGTTTTTGTATGCATTATAACATTTTTCAACATTCTTCTCACAAACCACGTCGTGGTTCTTGAATCCGCCACCAAAAGTTTCCGGGATATGCATAAGTTCGTGTATGACAACCTTTGTTTTTTCATCACTGTCAAGCTTGTCAAACTTCTCCCCTAAAAATTCCAGAGCGTAGAAAGCCTCAACTCCCATGGCTTTCTGGAGTAGTTTCCCTAAAGCATGGCACCTCGCAATTGTCCCCCTCGTCGATGACCCGTAACTTCTGAAACATTTTATTCTATCAATCTTTACATGAGGAAAGATCCTTTTAGATATGTCCTCGGCAAGAATCTGGAGACTCGGTGAAAATTCATATTTCATTTTAATTTAAACTCCTTAATCCACTTCTCCATCCCTTCCAAAAAATTAGATGGGTTATTTTTAGTTAACACCAATAAGTCTTCCTCTTTGAACCACCTAATTTCCTCCACTTCTTCTTTTTGATATTGAAATTCTTTAACGTCGTTGAGAATTATATAAAACCATTGGGTAAAATGTTGATATTTATTTTTTACAAATTCTTTTCTTAATTTTAAAGGATTAACATTAATCAAACCCAGCTCTTCCCGAGATTCCTTTATGATGTTTAATTTATAGGTTTCCCCGTCGGCATTTGTCCCTGCAACGGCAGGTCCCCATTTGCCAGAATTGTGTTTTTTGGTCAAAGACCTTCTTGCGAGAAGGATCTCTCCTTTTTTATTTTCTATCCACAATGCAGAGACGCGATAAATATCTGTTCTGCAATTTGATTTATACCTGTCCTTGCACCCGATTACTTTGTCTTTATCATTAACAATTACTATTTTTTCCATTTTAATTCTTCTCCGAAAATTCCCAAAAATTTAATTTGCCTAGAACCTGCGGACCGTCAATCCTACGGGCATTTTTAAGGATGAATCCATATCTCCCCCATGATGAATCAGCCAGATGCTTCAATCTATCCGCAGCATGCTCTTTTTCATCTCTGTATGTTTTTATATCAACAAGCTCGGCCTCACCCACTATTTTTCCTACGGGCAAGGCAGAAAAACCAAATTTTTTCATTGATTTCAGATCTTGGATCTTCGATGCATGGACCAAAAAATTCCCCCTGAATTTTGTAGTCCAATTTCTCAGCTCTATCGTTTTCCTACCAGAAACGACAAGTTCCGCAAAAGGTTGCTTTAATGAAAGGGTTTTCATGGTTTATGAAAATAAGTTTGATTAATAAAATTAATCCTGAACTTGTACAAACTTTATTTTTGAACTGAAACCTGAAATGATTTTACATTTAGACCCAAAACATCTGCTCAGAGTCTTCTCAAGATGTTTATTTGCTTTTCCACCCACAGGCTTTTCTTTTATCCAAACCTCAAATTCGCCGTCGGAAATTTTTGCAACTCTCTCAATGGAAGAATTTACATGAACCTTGAGTTTTATCTTCATTATCTATTCTGGGGTCTCTTGTACCTCCTGCCAAGGGCTTTGTAAATTTCATGCTCAGTTCTCCCTGCAATTTCTTTCCCGTTTTTGAAAAGCCCATGCTGGGTCAACTTCATACCTTTCCTTTTAGCGACGAGACGCAGACCAATATTGGATCCCTTCTTACCGGAGTAAGCGATAAGTTCAGCCCCCCATTCGTCTTTTGTAGTATAATATAATTCCACTTTCACTCCATCAATCTTCCAGGTGGATTCATGTTCCCCGCCCCCTATGAACTCCCCTTTAGTTGCCATGAATCCTTCAAGGCTTAGTTTATCTTTAGGGATCAGGACCATGTCAATATCCCCTGGATCCTCAGAATGACGACGTATGCTTCCCGCAACCTCGACTCTCTTACAAAAAGGCTTCAGTTCCCCTTCAAGCTTCCTCGCGAGACTTAAAACTTTTTCACCCCTTTCCACACCAAAGCAACGGAAAGTGAAAATATAAAATTATCTAAATTATAACAATTTTGTTCTTCAGACTGCTTATATACTTCCGGAAATCTTCACCGCTTAATTCAAGAGTCTCTGTATTGTCGTTCGGATGGAAGCCAACTTTATCACCGTCCCAGATAGCCTTTTCTATGAGTACAATTACCTTTGAAGCGTTCTCATTCATAAGGGAAAAAGGTCCAACGGCTCCTGGATAAATATTCAAGATTCTTGCCAAATCCTCTTTGCTTGCAAAAGTAAGCTTCTCATGCAAGCCAGATTCAAGATATTTCAGGTCTAATCTCTTGTCTGCAAGCATTATTACCATGTAGAAGTTCCTAGATTTTTTCCCTTTTATGAAAAGGCTCTTACAATGCATAAAATCAAGATCCCCCTCGTACCTGCTGGCTTCCTCGACTGTATAAACTGCGGGATGCTTGTGTTCTATAAAGTCTATCCCGGATTTTTTGAGATAAAACTTAAGTTCGTCCTTGTCCATCTTATCTAGTCACAATCTCCAGAGCATCACGGGGTTTAAGTTTGTAATCTTTTCCAAGCGCCATCTTAGTCTTGGCATTAATAGCTTTTATGAAGTTCTTCCCGAAATCGGTGTGAAGGAAATAGGCAAAATCAAGCGCTGTTGATCCCGGAGGGAGCAAAAAGCAATCAGGGAGTATATTCCCTTTGCTGTCACCCAATTTCGTTGCACCTGCAGGGAATATGGGAAGATATCCGAGAAGGTCAAAAACGGCGGTGTTCAAAATCTTTTGAACTCCCGTCCCATCTGGAAATTTCTCCAGCACATTCGTTTTTATCCTGCTTAGAGCCTCACTCTGTCTTTGGTTCAGTTCTTTCAGGATTTTGAAATACTTTTCTCCCGGGATGTAATCGATAAATCCGGCTTTTGCGGCTTGGCGGAGTGCGAGTTCTGAATCCGCTGAGCACGGAATGACTAGGAGGTGAGGAAACATAACTTTTATCCTTTCAAGATTTTCTTCGCCTTTTTCGAGGTCCATTTTATTAGCTGCAAGTATCATTGGTTTGGAAATTCTCCTGAGCTCCGATGCAAACCTCTTCAGATCATTGTCACTCCATTCACTTCCTTTTTCATTGAATTTATTTTTTAGCAAGACTTCCTTGATCTGCTCTTCATCAACTTTCAGCCCCGAAAATTGCTTCGCAACGGCCTCTGCAAAATTTATATGTTCCATTTCGGTTTTCCTTGAAAAAGTCTTCCAGACTTTCATGAGGATATTGAAATACCAGAGATTAAGCTCTTCTTCAAGGAAGTTTATATCTTCAATAGGATCATGATTTTTTGAAGGCTTTCCTTCAATGTCGGTCTCGCCAGAAACGTCAACTATGTGTATAAAAGCATCTGCTTGTCGCAGATCGTCCAAGAATTTATTTCCGAGACCTTTGCCTTCAGATGCCCCGGGAACAAGCCCTGCAACATCCATCAAATCTATTGGTACAAACCTATTTCCATTTATGCAAAATCCGTGATTCGGATTGCACTTCACCCCAAACTCCTTTTCTATACAATCCACCTTTACATAACCTACACCGTGGTTTGCTTTTATCGTCGTAAAGGGGTAAGAAGCTATCTCTACTTCCGCTAGTGTCGCCGCTTTGAAAAAAGTTGACTTCCCGACAGAAGGCTTTCCTACAAGTCCTATTAGCATGGTAAAAAAATAACCGGCTAGTTTATATTTGTTTTTATAAAACCATTGCTTCTTAAAGAAAATGTGAGATTTTAGAGTTTTAGCAAGTATAGATGAAAAACAAAACGGGGCCTTAACGGCCCCGTAAATCATCCGCCCACCCAGACTCGAACTGGGGATCTCTCGGGCACTGCTTAAGATCATGGCTTTTAGGGCTTCATCCAGTTTCCTTAACGGAATGTCCACCTTAGTTCTAAACTACAGCCAAGCGCTCTAACCACTGAGCTATGGGCGGTTATGAAAATTTTAGTCAAAATTTGTTTTTAAAAGTTTGGTTACAGAAAATTATTCACTTTCATGTTCGCTAGCGAGGAAGAATGCCTCGTTTGAATAAACTTCCTTTGGTTTTCCTTCCTTCGTGAAAGTGGCATAAGTCGCAGGAAGCGCAAACCTTCCCAAGACCCCCACCCTTGAATAAATTATATAAGAGAACGTTCTTCTTTCGCCTGCTTCAAGATTTCCGAGCTCCCACTCAAAAACCTTCTTTGTTTTATTGAACCTCTTTGGTATAACCCCGCCAAATTTCTCATAAATTTTTACAAGAGGGGGCAACCTATCAAAAACTTTCACATTTTCGACGAATTTTCTTGCCTCAACGTTTACCATTATTTTCAGTGCGAATTCTCCGCCTTTTGCATTTATGAAAACCACCCTTTTCCTTAATATAAGGTCAGTCCTAGAATATTTACCTGCAAAGACAACCACAAGGACAGCTAGTATGATCACAGCAAGAGGGATGATCCAATTAGTTGTCACATCAACTTCATAGGACTCTCCGGGATTCAATTGTCTGTTCCATGTGTAAAAAATATTAAAGCCAGTCCTATTGACTAAATCGGGGGTCTGCGAAAAACTTGTAAAAAGTCTTGAGATTATATTTTTCTCAACAGTTATCTGGGCATTGCCCGCGACATTTCCATTGTTAGATTCTTTTATTAAAGTAGTCTGAATTATGAGACCATACTGATTCCTGCTTTCGTTTATTATGTTCTTTTCCGTAAAGTCAATAGACTCACTTATATTAGCCAAAACCCCACCTACTCCGAGATTTGCGCTAATAGTATAAAATCCTGAGGTAAGCTTCGCAAAATCACTTTTCTGGAGAGTTATCGTGAAAGTTTTCTTCTCATAAGGCGCAAGATTGACTACCCTACTTGAAGTAAAGAAGGGGGAGGTAAAGTTTATGCTTAAATTCTGGAAGTTGAAATTCACATTATTATCTAAGTATATCTGGACTGAATTTGAGTCAGGGTTTATTGAGTCAGAGCCCAATGAAAAAGCATCCCCCAAATCAATTATTTTCGTAGTCAGACTCTCTTCAACTTTTGACCTGTCCATGCCTTCTATATAATAATTAAATGTCACGTAACCCTTTATGCCGAGATCTGTCCTTGGTGAGATATACAAATCAACTTCTTTGGATTCTCCGGAGTTTATTGCTATGGGCGTGGCGGGGGTTATTCCTGTCCCGAAAAAAGTGTAAAAGGAAAGGTTGTCCGAAGGACCTTTGTTTGTGACATTAAGTCTGAAGACAGCCGGCTCATTCAGCCCTGCAACCATTATTTCATTAGAACTTAATTTTTGCACGTTAAGACTCAGCGCAAGAATGGGCTGAACCAGAAACAATCCAAGAATTATGAGCAAATACCACTTTTTCATACAAGGAATCATCAGAATTTGTATATAAACATTTCTATACCAGTCTAAGAATCGGAATTTTCACCTTATTTATCAGCACTTTCCAAATCTAAAAAAGCTTTAGCCTGGCTAAGAAAGCCATCTGCGAGTCCGGAAAGCTTGTCTTCAAACTCAGTGACCCTCTGAGAGATTATCCATTTTTCGTATATCCCTCTCCAAACTTTCATCTTGCTTGAAGTTTCAAACTTTCCTTCATAATCTCTGATTAAGTTGGCTGATGCTTTTATTGTCACGCTTCCCTGGTTCGTCTTGACCTTTGCCCCTCCCTGATTAATTTCAACTTCCGAAAGCTTCTTGACATCAAAGCTAGCCTTAACTTCAAACTCGAAATAATCAGTCACCTTCCTTGTTCCTTTCCAGCTAAACTTTATGTCTTTTGTCGGACCTGATATTTTTTCTGAGTATTCCCCCTCTTCCACGGACAATCCAGCTTCTTCCGAAAGCCAGTTATAGCAGAATTTATAAAGATCCTTAAAGCTGAACACTCCGTCGTAAGAAATCTTACTCGAATACACCTCATCTGACTCTGACATGTTTTTATAATGAATTTTTATTTTAAATACTTTCTGGCGCAATAATCTTTAAATAATTCATGGAAGTCAATTTTTTATGGATAAAAAGGTCGATTTTATGCCTGAAAATACAGAAAGGTTCATGGGAAAAGACGCCCAAAGGAACAACATACTTGCTGCAAAGCTCGTTTCAGAAGTTGTAAAGACTACACTCGGACCACGCGGCATGGACAAAATGCTTGTTTCACCTACAAACGATATAATAGTTACAAATGACGGCGTGACAATACTTTCTGAGATGCAGATAGAACATCCGGCGGCAAAAATGATGGTTGAAATCGCCAAAACCCAGGAAAAAGAAGTCGGTGACGGGACGACTACCGCAGTTATGATTGCGGGAAAACTCCTTGAGAATGCAGAAAAACTCCTCGATAAGAAAATCCATCCCACAGTCATTGTGAAAGGTTATAGGATGGCACAGGAAAAAGCACAGGAAATATTAAAAGAGATTTCACTTAAAATAGTCCCCTCAAACACAGAAGTCCTTAAAGAGATTGCTATGACTGCCATGACGGGGAAAGGCGCTGAAGATGAAAAAGAATTCTTTTCCGGCATGCTCGTGGATGCTGTAAAAGCCGCTGGAGTCACAAGAAATTCCGATATAAATGACATAAAGATAGAAAAAGTCGTCGGCGAAGGGATAAGAAACACCGAGCTCATCAAAGGGATAATGATTGACAAAGACAGAATATCAATTGACATGCCAAAAAAGGTCACCAATGCTAAGATACTCCTCATTGATTTCCCGCTTGAGGTAAAAAGCCCTGAAATAGACACTAAAATTTCTATATCCAGCCATGATGAGCTGCAGAATTTTCTCGATGAAGAAGAGAAGTCAATAAAGGGAATGGTGCAAAAGATCCTTGCTACGGGAGCAAATGTTTTATTCTGCCAAAAAGGTGTTGACGACTTTGCAAGATACTTACTCTCGAAATCCGGAGTTTACACATGTAGAAGAGTGGCTAAATCCGACATGGATAGGATATCGAAAGCTACACTGACAAAAATAGTCTCAAATATAAATGAGATAATTTCTGTGACATTAGGGGCTTCAGAAGTGGTCGAAGAGATAAAGGAAAGCGGCGAAAACATGACTTATATAAGCGGATGCAAGAATTCCAAAGCAGCCACGATTCTTGTCCACGGAGGAACAATACATGTGGTTGACGAGGTCGAAAGAGCACTGCTTGACGGACTGGGGGATATAGCAAGTGCGCTTGAGACAGAACTTGTCGTCCCAGGGGGCGGAGCTATAGAGATGGAAGTCTCAAAAAGGTTAAAAGAGTACAGTCAGAAATTATCCGGCCGCGAAAGGCTCGCAGTTGAAGAATATGCTGACGCGCTGGAGTTCATTCCAACAACCCTTGCTGAAAACGCTGGGATGGACCCGATTGATGTGCTGACGGAACTAAGGTCAAAGCACGACTCTGGGAATATGAGCGCGGGACTCAATCTGTTCACTAATAAAGTCGAAAATATGATAAGCTCAAAGATCATAGAACCGGCGAAGATAAAAGTTCAGGCGATAAATTCCGCGACAGATGTCGCAGCAATGATCCTGAGAATAGACGATATAATCCTCTCAAAATCTTCAAAAAAAGGAAAGATGAATGACCTTGGAAGCCTTCCCGGATATATGGAGAGCCTAAGTTGAAAGCTGACTATGAGGTGAAAGAACTGACACCGGAGGATTTTATTCTTTACAATGAATCATTTTATCGGACACTTGAAAATCTAAGAGAAAGCCCTGTTCTCGGTATGAAAGAATCAAAATATTTACTCGAAAAAATAAATGCACAAGATAGTCATATATTTGTTGCAATAAAAGATAAAGAGGGCATAATAGGAACAGCAAAAATCATAATAGAACAGAAATTTTTCGACGGAGGAAAAAAAGCAAGTCACATTGAGGATGTCGTGACAAGAAAAGGGTTTGATGGAATAGGTATTGCAGGGATTCTTGTCAATGAAGCAATCGAATTTTCAAAAAGAGAAAAATGTTATAAAGTAATACTTGACTGCGACGAAAAACTTCTTAATTTCTATGAAAAATTCGGCTTCGAGAAATCTGGTGAGTTCATGAGAATGTACCTGAAATAAGCATTCAACCTTTTGGGAGCCTTGTCTGCGCGGCAAATGCCTCAAATCTCTCAAGGTCACGATTGCCCACGGATTCATTTTTAATTTTATCAAAAAGGATTTGCACTTCAAGGGAATATCCCCAGCCCGAATGGATATTATCCACCAACTCGTATTTTAATGTATCAACATAGCACTTCATAGTATGAATGCCTGCAAGTGCAGATCCGTAGTCCCGGTTTAAAACCCCCGGTTTAACCTCAGAGAAATATATTTCATTAAGACTCAAAACGAGTTTATGCAGGTCCATTTTTATTTATTTTTATTTCCTCAACGAAACCCTCAGGATAATTAATCGTCCTTCTTTCAACAACAACTTTTCCATTGCCTTGCTCTTTATAAAGAACAATTTCTCCAGGGGAATAGCTTTTTGTAATCCCAATTTCAAGATCTCTTCTTATCATACCAAGCTTAAGCCCTTTAACTCCTTTTCCCTCCAATTCTTTAAGCTCATTCAATTTTACGCTTATATCTATCATAAACCCTCGATTTGCCGGAAGCTTATAAGGATTTATATAGTGACATCGATTCCCAAAAAAATGCATTATCACATCATACTCACCGAAACATGCAACTTAAAATGCAAGTACTGCTATGAAAAATCCATGCAGGAATTTGATAACGGCCTTGGAGAAAAGTGGGATTATGACGAAAGCACACCCTTTGATTCGACAATCCCTTTGGGAAAACTAAAATCTTTTTTGAAGCCGGACGACACGCTTATTTTCTACGGCGGGGAGCCTTTTGTTAAGTCTGACAGGATAAAAGAAATAATCGATAATGTAAACTGCAAATTCGCGATACAAACAAACGGCGTTCTTCTTAAAAGGCTTCCAATAAATTATATTAAGAAAATTGACAAAATGCTTATTTCAATAGATGGTGACAAGGCAAGGACAGACTCAAACAGGGGAAATGGTGTTTATGATTTGGTCATCAAAAATTTAAGAGAACTCCGTTCATCAGGGTATACGGGAGAAATTGTTGCAAGGATGACTGTTTCAGCCCCAGACCTCTTTGAACAGGTAAGGTACCTGGCAGACCTTATAGACCAAGGAATTTTCAGTTCAATTCATTGGCAAATTGACGCTGGTTTTTACAAGTTCGATTTCGACGAAGAAAAATTCAAGAAATTTGTGAGCATGTACAATAGTAGCATAGACAAACTTCTTAGGTGGTGGGTTGAAAAAATCCGCGACGGAAAAGTATACAGGCTTTACCCGTTTATAGGCATCCTAAACAGACTGGCCGGAAGAGACTTTGAAACTGGGCTTCCATGCGGTTCAGGTTATAGAAATTTCACTTTCAACACCTTAGGGAAGCTTTCAGCATGCCCTATAATGAATTCCGTCAAAAATTTTTATTGCGGCTCAATTGATGAAGGAATAAAAAAAGATATCCATGTGACTGACGAGAAATGCACAAAATGTAATTACTTCAAAATATGCGGGGGGCGATGCCTTTACTGGCGCGACGCAAAACTCTGGCCTCCCGAAGGAGACGAAGCGATATGCACAACAATAAAATTTCTGATTGGTTCAATTTCACAGCATTCAAAAGAGATTGCCAAGCTTGAAGGAGAAGGAGTTGTAAGATGGGAAGATTTCGATTATGAAAAATATTTTGGCCCGGAAATCATTCCTTAAGCAGACAATTAAAGTTTCTTTCTATCTGTTTTTCAACTTCATCTCCGCTAACCTTCCAGATCTCGGAAATTTTTTTTATGGATTCGCTTATTAAGGCAGGTTCGTTCTCATGCCCGATGAAAGGGGAAAGGTAAGGAGAGTCCGTTTCAGTCAGAATTTTTTCATGAGGAATATCTTTCACCATCTTCTGAAAATGCTCGCTCCTTGTAATGTTAGCAGGGATTGAGAAGTAACAACCAATTTCTATTCCTCTTTTCACAAGTTTGAAATTTCCAGAAAAGCAGTGCAGAATAACTTTCAGATCCTTGAATCCATCAAGTATATCTAAAACTTCTTTCTCAGCTTTTCTTGTATGAATTATCGCGAGGATTTTCATCTTCCGCGCAAGTTCGAGCTGTTTCCTGAAAATCACTTTCTGGATTTCGAAATTATCTTTTGTTTCATGCAAATCAAGACCTATCTCCCCGAGAGCTATAATTTCCTTTTTGTGCTCTTCAACGAATCTTCCAAAATCATCAAAATCAGATAATTTAAGATCTTTTTCAGGATACAAGCCTGCCGCTAATTTTATCTTAGAATATTTTTCGGCAATCTCAAGATTCTTTTCGCACGACCTTAAGTTCACAGAATTTGTCACAACGAACTTTACTTCCTTGTTTCTTTGAAGATTCTCTAGTTTGTTCTCTGAGAGGAAATCCGCATGCATATGAACATCAATAATCATAAGAACAAAACGACCTCTGGTTTATTAAACTTAACCGATTGTGATTCGAAAATGAAATCAAAAATTTAAAAACAACAGAAAATCTTTACACCCAAAATGGTTCCGCAAAAAATATTCTTGACAAAAGGGGTCGGAGTGAACAAGGACAAACTCGCAAGTTTTGAGCTTGCTTTAAGGGATGCAGGAATCGAAAAATGCAATCTTGTATGTGTCTCTTCGATTTTCCCCCCGAACTGCAAAATAATTCCAAAAGAGGATGGAGCAAAAATGCTGAATCCAGGGGAGATAACTTACTGCGTAATGGCGAGAAACGAGAGTAACGAACCCAACCGGCTGATCTCCGCATCCATAGGGCTCGCCATACCAAAAGACAACAGCCACTATGGATATCTCTCGGAACATCATGCTTTCGGAGAGAAGGGAGAAAGATCAGGGGACTATGCGGAAGATCTGGCAGCGACCATGCTTGCAACGACTTTAGGCATAGAGTTCAACCCAGACACTGCATGGGAAGAAAGAGAGCAGCTTTACAAATCCTCAGGCCACATCTTCAAAACAACGAATATAACCCAGTCGGCAGAAGGGAATAAGGAAGGCTTATGGACAACTGTGGTTGCAGTCGCTGTATTCATCAATCCAGCTTCTTAAAAAATAAGTTTTTAAACAGGCAAAACAAGATAATCTCAAGCGGAAGTAGTTTAATGGTAGAATGCAACCTTGCCAAGGTTGTGACCCGAGTCCGATTCTCGGTTTCCGCACTTCTTATTTGATATTCACATTTTTTTCTCCATGGATATATTCATATATAGGAGCCCATGAGAGCCCAAAGCTCAATGCAAAAACTATCTCTTCAAGAGGAATTCCCAAGACAAAAAACCCACTCAGGTCTCTGATACTATAAAATTGGACCACAAAATGGGGAAAGATGATGCCAAATATAGAGAAAAAAATAAAATAGAAAGAGGCATAAAGAATGCCTCCAATAATTGAATGTTTAATCAAATCTTTTCTTTCAAACCAGATCACGATTGCGCTGCCCGCCCCAAAAGCGATTAATGCCCATATGAGATTCACACTTAGGAAAGAGATAACCAATGCAATAAGGCCTCCAATAATAATCGCTAAAAAATGAAAATGATATTTCCTTTTGATAACTATTCTCTTTCTGAAGACATAATTGTACAAAAAAGTTACAATTCCCCCACTAAAAAACATATAAAGAAAATCCTCAATCGAATACCCTCCCGTTATCCTACCAAGATTAAAGAGAGTATCAGGATTCCAGTAGCCTGGAATTATTGAGATGTACTCGGGTCTTGAGATTGTGATTAATCTTATAGTAATGAATCCGATTGAGAGTACGAGAACATAATAAAAGCCACTCCGGACCATTGGCTTTTGTAAATCTTTTCTCAGAAAAAACATAATCAACCACAGGACCGCAATTATTCCGCATCCTATCAGATAATTGTACATATTGTGGATATATTTCCCAATTCTTTTAAAATTATCTAACAGGAAACATTTTTAAAACTGCCAAACGGATTATCTTTGTCGGTCCATTAGTCTAATGGCAGAACATCTCGTTTACACCGAGAAAGCGGAGGTCCGATTCCTCCATGGACCACTTTGGGTGAGAAAATGACAATTGAAGATGGTGAGGCACAACTTGGGAAGGTTTCTGACATTGAGCTCTGGATAGGAGATTACGACTATATCTTCTCCGACTTTGACTCAAGACCATACTCCGAAAGGCTACTGTCTGAGGACCTCCTGTCAGAAATGAACCGCGTAAGCAAAGACAAGAAATCCGAGGAAGTGGAAGTCCAGTTCCTCATACCAAACGACAAAAGAGATCCGAAAAGAGAAGTTGTGATAAAAAAGAGATTAAAGGATCAGTTCAGGATAAATTTAAAGAACCTAAAGGAAACAAAAAAGAAAATGCTGCGCCAGGGGCTTTTATTTGTCCTGTTCGGAGTTGTTTTTATGTTCATCGCAACATTTTTTCTCACAAGAGGTGACGGAAATTATCTTATCACATTCCTCTCTGTGATCTCAGAACCGGCAGGATGGTTTCTCTTCTGGGAAGGTCTCAATCTTTTGATATTTGATATCAAGAAAAAAGTGCCGGACTTGGATTTTTACGAGAAGATGTCAAAGGCAAAGATAAATTTTGCCGATACCAATCCGGTTAAACAGACGCAAAACGCCTTGTAACCCCCGGCCGACTCCCCAAACTTTTATAAATAACCCACTTGTTTTTAGGATATGACTGGGGAAAACACTGATTCTATACCTGGTATGAACCTTAATTATTCAAAGCCGCAGATGCCCGCGACAAACCCGGAAGAAGAAAGAAAGAAATTTGAGAAGACCAAAAAAGAAATTGACAGACTCAAGACTTTTATCCTTAAAAAATTCAAATATATCCTTGCATTTGGCATCCTGCCTCCGCAGTCCATCCCTAAATTCATAGAAGAGGAAGAGGCTCCTGAAAGCTCCAAAGACCACGTTCACATTGAGATAATTGTTCCGGATGAAAAAGTAAAAGAAATCCCGAAGATAAAACAGGAACTGATAAAGGAAATTGAAAGTGCCAAAGAAAAGGTCTGGGCTCATATAATGACTCCTTCAGAGGTATGGGAGATATGCATGGACCAGAAGTTTGACCTTTCGGGAGCTATATCTATGAGCTACCCGGTTTATGACAAAGGCATACTAGGAGCGCTGAGAGTTGCTGAAATACACAAATCTTTAGTTCTTCAAAAATTCGAGAAATATGTTGTGAGTTATGTAATTGGCGGAAGCCTTATCAGAGGCGATGCCGCAAAAACAAGCGACGTCGATGTCTTTGTCGTCATCAATGACACTGACGTTAAGAGGATGCCCAGACGCGAGCTCCTTGAAAGATTAAGGGGAATCATATACCAATATGTCGCTGAAGCAACACAAATTGCCGGCGTAAAGAACAGGCTTGAACCACAGATTTACCTTTTAACAGACTTCTGGGATGCAGTCAAAGATGCTCACCCTGTGATGTTCACTTTTATCCGCGACGGAGTCCCCCTCTATGACAGAGGAACTTTCATGCCATGGAAAGCGCTCCTGAAGATGGGGAAGCTAAAACCCTCGCCCGAATCAATTGATATGTTCATGAGCATGGGTGACGGAGTAATCCAAAGAAGCAAAAGGACACTTCTCTCAGATATATTCACAAACATCTTCTGGGGTGTGACCTCTCCTGCTCAGGCAATGGTGATGCTAAATGGCGGCGCTCCTCCAAACGCTAAAAAAGAGCTCGTAAACGAATTCAAGAAAGAATTCTTGGATAAAGGTATGCTTGAGAAAAAGTATGTTGACTTCCTGGAAAAAATTGTGCAGACATGGAGAGACTACGAGCACGAAAAGATAAAAGAAATCTCCGGGTCAGAGATTGATAAGCTGCTAAAGCAGACAGAGGAGTTCATTGACAGGCTCAAGAAGCTCAGGAAAGAGATTGAAGCAAAAGCGCAGGAGAAGACGGTGGAACAGATTTACGGGGACGTTATCGACCTCCTCAAAGATATAATCGGGAAGAAAACCCCGGAAAAGCTGGCAGAGGAATTTGACAAAGAATATGTGAAGAAAGCCAAATTCACAAACCAGCATTTGAGGATCCTGAAAGACGTGATAAAAGCCAAAAAAGAGTTCAAAAAGGACAAGGCAGAGTTCCATAAGATCGACAGAGTGAGAAAAGACGCAGATATACTGATAAAAGACCTGACAGAGTATATCCAAAGGAAAGATTTAATCCCAATAAACAAAGGAAAAATGACTCTCAAGACAAAGGATAAAAGCATTGAGATAGTGAACGCGAACGGAAAAACTTTCCTTTTTGAAGGCAATTCCGTAAGGATTGTTTCAGATAAGATAGAGGAATCAAGCATTGAAGAATTCGAAAAGTCGATAGCAAAACAAAAAGAATCCCCAAGTGTTGAGATAGACTCTAAGGTCTTTGAAACCCTCAGGAAAAATTACGGAGAATTTGAAGTTGTTTTTTGAATAATACAGGTCTTAATGTAATATTTTAAATAAAAAAATATTTGTTTATTTTCTCCTGCTGTGCGCAAACCTCTTCCTGAAAATCAAAAACGCAAGCCATGACAAAAACGCCCCGATAAGAGCGTATATTATCGGGTCAATCAGCAGATTAACATAAATCCCTATCTGAATAACTGTTTGGATAGTTCCGGCATCGACTCCTTTTTTAACTGCTGCCTGTATCACTTGGGCTATTTTCTCAGGATAAATATAATATGATACCACCCCTACAACAGCAGATGCAAGCCCCATCACCGCTCCGGAATAAGCCCCGGCCTTGGAGGGTTTAATTTCAACATTGTTTTTAGCGACACCATACCCCACAAGCCCAAAAACATAAAATGCCACAAGGATTGAGATAACAGATGAGAAAGTCGCCCCGATCCAGCTTTCAACAGGCAATACCAAGACAAGCAAAGAATAAACCACAAAAAAAATAACTGGAGTCTCAATAATGCTCCATATAACACTTTTATTGTTTTTCATTTCGTAAAAAAGCATTCCGCTTATATAAATATAATGAAAACACCTAAAAACCCGCACGGGCTTCCATTCTTATGAAGTATCTATTTATACTCGGCAGGAACATTGAACTTTCAAAAACTGAAGTTCTATCATATTTTGAGGGGTCCGGAAACAGGATTTCAAGATTTGAGATCATAGAAAATGGGTTATTAATCGAAACTGAACATCCGCTCAATAGAGGCATTGTGGATATTTTCGGGGGAGTAGTCTCAATAGGCAAAGTTACCGCTTCGGGTAAACCTGATGAAGTCTTGAAAAAACTCGACTCGGAGGAAATCTACACGGGAAAAAGCAACAAGATCAATTATTCCGTATGGAACTTCTCCGAAGAACGGGAAATTTTCCAGAATTACCTTAAGGGCAGATTTAGGGAAGAGAAATTAAAAGCGACGCTGAAACACATAGAGAACCGAATGGAAATGCAAGACGGTGAGAGATTCCAGATGGTTTCATCAAAGAGGCTTGACAAAGAGTTTTTTGTCTTCGGGAAGGATACCATCTATTTTGGGGAAATTTATGAAACTTTCGACTCAAAAAGCCTCGAAGAGAGAGACATGAAAAAACCTGCTAGGCGCGAATCACTTGCAATATCCCCGCGACTCGCCAAGATTTTGATAAACCTTTCGGGTATAAAACCAGGAGAAACCTTGCTTGACCCTTTTTGTGGCATCGGGACTGTCCTTTCAGAAGCGCTCCTTCGCGGGGTTAAAGTCATAGGCATTGACAAGGACAAGGACGCAATAGCCAGTGCGAAACAGAACATGAAATGGTTCGGATTCAATGAAAAAAATTACAAGCTGATTAATGGCGATTCTACAAAGGAGGGAAATATTTGTGCAGACGCAGTCGCAACAGAGCCTGACCTTGGAAAGATCTTAAAGGAGATTCCGGCAGCGGATGAAGCGAAAAAAACCCTTGAAGATTTTGAAAACCTCATGATAAAATCCATAAACAACCTCAAATCCTGCCTGAAAGGTAGGATAGTTTTCACTTCCCCTTACATAAAAATAGGCAAAAAAAGGATAGGGCCGAAAATCGAAGAGATAACCAGCGCAACAGGATATAACTTAACTTACAGCATCCCCGAATTCCGAGAAAGTCAGATTGTGGGAAGGATGATTTATGTCCTGAATAAAAATTGATTTAATTTTTTAGTGGTTACAATAAAAAAATTTATAAATATCAAGTTACATAAATTTAAATGAGAATCAAAAGTTTGTTAAATAAACTCAAAGAAAAAGATGAGATTATCCCAATCGAAAAAGCCAAAGAAATTCTGTCCACTATTGGAATAAAGATTGATGCATTGGATTTGCCCAATTTGTTAAGTGTAGGATATACGAGATACTTCAGGAATTTAGAGTTAAAACCTTACATGGATTTTGATGAATTGAAAATAAGAGTCACTGGAGAATATGAAAGCTTCCCTGCTGATTTCCACCTTTACGTCGCCAAAAAGAGCTCCATATTTACCCCGGAAAAGAAGATTTTGGATCCACCAATAACAAGAATCAAAATAAATACTTTTGGAAGGATTAAAAATTAATTTCTGTTTTTTCTTGCGGGAAAAATTTATTATAAGCAATAATTAAAGCATAATCAAAGTTTACAAGAAACCTTCGCCGAAGGTTTTTTAAACTAATTTTATTGATAATCATTATGACAAAGGGCAAAGTAATACAGTTCAGAAGAGGAAGACACATAATCCATGAAAGGCACTTTTTAATCGAGGCTGAGGGTATAGACTCAAAGGAAAAAGCCGGAAAAATGATCGGGAAATCTGTGGAGTGGAAATCACCCGCAGGTAAGGCCATAAAAGGAAAAATTGCGGCAGCTCACGGTAACAAGGGAGTTCTAAGGGCAATTTTCGAGAAAGGTCTTCCAGGACAAGCCTTGACAACAGAGGTTAAAATAGAATAAGATGGGAACATTAAGAAAAGCAAATGCATATTCAAAAAGAACGGTGGTTCCTTTCACAAGAGTTTCAAAAAAGAGGCAGAAATCGTACATTAAAGTTGTGCCGCCGCAGAAAATAGTCAAGTTCGAGATGGGAAAGCCGTCAATGTTCAATGACGGAAAATTGCCGCATATATTAAAAGTTGTCTCTACAGAAAAAGTCCAGGTAAGACATAATGCACTCGAGGCATGCAGGCAGTATATAAACAAGAGACTCGACGAAGATTTGGGAGGTCAGTATTTCTTCAAGGTCGTGCCGTTCCCGCACCATATACAAAGGGAAAACAAAATGCTTACAGGCGCAGGAGCTGACCGTATGCAGACAGGTATGCAGCTCTCTTTTGGAAAATCCATCGGGAAAGCGGCCATACTCAAGCCGGGAAAAGAACTGTTCATTTTCGCGCTACCAAATGAAAAGGCAGTACAAACAACGAGAGAGCTTATAAGGCAGATTGATTCCAAGCTTCCCGGCGGAATCAGGACAGATTACACAAACCTATCTGTGAAGAAGCAATAATTTGTTACTATTTATAAGATACGACATACCGAAAGATTTATATAGTCCGGGGGTATTAATTTAATATGAAAATGACTGAAAGTTACAAAGTAGATATAAAAGACCATAGCGGATTGTTTTCTAGGTGGAGGCCAAATGCATTTTTTGATTCAATAGAAAAACTTAATGAGTATATTACTCGAAGCACTGACACTAATAGGCTTGTATTACAAGGTAAAAAAGTGAAAGATAACGCAACAATACTAAAATTTTTGTACACCCCTTCGGTGGCTGAAGCTGAAGAACGAGGTATTAATTATCCCGGAATATTCATTTCATATAGAATTGTCCCAGTGTTGAAACTTGAAAATATAAAGAACGAAGGAGGAGCCGGAACTGGATATTAATATGGCAGAAGAAAAAAAAGAAATAAGCGCTGAGGAAAAAGCAAAAGCTGAAGCTATCGAGAAACTAAGAAAAGACAGAATAGGAAATCTTGAAAGCCTTCTTGTATACAGCGGCGCAAGATATCTGAAGAGTTCTGAAAACCCTTTCGGGACAAAAGGCATGCAGGCGGGAAACTTCGCATTCAATGAATTCTTAACCGGAAAAAAAGCTAATGAAATAAGAGATGGCATCTATAAACAAAAAATTGCAGAGGCGCAGGAATACGAGACAGTCTCACAGCCTGAATACACAACTAATTACGAACTTGAGAGAAATGCACTGGGCATGATCCAGGACGCACAGGCAGGTTTGAGCCTGAAAGACTTAAGCGACGTAGTCAAGAAAGTCGCTCCCGAGATAAAAATAGAAGTTCCTCAGGGAATACAAAAAATGAATTATATGGAATTGGCCGAGAAAGCTTCCAAAGCAGGTAAAGATTATAAACCAACAAAAGATGAGGAAGCTCTCCAAACCTACTTCGGGGCCATGACTAAGGCATATGAAGAATTTGCGGGATACTCTCTTATCGGAAAGGCGATGTCTGAGGGTTATAATGCAGTGTTCAAAGGCATCTCAGAAAAGTTCGCGCCAAAAAAAGAAGAGCCTTCTGAGCCCAAGAAGTAATTTTTTATTTCTTCTTTTCAACACCTACAATTTTCTCAACTAAGGAAATCATCTCTTTCATAAATTCCTCAGCCCTTTGCTGCCATATATCTATCTCGGACCCTTTTATGTCCTTTATTTCAAGGTGATCTATTTTCTTATGAAGATAATACATGTCCTTATACCACTCAACATATTTCATTTTCAAAAACCCTTTATCTACAAAAGCTTCCTTAAGATCAACCATAACATGCTCCGGAGAAGGAGGAAAATATCCTGCCGAAATCAAAGCCCCATGAGCCGCATCAACCATAGACCAATAAATCCCATCTACAGCAGACAACTCGGCAGCTTTGCTCCTTGCTAAATGCGAGGGAGCCCTTTGTATACATTGATAAATTGACTCGGGAGTCCCAGTTATTTTTCCGCGGAGCATCAGGAATTTGAGAGGCTCTATAAAACCAGCAGCATCAAGGATAGGAAAGCCACTCCTTATAACGTTCAGGACAACCGGATCGCCTTTCATAAGATCGTCCCACCATGTACTCAAGCGGATAGTGTTTATATGGAGCTTAGCCCCGTACGGATTCTGCTGCAAGATTTTATCAAGCTCTTCCCTGTACCATGCGATGAGTTCCTGATCCCAATTAATGGAAACATCATCAACAATTATGATTATATCAATATCTGACCCTAATGTAGCTCTCTCTTTTTCAACAGACCCAAAAAGTACGATGGATTTGATGATCTTCTTAAATTTCTCATAAACTTTAGAAGCGAAATCCGTAGCAATCTCATGGTCGGTCTTCAGACTCAAGGTCTTTGGACCTTTAACCTCAGAAACTTTCGCCTTCTTTTTAGAAACATTTTTCCTCACCATCTTTATATTTCAATATATATTTTGAGGTATTTAAATATTAAGCTTTTTCCTTGATGAAAGAATGAACAGGATGGCTGAAAAGAGAAGGACAAAAAACCCCAATACACCAAAAGGAAAATTAGCCTGACTGGTTAAAGAGCCAATGACAGCTCCATTTATTTTAAGCCCTGAGACGAAAATGACTATCCCAATAACTGCAAGGAAAGATGCCGCAATTCTTTCAGGCACAACATACTTCTCTATTCCCCCAACAATTTTTGAACTCTCTTCCTGAGCCCGCTTGTAAACATTATCTTTGAGAAATCTATATTTTTCTGTGTTTATCAGACCATGGGATTTCAGCACTCCTATAGCCGGATCTAGAAACTGAAGATTGTATAAGCTTGAAACTGATTCAGAGAGCTCTGGCATCCTCTTTGCATAATCGCCTGATTTCATAAGATCATACAAATCCTGAAAGGCACTAAAAGTCCGATCAAGATATCTTTCACCATTAAACTCTGGTTTATGGAAAAGTTTTTTCCAGAATCCCACTTTCTCTTCGAGCCCCTTCCCCAATAAAACTTCCTGACCTTTGTCATCAAGCACAGCGCCGGAAGCAACATAATCTGAAATATCCTTTTGGACCTGATAAGCAGTTTCATCATCGCTAAGTCTTTCATCTTTTAACCTCTTACGTACTTCATCAATCTTTTCACGCATCTTTTTTTGGTCGATATGTCTTAAAAGATAATCCTGAAACTGCGCAAATCTTGGATGTTCATTGATAAGCATATTAAGACCATTTTGCACTGCCGATTTCATATAATCAACCTCTTGATTTTTCCCTTTTTTTACCATTGATTAAAAATCTCCTCCCCCCATACGACCGCCCGCACTTGGTTGCAATGATCCACCAAGATTTTGTGGAAGCTGTGAGAACCCTACCCCGAATCTCTGATAATTGATCTGAGGAAGTATCTGGCCATATCCTTCCATGTAACTTTGCTGGAATCCGCCTGCCTGTGACCAATAAGGGCCTTTTGCCGTCGAATAGACAGGAGAGCCATAAGCCTCAAGAATCTGCGGGAAGGGAGAAGACTTAAATTGCTGGAACCATCCGCCGACCTCATTTATTTTTATTGCCTTTGCGGCTTTCTCACCTAAAGCCTCGACAAGAGCGCGTATGGGAACGTTACCCATTCCCGGAGGAAGGTGAGTATCATTAAAACCAAAATTGTCAGTCAGATGGACCTTATTCACAAATTCCTTAATTGGCTTTGTCTCTTCTATTAGCTCTTTCTCATTAAATCCATATTTCCTTGACATATTTAGGTGGCCGACGTCAAAAGTCACGCCAATAAGTTTCTCTGAGATTTTTTTCGCATCGCTTTTAGAGAGGCCTTTTTGCTCCATAAGTTTCTTTTCAAACTCGCCTCGTGATCTCAGAACTAAATTCCTTAAATCTTCTCCCTGCGAAAAACCCATACCCTGATAAAGATTCTCAAGCGAAAGCGCAGGTGCTTTCTCGCCTTTTTTATCATAAGCGTACAATGCTACATTAGAAAAAGTCTCGGAGGCTTTCTTAATAGAGAAGTCCTCTATGCTCTCAAGCATATGGGGATTAATCTCCTTGAGTTTCTCGGCGAAAACCTGAATCGCATTCGCTTGATTCTGTATATCTGCAGAATGGTAAGCAATCGTCTGCCTTTCTTCCTCGGTAAGGTCTTTTCTGCCTATTCTGTTTGGATCAATTCCATACAGGTCCTGGGCAAACTCTTTAGAAATCTCGTCAAGGGCTTTTCTCTGATTTTCATTCCCAAGTTCATAAGCTTTGGAGAAAGTGCCATTCAAAGATTTTCTTACATCTTCAAGGTAAGATTGCGCGGATTGAGTCGCTAAGACCAAGTTTTTCTCATTCGGGCCAAGACGCTTGAAAAACTCCGGATCCTCTGCAGCCTGAAGAGACATCATCTGGGCTTCTTTAGGAATCTTAGATATAATATTGTCCACGTTGACTTTCTGAAAGATTATCTTGTCTATTTGGTCTTCCCACAAAGTTGTGTTGGCAATGTCAAGCTGCTCTTCAGGGGAGTATTTTTTTTCAACACTAAATCCTGCGACTTCACCAGTCTTCTTGTCAAATCTTGGCTGGGGGTAGTACTTTAAGTCCTCTTTCAAGGGCCTTATCTCACCTGTTTGCTTGTCTACAGCGATAAGCTGATCAATTACTTTTTTCCTGCTTCCATCTTCCTCCGTGATATATTTTGACGTCGATCCATATGTGTTAGAGCCGTGTATAGTTATAGGCAAATTTCCTTTGTCATCCATCTCTGCTGCTTTATCAATCACATCCTTAAGATGCCTTTCAACTGCAAGCCTGTTGGTCTCATCATATCCTCTTTCGCCAAAACCGGACGGGTCAGTTCCCTGGATTGGAGCATGCATAGTCAGTTCGGCACCAGCAAGTTTCGCTTTTCTCTTCATTTCGGCAAAATGCTGCTTTGGAATAGTTTCAAAAACTGCCTGAGAAAGATTTCCTATTTCCATCACGGATATCCCCTGATTGAGAGCCTGACTTAATGCCGCAATCTGATTTGCAGTCATAGGATCAGTTGTCAGGCCAAGTTGCCGCGCCGGGATAAATCCATTTTTTCCCATATAAGGGCTGTCTCCCGACGGCCTAAAAGTATCATAACCCGGTTCATAGAAATTTTCTATTTTATAATCTCCTGCCATTTCTGCTCTCAGTTCCATACGGGTGATTAATGATTAAACTTCTCTCTATCACAAAACTGTTCGCCACCTCGTTAATTAAAAGAAAAAGATGTTTATTAAATTATTGATAAGTCAAATTTCCAAAGGCTCATTTACAGGATAAATTATCCCAGAGGCCTTATAAAAATTTAACTCAAAATTAGCAATTTTTTCCTGCATTTCCATTACCCCCAAATCGGATTTTTCAAGCTTCCTAATTTCATCATTCAGCAGATGATATAATTTCCTCACGCAGTTAATCCTTTCAAGAGTTTCCTTCTCGCGAATCTGACTTAAACTGGTCGGATCGTCGTTTTGACCTTTTATTAAAGGCTCACTGTAAGTATGAACTGAATCTTTTTTCGGGATGAAGTAAGTTACAAAAATCAATTTTATCTTATGTGGAAATCAGCAAGGTCTTAATAAGGTCCCGTAGTGAAGTTTTTCTTTGAGATATAATCTTTCTTAACAGTATCTTCTGGGGTCACAGGCTTCCATAATGATTCATTCTTTGCAACCATCCCGCCGCTTGAACTTTCAAGATGTCTGTAAAGGGCTTTTTGCTCTTCCAATATCCTCTCCGCCGAAGACAAATCCGGCCTTGAAAAACGGGTGTCAGCCTCGACGACTTCATATTTTACAGAGTCTTCTCCCGGCTTTGCGAGATAGTCAAATGGCTCGTCGTTGGAACCTTCTTCCACTCGCGCAGGCACATCAGCGCTAATATCCGGTTCCGGCAGTTCAAGCATTTTCTCAAGAGAAACATCTTTCCTTTGGTTTATTACAAAATTAGTCATCCTCCAATTGAAGTCATCGTCAAAAGTGATCTCATCTGCCTTAGAAAATTCATCAGTCAAATCTTCTTCTGGTTCCTTTTCCTTATCGTCATTGCTTTCATCATAAGACTCATGATCTTCAAACCAGTCAATTGAAAATTCTCCTTCTTGATTTTTATTTTTTGAATCTCGGTTTTTATCCTTATTGTCATCTTCCTTTGCCATTATAAAAGAAGGCCACAGGGATATTTAACTATTTTGAAAACCCTGCCAAAACAAGGACTTAAAACGAAGCCATTCCATGAGCTTTCTTGTAAGTTTCAAAGATGGTCTTTGTGAGCTTTACCGTTGACTCCTTCACAGCCGGGATGAAATATTCTTTTTCGTACCACTTTAGATGCTTCTTATATGGGCTCCTCTGTTTTTTTTCTTTCTCTTTTTTTTCTTTTTTTTCCCGCTTGTCTTTTTTATTGTTAACGCCGAACAGCGCGA
>JAJZAH010000004.1 GCA_021799535.1 Nanobdellota archaeon
AGTAGAAGCGACCCTAAAAGGAATAAAAAATCAAGGATTAGCGTGCGTATCAGGCAGCACTGCACGTGACGCCGCTTCAGCCAATTCAAACGATTCCGTAGGAACAGTTCAAGACCCGCAAGAAGGAACCCCAAAAAAGATCTACGACCCATCAGATTTCCCGATTGACAATATCAATGCAAGAGACGAAGACACGGGCCCGATTTATCTGGGCGCAAGCCCGCAAGATATAAAAACATATAACTCGGGAAATAGCTTAGGAATAGACTACTCAAAATACTCTTTAGTACTATTTTGCGTCATTCTTGCGGCGCTTTACCTGCTAAAGCCAAGGAAAAGAAAAAATGAGTTCAAAAATTGAAGAAAGACAGATCTCTGCAGCGATGATTATAGAAGTCCTAGGCAGACCTGAAAAACACCTGATTGACACTCTAGAAGACATGATAAAGCAGATAGGCGCAGAAACAGGGATAAAAATCACGCAAAGTAAAGTTATGGAGCCGCATTCTGTCAAAGACCAAAAAGACCTGTTCACTTCTTTTGCTGAGGTAGAAATCGAATCAGAGGGGATCATGCCCCTCATAGGGATAACTTTCAAATATATGCCTTCTCATATCGAGATAATCGAGCCTGAGAAAATCATCCTTAAGAACCATGAAGCAGGAGATTTATTAAGCGAAATGACAAGAAGGCTGCACAGATATGAGGAACTCGTAAGAGTCATGCAGATACAGATGCAAAACAGCCAGGCACATATTGAACCAGCATTAGAAGAGCTTAAAAAGAAGCTTCAGGGAAAAGAAGAAGACAAAAAAGATAGGCAAAAAGATCCGGGTGCAAAAACTCATAAGAAAGATTAGTTTGTCATAATTTTAAAAAGGTTGCTTATAGAAAAAAATATATCTTTTCAGTTCATACCTTATATATGGAAAACAGGATCATCTTTCTAGGATCAGACGGGAAATACTGCCTAAGGTTCCTCTCACCTGAGAAAAGAGATGACAGGGAATTAGTCTGGCAGACTTTCGCAAGGATAAAAGAGAAATATGGCTTGTACAGCACGGCGTATTCGTCCATTATCCGAGGGATAGATAAAAGAACGCTGAGAGGATCGCAATTCCTGTTTGAACTTGAACTCGAATCAAATCTTCAGAAAGGGCAGAGAATCCCCAGACTCAAGGACTGGAAAGACGCGTTTTTATATATGGGAAGGGGGCAGATGATAGGAGTCTACAGCAGCACGCCCCAAATAATACTGAATTATCCTGAAGATGAGTTCAAGAAGAATTTTTATCTGACACGTGACCTTGCAAGAAAAGTCGCCTCTTTGGGTTATGAAATATCTCCTAATAATCCGGCAATAATAACGGGAGCAAAAATAGAGAAGTTAAGTTCTGCTAATGACAGTTATGGAATCTCCCTCAATATAAATGGAGCCCAGATAGAGAATGATCGAAGATTTTCAGAAGAGCATGAAGATATAAATATGGGAATCACAAAAAAGATCCTATTCACAGGGTCACATGGCCTTAGAGGGATAGACATATTCGGGCAAAGATATATAGCAGAAAAGAGCGATTTGTCGTATTCAAATGAGCGGGGAAGAATAGCAGTAATTGAAAAAATCGGGGAATTACCTTATTCTTCCGGGAAGCTTGACTGGAATCCTCTTTGTTCTTGAGAATTTGAACTTGAAGAATAATATAAGCGCAAGGATAATGATCCCTATTATTATCCACCCTACTATTCCCAACGTAAAGCCGCCTGAACTCTGAGCCACACAGCTTCCATTGCAGCATTGCGCGTCAAGCCCGTTAACAAGGGCACCGTCGCATTTTTGAGTCGAATTACATACGATAAAACCCATCTGCGAGCATGTCTGAAGCTCATTTGAACTTGAACTGTTTGTTAAATTGCTTTCGTTGGTCTGGTTTGACGTCTTGGAGCCATTTCCAAAAAGATCCCAAATAGAACCAGAGCTTGAATTAGTGGTATTTGAGGAATTTCCAACAGAAGTCTTATTGCTGCTTCCACCAAAAAGTATGTCCCATATGCTTAGGGTCTTATTTGAACTCCCCGACTGATTTGTTGCAGAACTTCCTGAGTTTCCATTTTTATATACTTCAAGGGAAGTTCCTTCAAGAGTTGAGTAAACAAAAGAGTAGGATGTTTCGTTACCATATGAAAATATGATAGTCTCAAGAGTCCCATTTGAAGGAGTCGGCAAGGTCACGTTCTTTGGAGAATAAGGCATAAGGGTCACGTTGTTAAACTGATTTTCATAAGGTCCGTAAACGACCGTGACAGGATTGTCTGAATTATCTGTAAGAGAGAGATCATAATAAAAATTCCCTGAAACGGTCAGGGCAGGCGACACGGAGACAAATGCCGTCCGGTTTGATATCAAAAAAGGCGCCGAGGCTGAAGATACAGCACAGGAAGAACCTGATCTTATTCCGCTGACATTAATCAGATAGTTCCCTGGAGGTTTTCCTGAGGGTATTCCAAAAGAAAGATAATAATCATAATTATCCACTTTCACAGGTGAAGGAATAATCCCGAAAGAGGTTTCATCATGCCCTTTATAATAAAAGTGTATATTTGAGGCAGTCAAAGAAGCGCAAAAAACACCGGTTATTTTTGCGATAAAATTTTCTCCCCCCGAATAATTGGCTTTTGTCTGAATGCTAAAAGGCGAGACAAATCCTGAGAGCAAAAATACAAATGCAAATGAAAAGATAGCAAGGAACAGATATTTTTTTTCCATGTCACTTCCCTATCTCTTTTAACTTCTCAAGGACCTCATTAAGTTCCTCTGAGGATCTCTTCTTTGGAACTGGCCTTTGTACAGGCTTTTGAGGAGGCGTCGAAGGAGGAAGTATCCTTCTTGGAACAGGAGAGCCTATTTGAGGGCTCCTGTTGTAAGGCGGAGGGAACCTTGGAGGGAGATTTCCGTTATTCATTCCCTGAGCTCCGCCGCGGGAACCCTTTCTTGCCTGCATCTTCTGGAGAAACTCCTTAATCTTATCTCTGTAAAGGATAGCTATCACAGTCAAAACCACAAGGACAAAAAGGACCCATACCCACCAATAACTTGTCCCGGATCCGGAAGATGGATTTGAGTTTATCATGCAACATAAATCTCCTGAGTTGCTGCAGGTGTAAGAGCTTGTAGCTGAATATCCCGAAGGGCATGATGACTGGCAAAGCCCATTATTTGATTCGCACGTCGCAGTATTGTTTCCGCTGCCTCCGTTGTTGTTCTGGTTCACGCATGTTCCAGGAGCAAGACAGCATTTCTGCCCACTCTGAAGACCAGGAAGGTTCAGCAGCTGCGTCCCGCCGGCACAATATTGATTGGACTGGCAAACAGTAGCTCCTCCGGACTGCTGGCTACATGCCTGCTGAGGAACAATATTACTACAACAGACTTGATTAGCCCCAAGACAGGAGAATGAATACTGGCTCACAACGGAACCCGACGCACATTGTGATGAAGAAACACAACTGTTACCGCTCAATTCGCATACGCTTGTCCCCCCTGTATTTGTTGTGTCACAGCACATGGCACTTCCGCTGCACGGAAACTGGCTCTCAACGGTCCCTGTACATAAGGAAGCATTCGCGATACATGAATAACCCGCCTGTGAACAGGTCAATGTGCCGTTACCCCCGTTTTGGTGGGGCCATAATGAATACAGCAAAAATCCGTTGGTGACTATCTGGTTGTTGTCCCAACATCCGTCAGACATCTGATCGCTTGCCAGCCAGCTCTCAGTATTAACTTTCTGCGCCAAGCTTGAGTAAGAAGAACTTTGGAAAGGCAAAAGTGCAAGCGCCGTATCATAATATTTCCCCCGTCCTGTAATCATATTCCAGAAATATTGCTGAGGCTGGGTCACAAGAACCTGAGTCTGCAAATTAAGTATATTTGTCTCATATTCAGGGTTCCCAGTCAGCATATACAGGAACGAATCGGGAAAGCTGGAAGGGTTTGACGAAGCTAAAGTAGTAAGATAGGGAATGAACTTTGAAATATTCTGTCCAGCATCACTCAAAGCAAGCGATGACCACAAACTTCCAAGATAATCACAGCCCCCCGCGCTATTTTTAAAACAAAAAGAATTAACCTGCTCAAAAGTAGAACTTCCCGTAGCCCCTTGATTATTTGGCGAGATATGATAAGTCTGCGAGTTTTTATCCTGGAAAACCAAAGTTGAAAGAAAAGAGCTGTTGCATTGTATCTGGAAAAGACGATCATAACAGTTTGGACTTATCGAAAACCAGTAATTATCATTTGCAAGGGAAAGGCAACTTCCCGCCGAGGAATTCAGAGTCTTATTCGCATTTATCAAAAAAGGATAATTAGTGTAGGAATCTGAAACAGCGGGATTATCAAGGTAAGTAACTTTACAGGATTCAGGGCCATTTACAGTATTATCCACTTCAAGGAACCAATTGAGGTCAGTTGACACACCACTCTGGTTCATGAGCCATTCTCTTGGCAAGGTCGTGTTCACACCGACGCTGTCCAACGCCAGAACAGCTTCAGCTGTCATCTGAAGATCGCATGAAAATCCTCCGACAGTCCCGGGCCAACACATCCTGTCATTATTGAGAGAATTGTTAAGAAGCTCATTTTTGCAATCTCCCGTCGAAAGCACCGAGAATACCTGCTCCTCAAGGCTCATCTTTGCGCAAGTTTTGTTGCCGATCTGATGTTCGAGACAGGTATAAGCCTTGCTTACATCAGGTGTGCCTGCAGCCAAAACTCCAGCAACTGCAAAGATGGAAATTAAGAATAAAACAGCAAATACCAGTGCCCCTTTTTTCATGATTAAATTACATCAACCGTCCTTTTAAATATTTCCCAATTTCAGAGGACATTTGCGAATTTCGGATTTTATTTCTTATTCTCAAGAGTATTTTTTCTTATAACGAAATTTATCGGATTTTTCATCTTCAGTTCCTCGTCTGTCGGATCAACTCCTATCCCCCTATAATAATCCTTGTCAAAATTCGGGGGGGGAATTATTTTATGGTTATAACTCCAGTTAAGCTGGGCATTTATGTAAGCTTTCCTCAGCGGGACTTCATTTTTCTCGTTCCATTCATACACCCTTTTCTCGAACTCTTCTTTTGGAACACCTATGCCCCTGAAAAAATTTATCAGAACGAAAAGGGCTCTCTTCCTCCCGTCACGTACTCCTCCAAGAATCTTTATTATAGATGGCGGAAATTGCGAATCTTTCAGGTTTTCAAGTTTCACGGTCTTGTAGTTCTCGTATTTTCCTGAAGCTTTCTTTTCGACCTCCTTGTCAAAACCTTCGGTCTTCGCCCAGTCAAGAGCTTGCATAACAAATTTCTTAGCCTCCCCTTCCTCAGAATCCGGCATGAAATCTTCCACTTTTATTTTCATGGGATCGGCTTTTTTAATATCAAAATTGTCTATCTCCTCTGGGGATATGACTACACTCGATAGGGAAGTCTTCTCATGAAGGGAATAAGGCATCCTGAAAAGATGCCTTGGCGAAGTCAATACAAGGTCCAGTCCCATTAAGCTGAAAAGGTCATACTCCTCAGTTTCCCTGAATTTTGAATCATTCTTATTTATCTCAAGGTCTCTTTTCGGGTCGAATTTTGAGGTAACATTACAGCGAGGGCAGTAATAGACTTTTTTCGAATTTATCTTCTCCATGACCCTCCTGCATTCTGGGCACTTGAAAACCGTTTCATTGCCTTCATGCACTTTCCTTATCTCTCCTGTTCTGCAGAATTTACAAAAAAGCTCAACTTCCTCGTAACTGTCAGCTATCTCGCCGCAGTTCAGGCATTTGACACCTCTTTTTATGTTCGTATTCCTGAATTCATCGTGATAATTTTCAGGGAGAAGATTTCTCATGACTGTTTCAGAATACCTGCGCAGGTAAGCGACAAGAATTCGCGGAATCTCCGGGAACATATCCTTGAGCTCCACGCCATTTACTGATTTTGGAAAAGCTTTCCACGGCAAGATTATGTGGAATCCTTTTGACCCTGAAAATTTCACTCCAACATTTTTTACGCCGTGGCGCCTGAAAGTTTCAATTATAGATTTCGCCGCAAGTTTCGAATAGTCAAACCATTTGCAGTCAATATCGATCAGGAGATCCCACCCTATCCTAAGCGAGTCAGCCTCTTTTTTATCCATGCCCGTTTTTATCTTAAGAGGGTCTGACCAGAGCTCCTCAGAACAATGAAAAGATGTCGCGCCTTTTTTGGCGAGCCCCAATATATCCCCCTTGAACTGCAAAGCATCAGGCCTCTTTCCGAATCCTTCAAAGTACCTTGGGGAAATCTCCCTGTGCTTTGAAAAGTTATATATAGCTTCCTGAATGTCCGGCCTTGAATAATACAGCTGCGTGATTTTCCTTATACGCTTCTCTTTTTCACTCTGAGGCTCCTTTTCAGTCTTCACGTCTGTATGGTCTTCTCCCATCAAAATAAAGAACAGAAAAGATTTATATAATTAGCCATGCGGAGAATTGTATGATTGAATATTACAAATATGACCTGCTTAACTACCACAGCAGCCAGATTTACTTTTACCGCAAAAGGCCGACGATGAACACAAAAAATTATTTTTTTGGACCTTTCTTTAGCGGAGATGAAACGGCTCAAAACTACAAGCCCGCGGGAGATCCGTGGGAGATTATAAGAAAAATAGTATATCAGAAAAGAGATTATAACAGAAAGGAAGAAAAAGATTCCTGTTAAAAATTTAAATACCACAATCCGCAAATAAAAATACTTAAAAAAGAAACACAACTTTAATTAATATGAAATTAAAACTTGAAGACCCAACACTTTTCACGAAAGCGATAGAGCTTATATCTGACCTGGTCCTTGAAGTCAGAATAAAAGTGAATGAGTTTGGGATTTCTATTGTCGCAATAGACCCGGGAAATATCTCAATGGTATCTATGAGAATACCCAAAAAAGCCTTCAAGGAATTTGAATCCGAGCCGGAGGTCCTTGGAGTAAACCTTGAAAACCTTAAAAAAATACTTAGAAGAGCGTCTAAAACAAGCTCACTCCTCCTTGAAAGGAAAGAGAACTCACTTGAGATAAAAATAGAAGACAAGATAAACCGGATATTCACATTAAACCTCATCGAAGTTGAAAGGGAAGACAAAGAATTCCCCGAACACCTTGAATTCTCATCGAAAGTAATTATAAATTCGCAGGACCTTATCGACTCAATAGAAGACTGCCTTGTCGTTTCTGACGCATGTTCATTCATCATAAAAGACAAGAAATTTATAATAGAATCCAAAGAGACAAATTCTGCAAGGACAGAATTCTCGCAGGATGAAGCTAACATAGAAGCGGAAGACTGCCGCGCACGTTACAGCTTAGAATATCTGCAGAAATTCATGAAAGCAGGAAAGCAGTTTGAGACAACAACATTGAAATTCGCCGAAGACCACCCAATAAGAGTGGATTTCACAAGCGAACACCTATCGCTAAGCTTCCTTCTCGCGCCAAGGATGGAGACCGAAGATTAGTCACTAAAAAAATTTATAAAAATCATTTCCCAAATTAATTCATGATTCAAAACAGTCTTATTGACTTGATAAACCAGAATCTCAAAAGAGGGATTGATCCCAAATCTATAGAAGACGAACTTGTGAATTCGGGATGGAAAATAAAAGATATCCGCGACACAATAAAATACGCACAGGAAATAAATCAAAATGGGTCCGGAGCGGCTTCTGCAATATTCAGTTCAAGAAGAACATGGATATATGCCTCACTTCCAATCATCTTCGTTGCCGCAGGAATATTTATATTTTTTATCTTGACATCCCCGCATGCACAATATAGTGCAAATCAGATTTCAAATGGTGTCAATGTTAATCTTGCACAAGGAAAAAACACAACTTTTGCAGTAGATAATCAGCAGCATATAATAGAAGTAAACTCAGTCAGCACAAATTCGGCAGTTATTACAATCCATAGCAATCCCATAATACTCAACCTGACAGTCGGAGAAACAAAAGAAGTTGACCTGAACGGCGACGGAACGCCCGATATAATTGTAAAACTTGTGAGCATAAACAATGGAGTCCCTAATGTTTATATACAAAAAATTAAAGCCAATTGTACAGAGAACTGGCAATGTGGCAACTGGAGCGAATGCAGAGCCGACGGGAAAGAGATAAGAACATGCACAGATCTTAATTCATGCGGAACAGACAAAAGTATGCCCCCCGCAGAAAAAAATTGTAATTATAATTATTCAGCAACAAATGACCACACTTCAATAACCTCAAATTTTTCTCCAGATTCGATGAGAGAAAACAGCTCTGTGAATTTTTCAGCGAGACTGGACTCGAGCCTAAACAAGACAACAAACGGAAATGCAGGACAAAGTTTGAATCAGACAAATAGCTCCACAAATTTAAACGTGGAAGCAAACATACCTAAAGGGGTAAACTTATCGACTCCCGAAAGTGCCGCAAAAGCTGTATGGGAAAGCTTCAATAACAACAACTCAAAAGAATTTTATTACTTATCAAGTTCAGAATTGAGAAGCAAATGCGATGAATCTGAACCTTTTTGCAACAAAACCTTTTACAATGCAAAAGCACTCATAATTTACACAAGAGGATATAACCTATTCGTCGAACCAAATTACAGAATGACTCTGAGTTTTCAAAATTCAACAGATGCAAATGTTCTTATTTATGCCCCAACAAATATCACGTGGCCTGTTACAATCAGTCTGGAAAAAGAAGATTCTTTATGGTGGAACCAAAAGATTATAATATCGTGAGTTCATTCAGAATATCCGAGGCATATCTTTTCATTCTATTGAAATATTTATAAATGTAAAAATCCTTGAAAAGAAATGAAAGAGGCGCCCCGTTCTATCGGCAAAAAAGGCCAGGTAACAATATTTGTCATCCTTGCGATAGTGATAGTCGTCTTGGGGGTCCTCATCTACCTCTTTTTCCCAGGGATAAAAACGACAGCGACGTCAGTTGAAGAGAATCCTGTCGCTTATTTCCAAAGCTGCGTCCAGGGAAACTTAAGTGCAAATGTCGAGACTGTCAGCCTTCAGGGAGGAAGCATGAATCCAAGCTCAAGCGTTGTATACATGGGGAATAAAATTGCCTATTTATGCTATACAAACCAGCCTTACACAGAATCTCCGACGATAATGTGCGTCCCACAGGTCGCATTCCTGGTGTCAAGCATCGAAAGCCAACTCAAACAAAGCATGGCTGCGACAGTGCACAACTGCTTCTCACAGATGAAACAGGATTACACAAGCAAAGGATATACGGATGTAAACCTTCAGGAGGGCGATTTCAATGTGAACCTCCTGCCAAACAAAGTCGTCCTTCACAGCAACACGCAACTGACTCTCACAAAGGGATCACAAAAATATTATGATTCATTTGATGTTGTTCTCAACAATAATCTTTTTGAACTCGCTTCACTTGCAAGTACAATAGTCGGATGGGAGGAAACATACGGCAACGCTGATCCTGTCTACTTCATGAACTATTATCCGGATCTGAACATAACCAAAAATGTCCTTTCAGACTGGACCAAAGTCTGGATAATACAGGAAAGAAGCACTGGGGACAAATTCGAATTCGCGGTCAGGAGTATAAACTGGCCTTTAGGTATACCTAAACCATCCAATCAGACAGCACAATGAGAAAAAGAGGGATAGCGATCATATTTTTGGCATCACTGTTAGTCCTGACTGTTTTCTTATTCAGTTCACATTTGGTCTCAGCAGACAACAATGTTTGCTGCGAAAAGTTAAGCAACGCCGCCGGAGGGCAGTGGTGCCAGAACGCACCCGCAAGCTCGTGCAATGCAAGTTTCCAGATGGCTCCCACCGCGTGCGAGTCTACCTCTTTTTGTAAACCGGGAACATGTTACGGAAGCACAGGAACCGCAAGCCAAGCAGGGCTTTGCAATGAAGGGGTGAGTCAGATAGTATGCCAGAATAACGGCGGCGCATGGAGCGACCAGAGAGCTTCAGCACTTGCGCAATGCCAACTCGGATGCTGTTACTTAGGCTCAAGCCAGGCGCTCCTCTCAACTCAGGTCAGATGCAAACAACTTTCATCAAATTACGGTGTGAACACAAGCTGGGACAGTTCGATCACCTCAGAGACCCAATGCATAGCAAGTGCAGGCGGTGACACTAAAGGGGCATGCGTGTACCAGACAGGAGGAGAAAGAACATGCAGACTCACAACAAAGACCGGATGCAACAACCTGCAATCAAACGGAAGCGTCTCGGGGGTCACATTCTACCCGAATGACTTATGTTCAAATGAAGAGCTTCACACAAATTGCGGACCTTCAAAGCAAACAACATGTGTTGTAGGTCAGGATGCAGTTTATTTTGTTGACACATGCGGAAACGTAGCTAATGTATACGACGCAAGCAGGGCAAATGATCCAACCTACTGGGCAACAATAATACCCAAGAGCGATTCATGCAGCAACTCAAGCAGCAATATAAATAACCCTTCATGTGGAAACTGTGATTTTGTCTTGGGAAGCACATGTGCACCAGCGCAAAGGGGACAAACACAGCCTGTTTATGGCAATAACATATGTAAGGATCTCGGATGCAACTATAACGGAAAATATTACCAGCAGGGGGAGTCATGGTGCGCTCTCACACCAGGAACGACAACAATAACAGACCAGAACCAAAACGGAAGCTATACTTTCGGCTCGTCGGGATCGACTCCTAATAGCGCATCCCAAAATATTCCGGGATCGGTTTACGAAAAATTAACATGCTATGACGGGCAAGTAAATTCCGAGTTTTGCGGAGACGGAAGGCAGCAGACGTGCGTCCAAGACACAATACAAACCTCAAATGGCCCATTCAGTAATGCCGCATGTGAACTCAATAGATGGCAGGATTGTTACAGCCAGACGAATGAGACAAGCTGCCTTGACAGGACACAGAGAGACTGCCAATGGATAAGTAACACTTTCCCCTATGGGACACAAAACACCCAAGGAGCTAAAAAATCAGGGGCATGCGCACCCTTGAATGCACCGGGATTCGATTTCTATAACGGAAGCGGAAACGGCGACACAATAAGCTCACTTGGAACAATAATCTGCCCATACAAAATAGAGTATTCTGTAGCAGGCGGATACAAAATAACGGAAGGGGGAGACTGTTTAACATTAACTGGGAATACTGCGCATCATATGACTAACCAAATAAATCCCCAGTGGGTCCAAGGGATGTATGCAAGATGTATAGCAATAGGAGACAGCGGACCAAAGACAAATTATTTAGGATATCCGGGTGAGACACAGGTAATAGCTGAAAAGATAACTTCCGGAAACGCCACAACGAACATAATAAGCACTAACGGAAACGGCATAATAAAAGTGGATAACGGAAACGGAATTGCCCAAACTTACAAAAGCTGGTCGAATTTCATAAGAGGAATAATAGGATGATGATAGATAAAGGAAACAGAAAAGCAATCGCCTTAAGCGAGATAGGAATCCTCATAATCGGAATCTTCGCATTCATATGGATGATAAATGGACTGCCGGGGGTGAGTGCTGCGGGAGGAGGGATGCAAATCGGTTCTTCATGCATCGTCCCTGGTGTCAGCGCAGGAACATGCATCAGCACCTCTACATGTGCCAGTCAAGGTGGAAAATCTTATCCAAACTATTGCCCTGGTCTTCCAACGGACGTGCAGTGTTGCATCACACCGATAAATGCCCCAGCGAAAGGAACAACGGGTGGTTCTTTTGATTTCACTTCCACGGTAGCTGGTGCAGGTACTGGAGCCTTGGTGAATAGAGGAATAAACTTAGCGATTCCTCCAGTAAATCCGGCTCCTGCAAAGATAATAGAAACCGAATCGCTTCAAGCTCAAGCTGCAGATGCGGCAAAGAAGCTATCTGGGACACTTCCCCCTTCAGCGTTACCTTCAGTTGGATCTTCATCAAATTTTTGGGGAAAGACTTGGATTGGTGCTACGACATTTGCGACAATCGCGGCATATGTAGGAGTTGCCGTCGCTGCTGTTGGGGGATATTTCGGTATGAAAGCTGTGGCGAGGGCTGTACACGCAAATTCTGACTGGACAGCGGCATTCGGAACAATAGGAGCGGGAGCGGGAGCAATAGCCGGAACATTAATATTGTTTGCAGGGAGCATACCTGTAGCGGGATGGGTCATAGCCGCCGCGGCAACAGTTGTTGCGGGAATCATAGGGATATTTTCAAAGTCAGTCCAAGAATCAGGGGTTGTTGTGTTTTACTGCAACCAATGGCAGCCTCAGACAGGCGGAGCAAATTGCGATCTTTGCAACCACCAGAATGTTCCCTGCTCACTGTACCAGTGCAAGAGTTTGGGCCAATCATGCGCATTCATACAAAGTGATCCTTCAAACAACGGAGCATCTTTCTGTTTTTACAACAATTCAAATGACATAAATCCTCCATTCATGGTGCCTGACAGCGGATCTCTCACGCCAGGGTATTATTACCAAAACTCAACCGCCGTCTCACCTCCAGATAGAGGTGTCCAGATAATAGACACAAAGACCCAGGATGGCTGCGCTCTTCCATTCAGCACGGTTTCCTTTGGAGTAAATACCCTCAATGAACTCACAAAGGCGCCTTATTACGCTGCATGCAAAGTCAGTTTCACAAGGATGAATTCATACGAAAGCATGAGCAATTATATAGACGGAAGCGGTCTTAAATTGAATCATACGATGATCTTAAAGGTCCCTGAAATAAACACCAGCGTAGGACAGTCGAATATGATATCCGCTTATGTGAGATGCCAGGACGCCAACGGAAACGCTGACACAGGAAATTTCGTGTTCCAGATGTGTGTGCAAAAAGGTCCTGACCTCACTCCTCCAGTCATAGAATCCACAAGTTTGGATAACAACACCAAAGTCGCTTCCAACGTGACAAACGCAACCGTTGCATTCTATGTTAACAAACCTGCAATATGCAAATGGTCTTTCAAGCCGGGAGAAGATTACAGCAACATGGAAAATAACATGAGCTGCGCAAACGAATCAACACAGATAAACCTTAACCTTGATTATGCATGCTCGGCAAACCTTACAGGAATCTCTCAAAGCAAGAAAACATTTTATTATGTGAGATGCCAGGACTTAACACCTCAGAGGAACACAAATATCCAGGACTATGTTTACTCACTTTCGTCCTCGCCCGCTCTTGTCATAAAGAATGTATCACCTAATGCAACAGTCATAAAAGACTCGACAAGCCCTGTCCCTGTCACAATCACAGCCTCGACAATAGGAGGGGCCTATGACGGCAATGCTGTATGCTCTTACAGCACAACAGGAAGGATAGGAGATTATGTGATATTTGACAACACCTCATCATACAAAAGTTCAACAACTGTATATGACACAGCCGGGCCTCAAACTTATTATATAAGATGCAGCGACCTTGGAGGCAACGTGGACACCAAAGTAATAAACTTCAATGTGAGTGTTGATAATACCGCTCCCCTGATATCAAGAGCTTACTATGACAATGGCCAGATGAAGATAATAACAAGCGAGAAGGCGTCATGTGAATACTCAACATCAAGCTGTGATTACAATTTCGGAGACGGCACAAACATAACAAGCTACGACGGGATAAACCATAACTTCCCATGGAACACTGCAACTGACCTTTATATAAAATGTGAAGATATCTACGGCAATCTGCCTTCTACAGGCACATGCAGTATTATTGTAAGAGCTTACGGAAACCAAAACTCATAATATAAGTTAGATATCGGCGGCCGCTTTTGAGGAAAATATCTCGCCTGCACTCAAGGCTGCCAAATGACAGGGCTTTGCAGAAGTTTCTTAGCTTCGGTTTATTTGCCAAATTTGCGTTGCGGCTTTAGCCGCCAACGGGCGGGAAAAAAAGCAAAAAAACCATCTCTTTCTAAAAACCACACGACAGAAAAATTTTACCTGCTCGTACCCTCATTAAATCAATAGGTTTTCCATAAATTTAAAAATTAGGCGGACCTGAAAGTAATATGGACAAAAAAAGAGGGCAGCTGGAGATTTCTTTTGGCACAATTTTCTCAATAATACTTATAATTGCTTTCCTTGGAGCCGCATTCTATGCAATACAAAAATTCCTCTCTTTCCAAAGCGAACTCCAAACCCAGAAGTTCTATGATTCCCTAAGGACAGATGTTAACTCAGTATGGACAAGCAATGAAGCATCAAAGCAGACCGAATATGTCCTGCCGTCAAGTGTGAAGCAAGTATGCTTCAGGAATGACAATAATGACAATGTCTACTTTATGGAAAACACGCCCGTTCCAGGACAATATGTAGACCATCTGAATATATTGACCCCTTATTGCGTGAACGCTTCAAATGGGAAAGTTGATTTCATAATCAAAAAAAATTACGGGGAGCCCCTTGTTAGTGTAACTGCGGCAACAGGTTAGCTCTAAGGTCAAAATGCCAAAAATAAAAAGGTTCAGACAAAGAAACGGGGCCAAAAGAGGTTTCCTTGACCTTCCGTTCTCATGGGTTTTTGCACTTATTGTCGGAGCGATAATACTTTTTGGAGCCATATACTTCGCAACAAGGGCGTCAAATGTCGCAAATACAGAATCATCAGCACAAACGGGCTCTTCACTTCTTAATCTACTCTCGCCTCTCCAGAACGGCGTCGAGTCCGCAAACTCCATCACAATAAATCTTCCTGTTAACTCAATAATAAACCATCAGTGCAGCACATTCGGGAATTTCGGGACTGACTCAATCTCAGTTGATCAGTTTGTGAATAACAAATGGACAGACACAGGTGTAAAAATCTCATCAGAAAATAAGTATATCTTCTTCCCGTCGTCGCTTCAGGGGAAAAACCTCAACGTATTTTCAGAGCCATTCAGCTTCCCTTTCAAGGTCGCAGACCTCATGTATGTCACAAATGCGGACACAAAATACTGCTTTCTTAACATGCCCACAACTTCAAGGAAAGGACTCCAAAATCTCAACCAGGGCAATTTCGAATATGACAACTGCTCCAACGACTCGGTAAAAGTCTGTTTCAATTCAAACATAAACTGCAATGTGAACGTCGACACAAATTACAGAACGGTGACGAAAAACGGGAATACGGTGTATTTCCAGGGAGACGCACTGATGTACGCAGCGATATTCTCGGACCAGAAGATATATGAATGCGAACTCGGCAGGCTTATGAACAGAACGAAAACTCTCCTGGATATATATAAAGAAAAATCTGCAAACCTTCTTAAAGTTGGATGCGATTCATCGACGGATTTTGCAGGGTTTCAGAGTGATCTTGAAAGTTTCAACGGATCAGCAGACCTTTACATCCTCTCAAATGACGCAAACAATATGAATAGCATAAATAGCAATTCAGGATGTACGCTATGGTAAACAAAAGAGGACAGATAAAAATACAACAGATGGTTTTCATGATACTCGGACTGACAGTATTTTTCGTCATAGCCGGGCTTTTTGTCCTGTCTTTGTTTCTTTCGGGGCTGAAAAGTTCACAGGCGGCAACAAGCGAACAGCAGGCAACACTACTTGTAGAAAATCTGGCAAATTCGCCTGAGTTCGCCTGCGGGAGCGCTTTCGGGACCCAAAGGACAGACTGTATAGATATGGACAAAGCTCTTGCCCTGAAAGACCACGCCGGACAATATGCGAGCTTCTGGGGCGTCCAGGAGATAGAAATATTAAGATTATATCCTCCGGAGAACTTCAGCATCGAGTGCACAAATGAAACGTACCCTAATTGTGGGAGACTCTCAATCCTAAAAACCGGAAACACAGGAACTGATGACTCTGCCTATGTGTCTTTATGCAGGAAAGAAAAATACGGCAATTCATTCTATGACAAATGTGAAATGGGGGAACTCGCGGTGAGGATTTCAAATGGGTAGAAAAGCGCAATCGGAGCTTGTAGGATTTGCGATAATAGTTATAATAGTTTCCATAATAATCCTAATATTCATATCACTTTCGCTGCAAAACAAGCCGGAAGCCGTCCAAAGCTACAAGACAGAATCATTTGTCCAGTCAGCCCTCCAGTATACCACCACCTGTCAGGAGAACGGGCATTATGACTCATATCTTGACTTGATAGAACTATGCAGCCGAAACGGACTTTGTGATAACGGGACAGAAGCGTGCAAGGTGCTTGATTCAACCTCAGAAAACCTCGTGAACAGCTCATGGCATGCGGGAAGTGAGTTCCCTGTGAAAGGATATGACTTTTCCATAAATTATGGCGGGAAGGATCTTGTCAATATTGAAAGAGGGAACAGGACTTCACAAAGCAAGGGCTCAAATCAGGTCTTTAGCGGAAACCTCCAGATAACTTTTGAGGCTTATTATTAAATCTTCAGATGAACAACAACTTCATCAACAACAATCACCGGCTTATGCCTTACTCTGCTCTTTGACTCCTCTTTCACGAGTTCTATAAACCCAAACCTTTCCAGAAGTTTCACATCATCCATCACGGCTTTGAACGGTCTTCCAAGGATCTTTGCCAGACTGTAAATAGAAGAGGGCTCTTTGTACTTCACCACATCAAGAAGCCTTGCTTTCTCTTTAGAGAGGAGCTTCCTTAATGAGGACAGGCTCTCAAAATCATATTTATCCTTTTTAAGGAACCTGAAAGCGCCTTCAGACTCTTTTATAGTGACTTCCCTTATCCTTATTTTTGCCATTTTATGCTAAAACGATGCCTTTAAGGATATATATTATTTTCGAATATATATAATTTGCCCCTTTTTACCCCTATAGGCAAAACCTGTAACTTTTTGAAAAAGACACCGAAAGCTTTTTAAATAAAACCTTCAAAAAGTGGCCTTTGAAGACAATAACCGAAAGACTTACTCCAAAGCTTTTTAAAGAAAAATTTATTCTCTTTATTACACTCAATTGAGGGTGGTCTTATAGGGAATAAGCCCATGCATTTGCAGAACACGAATGCGGGCGTAATGCTCTATAAGTGCTAAAAAGTTCCCCTATAGCTTTTTAGCAAAGACTTCGACTGCCTTAGGTGGTCCGGAAGCCAAAAGCTTCCAACCAGAGAGGTAGAAAGGAGGACAAAAATAAGACAAAATGAAATTGAATTTCAAAAAGATCTCAGCAGTTCTTGGTTCAGTAGTAATGGCCGGAGCAAGTTTGGGATTCGCTGCTGCAGCTAGCTTCCCAGCTCCATTCGTTCAGAATGGTGTTGCTAATGTAGCTGTAGTGTATGGTACTGGTGCTGGTGTATCTCAGCTTGACCAAGTGTCAGCAGGAAACATCGAAAGCAACTTAGGAACATACGTTACCGGCGGGTCAACAAATATCTCTGGTGAGAACGTCCTTCTTCAGATGCCTTCATCATATCTTCACGTAGGAAATGGTATAAGTCAAGTTTTCGGAAGATCTGTTACAAAGACAGATATGCCGACACTTTTGGCTGACGGCACTTATCAGGACTCTCAAAACAGTGACCACTCATACACTCAAAAGATTGATGTGGCCAACTTGACTCTCAAGCAATTTGACCTTGAACAGTATGACTCTAATGTAACTTCAACTACTCCTGCAATAGGATTCCCATTGAGCTCTGGAGCTAATGTATTAAATTACACATTAACTTTCACGAGCGCAGTTAACTCAAGCTTGATGCAGTACACTAACCTTAACCTTATGGGTTCAAGTTATTACGTGCTTTCAGCTTCTTCGACTTCATTGACACTTCTAGACTCTGCAGCAACTGCAACTCTTAGCAATGTCGGAAGCTCGACTACATTAAATGTAGGGGGAAAGACCTATGCTGTAAGTGTTGCTTATATAGACTCAAGCAACGTAAAGCTTACTATTAATGGTCAAACAACAGACACATTACAAAAAGGAAGCACTTACAAATTAAGTGACGGCTCTTATGTTGGTATAAAAGACGTCCTTTACAATACTGCAGGAAGTGGAAACGGCGAAGTTGACTTCAGCATTGGTGCAGGAAAGATTATCCTGAACAATGGGCAGAATGTCCAAGTGGGCACGAATTCCGTTAGTGGTGTAACTGCTACTATAGGAGCTAGTGGAAAAAGTATATCAAATATATCTATCCAGTGGGACACAGGAGACACAGGCGCAATCACACAGAGTATGCCTTTGACTATGCCAGCATTTGACGGTGTTAAATTAACCTTTGGTGGGATGACCTATCCAAAGAATGAAAACACAACAGTAGCAAATGATGGAAACACAGCAGTTAAAGTATCAACAACTTTGGAAGGTGGTTCCGTTTCATTAGATGTTCTTGGGATAGACAAGACAACTGGGAACTTCACTACAATAGGACAAGACTCAAACAACTTGTTAGTTACAAACAATTCAGCATACCTGAATAAAATTCACCAGAATAGTGAGTTTGTGATTTCGGGAATCAACGGAAAAGTAGCTGAGTCACATGTATATAAAGTGACAAGTTTCTCAAACACAACAGAAAATGGACTTCAGGTTGTATTGACTGATCAGGCTAACACTGCAAACCAGGTTACATTGACCAATGGTCAAGCTAGTTCAGTAGGAGTTAGCACAGGGATAACCTTGACTCCATCTATTAACTACGCTGCAAAGAATGTAAGTTTCACGGCAAGTGGAACCGGAGCAAACTTCGCTTCCCTTTACACAAATGATGGGTTAAAGATGTTGCTTCCAACTTCTGTGCATGTTAATGGTAACGCAAGCAAACCTACAGTTCAATCTTATAACCTTCAGTTCACTGAAGCTGATAAGAACGGAAATATTGCATCTGGAAACAAATTCAATATAACTGTGGGAAGTGTTGGAACAACAACAAAGCAGACTTCTGTAACGGGAGTCAGCGGCGCAGGTAGCGCAGTAGAAGTAGGACAAACAAACGTGTACGATTACACTGTGGCTTCTCCACTCGCAACTGCTATATCCTACAACGAGGGACCAACACAGGAAACTGCTTCATTGGTATACCATGGCGGTGAATCTTACGGCCAACTTTACTTAGCATCTCCAAGTGCAACTATCTCAGGTAGTAGCAAATTAGGAAATGTTTTAGTAACAGACAGCGAAATTTCATCAGTTTCAGGCAAGAACTTAGTGATTGTTGGTGGTAGCTGTATTAACTCAGCTGCTGCAACTGCATTAGGCGTTGCTTATCCAACTTGCGGACCTGCTTTCACACAGGCTACAGGTGTAGGATCAGGACAATTCCTTCTTGAAGGAGTTACTGGCAAATTCGGTGGATCATTCGCTTTAGTTGTTGCTGGTTATGAAGCTGCAGATACAACAAACGCTGCAACTTACTTGACTCACAACACTGTTGACACATCAGCTAAATACGTAGGAACTTCAGGTACACAGGCAACATTGCAGGTAGCTAACTCAACTGCGTAAAGCCAAAAATTTTATTTTTTATTTTTTTCTTTTTCTTTTTTTCTTCGTCTGGTCGGGAGACTAAAACTATAAGAATACCCATCTTCCCGACGGAGATGCCCGTTTCACATAAGGGAAAATCGGGTCTTAACCTGGGAATTAATTGAGCCTTATTTGAAATTATCCCAAAAACAAAAAAGATATAGCCAATTCTTCCGTATAAAAGTCATGGAGAGTCTAAGAAAGCTTGAAAATGGAGGGAACATCGACATAAAAAAGCTTAAAGGAAGAGTATATACATAGTCTTCGTATGAAATCTTATTCTACCGTCGTATAAAACGGAAATCCGCAACACTTTTATACCTTATTAGCCCATTATAAAGAATGATAAAAAAGATAGAGACGAAAGAACAAAAAAGCAAGAAAGAGAAAAAGAATCAGCTGGTCCTTGCGGGATTGCTGATATTTGTCATGCTCTTCTCAATTTTTGGGATAATTTTCCAGTACATGGGGGGATTTGGAGGAGGAACGAACTCACAGAATCCCACAGTAACTTACAAAGGCCTTACTTTTCAGGAAATCAACGGATATTATGTCCTCCAATCAGGAAGCTCGTCCTTTTACTTCTCTACAGACCCTCAGACAGCCGGAAACTCAACCTCAGAAATAATGACAAACAAAACACTCTCAAGCTATGCAGGCCAGGTAGTTTATGTCTCATCCCCTTATGATTATAATGCTTACAATGACATTTACACTGACCTTTCAAATTACACACGGAGGGTCCAGGGCGCATGCGCAGTCAATGAAACCTGCGTCGACAGCACTCTCCCCCTGAAAGACTGCTCAAGCAATCTCATCATAATAAAGAAAGCACAAAACAACCAGATATATCAAAAAGGCAACTGCATATATATTGAGGGAAAGCAAAGTGATTTACTGGGCTTGACAGACGAATTCCTCATGCATATACTTGGAATAAATTAAAAACTGCATAAAATGGCTGAAAAAAACACTTCCGAAGAAAAGGTACCTGAAAAAGAGTCAAAAGAAGAGAATAAGATCCTCAAAGTGATACTCATAACAGGAGGAATAATACTTGTAGCTGCAATAGTATGGTTGGTATTTTCGCCAAAGCAAAACAGCCTCGAATATAAAGGGATAAACTTCACTGTCGAAAAGATCGGGAACCTGACTTTCTATGACACGACAACACTCGCAAACAACAGCCAGGGAGCCCCATTCGGATTCAGGATAAGGACAAATCCAAATGACCTGAAAAATGTCCCTTTTGAAAACTCAGGAAATTTCAATTTCACAAGGTTTAATTTTGTGAAAACTGAGGGAAATTATACATTCGACTGCAATGGGTATGGGATAATAGCGATTGTGAACCTGCAAAGAACATTTTCGGAAATGGGGATGTCATTATCGCAAGATCAAAATGCAACATGCGACCCACAGGGAAGATACGGTTTGTTCAACTTAAGATACGGCAATAAGACGGAGATAGAACAAGTCGGAAGCAACTGCTACGATATAATAATGAGAGGGAATGACTCAAGCTGTGACGTCCTGCCTGCAACTGAAAAGCTGATGGTGGATGCATACGCTAAGTATCTTAATTCTTCCGCATGAACCCGCTAGTTCTTGCGATAATACTGACAATATTGCCTGTCGTCGAGCTAAGGGGTGGGCTCCCTGTCGCGCTTCTCAATGCCTCAAAAGAAGGAGTCTCTCAGGGGCTTATATTTCTCATAATAGTCGCACTTAATATCCTAATGGTGTTTGTGGCATTCTTCTTCCTGGATTATCTGCACAAGTTTTTCCTGAGAGTTAAGTCATACAAGAGATTCTATGAATTCACATTAAGGAAAATGCAAAATAAAATAGACAAATTTGAGAAAGCTCATGACTCGATAGGAGTTTGGGCCCTATTTTTATTCGTCGCTATCCCCTTCCCACTGACAGGAGCATATTCCGGCGTCCTTCTGTCATGGCTTTTCGGTTTACCCAGAAAGAAAAGCATAATGGCAATATCATTAGGGGTCATAACAGCAGGAATAATAGTCTACCTTGGGACAATAGGAATCACTTCTTTTTTAGGCTAGATTTGTCATAAAGGTACTTGATATCAGAATATACAGGAATGGATTTAATCTTGAAGACTTTCACCTCATAAAACCATATGCCGACAACAAGTATCGTGCTTCCGGCATACCATAAGACCTCATGCGTGAGCTCAAAAAGCGAGGAATTATTCACAAACATCACCCCAAGTATGACAATCCTTAAAATATTCACAATAAGAAAAATTAAGAAGGAAAGGAGGATCATATTTATTCTTTTAGACGGCTTTATATCCGGAGTTGACAGATTGAGTATAAGCAAAAAATAATATGCAGAGCCGGCAACACAAGCTCCTATAATGTCGAGGTTCTTAGCGCCTATAAGTATAGTATCACCAGAAAGAACTGCCTTGAAAAAGATGTCAAGTATGTAAAAAACAGGGTATTTTGTCAACGGAAGGAACACATAATAAAAAAGCGAAAGGCCCGGGATAACGAGAACTATCAAAGCAAGATATCTGAGGAAAAGAAACAGAACTTTCTTTGAATCTTTTTTCATAACTATATATGAAAAAAGCTATTTATATAATTTGAGTTTTCTTTAAGAGCTTAAAATCATCTTCTTTTCAATATCTTGACCGCAACAATTATTATTGCGACAAGCAAAACAACATTAAGCAGGACTATCCCAACAATTTCCCAGTTGACATTTGAGCCCAGATCACTCCAGAATGAGCCCTGCGCAACCGTGAGGTTTACCTGCTTGTCAGAAACAATCTGGCCATTCGAAGTTAAGATTATATTGAAATTCTGACTCCCCGCACTTCCTGACTTGAGGTTGAAAGTCATATAAACATCTTTTGAATATCCTGAACCAAGAGTGAAGGTCTCAGCACTTATATTGACCAGGTCTGCCCATGAGTTGTACCCACTAGGGGCTAAGACAAAAGTCGCTGTCTTTGCATCTTCATTCCTTACATAAACATGAACTGTCACTTGCTTGCCTTCTGTAGCTTCCCCTGAAGATATGTCAGCAGTCACGGTAGGGGGTGTTATCGCACAATTGCCTGAAACATTCATAAAGACGGTCTTCACTGCCTGGTCATTGTTACTGTTTTCATATAAATTATTATTGCTGTCATAAACACTAAGCTGGATTCCGTATATTTTCTCGCTTGCGTTTTTAGGAATGTTAAAATTCGCCGAGAAATCCTGTGAGCTGAAAGCACTTATGCTCCCGAGTTTCACAATCTGGTTCACTCCAAGTTCCTGGTTATAAATAACTACATAAGAGCCGCTTGACTGGTCACTGCTTCCTATATTATATATTGTTCCTGCAAGGTTAACATTAGAACCGCACGAAACGGAGCCATTCAAAGTATCTCCGTTCTGAAGAATATTTCCATTTAAAGTGACATCCACAGGGATCATGAAATCGTCTCCTGTTTCAACATACCCATTCTCATTCACAGAAGAGCAAGTCTGGTTCCCGTCATAAAGGCCATTCGCAGATGTGTCCCTTATAGTGCCCGAAGCTTTAACATAAAGTACAACGTTCCCCCCGGCATTGTCGATCCTGTTCATCCCATTGTTGAGCTGGAAGTTGATGTCCACAGTCTTATCATTGCCCGAATTAAGACTGAATGAGCTAAGGGTTCCGCTGTCTATCTTATTCCCGTCTGTCGTATAAAGGGCCCACTGAACCTTGACATTCCTAAGGTCGTAATTCCCATTATTTTCAACGTCTACCTTTGCACTGACATTGTCAAGAAGATACCATGTACTGGAATCACCGTAACCGCTTGATATGCTAAAGTCAGGAGAATCTACCTTGAGAATATTTACAACATTAGGAGTGCCCTGGCAAAAATCAGTATTCTTGAAATAGATTGTCCCGTAGTTTTGGCCGTTGACTTTCAGTGATGTGCTGTAAGAAACTGAATCAAGAAAATTGAAATACCCGTCGGGGTCAGAAACACTGTAATTCACATTAACAAGCCTTGAAGCAGTGTGATTAGCAGATGTATTTAGGGAGAAAGATGATGGTGAAACGGAAAAACTGACAACACCTGTGCCCTGAGTTATTGAAGGGACAGACACTGCCACACTTGTGTTGGTGTCACTCGAAATATTAACCGTAAAATGCCCGCTTGTCCCGGTTATCTGGCTTGGGACTCCTGTGACTGTAAGCGCACTTACTGAATTTGCCAAGAATAAAACCACAAATGCAAGCACAAAGATTACACTGATTCTTCTTCCCATTTTACCATTTTAGAGTTACGTCCCTTTATAAATTTTTGTATTTTCAAAGACATGCATTTTTGCGGTTTATCGAAAAAATTTATATATTTTTAGTGCATAATTTACTATAGATGGTCTTGAAATCGAAAGAAAACTCAGTAGGAGCATGGTTTTTCTTAGTAGGTGTAATAATAGCTATATCTATCGGAATCGTGACCACCTTCTTTTTGCCTCTAACAAGGATAAATCAGTACAGCTCCTCAATATACGGCGTCCTTGTTTTACTTGGACTTATTGTCGGGTTCAGTATAAATGTATCCGGAAAAGATTCCCAGACTTTCTTATTAATAGGAGCTGTGCTTGTGATAGTAAGCAGGTTCGGCATGGAAAGTGTCACAGGATCATTGATAGGAATAGGAATAGGCGATGCGGTCGCATCGACTTTCTCAGCTCTTCTGACTCTTTTTGTACCTGCAACTATAGTAGTCGCCATAAAAACGGTTTTCTCAATAACACGGGTTTAAAATCATCTTTTTTGAAGCCTTTGAAGGTTTTCAAGATTAAGTATGTCTCCATCCGTCAGGTCCATCCTCGGACAGGCTGTGTTCACCCAGCAGTCAATCTGGAAGTTCTCAAACTCGCCAACGTTCAGGTCATTTGCTATGAAAAGGTAGCTTTTTTTGCCTTTCAGGTTCCGATGAAAATTGACAGCACTCTTTAACCTTTGCTGACCGGGTTTGTTAGTAACAAGAATCCCTATTTTTTCAGAATTCAGAAATTTGGAATACATTGCCTTTTCTTTTCTCTCCATCCTGGCGACATCAGCGCTTGAGATCTTTTCAATAGTTTCATCCTCAAGGATATAAGTTGGGAGTTTTGACTCATAAGCAAGAGAGACTGAATGGAACTTTCCCTGACCGACAATTAAAATAGCTTTCGTTTCCGGAGGAAATTTGGGCCTTGAACACCCAAGGACTTGTGTTTTATACACGATTCTTTTGTCAAGGGATTCCCCGAGCTTCTTAGCGACGTCAGCAAACTGGTTCGAGTAGCATATGGAAAGCACTTTCTCAGGGATTTTTTCATTGACAAGCCTTCTTACCTTCTCATAGTCCGGTTCTTTCTTTATTTTGGCAGAAATAAATACAGTTTTCATAAAATAACAATAAATCGAGATTTTAAAAATTTAAAGGATGCAGGTTTTGTGTATAAAGTCTGAATAAGGAGCTACTTTTTGCACAAAGCATATTTGGGAATATACTTAAATAGTGATTTGTTATATTCCTTAATCCATTTACTCTGAGCATAAAACCGCAATTCGGTGAAAGAAGAGGAAAAGAATTTGGAAATATTTTCAATAACTTTTTCAAATATAGTCAGTTATTAAACAAAGCTAGGGATGCAAAAAAATTTAAAAATCTTCAAGGCTCTTCCTTTCTTCAGGTTTAGCTTTAGGAACATGCTTCTCAACTCTTGCAAAAGAGGGCGTCACAACCACTATGTTCTCGCCGAAGCCTGCAATTGTGCCTTCAAGCGCATCAGCGGTTTTCTTTATTTTCGAGATGGCTCTCTTAAGTTCAATAGGATCTTTTTTCTTCAGAATCCTTATATCAATGACCGCAATAGTGTATCCTTCCCTTAAGGCATTAAGAATGTTGTTCGAGTCATCATAATCGTTGAGGTTGAAAAGCTTGACAACAACTTTGTTCTCTTTTTTCTCCTGACTCACATCAATCTCAAGGTACTCATCACCGACAGAATTATCACTTCCTTTGAAAGCTTTTTTGAATTTTTCGAACACCATGATAGATTTAGATATAGTCTATTTATAAAGATTTCGGGTTTTCGCCATAATAATTCCGCGAAAAAAAAGAAAAAATCAGTTTCTGTTCTTTGACTCTTTTATTATCTCGTCTCTGATTTTTTTCAGCTCAGATGAAATTTTTTCCTCATCAGCCTCGAGCTTTTCAAGGCTTGAGTGTATAACCTTCCTTTTTTCCTCGAGCTCTTCCGTTATTTTTTCTTTCTTAATTTTTATCATAAGCTGCCCGACAAGTTTGTAAACATCATCTTTAGAACTTTCGACTTCTCTGATTGCCGAAAGAGTCTCATCCATCTCCATCTGAAAAGCCTGCTTTTGCATCAGGATTGATTGAAGATTCTCCTGAAAAATCTGCATCTTTTGCAGTTTGTCCTTTTCCATTTTAAAAACTATGAATCTTATTCAGCCTTGACAACTTTTACTTTTCTTCTTGGCTTGAAGAAGATCTTTGAATCGCAATGCGGACATTTGAATCTCTTTTTCAGATCTTCACTTTTTATTTCATTCCCGCATTTGAAACATTTATACTCTGCCATCTTGATCAGTCTAAATAGTAAGTGTTTGATGCAAATTTTTTTTCACATCTTGGACACTCCCATACTCCTTTTGAGATTCTCTTAACTCCAAGCCTGCCGCAGAACGGGCACTTTTGTTTGAGATTCTGTTTAGACTCGACTTCAACAAGTTTATCTTTAACAGTCTTCCCATACCTTGCTCCAAACCTTCCTGCTGATTTTGTTTTTTTTGATTTTGTTGTCATTTTTTTTTCCGAATGGGGCTGCCCGGATTTGAACCGGGGTCGAGAGGTCCCAAACCTCTAAGGCTACCAGGCTACCCCACAGCCCCATAAATTAAGGGAATTTTTTTAATTTATAAACTTATTTTTTAGCCGGCTTGGCCGGAGATTTCTCGGCTGGCTTTGCCGTCGCTGCCGTTCCCGTAGCCGGTGTGGTGGCAGTAGTGGCCGGTGTCGACGCCGCTGCCGCGGCAGCTGCAGCAGCAGCTTCCTTCTGTTCAGCCTCTGCTTTCAGCCTCTTATCCTGCTCTGACTTTAAGTTTTCGAAAAACTCTTTTATCAATTTCTTCTTTTCAGGTGATGCTTCAGCCTTTTCTTCCTTTATTTCCTTATCAAATTTCCCCTCGTCAACCATCTTCTCAACTTCCACAGGGTTCATGTTCTCTACGAGAATACCCAAGCTTACGCAACTTCCGATTACCGTCTTTACAGCGGTCTTAAGATCATTGCAAAGCAAATTCGGCATCTTTGATTTTGCTACAAAAATTACCTGCTCTATCGACAAATTCCCAACCTTGATCTTTTTTTGCAGACCGGAACCCGCCTGTATTCCGGCTTCCCTCTTCAAAAGCCCCGAGACAGGTGGTGAAAAAACATTGACTTCAAAACTTTTTGTTTTCAAGTCAACAACTATATTCACCGGAACCTGCATGCCATTGAAAGCCTGCGTCGAGGAATTGACTTTGTCTATAACTTTATTTATGGGAATCCCCGCAGGGCCAAGTTTCTGGCTGAGAGCAGGTCCGGGCTTCATCGCCCCTCCATCAACCAACAGTTTAATATTCATCTTTCTTCTTCTCCTTCTCTTCTAATAACCTTTACATTATCGAGCTTTATTGTGACTGGCAGTGGAACCACTGCCCCAAGAAGGCTCACAACTACTTCTTCCTTTTGCTTGTCTATTCTTAAAACTTTTGCTTTTTCCCCTTTAAGAGTAGAACTTATTATCTCTACTATATCCCCCTCTTCAATCGAAACGACTGCGGCGCTTGTCTCAAGCATATTTTTTATTTCATCGTAAGAAATTGTTTTGCCGACAATGCCTTTTATGTAAGGCAGATTATAAACAGCTTCTTCCGCGGATTCCCTGTCTTCAGACTCAAGGATTATATAACCCCTAAGACCATGTGGCTTAAGTACGGAATAAACGTTCAGATTTTTCTTTTTCCCTCTGCCCGCTATGAGATCTATTGCCGAGTCTTCCTTGTTTGTCTGAACTTTTACGATAAATATCATCTTTCAGGCTACCTCAAAACTTTAGAAGTAGTAATATTAATTAAAAGAGAAGCTTTATAAAAGTTTTTATTAAGTTCCTTACTGGAAAAAACCGAGAAGTATTGAGATTAAAAAGCCTATCACCCCGAGGATAGCGATTCCGATAGCAGAAACTTTCGCGGTCATCTCAAACTCTTTCCTTGATGGCTTTTTCAAAGTTTTCCAAACTCTCACACATTTATGATAAAAAATTTTAAAATTTTCCATATTAGAGATTAATCATGCAGGTTTTTAAAATTATTGAAGGGGGAGAGTGTTAAGTATTAAGGGCTTTTCATTAAATTTTCCTCTGCCGTTAAGTTCGTGGCTTTTTGTTTAATTGCGTTCAATAAAAGAGTATTCCATGCGTTGCCCTGAACCCCGACTCCGCATTTATCCGCGGTACTCCACACATGATTTTATTCAAGAAACTCGATCCCCAATTCTTCTTCCATCTCACGATGTTTCAGGGAATCAAAGTCCTCACCATGCCCCAAAACCTGGGAACTCCTGACTCCCGTAACAATCAGTAAAACCCTTATGGATTTGTCCATATCAGGTGAAATCTTAGCACCCCAGATCATCTTCGCGTCAGGGCTTAACCTGCTTCCAACTTCGTGGATTATATCCTTGCATTCCTCAAGGCTCATGTCGTTGCCCCCGATTATGTTCACAAGAGCGCCTTTTGCCCCCGAGATATCAACATCAAGAAGAGGATTTTGTATAGCCTTTGAGACCGCATCAAGGGCTCTTTTTTCAGTATCACTTTCTCCCATACCTATCAGAGAGACACCTCCTTCGACCATAACTGCTTTTATATCAGCAAAATCAAGATTCACCAGGCCTGAAGTTGTTACCAGTTCTGTGACCCCCTTCACAGCGTTTGTCAAGATTTCATCCGCAATTTTAAAAGCTGTATGGAGAGGAAGTTCAGGAGCAAGCTCTAAAAGCTTGTCATTTGGAATCACGATAAGGGTGTCTGTTAGGACTTCCATTCTTTCAAGACCATAAACTGCATTTTCAATCCTTTTTGCACCCTCGATTGTAAAAGGCATTGTAACGACGCCTATTGTCAGAGCACCAAGTTTCTTTGCGATTGATGAAACAACCGGCGCGGCTCCCGTACCTGTCCCACCCCCCATACCACAGGTTATGAAGATCATATCACTTCCCGAAAGCCTCTTTTTTATTTCCGACTCAGATTCCTTAGCAGCCTCTTCCCCAATTTTAGGATTGCTTCCTGCACCAAGCCCCTGCGTCAGTTCTTTGCCCAAGAGTACTTTCTGGTCAGCGTTGGTATAAAGTAGATCCTGCGCGTCAGTATTCATGGCTATGAGTTCTCCTCCTTTGATTCCTATCTCTCTCATTCTATTAAGAGAATTTCCTCCTCCGCCTCCAATACCAACGACCTTTATTCTGGTTGCCTGCTTTTTTATTATCTCTTCAAGTTCACGATCAACTTCCTTAACATTTGAAGAGCTCAATGAAACATCAAGTTCAGAATAATCTTCTTCCATGAGTAAACATGATTAAATCTCTTTATAAAAATTGTTGTGCTTTATCGGCCGGACGATCCCTGACCAGTTAATTATTTATATTTGCCCGCATAATGGAAATTATGAAAAAAGAAAAAGTGGCTTTAATTTTTTTTGTTATCTCAATAAGTTTATTTCTGATTGGTTTTATCCCTTCACAAACTGGTGCGGTTACAGGAAACAGAATAATACCTTTTTCTATTATTCAGATAATGGGATTCATCTCATTGATGATTTCTTTACTTATGATCCTGAAAAGAGAAAGCTTGGATTATATTGTCATACCTAGCGGCGGCGGAAAATGGGACCATGAAAATAAGATGTATTCGGAAGATAAAGAAAGGGCAAAGAAAGGACTAGAGTATTATAACGAATTAGAAAGTGGAAGATATTTTGTAATCAGTGGCTACAAGGGTGAAGGGATAGGGGGAATAAGAAAAGGACAGCCTTATTCCATCTACAAATTTCTAAGGAAACACGGAATAAAGCCCGACCAGATGATTGTCGAGGGCAAATCACATAACTCCCTTGAGAATGTACTTTACACTTTAAAAAAATTAAAAGAAAAAGGAGATTTCAATAGACCGGTAAAGATAGCTTTTGTATCTTATCCAGATCATCTAAAGAGAATTGAAGACTTCGAAAAGGCAGCATCAGACAGAGGCTTAATTGGAAAAGGGGATTTTGAATTTTATGGCATTCCTACTTCTGAAAATTTAGATGAGAAAGCATATGAAAATTCTCCTGCAAGAAGAATCCTGCATCGATATAAAATCGCTTCTATTAATAGGTACGGTTCAAAAAAAAGCGGGATAAAGTATATTGTAAAAAAGGACCCTGCCGAAAATTTTATAAAAAACGCTGTGAAGTTAGCAAAGAAATTTTTGAATAAATAAATTCTGTGTTTATTGGGGTTTTTTCCCCGTTGCTCCCTCGGATTTTGGCGGCTCAGTTAATTTCATCTCTATATCCAAACCAAGTATTTCCTTGTATTTGTCCTTGAAAAGTTCAGCGAAGTTTGAAAGCTCTTTTGGTATTTCAATCGAAACTTTTTTTTCGTTCACGCTGAATTTAAATTCCTGAGAACCCAGGAAAAATTCGTTCAGAGCCTTCACTTTTTCATCCTGGTTTTCTATTTTCCTCAAAACTTTCACATCATATTCCACGCTCTTTCCTGCAAGAGGATTGTTGAAGTCCACTACTACTCTTCCGCTTGTAACTGTCAGGACTTTCGCAATCCTTCCGTCAAAATTGAAAATACTGCCCGGAATCGGATTCAGATTGCTGTCCTTAAAATTTTTCAGCGGGACCATCTGGATGAGCTTTGGATCCCTTTTCCCAAAAGCTTCATCAGGGCTTAATGAAATCAGGTATTCCCCGACACTCCTCCCTACAAGAAAATTATCCACTCCTTTAACGAACATTCCTTCACCAAGGCAAAAAACAAAAGGCTTTGTCTCAACAGCATGACTGTGCCCCGCATGAAGTTTCTCCAAATTCTCTTTCACATTGGAATCAAAGATCTCACCGCCTTTGATTTTCCCTGTGAACTCAATTTCAATAAAATCCTTTTTCCCAAGAGCCATGATAAATTTGAATTGGATGATTAGTTTATAAAATTTGTTGGTCTTGGCAAATCATAAAAATTTATAAAGGGAGTTTTTTTCTTTAAGCAATGGTTTTGAAAATAATTAACGCAACGGAGGCGAGAGTAGGAACAAACCTTACTCTCGAGGGCGAATTTTACACTGTAAGAAAAATGGATGTTTCAAAGACCGGAAAACATGGACACGCAAAATGTCGAATTGAAGCTGAAAACATGGTAACAGGCTCAAAGAAAGTTTTTGTTGTTCCCGGGCATGACAGGTTCGAAGTCCCGATGGTCAATAAAAACAAAGGACAAGTGCTATCTGTTTCAGGTGATCACGCAAGCATAATGGACCTTGAATCGTTTGAAACTATTGAAGTGTCTGTTCCCGAGGAGTTAAAGGACCAGGTACAGACGAACGATAACGTTGAATATTGGGATGTCGAGGGCACTCTAATTCTGAAGAGAAAGAGTTAAACCCACGAAAAAGTCAAAAGTCCCACAAGAGAGGTTTGTATCAATTAAAAGAAGAGACTAACAAAAACTGCCGGGTAAATTTTCCGTTCTGATGAAAGAGCTATCTATTTCAATTAAAAACCTTTTTAAACCATTTATTTCTGTATCAGTTATGGCAACGAAGATCAAAGAAGCACAGGACAGACTTTTCAAAAATATGTTTGTATGCCAAAGGTGTGAAACAAAAATGAGAGCCGATCCGCAGAAAATCCTTAAAGGTAAGATCAAATGCAGGAAATGCGGAAGAAGCCAATTCAGAGTTCTAAAGAGGAAATAAACAACTGAAACCACCACCCTTATAAACTTCTTTCTCGGGTTATATAAGATATAAAAATGGATGTAATGTTTTGGGATTTGACATTAATGGTGATATTTGTCATCGGAGTTTCAATCTTTTTATATTTGAAGAAGAGCAGGATAAAACGTGAAGGTCTCTTGCTTCTATATCACACAAAGTGGGGGATAAAATTTATCGACAAGTTTGGGAAAAAGCACGAAAGGCTCCTCAAAGCGCTAAGTTATGTCTCTGTGATAGTAGGATATATTCTGATGATCCTTATGATTTATTTGTTTATTCAGATCCTGTGGGTCTATATATTTGAGGCAAATGTTGTAAAAGCAATAAAACTGCCTCCGATAACACCCCTTATCCCTTACCTGCCCCAAATTTTCCAGTTGAACTTCCTTCCGCCGTTTTACTTTTCTTATTGGATAATAATACTCGCCATAGTCGCTATAACACACGAATTTTTCCATGGGATATTCGCCAGGATAGCGAATGTAAAGACAAAAACAACTGGATTTGGATTCTTCCCGTTTTTTTTCCCTATTTTCCTTGCGGCATTTGTCAACCTTGATGAAAAAACAATGGAAAAAAGGAAGAACTTCCAACAAATGGCTGTACTCTCTGCAGGTACATTCGCCAACATAATTACCGCGATAATAGCGGGCATAATCATGATATTATTCTTTACAGTTTCTTTTGCACCTTCGGGAGTAATTTACAATGATTATGCATTCGGTTACGTAAATATGAGTTCAATAACTTCTGTCAACGGCATACCTGTACACAATGTCTCATACGGATTCTTGAGCAATATAACCTCCCAGGGAGGCTTCAACAAGATTGTTGCTGGAAACGAAACTTTCGCTGCGATAAAGGGAATAATCCCAAATTCGAACCAAATCGCTCTCTATTATAACTCTCCCGCACTAAAGAATAATTTAAGCGGAGCCATAATAGATATAAACGGGGAAAAAATAACCAGTCTTGACAAATTGGCTTCTGCGATAGGCAAATATTCACCAGGCGAAAATGTCTTACTGACAATGTACAATGGGAGCAAAATTTTTAACAAAACAATCGCTCTCGGAAGTTCCCCCGAAGGGAAAGCCTGGATAGGGATAACTTTCGAAAACCCCATTTCATCTGGGATAATCGGCAGCATTACAAATTGGATTGCTTCTTACAAAGACCCCCATATCTATTACATAGAAAAATTTGCTGGAGCGAACTTCTTGTACGACCTTCTTTGGTGGCTCGTTTTAATCTCATTTAGCATAGCATTAGTGAACATGCTTCCTGTAGGGATATTTGACGGCGGAAGATTCTTTTACCTGACAGTTCTCTCAATCACAAAGTCTAAGAAAGCAGCTGAGAAATCATTCAAATTTATAACTTACCTTTTCCTTGTGCTTCTCTTAGTACTTATGATATTTTGGGCCAGAAACTTTTTTTAAGAAGAGCTGCAAAGATTTTATAAATATGCGGGTGATTGATAGTTTTTGTTTATTTCAGCAAAAATAGACTGACAGATAAAATGAGCTTAATAACGGAAATATTCGGCAGAAAAATCAGCGGTGAAAGCTTAAAAGATCTCATGAAACTACTAGACATCCCGGAGAATTGCCTCCAGAATTTCTCATCGGAATGGGTGGTCGAAAACTATTGGGGAAAGTGCGCCGCTAAAATTGAAGATAAAGGCATAGAGGTGGATTTTTATATATTCAGAAAAGACTTACACACGAGAGAAAAGGAATCATTATACCAAACTGAAAAATACCACTTCAAAAAAATGGTCCCATACGAAAATATCAAGCCAGTTCCTTCAGTTTTTTAAAATACCCCATAATTCTTTAAACACCTGAAATTTTCCAAATATATGCCGATAATAGGATTATCAAGGGAAAGACGTAAACAACTAAATGAACTTCAGAAAAAGATCCTAATAAAACAAGGATACAGACTGGTGGGGAATCATTCAGCAGTTAAAGTATGCGAATGGACAAAAAAATCTCTTCGCGGGGAAGGAAATTGTTATAAATACACTTTTTACGGAATCCGCTCTCATCAGTGCATGCAGATGACAACTTCGATGTTCTGTGCATCACGCTGCAAGTTCTGCTGGAGAGGTCAAAAAGCGCCCGTCGGAAAAGAATGGTATGGCCCGATTGACTCACCAGAGCACATAATAAACCACTCTATTGAAGAGCACCTAAAGCTTCTTACAGGGTTTGGAAGCAATTCAAAAACAAACGGAAAGGAGCAGGAAGAATTAAAAGATGTGAGACATGTCGCGCTTTCACTCACAGGCGAACCAATAACTTACCCTTTGATAGACGAGATACTTGAAGAATTCCACAGGAGGAGAATTTCCACCTTCCTCGTGACAAATGCCCAGTTTCCGGATGCAATAGAGAAAATAAAAAATGTAACCCAATTGTATTTAAGCATAGATGCTCCCTCAAAAGAAAGACTAAAAAATATTGATAGACCCCTTTTTTCAGATTATTGGGAAAGGACGAATAAATGCCTTGATCTCCTCGCCACACGCAGATACAGAACATGTATAAGGCTCACGATGATAAAGAAAGAGAATATGGAAAACTATGAAGATTACGCGAAGCTCATAAGGCGCGGCTCCCCTGATTTCATAGAGCTCAAATCTTATGTTTGGGTAGGAGAAAGCCAGAAGAATTATCGTGTTCAAAATATGCCATATATGGAAGACATGAAAGATTTCACGAAAAGGCTCCTTGAGTTCCTCCCTGAATATGAATACCTGTCACGCCATGAATCATCGCGGGCAATACTCCTTGGAAGAAGGTCCCTCAATAAAAAGCATTGGATAAATTTTACAAAATTTTTTGATTTGGTCAATTCAAGAGCAGATTATAAGTCTGAAGATTATTGTTCAGAAAAAATGGAGGACAATAAATGAAAGATCTGACAAGGCTATTCAAAAGTGCAAATGAAAGTGTGCTAAGAGGATTTGCATCAGCCCAGCTTGAGATCAATGAAAAAAGCAAAGATGCAGAAAATTATTTTAAGTCAAATAGACCAAAGAAAACTTACGAATTCCTCTTCTATGGAGTAGGATATTTGGCCCAAAGATATAATTTTCTTTGGAGTAGAGGAGCGTGAGTGAGTCTGCATTAACCCGCATGCTCCTTTAGATCTTGCAGTGCTTTTTTCACTTCATCAATATTTGTTCCGTCATATCTTATCACCTGGGAATGTCTGAAGTCTTTGTTCATTTCGTTCGCAGGCATTATCACTAAGCCCCGCGGCCTGTGAGAAAGCCATCTTTCTATGTATTCGGGAAAATCATCAACAAGAACTTTCCCGTAAACAAGCCCTTTATCTCTTGTTAGAGTTATGTCAAAGTCCTCACCAAAATGTTTGTCAAAACATCTTTTCTTCCCAGACCACGCCGCAGGATTTCTTCTTGGAGCTTGAGTCAGAATCATTATCCTAAAACCCAAGTATTTTGCAACTTCCAAAATATCCCACCCAAGTTTGAACTTCGGAAGGTTCTCCCACCATGATTCAGAGCTGGTTATTAATTCTATTCTTTTCTGAAGATACTCTGGTCGGTTTTCATGACCAAATATAGCTTCTTTTTCTGCAGGGGACCGAATTTTTCCGAGATCTTCTCTAAGTTTTCCATCATAATCAAAAAGGGTCCCGTCAGAATCAAATAACGCCACAAGAGGTTCTTCCATGATCCGGTAAAATAAGAAGGATTTAATTAATTTTGTTTTTGACTAACAATTTTAGTACGGAACCAAGAAATAAAAGACAAGCACCTGCAATTAAAAAAACCCAGTAATTTGGATTCTCAATATTAAAAGAAATCACTCCTCCGCTTAGAAAACTTATACCCATTACAAACAAAATTTCTCCAATTAAGGCTCTAGCTTTTTCTGTTGAGATAACCCCTATCAAAAAAGTAAAAACTATCAGTGAGGCACAAATTAATGATAAAAGCAGTTCATACATTTTTTACAAATAAACAATACCTTCTTTCGTCAAAGCGCAGAACCTTATTCCAACTGGGACATTTATCAGCGCCGAAACAAGAGCCATATGCTCTTTACCATCGCCCGAAGCAATCGAACATGCAACTTCCATCCCTTCAAACTCCCCTTTAAGTTTTTTGGATAATTCCTCTTTCAGGTCAACAAGTTTCTTGTCAAGGTCAACTTTCACAAATTCAAACTTTTTCTCATGCTTGAAATCTTTTGCAAAGTCATTTCCTACGAGAATTATCTTATCCCAGTCGCCATACTTCATGAGCCCTGAGACCTGAGCCCATGTCCCTTCGCCTTTTGATAATAATGCGACTAATTCCATGGTTTAAAAAATAAGAAACTCTTTTTAAGGATTATTGCTATGGAAAAATATTTTTGGGAAAAGACTCAAAGCTGAATTTTCTCTCCGGATTTGGGATACACCACTTCAATATTTTTTTCGGGCTCATCAATTCCAAGTTTTTTTAATAAACCCTTTGGAATTTTCTCCCGACACTCCTTGAGAGCATCTTGTATATTCTTACCATTTAGTATTTTTGCAGAATCAAGAATCTTTTTCATTTCGAGACTTTCTTCGTGGTGATTAAAGAGATCCAACAGTCCGATCCCATAAGTATGAAACTCCACAGATTTTATCTCTTTTACATATTTGTCATATGCCTCGAACATTTCTCTGATCTCATTTGCCGAATAGAATTTTTTTTCTTCCATGCATTAAAGTGCAGAAAAGGATAAATAAAGGCTTCGAAAGATCAAAAGATAAGTAGTGGAACACGACATAAGAAAAAAATAATTGAAGCTTTTAGTGACTCTATGCTGAAAACCTCGCTTGCGCTCGGTTCTTACACAAGAGTTCTATCAACGTCATCTTCTTTGACGGCTTTAGTTGTCTCGTTTTGCGGATGACTTCGAGCTTAGATGCATTCAGCTCTTATTCATACAGTGCGTAGCTATGCGGCCTGCCATATGACAACCGCTCACCAGAGGCACCCGAGTACCGTTCCTCTCGTACTAGATACTCGTTCCACTCAGACAACAACACACCTAGTAGATATCATACAAACTGTCTCGCGACGTTCTTAACCCAGCTAACGATCCCTTTTAATGTGTGAACTCCAACACCCTTGCACGCTTCTGCACGCGCAGGATAGGGAGAGCCGACAGCGAAATACCAAACCGCTCCGTCAATACGGACTATCGGGAGCGACCAGCTTATTACCCTTAGGGTACCTTTTCTATCAGACACGGCATCTATTAAAAATGCACGTGGGTTCACTAGGTCCTACTTTCGTACCTGCATTTCTTACTGTGCAAAATACAGTCAGACAGGCTTTTGCCCTCGCACTCAACTCCAGATTTCCAAGCTGGATGAGCCTGTCTTTGAGTCCTATCGATATCTTTTCGACAGGGCACCGCCCCAGTCAAACTGCCCGCCTGCTGCTGTCCCCGTAAAGAGTAAGCAATCTTGAAAAAAATGGGTAGTATTACACGATTGCTCCATCACCACCAAAATGACGACTTCGATGCTCCTACCTATGCTATGCATTCCGCTCAAAATCACAACAACAAGTTGCAGTAAAGGTCCATGAGGTCTCCCCTTCCCACTAGGCGTCTCCGGTCTGTGCACCGGACAATATTTTCAGAGGGCTCTAACCAGGGACAGTGACAACCTCGTTAAACCATTCATGCACGTCACCATTCAGATGACAAGGCATTACGCTACCTTAAGAGAGTCATAGTTACTCCCGCCGTTTGATGGGTCTTAGCTCCCTTGAAAAAGAGTTTGAAACACCACCACTGGGCAGGTCTCACCAAGTATACAAGTCCTTTCGGATTAGCACTTGGCTACGTTTTTGGTAAACAGTCGGGCCGTCCGCGTTACTTAGATCTACTAATGCTTTTACATTTCTGAAAAAACAAAAATAGACATCCCTTCAGCCGAAGCTACAGGACTAAATTGCCGAATTCCCTTGATTAGTTTTTCCCTACACGTCTTGGCCTTCTAAGCCAGAGCACCAGTGTCGGTTGTGGGTACAGTTAATTGATCCAAGAATGCATTCTTTTCACTGGGTCCTGGAATCAGCGACGAGTCAAAAAATTCGCTGCAGTCTTAGGATTACCCTCGTGCAGTTTCTTTTTTAGAACACCCTCTCAGGTGCCCGCTTATCCGGAAGCGAAATGCATTATATAAGAACCAATTAGTGCAGGAATATTAACCTGCCATCCATCGTTGCATTCAGTTAAGGTGCAACTTAGGTCCTGACTAACCCTTGGCTAACGTATATTGCCAAGGAAACCTTGCTCTTTCGACGTTTTCTATTCTCAAGAAAATCACATCCTACTATTACCAGGATTCTCATTCGTTCCCGCTCCAGCCTTTCTCTCGAAAAACCTTCTGCGCAGGAACGACGCCTACTTACCAGAACACTCAATCCTGAGTGCCTCCGAAGTATCGGTATCATGCTTAGCCCCGTCCATTTTCAGGGCTCTGAACCTCAATGGGTGAGCTGTTACGCTTTCTTTAAATGGTAGCTGCTTCTGAGCTTACATCCCCGGTGTCTCAGGTTCAAAACACCTTTCGATACACTTAGCATGAATTTAGGGACCTTAACTTCGGTCTCCCTTCTTTAGGTCTCGTGACATTATTTTACATACTGCCACTGTTTCTCGTCTTATGCAATTAACAGATTCCGAGTTGGAAAAAATTCCGTATGCATTAGCACCTGCGAATTTTATCCGTACTATACGCCGTTAACAAACTACGACGAGACTATACGTGGGCATATTTCAGTAGGAACCAGCCATTGCCAGATTAGATAGGCTTTTCACCCCTATGCACAAATCTTTCGAGTACATGTATATAACACCGGTTCGGCCCTCCATCCTCCTTTCGGAAGACTTCAGCCTGCTCATGCATAGATCATCTGGCTTCAGGTCTTACCTCAGTGACTGAATCGCATTTTCATACTTGCTTTCGCTTTGGTTACGCAACAGCGTTGCTTAGCCTCGCCACAAAGGCAAACTCCCTGGCCCGTTTTTCAAAACGTACGTTGCAACCCTTTGTCTTGCGACTTAAGAGCAGCAACCAACTGTAGCTGTCAGATTTCAAGTCTTTTAACCCTCTGTTAAGAGTACTTTTCAGCTTTCCCTCGCGGTACTAGTGCGCTATCGGACTTTGGTTATATTTAGGGTTGGCAGTTAATCCTGCCGTATTCAGACGCCTAATTCGAGACGCCCTACTCTTTTGAAGAATTTCGTATCAGCTTCTTCTACGGGACTATCACCCTCTAAGGTCTTACATTCCAGTAAGTTTGAATCGCTGACTTAGAAATTTACCTTCACCACATCTCTTGCCAACTTTCGTCGGTAGATTCAGTTTGCCCTGTGCCCTTTTCGCTCGCTGCTAATAAGAGCATCACTTTTTGTTTTCTTTTCCTGCCGGTACTAAGATGTTTCAATTCCCGGCGTATTCGCCCATCCCTGAGCAATTCGGAGACCTTGGGATCAAAACCTGCATGCGATTCCCCCAAGCTTTTCGCAGCTTGCCACGTCCTTCATCAAAACCAAAACCAAGCTATCCGCCTGACAGCATAATAAGATATAATTTTCTTATGCCTAATGTGTTCCACTACTTATCTCATTGAACATAACGTTCTCGAAGCGATCCGGAAATCTTCCATTCCGAACCTTCAACTTTTTTGTTGAATATGATGTTGTTATTAACGATCATCCGTTTCTGATAAATCCCCGTCGAAATTCACGTCGGAAACCATCTTTTGAAATGGACCTGCCGTGAATTGGCTTGCGAACCTTGAAGGAATTCACGACGAATCCCGTTTTACGTATGGACCTGCCGTGAATTGAACACGGATCTCATGCGTGCAAGGCAAGTATTCTACCGTTGGACTACAGGCCCACGAAACGGATGAGTGTATGTAGAAGCTGTCCATGATCATAAGTAAAAAAGGAGGTGATCCATCTGCAGGTTCCCCTACAGATACCTTGTGACGACTTAACCTACCTTGTCATGCCAAGGTTCTCCCCCGAAGGGTTTCACCCTAACATAACTCGGTTGATTTGACGGGCAGTGTGTGCAAGAGACCGTGACATATTCACCGGACGTTGATAACATCCGATTACTACGAATTCCAGCGTCATGAGGCTGAGTTACAAACCTCAATCTGTACTAAGATGAATTTTAAGGGATTGGCTTCTCCTTTCGGAGTTGCATCCCATTGTGTTCACCATTGACGCGCGCGTGTTGCCCAGGGGATTTGGGCTGTACTCACCTAACGTAGCCCACACTTTCATCCATATTTCTACGGCAATCTCTCTATTGTACACTTAGTAAATAGAGATGTGGGTCTTGCCTGTTACCTGATTTAACAGGTCACCTCACGGCACAGGCTGACGTCGGCCATGCAGCTCCTCTCAGCGTGTCAGGTAAGCCCTTCAGACTGACCTTCATTCTGCTGTCGCTCCTGGTGAGGTTCACGGTGTAGAATCTAATTGAACCGCACGCGTCACTCGTTGTAGTGTCTCCCCGCCAATTCCTTTAAGTTTCGGCCTTGCGACTATACTTCCCAGGTAGTACACTCTTCGCCTTCGCTTCAGCACCAATACCTCTCGAGGAGGTACTAATGTTTAGTGTGCAGTGTTTACTGCCAGGACTACACGGGTATCTAATCCGTTTTGCGCCCCTGGCCTTCATCCCTTACTGTCAGAACTGTCCTCGTAAGATGCCTTCGCTGTTGTGAGTCCGTTCGAGATTAACACATTTAACCGTTACTTCGAACGTACTTCTTACGTCTTCCAGTCTCTAGCTTAATAGTATTCCTTGCGCGCCCTATATTTAAGATATAGGATTTCACAAGGAACTTAGAAAGCAAGCTACGGATGTTTTAGACCCAATAAAAATGGCTGCGACTTGGACCGCGGGTATTACCGCGGCGGCTGGCACCCGTCTTACCCAGTCCTTATTCGCCGAACTTTTTAGATTCGGCAAAAGCATTCCAAATTGGAACGCACTCTGACTCAAACTATCACGCTTGCGCGCATTGTAGATGATTCCTAACTGCTGCACCCCGTAGGGCTGGGAATAGTGTCTCAGATTCCCTCTCAGGGCCTCTCCGCTAAGAGCCCTTACGGATCACAGGCTTGGTGGGCATTTACCCCGCCAACAACCTAATCCGCCGCAGCCCCTTCCTTAGGCTCGAGTTTCTGGGATAAATCTTTCCAGGGTATATCCCATATTAAGTGTTAACCTCAGTTTCCCGAGGGTATCCTTAACCTAAGGGTAGGTTAGCTACGTGTTACTGAGCAGTTTGCCTTTCAACTCCCGTGAAGGAGCAAAAAAAGACTTGCATGTCTAAGCGCAAGTCAGAGAGCCGCAGCCGCCAGCAGGATCAACTGGAATTAACAATTTTGTCATTTTACCGACGACGATAAAATAAAATTGCGCAATTTCTTTGTAAGAAAAGAAATCACTTCACACATACTCCTACTATTGGCTTAAAGATCACAAACATTATGACAACAAATTATAATTTCATTTTAAAAAGATAAAAACCTTATTAATCGATTACAAAATGAGCACTGCTTCTACATACATCATACCTTATATGTGAAACATTTTACTAAGGCACTCATCATCGTTAATGAAGTTTTTAGAAAAAATGTGTTTATAAATCTTTCGAGAAGACTATTTTTCCTGGGTTCAGAGAGCATCTTCCAGAAGCTATTGCACGGCAGAAAATTTCCGTCGGGAAAACAGAAAACAAATGAAGATTAAGATTTAAAAACTCGCTTCAATTAATCTCCTGATGGACGCAAGCGACGCAAACAATATACAGCTTAGAATGCAGGAGATACAATCGAATGCATCGTTCTCCGACGCACTCGGGAAACTTCTCTCCGGTCGCGCAGGGTACAAGCCAGTTATAGAGAAGAAAAAAGAAGTCCTGATGTGTAAAAAATGTATGACTCCGTTTTTGATACAAAAGCAGAAATTTTGCCATGAGTGCGGCGCAAAGAACGAAGACGCCACGAGATAAATTTATTTGCTGTAGCCAGATCAATAGAAATTCTCGTCGGTTAAACATTTGCAAAATGTATTTAATCCATCACATCCTTGATTTTTTTATGGAACCTAAAAAAATCTATGTAATCCAGAAACATTATGCATCGCACATTCATTGGGACTTGCGCCTCGAGTTTGACGGAACCCTGAAATCATGGGCTGTCCCAAAGGAGCCATCGAAGGTAACAGGTATAAAACGACTTGCCGTGCAGGTTCAGGACCATGAAAAAAGCTACGCTGACTTCGAAGGAACAATCCCAGAAGGGGAATATGGGGCCGGAAAAGTCGAAATATGGGACAAAGGAACTTACGACCTGATTGAGAGGAGCGACAAAAAGATTGTCGTAGACATACAAGGCAGAAAGTTAAAAGGAAAGTATATTTTGCTCAATTCAAAGCTTGGCGGAAAAAAAGAGAACTGGCTTTTTTTCAGGGAATAGACCCTGAAAAATCAATCATCTTTGTTGTAAAATTCATCAAGTGTCTTGTAAGGAATGATTTCCTTATACTTATCAAAATCTTTTTCATCCATGGGCCTGCAAACTTTGCACGGCCGATATCCTTCAAGGATTGCATTTTTCATTATATGAAAAAACACCCTGTTTTCTTTTTTCAGTTTTATTTTGCCGGACTTACAGCCAAGAGTTCCAAAAACCTTAAGGTTTTTGTTTCCTGCATATTTCCCCTTGACCTTGCTTTCAATAATCTCTCCGTCTTCAAGAATTCTGTAAAGCTTCATTTTAAATGTTAATGAACAATCAGATTAAGTTTTTTTTCCAAGCGATTAAATTTGTCTTTATTTTTCTCAAGTTGATAATTCATCATTTTCATCTCCCTATAAATAGAGTCATCCTTGATTCCTTCCTCAATCAAAGACTTGGCTCTGCTCAAAATCCCCATCTTGTAGTCCCAACCAGAGACAATATCTATAACCGGATCCAAATAGGATCGAGTCGATAGTAAAAGTTCTCCTCTCCCTCCATATCCCCCGACGATAGCACCCCTAACAGAAGCGGATTTCCCAATCATCTTTCTATAAGCTATAGTAGTTTGTTTTCCGACATCAAGTATCCCCATCTTTCCTCTTTCTGCAATCGCACCGTAGTGGTGCCTGTCACCAGCGAAGTAGTAAACAGCTCCCTCCCTCGTGCCTGTAGCCTGCGCAGAAATCATGCTTATCTCACTCCTTCCATGCCACATCTTGTGCGTCGCGACTCCTTTTATGACTCCGTTAGCTCCCGGGAGGTCAATCATCTCATAAGTGAATCCCTGACCCGAAGCACTCTGTCCTCTCCTCAGAAGATTCTGCTCCTGATACTTCCTGTCGAACATTGATGCGACTACATTCGCCTCATCTTCTGCATTCCCTCTATGGGACCCCATCCAGTGGTTCCCGGCTCCGATAAAAAGAGGGATCTTATTTTCCATCAGCTCAGCATTAGGAGCATACAGTACCTCCATGAATGTAGCTTTTTGATCTTCCGGCTTAAACTTCGGCTGACCTTCCTCGAACTCTTTTGCATAAATCTGAGTAGCTTCAAGTATCTCTCCGTCGCTTGCACCTTTCTCCCTCATTCTGTGCTCAAGTATACTGAGTCTCTTCATGAATCCAGGAACGTCATTTGAAACCATAAGGAAGTCATTTGTAGCAGACTCTCTCTTTGAGTCATAATCCCTGTACCCAAGCTCACCATGCAAGGCTTCAGTCATGATGGAATATTTTATGTTGTTGAATCCGTTCGTCTGCAAGGCAACAAGTTGGCTTGCTCTTATTCCGTCGATGTTCGACACTCTTCCAGGCATGGAGAAAGAACCGAGATGCATATCATTCTGCAGAAACACACGATATATTTCAGGCCTGACCTCATCAAGCAATGAGTTAATCTCAGCTTTTGTCTTCTCCGATTCTTTTGCCTTCCCTTCAAGTTCGAATTTTTTCAGGTCTGATTCGAGCTGAGAATACCTCTCCCCGTATTTCTTTCCTATTCCCTTGAGATAATCATCATCTACAAATATAGATTCGTTGCTTTGGTCAGGATGCTGGATATAAAATACCGGTCCGGTCGTATTCCCCCCTTTCACAATCCTTTTTGCGGGCCATGTCCCCTTGTTGCCTTTCACCATCAGAGTCCCGAGTTTCTGAGTGTCGTGTCTCGTTGGAAGTTTTATGTAAGCTGTGATTATTGGAGCTCTCGAATATTCTCCCTGCACTGTCGTCTGATCTACAGTCATCTTTTCTTGCATATTATATCCGTCAGCGCCCCAACTCGTCAATGCTATGTCAGGAAAAGCAAAATCTCTCTTGTTATGTTCTTTTTTCAATCTTGGTTTAACCTTTCCCTTTTTTACACCCTCGGAAATCTCGCTCTCATGAAAACTCAATAGTTCACTGAATGTATTAAGCACAGGTTCATTCGATTTTTGGGCGTTTGTCCTTGGCATTGAGAGGATAGTTGTCCCTATTGGCCTGTTAGGATCCGCCTCCCTGCCTTCAAGAGAATACTGGGGATCCGGAATCTCTATATTGATTATATCATCCGTGTGAAGGAAAAACTTGTGGCTTTTGCCATTAATTTTGCCCACTTCGGAGAAAAGTGTCTTGTAAAAATCCTCGTTTATCTGCTTTGTAACCATATAAAATGCTTTCGCTTCAGTAGGTGAAATAGCGATTTTCTTTGTAAACCACGCTGGTCCTTCGGAGAATTCGGCCATCAAAGAGTTCTCAAACCTTTCGGCATCATGGATCTTGTCTTCCAGAGAATCTATCTTCTTCGAGTTGGCCACAAATCGGTCCTGGCTTGATTCATAGAAATCTTTAAGTTTATTAAAAGTTGTCAGGTCTTCATGAGCTTTTCGGGTAGTGTCGTAGAACAAAGAATCGAACTCTTCTTCTTTCCTTTTATCGTCAATCTTTCTTCCGCTCACTTCTTCGTACCTTTTCTTCACCTTATCGTGGAGAGATTTAAGCATCTTTGTATCTGTCTTTCCCCTTGTCCTGAAAAAACTATCCATTATCTTTCTGTAATCTTCCCCGCGCTCCGGGAATTCGCCTTCGCCAAATTTCTCTTTTCTGGTGCTTACATGAGAGTACACCCTTTCTCCGATGAGCTTCTTGATGAGATTCTCCGAAAGTTCAGATTTCAAGCCCTCTAATTTTCCTCTCCATTCAGGAAGTTTCTTAGTGGCATTTTTCATCTCTTGGTGAAGCTTCCTCAATTTAGGAAGAAGGGTATCAAGAGTCTCGCTCATATTTGCATAATCATTATAACTCCATTGGTAATGTATCGGAATTTCTTCAGGGATATTAGCAAAAAGAGGAGCAACTTCGTGAGCAACGCTTCTTGCGGCTTCCTCTGTTGAAGAAAGCGTGTTTATAACATTCTGTTCAAGATTTTTATGGGCCCTTTCGCTGAGCTTAAAGCCTCCTAAATCCAAGATTTGGTTTATCTTTCTGAGTTCTTCCTCCTTCCCATTATCACCATTTTTTCCTGATTTATCAAGCCCTGTCAAAAGTGCTCTCTGATTTTTTGCTTTCCCAAACATCTGGATGAATTCCGGCATCAACCCCCCCTGAATAACATAGCTTGAGAGCATTTCATTAAGCCCCATAGACTGGCGCACAATCTTCTCTCCCAAAAAAGCATCATTGTTCGTGAAAAGAGTTCCCGTCCCCATTTCTGCAGAGAACACGTGGATTTTAGGAACACGGTAATCACTAAGAGTATCATCCCACCTTAATTTATGCTGATTTACAACTGCGCTAATCAGTGCCTCTTCTTCCCCAAAAAGGCCATTAGCAGTAGGCAAATATTTAGGATCTGGAATATGCCAGACATCAGCAATTTTTTTCAGCTGGGATGAAATTTTCTGTTTTGCGACTTCAAGTTTTTTCGATTCATGCTTGAATGAGCTCGGCTTCTTCGGATCATAAGCTGATTCATCGAAACCGGACATTTTCATAGCAATCTGATTCAGGGTCGGAACAGGGCTCTGAAATATCGTCGGAGTTATGTAAATGTTTCCCGTGTCTCGGGGACTCATCTGCTCAATTGCTTTCAAAAGAACTCTGTCCTCAGGAGTTATAAGAAGCCGCTCTTCCAAAACTTTTGGAATTTTTCCGCCTCTTTTTACTTCCATGAAAGCTAAAAAAGTTTTTAGTTTTTAAATTAATCTGTATTTCAAAATATAATTTGAAAAGTTTTTAACCATTTCCCAATAAAAGGTAACTTTTATAAAATTCAGATTCGTAAGAATTTAAACCCCCAAAAATTTTCTTATTGTTATTGTTTTTTCCGTCGAGAAAACCCCTTGTTTGAACCAGAAAAAAATATGTAGTCAGGGGCATTGGAAAAAGAAAATATAAATAAGATTAAACTATCCTTTTTGACCGGGGAACTTATTCTTCATCACCTATCCACCAGTCCATGTCTGGAAGTGTCGAAGTATCTTTCCCTCTTGCCTTTAAATACCCTCTTGCAAGAAGATAGAAAATCAGCCCGAGACTTTTTCCACTCTTGTTATTTCCGATTATCACATAATCTGCCCCCTGAGAAAAGTTATTTGTCCCGCAGATCATCAAAACCTTTTTCTTAACATCAAGTGTGTCTTTTAGCGCATTCTTGTCAAGCCAATGGTCCGATATAACCGTGAGCTCAGTCTCAAAGAAATCCTTAAGATTCGTATTAGTCATGATGCCTGCAGGATATTTTTTCGTGAAAACCCTTATCCCAGTTACTTCACCGAATTTCATCGCTGCTCTCCAACCCGACTGCCTTTTGCACACCAAAATGATGTCTTCAGGCTCAAACTTTGAAAGGTATTCGATACCTCCCTTGAGTTTTTCATCAATCAGATCTGTGTTGAAAATGGCCAGCCCATCAGCCCTTCTCCTGTAAACGTAAGGCTTCATCTCAGGAGTCACAATCCTAGTTCCCAAGTATATCCCTGTCTTGACATAATCTTCAAGATCGATAAGCATATCTGCTTTTTTTTTGGCTTTAATTTCTTCTTTCAGAGATTCAGTATCAAGCTTTTCTACCTTCTCTTCCATAAGCTTCGCGGCCTTTTCTTTCAAGGCTCTCAGCTTATCTTCGGCAGATTTGCCTGGCCCTTTCGAAAATTCAGTCTCAAGAGATTCCGCTTCGGCGGCTTTTTCAAGCTCTGCACCAGACAGTTCTTCAGGCTCTTTTTCAGATTTTTTCCTTGCCATAAGAGTTTAGATTAAATTTCATTTATAAAGATTGCTGTTAAGAAAACAAAGAGACTATGGAAATTCTCCCTCAGTTTTTTCCCGAGGCTTTCTCCACTTTGTTAAAATTATCTTAAAACCAATTATCCTTGAAGTATAATTCGAGCCAAGAAACTTTAAGATTTCATCAGAATACTTTTTCAGACTCTCTTTGTCCTCTCTTGCTGATTTTAACACTGTGACTTTGACTATCCTGCAAGTGTCAAAATGAACCTTAATCATTCCCAAAAAATTTTCAGTAATCCCGTTTTTGCCAAGCTGGACTTCTCTTATCATCATGATTAAAAGAATTGAGATTTTATAAATCTATAAGACCATAAAAGTTATTAATGACCTGAATTGAATAATTGCATGCGCTAGTGGTCTAATGGTAGAATGCGAGCTTCCCAAGCGAGGGACACCTACGGTTTCCCACCGCTCTGTCTTCCATTCACGGGAGAAGTGTTTCCTGCGGAAAGAGCTCGCGACCCGGGTCCGATTCCCGGCTGGCGCATAAAACCTTTTTGACCATTTGTAGGGGATACGATACGGACTGATTAAAAATAAAGTCCGTCTAAAAAGGACATGAAAATAGATCCATACAAATGCAAAGAAAAGTACCTTAGATGGAAAAAGGAAACCCAAGATGGAATCCCCAGACTAAGCAAGGTTAATTCAGACCTCATCCATCAATTTCTTTACGATATGGAAAGCGGTTTAAACATCTCTGGAAGCAAAAAGGGAGCAAGAAGTTATAATCGACTACTCGCTCTGAAAAATCGCCTCATAATTCTTTGTATGAAGTTTAACGATATATTCAATGTGGGGAACATCACTAATATCACGGAAGAACAAATTCATAGATTTTTTACGGATATGCGAAATGGAGATATAAGGAAAAATAGCGGAGAAGAGTATCGGGATGTTAGTGATCTGATAAAAGATTTCAAGACTTTTTGGCATTGGCATATGAAAGTAAGCAAAAAACGTGGGAAAGACATTTTAGATATAACCTTAGACCTTGATTTAAGCAAAGATAAACCAAAATGGGTTTATTTGAACGAAGAGCAAGTCAAAAAGTTATCAAACTTGGCAAAATACGAATATAAGGTCTTGATAATGTTCCTGTACGATTCGGGCATACGTGCGCCTACGGAACTTATCAACGTAAAAGTGTCGGATTTCTATAATGATTTCAAGGAATTAAATATTCGTGACGAAATAAGCAAAACTTTCGGGCGAAGAATAAAAATAATGTTCTGTTCGGAAATGCTAAAACAATACGTAAAAGACAAAAAATTAAGCGAAAACGATCAATTGTTCAAAATAAATTACATTGTCGCTAATCGATATCTTAAAAGATTAGCGAAAAAAGTTTTCGGAGATAGAGAAAGTTTAGCCGGTGAACGATATTCAAAGTTAACACTGTACGATTTTCGCCATAATTCTTGCTGTTATTGGTTGCCGAAATATCCGTCAGAAATTGCGTTAAAATATCGTTTCGGCTGGAAAAAGTCGGATAAGATCCATTACTATTCGGAATTATTGGGGATGAGGGATACGATTTCCGAAGAAGATCTCCTTGTAGATGTGACGAAAACGGAGATTGAAAAAAGATTGATGATATCCGAAAAAAATAACGAAATTTCGAAAGAAAGAATTAAAGCTTTAGAGGAACAGATTATCGAGATCAAAAAGTGGGCTGAGAGGATAGAAGAAAGAATGTAAATAATTCATTAAAGTATTTTATTAAAGTCAGGATTTTTTATCCGTGCCAATTCCTCCTCTCTTTTTTCCAGTATCCTAGGTTTATGCTCATTGTAATAATCTAAAATAAATTCGTAATTTATATCTAAATCTCCTTGATCTCTTAATTTCTTCAATGATAAAAAAGTTTCCTGGCAAAATCTTCTAAAAAGATCCTCTTTCCCATATTGCATTATTGTATTCAAAGACACATAATCTACTTCATTTTTGTTTAACTCATAATTTAAGCAAAAATCTAGCAGAGAATTTAAAATTTCATTATCTTTTTTTTCAAAAAGGTTTTCATTAAAGTAATCCAACGATAAACCCAAATTTATGCTTCCAACCATCCTTGTTAAACAAGCATAACACTTTCCGCAGTTCTTCCCCCACCTACTGGTAATGCAAGAATGGGTCTTTGAGAGGATAGAATCATCAGAAATCAAACTCATCATTTCTGTCTTTGTAAAGTCTTCGAATGGGAGCACGATATCAATCGTTCTGTTTAATATGATTTCAGAGATTTCTTTTGATATTTTCAAGACTAACGGATGGGTGGTATAAGTGATCGTATCAAATGGGGCGAATTTTGGTTGTCGCATTGTAACCCCACACTCAGAGATGATTATCCTACCAGCCTGGACAAAAGATGATAAAATTGCTCCATAAAGAACATATAAAAAACCCCTCAATTGGGAATATCCCTTTCCCATAGAAGGAGCTAAAAACTTTACTAATTCTATGCCCCTCTCTCCTAACAACACCTTCCTTATCTCTTCAACTTTTTTTGTAATCCAGCCAAGATCTTGATGAGCTACGAAAAGCCCTAAAACTTCCCCGTAATAATCTTTGCTTTTTATTATTCCCAAAGTGCTATCAACACCTCCGGAAAATAAGCAAATTGTACTACAATCCTTGAAAGTTGGGCTCTTCTTTTTATCCTTGAGATCTTTTTTTACTAGAACAAAAGAAATGTCCTCATACAAAACTTCAAGAACCAAGACACGCAACAAATAAGAAATGCGTTTTATCTCATCCTCCGAGAGAGTGGAATAATAATCTATCCTAACTGTACCTATAGTTTTACCCTCTTTTATTTTCTTTTCTAGCATAAATAGAGTATTTGCTATCGAATAAAGTGTGGCTGAGATTTCATCTGACCAAATAAAATCCATTATCTTATTAGGAGATCCGTAAAAAACTTTTTTTCTCATTTTTTTGCAAGTTCATCAATAACCTGTTTTGCTATCTTAAGCCTAATTTTCTTCAAATCATCTGATAATAGTTTATCCTCGAATAAGGAAACAAATTCTTCGGTTGTTCTAACCTCATATTTTTCAAGGTAATATTCCGTTTCTCTATCCAAAATTTTTCTTATTATTTCCTCTTTTATTTTCTGTCTTAGCTGCGTCTTATCCTCAATTGTGAGGGTGTTCACACTAGAAATTAATTCTGGAGATTTCAACATCTGTTCAACCATTGATTCTAAATTATAAGAACTAAACTCAAGGTATAGCTTACAAGCTTCTCTTAAGGGCATGGAGCTCATTTTTTGCCCCCCACAGTTTTTACTGCATTTTCTACAATGATGCGATCTACTTCCTTAGGAATCCTAATCTTATTCGATTTTTTTACATGAGACCAAGATTTAGAAATCTCTATCTTAAGGGAATCTAAATTGGTTATCTTTTTCCATTTTGAATAATTTCTTATTATTTCTGGAAAGAATTTAGCGGAATAAGAGGAATATGAAATTGGTTTTTTCGATTGCACAAGGAGCGAAAAAGTTTGTGTGGGAATTTCTTTTATCTCTTTATTTTCAATATATGCCTTTATGGTCTTTATGCCTTTAGTTACTTCTCTAGATCCGCCCAAAAAATCCCGAGTAGGATACGATTTTCTTCCGCCCATTTTTAATCCATTATGAGATCATTTAGATTATTTTGTATTAAGGATTCATGCTTTTTTGTCTTATCGAAGATAACAAACCCCCATAAAGTTATAGCAAATAGTAAGATTTGAAATAAAATTATTAAAAAAATGTAAAAAGAAATACTAATCCCAAAAATATTTAATTGAAGTTGTAACAGATTTGAATTCTCAACTATTGATATGAATGTCCCCATTACAAAGAGAAAAATAAAAAGGGATAAAAACAGCTTTTGCTTCAAAGAGTCCAAACCACTTAATTCGTTAAGTTCTTCTTCATTCTTTTTTAGCTTATCAAATACCTCTTTTCCTCCTTTGGATAAGGTTGTCCCTTTCAAGATAGTCATTAACTCCTTGAGGTATCTTCCAGGATCCATTTCCTTAGCTTTAGATACTAAATCTTTCAGCTTATTGTACTTCTCTTGGGTGAGCCTGGTTTTAGACAAAAAATGGGAGATTTTCCGTTTTGTCTCTTTAGAAAGCCCGAATATACTCTCACTCCACCCATAGATAGCAAAGAAGATTGCTAATGCGGATAACAGGTATACATCTCCTAGCATAACATTACAAGTTTTTAGCATTTTTACAGCTTTCTATAACTTTTAGTGCTTATGGGGACGTAAGACATTTATTAAGTAGGATAGTCTACAACATAAATTATTTTGTATTCTCGATGATTTTCTTGAAAGATGGAAATTGAAGAAACACTTGATAAAATTGAGGAACATTTAGAATTCATAAACAGGAAAATCGATGAAAAAGTCAGAGAAAAAGAAAATTCCAAGATTAAACCCCTTTGGAAAAAATCTGGAAAAAAGAATTCTCACCTGAATATGCTAATTGAAACCCCCTTGATGGAACAAGTTGAAAAAGAAGCTAATAAACAGGAGATTAGTGTTGCTGAATTTGTGAGGAGAAAATTAAGAGATGATCCGCAGTTAGATAGAATTGAGGGGAAAGTAGATTCTTTGCTGAAAATGGCTTAGAAATCCATAAAAAGTCTTATTTCTTGTCTGGGACATGGATAAAGAAAAGGCAAAAGAAAGAATTTCACAGTTTGTCAAAGAATTTTCCGAAATCCCAGAATCTGAACTTAACGATAAAAAAGAAGAGGACATTAAGTGGCTCTTTATTGAACCCCTACTCGACGCTTTAGGTTGGCAAAAAAAAGACATAGAAAAGGAGGCTAGTGTCTTAAATGGAAGAGCCGACTATCTTATAAGAAATGGGAATCAAGAGACATTAGTTATTGAGGCAAAGAAAACCAGTGTTCATCTTTCTGAAGAAGAGGGTAGACAAGCCGTTTCATATGCTTATCACAGAAAAATAAAATTTGCCGTCCTCACAAACTTCAAATATATACGTGTTTATCATGCACTTTCTAATGTAAGAAAAATAGATCATAACCTTCTGTTCTGGTTGGATTTCAAAGATTTCATAAGCAACTTCGATAAATTATGGCTTTTGTCAAAAGAAAGTTTTGATAAAGGGGAACTTGAAAAATTAATCCCTTCAAAAGACCAAAAAACTGCAGTTCCGATTGATGAAAGAATACTTGATGATTTATTACACATCCGTGAGTGGCTTTCAAAAGAGTTGAAGTCAAAAAGGATGGAATTAAAAGACGGATATGTTGATGAAATCGTACAGATTTTTATTGATAGGTTAATCTTTATGAGGTCTGCTGAAGATAGGGGATTGGAAGCTGAAGATTTTCTACTCAAAATAATGCAAGCCGTCCAACAAGGCGAAACAGATAAAAATTTATGGTCACTTTTAAAGGATCAGTTTATAAGGTTCGATAAAACTTACAATTCTAAACTTTTTGCGACGGGGATCTTAGAACAATATGGATTTTTCTCTGACGACGTTTTGAAAAAAGTCATCAAAACTATTTATTACGGATTGGAGTCAACTCAAGAAAAGTATATGTTCAATGAAATTCCTGGAGACCTCTTTGGTTCAATCTATGAACAATATCTTGGGACAATTCTCTCTGGAACTGAAAAAAGAATTAAGCTGGAAGGTGGAACAGGAAAAAGGAAAAAAATGGGGATATATTACACCCCTTCTTATATCGTCGATTATATCGTGAAAAATACAGTTTATGAGTATATTAAAGACAAGTCCATTGATGATATCCTCGATGTAAAAATCCTTGATCCTGCTTGCGGTTCGGGATCTTTCATAACGAGAGCTTTCGTTGAGGTCTGTAATGTCATGAGGGATAAATTAAGTAGAGGAGAAAAATCAAAAAATTGGTCTTCATTTAAGGAACCGAGCAAAGTTCTTAACTTTTCACAAAAATCAACCATCCTAAAAAATTGTATTTATGGTGTTGATTTAGATGAGAAAGCGGTTGAGCTTGCTCAGTTAAATTTATTATTGAAATGTCTTGAAGGGGAGACAAGAGATTTAAAAAATAGAAAGCTACCAAACCTGCTGGATAATATAAAATGTGGCAATTCTCTTATAGATGACCCTAAAATCTCTGATCATGCGTTTAACTGGAATGCTTCATTCAAAGATGTCATGAATGCTGGAGGTTTTGATGTTGTGATTGGAAACCCTCCTTATGTAAAAATACAAACATTTTCAGATTACGAAAAAAAGGAGAATGATTACCTCGTGAGCGTTTTTAAATCGTCAACTGGGAATTTTGATTTATATGTGTTATTTGTTGAAAAAGGGTTTAACTTGATAAAAGAAGGTGGTGTTTTGGGATTCATCCTACCCCACAAATTTTTTCAGTCCGAGTTTGGAGTCGGGCTAAGAACATTCTTACAAGAAAAAAAGGCCTTGAAGTCAATAATTGATTTCAGAGACAACCAAATATTTGATGGTGCAACTACCTATACTTGCTTATTATTTCTTAATAAGGCAAATAATAATACTTTTAAGTATTTGGGAATAAAATCAACAATTAATATGCCCCAAGTGTTAGAAAACCCAAGTGGATTTTCAAATCTTTTTTTTGATTCATTGGATTCAAAAAAATGGATTTTTTCATTGGATAACAGGATTTTAGACAAAATTAAAAAGGACTCACAATCAAACTTAGGAGAATTTACCTCTAAGATATTTCAGGGGATTGCTACCGGAGCAGATAAGATATTCTTTTTACAAAAAATTGAAGACAAAAACCACGATCTCAGGGTTTATTCAAGAGGACTGAACAAAGAGATTATTCTTGAGGAAGAACTTCTTAAACCTTTAATTAAAGGAAATATGCTAAAGAGATATTCCCCAATTAAAAGTGATGAGCTTATTTTATTCCCTTATGCGTTGGACATTAATGGAAAAGTGAGACTAATACCAAGGGGTGATTTAAAGGAAAATTTTCCAAAAACATATGATTATTTGAAAAATTTTGAAAAAGAGTTGAGGGATCGCGAAAAAGGACGGTTTGACAATCAAAGATGGTACTGTTATTCACGAAACCAAGGTATGGGAGACATAAGTAAGAAGAAAATACTCACCCCAGACATTTGCAGTCAAGGAGAGTCCTCTTTAGATGTCGATGGAACTTTTTTAACAACAACAACTGTTTACGGCATCATACCTAAAAATAAAAATAATTTTGAAATTTTGTTGGCTATACTAAACAGTAAAGTTCTGGAGTACTTTATAAAAAATACTGGTAGTATACTTAGGGGTGGTTTTTATCGTTATAAAACAGCCTATTTGAAACCATTTCCTATTAAGGAAATTTCAGATAAACAAAGAGAGCAATTCATAAGATTAGTAAACCAGATGCTTGAACTCCAGAAAAAATATCATGATGACAAAGTTCAAGGGCATGAGAAAGAGAGATTAAAGCAGCAAATTGATAATATTAATTATGAAACTGATCAGGAAGTTTACAAACTCTATGGACTCACGCCCGAAGAGATAAAAATCGTCGAGGAGAGTTTAAAATAAAAAATAGAAATTTTCGAATCAATAGGAGTGTTAATTTTGCTTAGTGTTCAATTTTTTGCATAAAATTTTTAGCACTTATAATTTTTACTTTAAATTCTTTTTCTAACATCTTACTTAAATACAAATCTTTATCTAACGTAACAAAATATTCACATTTGTTTAATTCTGCCTGATAAATTAATATTATATCGAATGTTGAAAATCCTTCTTGGGATAATTTGTTTATTCTATTCATATCCATCTCTTCGTCTTTCATTGGTTCTACTCTATGTTCGGAATGATTAAAAAAAGAGAGTATAATCATATTTACCCCATCTATCTGTCCTTTGTTTAATCTTATATTCTCCTCTGCATCTGCAAATTCCTTTACAGTATAGCCACTTTCCAAGATTATTTCATCTAATTTTAATTTCATTAAGATATCCCTCAGCTCCAATTCATTCCACCTTGTCATTATATTTAAAAAATTCAATTTTTCAAAGCTGGTTAATAGAGGACGTAGCTTGGCCAATCTTTTTGGTAATGAGACGCCTTTATCCTCTTTATTATAAATAAATGTAAATTTAACTAAAAGGTTGGTATCAAACATTATTCGCTTAGGAAAGTGTTCCATCTTAAAAAATTATCCAAAATATTTTCTTATTGCTTTTTTACTGACAATTCGCTTTGGAAATCTTCTTTTATAACCCGAAACTCTTATTCTTTTAGAGCTGAAAATTCCTGTACTTATCTTTTTATAATGCCCCCTAACATTCAGTCTTTTTTTCATATTTTTTTTAGGTGTTTCTTCCTTAAAACCTTTTTCCTATCCCGTAACTCTTAAATAAAATCACTCCCTTGAATAATCATGAAAAACGTTATGAAATATGCCCGGCGGGACGCTCTCGGGGCTGTGGTTTACGTCGTGGCTGTCGCTCTCCTTATGTATTTTTTGAGTAGAATATCTTTCTTAGCTTCCTTAAAAGAATAATCTCTTCTTCCGTCGCCGGATCCTCAGCTTTACGTCTAAGGAGTTCAGAAATCGAAATTCCTAAAGATTCCGCTTCTTTCTGAAGTTTAGTCAGTTTTTCCGTCTCTATCTGAAGATGTATCTGAGAATTCATTCTCATTTTTACTCTCTAGCCTCCTCACTACTCTTTTTAAGATTTGTATGGCTTCTTCCCCTACATCCTCTTTTATGTTTATCATATGGTATTAACCTAAAGTTAATAGTACCATGATTACTATATAAATCTTTCGCAGTATTTCCTTTAAGAGAATACTTTAAAAACTTGATTAATTATAATATTGTATGAATAAGATCGGAAGAACACCTATAAAAATTACAGAAAGTTTGCCTTTTAGTGAGGTGATTCTTTTGGTGGCTTCAGACCAAAATTATCCTCAAAAAATTGCAGAGATAAGAAAAACAAAACCTTCAGCAATTGTAAAACAATTAGATATCTTAAAACGTAAAAAATTTCTTAATAATCCTGTAAAAGAAAAGCTGTTAAATAAAACTCTTTACACTGTAAACTTTAATAAAATAAATGAAGAATTTATAGAGTTTATCAAAAAAAGATTAAACCAATCTCAAAGTTTAAATAAAAATTTGATACCGCTTAATATAAATTTAAATGTTTTAAACGATAAAAAGGTTTATAGAAATAGTTATTTGACAGCTTTATTTAAAATTGTGTTTAATCGTGTTGGGTTATCACATGAAAAAGTTTCAATAAATCATTTATTTGACATAATGATTAAATACGATTTATTATCAAAGTTTTCTTTAATCAATAGTGCATCAGAAGAAAGGGCTGTTGATAAGATTAATGAAGAGGGAAGAGCAAACTCAGGCAATCCAAGAGCCTTGATTGATAATCAAACAGAAAGTATAAAAAAGAGCTTTGGTATAAATATCAAGAATCAAGGAGAAGAAATGAAAGAAATTGAAAATTTAAGAGAGATATGTGAACGTCTTAAAATAGATCCTCTTTTCCCAAATATTTCAACAGGATTTCAAACAAACAAGCTAAAAGAAATGCTCAAGAAAACGGAAAAAAACTAATCCCCATAATTTGGTCAAAAAGGTTTGCTCCTCGGCTGGCGCATTTTATTTTCTGTTCCCGGCATGCAAGAGATCTTTTCTTTTTATGATGAGCTCACGTGGTTTGTTTTTCAGTTTCCATGAGCCCTCCTTCATCCAGAAATACTTCACCACATCATGACCTGTAAAAACGTGGACAGGGACATCTCTTTTGTGATCACGCCAGTCCTGGGATTTCAAGGCCGTAAAGATACCCGCTTCATAGATTTCATCATCTTCAGGATTTATTCTTTCAATCACACAAAACGGGCTACCTGGAGCTATCGTATGAAGAATGACATTCTCTTTCCCTCTGAAAGAAGAGACTAACTCATCGTTCCCTTTGGAATTCCTCCCCAAAAAGATTTTCGTTCCGGTCGAAAGTATCAGCTCCCTTGGCTTCATGATAAGGTTAGTCTTCCATCTTTTTTATTCTTTTCTTAAAAATAAAGTTTATAAGCAAACCCCCCAAGTAATATTCATGAAAGTCTACAGTAGCGGAAAAGTGGAAGAATTCTCGCCTTATGGACTCCTGACCTACATGTTATTAAGCGACCTGATTTTCGAGAAAGGGAGTATCTTCCGTGCTGAGATACTTGAAAGAAAAGTCTTATCAAATAAAGGGAATGCTCTTAATTGCTCTGTTAGGGTGAGCCCGATCTTAGCTTCCATCATAAACATAGGCGGGAACCCCGTAGGGTCAGGATGGATGAATTACATGAAATTTCTTGAAGAGGCTGGATGTAAAAAACCTCTGGGATTATACAATCTGGATTCGCTTATCGGGAAAGACGTCTATCTCCTAGCCACGGAGAGTTCCATAAACAGAACAACACGGGGCGTGATTACCCAAAAAGGATTCAACGAAATTAAATTTATGATAAAAGGGAACGATCTTGAAAAATTCATGGTTGGCAATCATCAACATTAAAGTTATAAATTTAATTGGATAAGATATATCATGATTTACGGATATCCCACAAATGAAAAATTTATAGACAAAGCTTATCTGCTTCTTGACAAGCTGAGAAGAAAGCAATTATGGCAGAAGGACACTTTGATCGTAGCCTTGGACAAGTCGGCAAGGCCGCTTGCATATGCCTTAAGAAAATTATCACAGGAAGAAGGGAAAGCGGCCCCAGACATGAGGTTTTTCAACTATAGCAGCCACTTTGAAAACTCTGACTTTGAACCTGATGAAGTTGCAGATTTCATAAGAGAAAAAATCGGCCCTGAAAAATTCTCGGGGTACAAAAGCATCCTCTTACTTGACGACCACCTTTATACAGGAAACAGCCTGAAAAACATGAAGAAAGTCATAGAGAGCTATTTCTCAGGGAATGAAGGTAAAAAGGCTATAAACCTGGCCGCTCTAGGGACTACTGAGGGCCATTTCAAGATAAAAAAGAGGGATTTCATATTTGTAGATAAGGACTTATCGACCCAAAGAGCAGATGAAGCTCAAACAGGTGTAAGAGATAAAGAAGATTACGAAAAATCGAACATTCAACTTAGCCATGTTAGACTATCTGAAAGGGAAAAGGACAAAGAAGTTTATGCAGACTTCATAAAAAACAGGGGTGAATTGGCAAGAGATATAAAAAATTATATCCACAAAAGACAGATCCAGGAAGGTAAGACAAGTCTGCTTGAAAAGGCAGTCCGGATTTTTTCAATCATTTTCATTGCCTCGGGCTTAATCTTAGGCTATGGCGGAATTACCGGGAATGTTACGGGAAATTCCGCAACGTCGGACTCATGGGGAGTTGTGCTAATTGTGTTCGGAACACTGGGCTTGGTAATTTCGAGAAAAATTTCAAGAAACTCAAGATTATGAATTTCTTTTCAAAAGCCATTCATTCACAATCTTCAATGATTCTTTCTGGTCCCCGTAAGCCAGCATACCAAGAGCTCTTTTGTAATTTAACCATCTGGAATCAGCTTCTTCCCTTTTATCGATGTGAACTCTCCCCATACCGACTTCGACAGAGTAAAGCGAAAACGTCTGCCCTTTGATTCCAGGCCGGTCCTTGAGAAGCTTCGGATAAAGGTATTTTCCCGAATACTTATGATGCTTTATGCCGACTGGGTCCAACCCTACTTCTTCTCCCAGTTCTCTTCTTACCGCACTCTTTTTTGTCTCGAACCTTTCTACCCCTCCCTTCGGGAATTCCCAACCTGACCAATGAAGCTTTCTCTTTAAAAGAAGATATTTTGGAACACCTCTATCAAGACGATAAACAACTATGAAAACGCCTTTCCTAAACCTGAATCCCATCACTTCTTTCCTTCCTCTTTTTTGGCAAAAAGTCTTGAAGCAAGTACAATTCCTCCAACGCATACCACAGTAACTGCAAGCGTCAAGAACAATTGCCCTTGAAGAGGAGAATACGAGGAAATCTTATTGACATATTGCGTTATGAGAGTATTCCACGAAAGAGCAATCAAAAGGCTGAAAGCTGAAATGATAGCTGTATTCATAGATATGTTGAATTGGTTCCTGAAATCTGATATGACTTTTTTTACCATAATCTGCTGATTTTTTTAGCCTCACTTACTAAATCTTCCTCGCTTAAAAATTTTCTTAGGGAAGTCTCATTTGGATTGCTCCATTTCCTTTTAGGAATCAAATGAAAGTGCAGGTGAGGGACCGATTTTTTCGAGATCTTCATGTCTCCTTCCTTGTAATCCACTTCGACCGCAGGGTATTTTTTTCTCAGCACATTCATGCCTGAAACTATCAGATCAAACAGGCAATTCTTCTCATTTTTTCTGAGCTTTCCCAAATCAGTGATGTGGCGCTTTGGAATGACCAAAAGATGGTCCTTCATGTATGGAGCCCTCGCAGGAGTTATGTAAGCATAATTATTTTCTGTTATCACAAAGTCTCTTTCAGGATCACAGAACGGGCAAGCACCTTTTTTCATGAATTTTCTTAAGAAAGAAATATAGTTCATGGAAAAACCAAGTGAGGATAATTTTTAAAACTATTTTAGCGCAATTAAATTAATAAACAAAAAGATTCACCCCTTTTTATGTATCTTGGGATTGACGAGTCAAATCATGGATTGAGTCCTGAAATTTTCGTCGGTTGCATAACATCTTCATACGAAGAGGTAAAAGAAGAGAGAAAATCTTTATCTAAAATAAGAGGAGCTCCCTACAGCAGATGGAAAGACCTGCTGGACGTCAATTACAAACATATAATATTTGGGTGGGAATTCAGAGAGATAGACCCCACAGACTATAAGATAATCGCAATAGGAGAGTTTGCAAGGAACTTTTCAGAACAATTCAAGATAAGGCAAATATTCATGGATGGGAACATAAAGAAATCCCAGCTTGAAAGAATAATGAATATCCTTGCATTTGTCGACAAAGATATAAGATTATCTTTCGGGAAAGACCTTGACAGAAAGATAAGCCTCGTGAATAAAGCAGACAATGTGGCAAATCTCTTGTTTCACGAATATGTGAAAAATAAAGGGAGAGAAAAGGACAAATACGAAAAATACTTAATCAAACCTGATTTAAAGGATTACGAAAGGTTTCTTTAAAAATTTTTATTTCCCAGCCTTCCTTGCCATCAAGGATATCATACCCCAAAGATTTTATCTTTTCCCGAAGCTCATCAGCTTTTTTCCAATTTTTGTTTTTCCTGTATTTCTCACGTTCGTCCGCCAAAGTTCTTATCTCTCCTGGAATTTTGATATTATTTTTTTCCAGAAGCTTCAGCCCGAGAACCCCATCCATTTTCTTAATTGTCCGGTACTTTCCCTTTGCATTTTCGTCGCGGATCAATTTCCAGAGAACCTGAAGAGCTTCAGGAATATTAAGATCATCATCAATCGCGTTTTGAAACTCCTTTAGATAATTCTTGTTAAGTTCGCCATCATCCTCGATTTCTGCGATTATATTTTTCAATCTTTCATAAGCATTCTTTGCAGAATCAATCTTCTCAAAAGAAAAATAGAGAGGCTTCCTATAATGAGTTCCTAAAACAAAATACCTGTAGACCATTGGGGAATAACCTTTCCTTTCAAGTTCAGATAAGGTCAAAATCCCCCCTTTGCTCTTGGACATCTTCTCTCCGGTTTCATCGACGAGCCATCTTTGATGCATCCAGTATTTCACCCAAGGCTTTTTCCCTGTGGCACATTCACTCTGCGCAATCTCGTTTGTATGATGAACGGGTATGTGCTCTTCACCCCCCGTATGGATGTCAAACTGCTCCCCAAGGTATTTCATGCTCATAGCTGAACATTCAATATGCCAACCAGGAAAACCTATCCCCCAAGGAGAGTCCCACTCCTGCTGCCTCACACCAGGTTTCTCGGAAAATTTCCATAAAGCAAAATCGGTTTTATTTTTCTTCTCACCTATATCAATTCTCTTTCCGGCTTCTAATCCCTTAAGGTCAAGCCTTCCGAGCCTCGCATAGTCTTTAGGATTTATCTTTGACGTGTCAAAATAAATCCCATCTGATGTCCTATAAGTGTAACTTTTTTTCTCGAGAGTTTTAATTAGTTCAATCTGTTCCTTAATATGTTTTGTAGCCCAAGACCAGACAAAAGGTGGTATGACATTTAACTTGCTTAGGTCTTCTTCAAATAAATCAAAATAGTATTTTGAAATCTCTTCAGCTGTCTTTCCTTCCCTTTTTGCTGCTTTCTCAACTTTATCCTCTCCTGTGTCCTCGTCAGAAGTCAGGTGTCCGACGTCAGTCACATTTATCACATGCTTGACCTTATAACCGTCATAAATTAATATTCTCTTCAGCGTGTCTGCAAATATGTAAGCTTTCAGGTTGCCAATATGCTGATACCAGTAAACAGTGGGCCCGCAAGTGTATAACCCGACATTTGGAGGGTTGATAGGCTCGAATTTTTCTTTCTTCCTTGATAAAGTGCTGTAAATTTTCAGAGACATAAGAGAGGCAGGAGATCCAAGTTTAAAAGATTTTAGAATGTTACTGAAGCGTCACTTGTACATCAGCACTACTGTAAGGATTGCCGTTCTGATATACATTAACTGTGTAAACGACAGTACATGCAGGAGCGCTCTGAGGTGCTGCCACTGTGACCAACACAGCATTATCAAGTGCCTGACCAGGACCCAAAGGCAGGGGAGATGATGAGATTCCGCCTATAAGATAAGAGTTAGCAACCTGGGTAGTTATTGATCCCGCGCAATTTGATACATCCGTTGCACGGATAGTGTAGTTGAAAACAGCATTTGATTTTGCGTCATTATAGATTGAAAAAGCGAAACCTTGAGGGGGGCTAGCTCCCCTCTTGACGTCGACTATCCTTGAAGTGGGATATATCGCTAACTTTGTCTCCTGTCCATTCGAGAAAGCCTGGTTTATCTGGCTTGTCAACTGCTGATTCACAGAATCTATTGCATTATTGCTTGAAGAGAAAATTTTCTGGATAAAAAAAAGCCCAAGAACAAGAACACTCATAAGAAGGACGATTGTGACAATAGTCCCAACAGACATTTCCATAGCACCTTTCGAACCGATTTTGGCCATTTTAAGCTGCTCCCGTAAGGTTTAGCTGAGAGCTATAAAGTAAAACTGCCAGAAAAGAAACCGTAAGCACCACTATTGCAAGGAAAACGCCAACAAGGTTAAGGACAAAAGCCCATAAGTTTGACCTTTTTGAAACCTTTCCTTTTTCAATGTAAGCGAAGATTAACCCAAGAACCCCCGTAATTGCAACGCCATAAGGAAGAACAAAAGAGATCAGGATTGACAAAACCCCCAAGATTATCGAAACATTATTTTTTACACTTTGAACCGGCATATTTGCACTGGTTTCTTTCCCTGATTCCTTCCTGGAAATTTTTTTTGCCACCATCTTCCTGTTTTACAAAAGGATTGCCCATTTATAAAAGTTATTGTAAAAAGAACCTACAAAAATGGGAATGGGGGGAGTCGAACCCCCGACACCATGATCTTCAGTCATGTGCTCTCCCGCTGAGCTACATTCCCTTCTGAAATTTGAACGTAGAGTTGGCATGCGACTTGTCGGTCTTCAACTGAGCTACATTCCCGTTCCATGAAGAAGAGGCGACTCTTTTTTAAAGTTTGTCAATACGCAAATCCATAAATATGCCCTAAACCTGCTAATTTTATGTGCGGGATAATCGGCTATGTGGGAGATAGGGAGATAGTTCCCATTCTTGTCGAAGGACTGAGGAAACTTGAATACCGCGGGTATGACAGCGCGGGAATATGCGTTCTTGACAGCGGAGTTCTCAAGGCAGTCAAAAAAGAGGGAAAAATATCTGAGCTTGAGAAAGAAGAGTCCCTCAGGTGGATTTCCGGAAAGGCTGGAATCGCGCACACGCGCTGGGCCACACACGGGAAACCCGATGAAATAAATGCTCACCCGCACTTTGACTGCGAGAACAAGATAGCAATAGTACACAACGGGATAATAGAAAATTATCAGGCATTAAAAAAAATCCTCATAAAAGAAGGCCATACAATAAAATCTGAAACAGATTCCGAAATAATAGCACATCTTATAGAAAAATTCTACGAAGGGGATCTTGAAGAAGCAGTCACAAAAGCCCTCGAGCTTATAGAGGGAGCTTACGGGCTCGCGGTCCTGTCGAGTAAAGAAGAGAAAATTATCGCTGCAAAAAAAGGCTCTCCTCTTGTAATAGGAATAGGTGATGACGAGATGTTTGTCGCTTCCGATGTCTCCCCGATATTAGGGTATACAAATAAGATAATCTACCTTTCTGACGGGGAGATTGCTATCATAGCAAAAGATAGGTACTTGATAAAAAATCTTGACGGAAAAAAGATCGATAAGGAAGTACATGAGATAGAGGGATCGATAAAAGAAATCGAAAAAGGTAACTTCAAACATTTCATGATCAAAGAGATATTCGAACAGCCCGATGTGATAGAAAGCACTATAAGGGGCAGAATAAAAGGAAACAGGATAAAACTAAATCTTGACATCGACCCGAAAAAAATAAAACGTATAATTCTGATTGCCTGCGGAACAAGCTGGCATTCAGCGCTTATAGGCAAATATATAATAGAAAAATACGCAGGCATCCCATGTGAAGTGGATTATGCTTCAGAATTCAGGTACAGAAATCCTCTGATTAATGAAGATGATTTAGTAATAGCAATCTCTCAATCGGGGGAAACGGCAGATACTATCGCAGCACTGAAAGAAGCAAAAGGAAAAGGTGCAAAAGCCCTGGGAATTGTAAACGTCGTCGGATCAACAATATCAAGAGAGGTAGACTCTGGGATATACCTTCACGCGGGCCCTGAGACAGGAGTCGCATCAACAAAAGCATTTACCTCGCAAGTAATCGCGCTCCTTATGTTCTCCCTTTTTATAAGGCAGGAGAAAGGGGAGGAAGTAGATAAAGTAATCTTTGAGGAGATGGGAAAGCTTCCAGGCAAAATCAGAAAAGTTCTTGAAAGCTCCAAAAAGATAAGAGAAATAGCAATAATGTTCAAAGACAAAAATAATTTTCTCTATTTCGGAAGAGGCATAAATTTCCCGGTAGCTTTGGAAGGAGCGCTAAAGCTAAAGGAAATATCTTACATCCATGCGGAAGGATATCCGGCAGCCGAAATGAAACACGGTCCGATCGCACTTATAGACAAAAACATGCCTGTTGTATTCCTTGCAACAAAAAGCCCGCTTTCTTCTAAAACGCTGAGCAATATGGAAGAAGTTTACGCAAGAGGCGGGAAAATAATCTCAATTGCGAATGAACCAACACCTGAAATCCAAAAGTTTTCTGAAGAAATGATAACTGTACCTGAAACTATCGAAGAATTATCTCCAATAATAAACGTAATTTCATTGCAGCTTCTTGCTTATCATATAGCTGACCTAAAAGGACTTGATGTGGACAAGCCAAGGAATCTCGCTAAGTCTGTCACGGTGGAATGAGACGGAGCATATAAATTGTTATAAACCAAAAAGGCCGGATATTTTTATGGAAAGTAAAAAAAACAAGATTTGGATAGGACATAACGGCTTGGGGTATTGCGTTAGGTATAATGGCGAACTCCCTGGGGATTATTGCGGTTCTTACAGATGGCCCGGCAATTCCGGATTTCATGACTTAATTAATCTTCTGTCCAACACGGCCGACGAATTTTATCAGAAAGGGATTGAACTCAGAATAGAAAAACATTCAACGACGAAAATTCCGGCAGAAGAGAGAAGGACAATTGAAACAATCGTAGGAAAGATAGAAAAAATCTGCATTAGAAATAAAAAACTTTCTTCACAAATTTCTCACGCGCAAAGGAGCCTCTTTAAACTACAAAGATAAGCTAGGAAACCCCATTATAGCAAAGGTCAATATCAATGACATGCGAGCTAAAAAAGAAAGCTTATAAACAAAAATCGGAGAATACTCCAACGAGAAGAAACGCGCAATTGCTGATTATGGATGCAAGATGTCCCTCAGACTGCGGTTACCTGGGAAACTACATAAAAGACACAGATGAATATTTTAAAGCCCTAAAGAAAATCACACATTATATACAACCGGGGTTCGACCGTTCAGTAATCATAGGACTCAATGATAAAGCTTTGATTTCATCTGACCTATCCGGATACGCCTCGATAGATCTCGGGAGGCAAATCGTGAGTTATTCGGAGCAAAATATCCCCGGTGCGAAAGAGATTTTTATCCCATACAAAAGCTGGCACCCATACATTTTTTTCTATCAGCAGATTAAGCTCGATGATGGAGCAAAGAAAAAGAAAACGAGCTCATGAAGATCCTCCTGGAACTGGATGTGACAAAAAGGCTCCTAGAGTTTTCTGATTACAAGCGTAATAATGCAAAAGATATAAGAGGCATATGGAAAAATTCGATTTCTTACGAGGGACCCCAAAAGAGTATAAGTCGGGGATAGGCCACCTTTATGCGAATGACCGTGTCTGTGAGCATTTAGGTGCAAGTCGGGGATAGGCCACCTTCTGTCGTTCGCCGCTTTCGGACCGAACGTGCTGGCATTCGACTATGCAGGCATGCTTAAGCTACCCTTGCATCAACCAAGTTGCCCGTTTCATCAAATCCGTTTTTTCGTCGCTCCCCTCAAGGTTCAATGCTCCAAAACGGCTGTGTCGTTTCTGTTGCAGAGCTTTCCATCACTGGAATCTCCCTTTCAGGAGATAGTTTATCTCACGATGGGCGGACCTTCCTCAGAATCCAGAAATCATAAAACATTTCTTGGCAATTTAACGCCAGGATCCCGAAAGCCAGCTCCCCGACTTACAGAATTACTGCGAAGGTAGAGATTATAAAACTTGTGATTTCAATAGTATGTGTAAGACCAGTATATATGTCATGAACCAACATATGATTTCAAGGGATAACAAAGCTTTTAAACCATCCAAGCCTGCAAAAGTCATCCAGACTACATCGCTGAACTCCAAAGTTCTGGGATCAGGCGCATACTGTAGAAGGACATGAAGATGGAAATAAGCGACCAGCTGAAATCAGCAATAGCCGAATTAAGGAAAAGCGAACCAAGAAAGTTCAAGCAAACTGTTGATTTAGTTGTGAACCTTCAAAAGTTTGAGGTGAAAAAAACTCCTCTTAACATATTTATAAGAATACCACACAAGTCAAAGGATAAAAAAATTGCAGGCTTCTTCGAGTCTAAGAGCGAGATTATTGACAGTATAACCGAGATGGACTTCAAAAAATATAATGATAAAAAAAAGCTGAAGTCCCTTGTGAACAAATATGACTTTTTCATTGCACAGGCCAAGCTTATGCCCAAAGTGGCTACGGTTTTTGGAAGAGTGCTTGGACCTGCCGGGAAAATGCCTTCCCCACAGATGGGGATAGTTCTGAATGCGGACCAAAAGTCCATCGATGAGCTCAGGGAAAAAATAAACACGAGCCTTAGGATAAGGACTAAAGAACCATCGATAAAAGTAGCAGTCGGAAAAGAGGACATGAAAGACGAGGAGATAATTGAGAATGTGATATCTATTTACAACGAGCTTGTCAAGGCCCTTCCAAGGGACAAAGAAAACATAAAGAACATGGAGATAAAATTCACGATGACTAAACCTGTGAAGATAAAATTAAGATGAAAAAGCAAGTTAAAACACACGTATCAAAAGAGAAAGTCAATGCGGTTAAGCAGATGACTGATTTGTTAAAGACCAAAAAGACGATAATGGTAGCTGATATCTCCTCGATCCCGAATTCCCAGTATGAGGAGATAAAAAAGAAACTCAGAGGAAAGTCCACCGTCAAGGTTCCAAAGAAGAATCTTTTTTTCAGAGCAGTTGATGAATCGAAAAATGAGGTTCTTCTAAATATAAAAGGATTTTTCAACAAGCCTGTTGCAGTCTTATTTTCAGATATGGACTCATATGATCTTGCGGCCGAGCTTATAAAAAATAAAAGCCCTGCCAAAGCAAAGCCTGGACAAATTGCACCAAACGACTTGGAGGTTCCTGCAGGACCTACAGATCTTGTCCCGGGTCCGGCAATATCCGAACTTGGGGCCCTCGGAATAAAGATCCAAATACAGGGAGGCAAAATAGAAATCAAGGAACCAAAGATACTAACGAAAAAAGGCGACAAGATTTCTGACGGAGCATCTGCCATACTTGCAAAATTAGGCATAATGCCTTTCACTATAGGGTTTACTCCGATCTCAGCATATGATTCAAAATCAGGAAAGATTTACACAGAGATAAAGATAAATCCAGAAGAAGCCACAAGAGAGATGAAAGAATCATTCGCAAGAGCTATTGGACTTGCCGTTAGTGCAAGCTACTTCACAAAAGAGACTACTCCCTTAATGATCCAGAAAGCGGGAGTATATGAAAAGAGAATGATAAAGATCATAACCGGAGAGCCTGATGAAACCACTGCTCCAACGGCAAAAGAAGAGATTCCTCAACCTAAAAAGGAGGAAAAACCAGTGAACCCTGCCGAAGGGCTTGCAAGCCTTTTCGGATAGGTCACTAATTAAATGAAGGTAACGAAAATGGAATATGTATATGCGGCACTTTTGTTGCACAAACTTGGAAAAGAAGTTAGTGAAGACGGCATAAAAGCAGTCGTTGCAGCAACAGGCACAAGTGTTGATGACTCCAAAGTCAAAAGCCTTGTCGCAAGCCTTAAAGGTGTAGATATAGACGCTGAACTTGCAAATGCAAGCATGGCATCTGCAGCTCCGGCAGCACCAGCAGCTGAAGCAAAGAAAGAAGAAGCACCAAAGAAAGAAGAAAAGAAGGCATCTGCAGCAGAAGGATTGGCTTCATTGTTTGGATAATTTTGTTGATTTTATCCATTAAGCCAATCCCAACTTCTTTAGTTGGGACATGAGTTTCTTCGAAAGGAATTCTGAAAGACAACAATTCTTTTAAATTAACAGGGAGTCTGATACAGATGGATGAAGACATTTACATTGGAGATTATGCAATTAGATTTGAAGACGGAACACTTACAGTCAAAAGAGGGCAACTGGAAGTCAGATTGGATAAAGTCGATGAATCCGTATTTATAAGCTCGAAAGGGCTCCACTCTGTGAGGATCACTTCTATAAATTCTACTCTCGGCGGGGGGATCTCTCCAACTGCAAATTATCCTCCAAATGTTTTTGGAGATAAAGTGGAGTATAAGATCACAAGGTATAATGGTGAAGGAGCGCAGATTCCCAATGAGATCTTCGTTGGGAAAGAGGGATATTTTTATCAATGGGGGCCCAAGACATCAAAGGTTGAAGACAAAGATTGATCCGAATGAATAGTTTTATAATTCTGTATTTTCTACCTGAGCCATGCCTGCATAGCTCAGTCGGTAGAGCGATTGCTTCGTAAGCAAAACAAGTTTTGCGCATTTCGCGAAACGAATTTGCAGAAAAAGCAATAGGTCGGGAGTTCAACTCTCCCTGCAGGCTTTCAGCTCAAAGGAAATTAGAAAGATATATAAAAAAACAGGGTAGTTTGATTAAAAGTATGAGAAAACAACCAAAAACTCTACGTGGACAAATGAGAAGATTAACAAGCGGAACGGGACAAAAAATCCTGAAACGGATACAAAAAAAGATTATAATAAAACCCTGAAAAAAATAAAAAAAGAAATGAATTTTAAAGTGGACATTTGTTAACTCATTAATCCACAAATCTTTATAACTCCGACGCAATTTTTTGAGTGATGGCATGGAATCTTTATGACAAGGGAGAATTCCTGAAACCCCTTTGCTTCTCAAACGGAAAAAGCCAGGAAGATGTCGTTGAGGAAGTCTTGGGCCTTATCGAAAAAGGCGTGAGGATAATTTTCATACACGGTGTCTGCGGGACAGGAAAATCTGCGATAGCACTTAATCTCGCAAGCAAGATAGGGAAGACTTCAATAGTAGTTCCAGGTAAAACTCTCCAGGCCCAATACAAAAGAGATTACGAAGGAGAAAAATATCTTCTGAAACCAAACGGCGAAAAGCTAAAGATAAGCGTCATCACTGGAAGGAACAATCACCCCTGCAAGTTCCTTCAGGACAACAAAGACGCAATCCCAAAAATAAGAAGAGAGATCAATGCAAAATTAAATGATATATTCTCCGGCGTCTTGAGGGAGAAAAAAGAGAATGAAAAAGAGAACACATCAGCTGCAAACCCTGAACTCCCGTGCAACATAGATATAAGGGAGAAAAACTGGCTGAAGATAAAGGAGTACTTAAAACATAACAAAAAAATAGACATACGAAATTTCTCTTCTGTGAAAGACGTAAAAAGACTAAGCATCGCTCCAGTCTGTCCATACTGGAGTCCTGTACTCCCTGAAAAATATGAGATAAAAACACTCACGGATTCAAAGCAAAGGAGATATGAAGGACTTGACGGGAATATTTTTGTCCAATATAGGAGAAAAAAGGGGTGTCCGTTTTATGAGCAGTTTGACTCATATATAGACTCAGATGTGATAGTATTTAATTCCCTGAAATACAAGCTCGAGACAGCTCTCTTAAGAAAACCAAAGACAGAAGTAGAGATAATCGATGAGTGCGACGAATTCCTTGATAGTTTCTCAAATGAAAGGACAATAAATATAGATAGACTCCAAAGCGCACTCATACACACGCTTGGAGCCGGGGAAGGCGATCAGGAAACAATAGAAGAACTTTTTGAGCTTATCACCCATCTGGGGAAAGATGAGAGAGTCGGAGATGCGATAAGAGCAGGAGAGATAATCCCGTTAAAGTCCACAGGAGTTTATGATATAATAAAGATATTCATAAAAGAAGAATGGCTAAAATCCATTGATGATGAAAGCTACCTTTTTGATGTCCTTGAAACTGCTAAGATGTTCACGGAATTCCTTGACGAAAGCTATGTGATATTTTCAAAAAAAGAAAAAGGGTTATATGCAGATGTCGTCACGACAAATCTTGCAAAAAAATTCAGCCAGCTCGTAAATAAAAATAAGGTTATTGTTCTTATGTCCGGGACGCTACATTCAGACGAAGTTCTAAAAAATATCTTCGGACTCTCGAACTTTGAGAGGGTAGATGCGGAAACACAGAGTCAAGGGGAAGTCAGGGTGAAAAAGACAGGCCTTGAAATGGACTGCAGATATTCAAACTTCTCTTCTGAAAAATTGACGCGTGAAGATTACCTGAAAGCGCTGGATAGATGCATAAAAGAAGCCCCAAGGCCGACGCTCGTCCATGTCAATGCTTTCCTTGATCTGCCTTCAGAAAGCGAAATAATAAAGTTTAATCTTAAGAACCTGATGCCAAGAGAGAAAGTCAAAGAGATGCAGATGGAAGACAAACATGGCAGGCTTACTGAAGAGTTCAAGAAAGGAAAGAGGGAGATCCTTTTTTCAACAAGGGACTCAAGAGGCGTCGATTTTCCCGGGGACGAATGTAGATCAATCGTATTCACAAAATATCCTAACCCCAATGTGCAAGATCCCTTCTGGAAAATCCTTATGAAAACTAAGCCAGAAAGCTACTGGAACTTTTACAGAGACAAAGCGCGCAGGGAATTCCTGCAAAAAATCTACAGGGGAATAAGATTCAAAGAAGATTATGTTTACCTCCTCAGCCCTGACACGAGAGTCTTGGATATGGCAGAGAAGGAATTCGGAAAAAAATAACACTCTACTAGTACTTGCAATTGTTAAAAAAATTTTAATTGAGAGCCATTGGAGTGTTCATTGAACATGGGGCAATTGCGTGAGATTTCATTTAAGTTTTAATGGACACAATTCTTGAAGGAATAAAAGCGGGCTTTCTCAGCCCGCATCACGCCCCCGCCAGGAATCGAACCTGGGAGCCCAAAGGGCCCGGTTCTCAAGACCGGTGCAATACCATTATGCGACGGAGGCTTGCTTTTTTCGCGGTCACTTGTGGAATGGTTCTCACATGCTGCAAATCGCAATCCAATCAACTAATAGCACCAAGAACTATTTTAAAGATTTCTGTTTCAGAACTTTTTCCCATTGAAGAAAAATTTCACTTTTTCCCAAAGGCTCATAGACTCAATATGAACTGGCTCATTTTTCTCGTTATAAAATTCATGCGTTATCACCGGCTTTTCCTTCAAAATCGGTGCCGTCTTTGCTAT
>JAJZAH010000001.1:0-202562 GCA_021799535.1 Nanobdellota archaeon
AAGAACCGAACCGGAAGGGGACAGCTTTGTAACTGTATTGCTTCCCGAATTTGTAACCCAAACATTGCCACTACTGTCTACCGCAGCGGATGTAGGAACTCCACCGACCTTGACATCATTAAGAATAGATGCCGGATTAGAAACCTTGGTTGTAGTATTATCACCCCCATTGACTGTCCAAATGTTACCGCTTGAGTCTATTGCAATAGATTCGATATACCTCCCAACGCTATAATTAGCAAGGAAAGAACCAGAATTAGAAAGCTCAAATATTGTTGTACCAAAAACGTTACCTACCCAAACATTGTTACTTTTATCCACTGCTAAAGCAATAGGAGTACCTCCATTAAGGTGATATTGACCCAAATAAGAGCAAGAGTTAGAAATTTTTGTAATATTTCCTGTGTTCCATTGAGAAGTCCAGACATTGCCATTACTATCTATAGCAAGACTATTCGACCCCTGATTATAAGTACAAAGGACCGCCCCAGAAGAAGAAAGCTTTGTTAATAAGCCCAATGCCTCAACCCAAATATTACCACTTGAGTCTATTGCAATAGCGTAAGGGTCACTATCCGAGATAGAATAAACCCCTAAAACAGATCCAGAATTTGAAAGTTTTGTAACAGTTCCACCACCAACATTAGCTATCCAGATATTGCCGCTTGAGTCTATTGCAAGTCCTCTTGAATCGGTCGCATATCCGTGAGGGTTTGTTGGAACACTATAAGTCCCAAGAACTGAGCCTGAGGAAGAAAGCTTCGTAACACTACCAAAATCAAACCTTGTTGTAGTATTATCTCCTGCATTGGCTGTCCAAAGATTTCCACTCGGGTCTATAACAACAGAAGAAGGATTCTTACCTACGGCATAAGTTGCAAGAGGAGAACCGGAGTTGGAAAGCTCGGTTACTGTTGTCCCAAAGTAATTACCCATCCAAATATTATTATTTTTATCTACCGTTACAGCAATAGGAGTACCATTAAAACTATACTGACCAAGATAAGAGCAAGAACTAGAGAGTTTCGTAACGTGGCTATTGATCCAACTCGTAACCCAAGCATTCCCGTTACTATCAACAGCTATATCATTACCATTATAACTAAGATTCGTATTTGTACAAAGTTCAGAACCCGAAGAAGAAAGTTTCGCAATGCTTGAACCGACAACCCAGATGTTGCCACTACTATCTGTCGTGATAGAAAGAGGACCATTGGCACCAGCGTTGTAAGTGCCAAGAACCGAACCGGAAGGGGACAGCTTTGTAACGTTCCCGTTAGAGCCAAGAACCCAAATGTTACCACTTGAGTCTATTGCAATATCCTTCGAACCAATATTGGAACTTGTTGAAACACTATAGGTCCCTAAAATAGACCCTGAGGAAGAAAGTTTAACCACCTTACCACTGTTAACAACCCAAACATTGCCACTACTGTCTACTGCAACCGAAAAAGGTGCACTTCCCCCACTGGAATAAGTCCCAAGAACCGAACCGGAAGGGGACAGCTTTGTAACTGTATTGCTTCCCGAATTTGTAACCCAAACATTGCCACTACTGTCTACCGCAGCGGATGTAGGAACTCCACCGACCGAGATACTATTGGCTCCACCTCCATTAGCGACCCAGACATTGCTGCTTGAGTCTATTGCAATGGAGTAAGGGTATTTCCCAACGGAATAAGTGCCAAGAACACTCCCGGAACCCGAAACTTTTGTAACAGTGCTACTACCTGAATTTGCAATCCAAGAGTTTCCGCTACCATCTATTGCAATTGCCAATGGCCAACCCCCAACCCGAGTAGTAGATGTCTGCCCCAAAACACAAGCAGCCGCGTAAACTCCATTTAACGAAAGAATCAAAGAGAGAAATAGGGACAAAAACAAGAAACTAAACACAATCACACTCCTTTTCTTCATGCGGGAGTTAAATCATTAGGTTTTATAAATATTTTGCTAATAGAAGAAGTTTCCACTAAATTTCAGATTAAGGAAATTAGTAGAAAAATGCCTATAAACTTTATGGAACTCGGTTCCATTTCACGACGAAACGGTAAAACGTATAAGAAACATTTATCTGTAACATTATAAAATTAAAAACGGGATAAGCCGTCTTTTCCGAAGTTTTATAGATAATAAAAGACAAATGTAAGCTATGGCGACGACAATACAAGTAGATGAAAGCTTAAAGAAACGCCTTGATAGCCTGAAGATACACAGAAGGGAGATATATAATGAGATTCTCATTAGACTGATTAATTTATCCAAATCTAGCCCAAAACTAATGAAAGGTTTTTATATCACATTAAGCTGAGAAAACTGTGAAAGCAAAAAACACCCTTATCTCAATTTTGAGTTCGGCGGCAATTCTTTTTTCGGCAAATAACACCATCGCGCAAATTCCGCCAGGAAATGCAGAAAAGGTTTCAGTTCGTAATACCCCTGCGCATGCAATAAGCGTAGAAGATGATTTCAGACTGGATTATACAACTCAATCACACGCCTTATGGGGGATAATTTCCTTCTGGAAAAGAACAGCAACATGGGAGAGCCAATCATGCAATGTAATTCCAAGCGAAAAAGAAAATAAAAAAGTCATGAAAGTAGTCAACGGCACGGCACTGATAAAAAACCCTCTGGGAGATTTGGATGTGCAGTTCAGAGTGTATATAGACAGTCTCGGAAAGCCAATAGAAAGCATGGTTGCAGATTATAACTGCCAACCAAACAGGCTGACATCTCTTGACAGCACGACAATGAAAGAGGAATTTCCTGAAAGGTGGAAAGAAATAAGAGGATTTCATATGAACAGGTTTTATTATCCTGAAAAGATCGTTACAAATGGGACCGGAAAAGGGTATAAGATTGATTCTTCAGTTGCAGATGTGCAGACGACATATTTTTCAATATGCAATGTGATAAGGGATGCAGATTCAAGAAAAACTCCGCTTCCTTTTGACACAACGTTAGAAGTTATCGAAGATTCCACTATCTATCCGGTTAAGATGCGAATAGAAGAAGGGAGAGAAAATTATGCAAAGGTGAATCTGTACATAAAAAAAGGGAAAGACGGAAAACCTCCGCCGGATACTCACGGGCTTGACAGAATAACCCTTCTTATCGATAGAACAAATTACATTCCGAAATCAATAAAGGTGACATTATACGACGGTTTAGCTTCTGCAGAAGTTAAATTAAAAGATTACGAAGTCAGATAATTCACCCTATTATTACAATGAAAGGTTTCAATCTTGCGACCTTTTTTGATATGCCTAAGTTATGAATCGTTTCGACAACACTATCGATGTCTTTATAGACTTCGGGAGACTCCTCCGCAACAAGCCTGGCGCTTCCCGATTCGACGATTATATTCTCTTTAAGAAGCCTTTTCTTTGTGCTTTCACCTTTTATCATCTTCACAGCGCTTGACCTTGACATTTTTCTCCCTGCCCCGTGGACTGAAGAGCCAAAAGTAATCTTTTCGGATCTTTTCTGCCCAGACATGATATATGAGGCTGTACCCATGGATCCGGGAATTATGACTGGCTGTCCGATTGTCCTGTAAGGCAAAGGTATTTCTTTCCTGCCAGGACCATAGCTCCTTGTCGCCCCCTTTCTATGGACACAGACTTTCATTTTTTTTCCCCGGATTTCATATTCCTCAATCTTGGCAATATTGTGGCACACTTCGTAAACAACTTCAATTTCTGGATTCGGAAAATGTTTTTTCATTTCTTCTCTTATAAAATAAATCAGGACTTGCTTATTGGCAAATGAAAAATTCGCAGCAGCAGCCATGGCAGAAAGATATTCTTTCCCTAGTTTCGAGTTCACGGGAGCTGCGGCGAGCTCCCTGTCGGGGAGCTTATCCGTTCCATATTCATCTTCCATCTTTTTTATATAATCAGAAGCTACCTGATGGCCGAGGCCCCTTGAACCGCAATGAATCAAAATTACAACCTGATTTTTTTTAAGGCCGTAAACTTCAGCCGCTTTCAAATCGAAGATTTTATCAACAGAGAGGAAATCTAAAAAATGGTTTCCTGCGCCTATAGTTCCCAGTTGACCTATTCCCCTTTTTTTTGCTTTTTCAGAAACCAGCGACGGATCAGCACCAGGAATACATCCTTCCTCTTCACAATAGAGATAATCTTCAGGCACGCCATAACCTTTTTCGACAAGGTATTTCGCTCCTTTCTTTAAAATTTCATCAAGCTCTTTGTAAGTTACCTGAAAAGGACTCCCTCGCCCGACACCTGAAGGGATTTTTTTGTTCATAGCCTCGGCAAAAGCTTTTTCTTTTCCTTTGAAATCTTTGATGGACAGGTTTGTCCTCAGAAGAAGAACTCCGCAATTTAGGTCATAACCTACTCCGCCCGGAGAGATCACCCCTTTATTCACATCAAAGGCAGCCACACCTCCTATGGGGAAGCCGTAACCTCTGTGACAATCGGGTAAAGCGATTGATTCTCCGACAATTCCCGGAAGTTTGGCTACATTCCTGACCTGCTCAATTGTTTTATCCTTTTTTATAGCCTCAAAATCCTCTGAAGACGCGTAAACAACTCCAGGAACAAGCATCCCCTCTTCTCTCTCTATCTCATGACGATAATTTTCCATAGAATACTTTGACAAAAGGCGTTTAAATAAGTTAGTTTCGGACAAGATAAAGTTTAAAACTTCTTGGACAATTTTTTAATCTCTTCAATTTCAGAAATTTTTGCTTCATTTATTTTTCTGTTTATTCTTTCTCCAAGAGGATAAACACCTTCCTTTGTAAAAGCAACAAGATCAAGACCACCAGTATATAGATCCTGGAACGCTTCATGAAGGGCATTCACATTAAGATCAAGATTTTCGGGGAGTGAAATCCTTCCAGGAATTAATTTATCCTGATTCATGAGATAGTTCAAAGCATAATCAGAACCCGACCCTATGGAGGTGTATGTTCTTTCTTCAACTTTGCCCATTGGCCAGCAAGTGAAAAGTTTGGGCCCCCCAAAACGTGTGACTAAAAGGATGCTATTCATATTTTCATTAGGCATTTTCCCTTCCCATCTTTTATAATTCATATCAAAAAGTTCATGAAACATCCCCTCATGCGTGATTTTTTCCAAATCAAAACCCCCTGAAAGAAAACTTGCAAGAAATTCCTTGTAAAGATTATCATAAATTCCAGTCATACACACAGCAAAAGTCCTTTTATCATCTATATAAATTTTTTGCCCGCGCCCCCTCATTTGCTCATCTTCTCCCCCGCAGTCCCCTCCGGAAACGACGCTCCTGTCAGCCCCAAGTATAACAGACTTCTTCCCTTTTTTTGTGATCAGGCCGACCAAAGTTGTCATAAAAATCATGGAGCAGCATATTTTTTAAACATTTATATCCGCACGAAGATAAAAGATTTTTTAAATTCCCGGTGGGTAAAGAAACCATGGAAAAGAAAAAAAAACGCCTCATAACAGCTGCTCTGCCTTACATAAATAATGTCCCGCACCTGGGGCATATCGTGGGATCCCATCTTCCTGCAGATATATTCGCAAGATACTGCCGTGCAAAAGGATATGAGACGGTTTTCGTGGGGGGGACTGATGAGAATGGATCAACTTCCGAAATTGCGGCCTGGAAAATAGGAATCCCTCTTGATAAATTTTCAAACACTCTCCACGAGGAGCATAAGAAAATATATGAATGGTTCGGCATATCATACGACAATTTTTCAAGGACAACTAAAGAAATCCACCACAAAACAACTCAGGAATTTTTTAACAATATATACAAGAACGGATTCATAAAACAAGGGAACATGAAGGTATTTTATTCAGAAAAAGACAAAATGTTTCTCCCAGACAGATATGTAGTGGGAGAATGCCCCAAGTGCGGTTATAAAGAAGCAAGCGGAGACCAATGCGAAAAATGCACATCTGTCCTTGATCCTTCGCAACTAAAAAACCCGCGCTCAACGATTTCTGGCAGCAAACTAGAGCTGCGTGAGACTGAGCACCTTTTCTTGGAGCTCGACAAGCTTTCAGAAAAGCTCAGGAAATGGATTGAGTCGCAAAAATTATGGAGAGAACAGGTGAAAAGCCTCGCTCTAGGATGGATAAAAGAAGGGCTCAAGCCAAGATGTATCACGAGGGACTTAAAACACGGCGTTAAAGTTCCATTAAAAGGATTTGAGGACAAAGTTTTCTATGTATGGTTCGACGCCCCGATAGGGTACGTATCTTTCACTAGGGAGATAAGGAAAGACTGGGAGAATTTCTGGAAAAGTGGTAAATCGGAGATTTTCAATTTTCTAGGTAAAGACAACATCCCGTTTCACACGATTTTCTGGCCGGGAATAATTATGGCTGAGGGTAACTTCAACCTTCCGAAAAATGTGATAGGTCTTCAATACTTGAATTACGAGGGAAAAAAATTCTCAAAAAGCAAGGGAATTGGGGTTTTTTGTGAAAGGCTCCCAGAGCTCGGGATAAAACCAGACATTTGGAGGCATTATCTCACTGAGCTCATACCTGAAACAAGCGACTCTGAATTCAAATGGGATGAATTCAGGGATAGAGTTAACTCCGAGCTCATAGGAAATTTCGCAAATTACGCAAATAGGGTACTAAACTTCATATACACAAAGCTCGGAGGCGTTGTTGAGAAGCCAAAAAAAGGGAAAGAGGAAAAAATTGATTCTGAACTGATAGAAAAAATAAAGACCAAAAAAAGAGAAACTGAAGAGCTCCTTGAAAAAAGCGAGATAAGAAAAGCCTATTCCGGAATCCTCGATCTTTCAAGTGAAGGAAACAAATATATAAACGATACAGAGCCATGGGTTTTGCTGAAAAGTAATCCTGAAAGAACAAAAATCATATTTTACAACGCGGCTTACCTTCTCAAGACGCTCTCAGTCCTTTTTGCGCCTTACATACCGGAGACCTCACAAAGTGTATGGAATCAGTTGGGCCTCAAGGGAAGCCCTCAGGATAAAAATGCATGGGATGATGCAGGTAAAAACTTTGACGCGAAATTCTCAGTGAACAAACCCGAAATACTCTTCAAAAAGCTTGAAAGCGAAGAAATAAAAAAATACAAGAGTCTAGCTTCAAAAGGAACGGATCTGAAAGAATTTTTTGATAATCAATCCAAAAAGGTATGAGCGGCTCTGTAAAAAGACTTATTTATTTTCAGGTTTACTAATCGTGATGGGAGAATCTTTTTTCAGTTTTTTAGCATGCTCATTAATAACGATCCTGTACTTATCGGCAAGTTTTTTCCATATGAGCTTTCATCTACACGTCAAGAACTGCTTGCACAATCCACCTGCCTTTCTTGTTCTCCACAAGCATCTCGCTGTACGTTGCAGATTTTATGTGAGAATAAATTTTGTACTTATCTCCGTAGTCCCCTGAAAGCTTCCCTGAAAGCTTGAGCTTCTTTTTGTCTATTTTCAGATTGGAGATTCCGGAAGGGAAGAAATTCTTCGAGTCTATAAGGAATAATATTTCCTCCAAGAAGTTGTAAAGAAGATTTTCATAATCTTTTCCGGAGACTTTTATAGCCAAAGCTTTGCTGCCTTTTATTTTTTCTCGTGAGACAGAACTGACAAGAGCTAGGAGCGAATTCAAAAAAGCCTCCTCGATCGTGCTTCCATAAGCTCTGAACTTAATGTCGGCGGTATGCGGCAGAAATTTATACCTCATTTTAATAACATGACATTTTTAATTTTCTTGGTGAATAATAAGTGAGGTTGGAGAATATGAGTATTTCCGAGGAATATACATCAGACTCGACCCCCTTATCCAACAAGCAGGAATAATTCACACTGCAAATGCCTAAAGAGCAGGTATATCCCGGGAGGGAGTTGCTGTTAAGATAATTCTTTAAAACTGAAGGAAAACCAGATTCATTTGAATAATACGGGAGGGGCGCCACAAGAATAAGATTCCTAAGAGTCGAGTTGGTCTCAATGCCGTAAAGGACATCTGCTATATTCCTTTCTATCCCCTCGCTGTTCCTTTCTGATGCGTTATGATTCCCGACTACGACTATCAAAAATCCTAGAAGGAAGGTCAATGCCATGAACGCTTCAATTATTTTTATCCATCCCTTTTTGCTTACCATATTTCCACCTGTAATGATCCTGTCTCATAAGAGCCGTTATAAGAAAGATAATCAACATTCAAAAGACCTGAGTATACGTTCGTATCCGGCACAGGAACACTGCCTCCTACAGAAGTCCCGTTTGAGTATTCAAATTTTAAATTAAGATCCATACTAGAAGGAACACCAAGCATATTCTTTGTCTGTATGTAATTTCCGGAAAAATTTGACATGAGTGAAGCTACATTTTTTTGGGTTATTATATCTTCCGTCCTTTCACTATCTGGCGTGACAAGGGTACAGCCGGATCCGGAAAAGGGATACACATTCTCAACACCATCAGAATAATAAATTTTCATAAAGCCGGTCCCATTAAAGTATATATTTCCGCCGGAAATCTCGGAGTACACAGGACCTGAATCTCCTGATCCTGAAGTCTCCGCATTCGAAATATTCTCAGGAACAGGAACTTCAAAACAAGCTCCTGAATTGCTTGAATTGTAAAATCTGAGAACCCAGACGTGGGAAGATACCGCTTGAATAACATTATTCTCAACAGTCCCGAGAGAATCCCGGGCAGTATTTGGCTTGTATACAAGCGATGTGAAAATAAAGTAGATAAACATCAAAGAGGCTATGAAAATCGTGAATGAGATTATCATATCCATCTGAGAACCTTTTTTTCCTGTTTGTGATTTCATTTTCCAAAAAACAAATTTGCAAGGGTCGAGATTATAAAGGAAAGTATCATGAGGGAGAATGAATGCTTGACCCCTGCTTTGAAATTGCCTTCTGAAAGTTTTCCTATTGTTATTCCTGTAAAAAATCCCTGAACCAATATAAGATACAAAAATGCATTAGAAATATCAGTCTGGCTTGTAGCAGGATTGATTGGATTAAGACCCCCTCCTATCCCCAAACTGCCCCCAACGTTACCTATGCCAGAGACCATCGGGATAATCTGGAATTGTAAAACGAGTATGATTATGATAAAAACAAGGAAAATTATATAACCTTGACTTACAAGCGAAGATATGGCAGATTTCCTTTCTTTCTTCAGCCTATCTGTCATGCTCACAGCATTCGCAACAGCCTCGAGTATTCCGCCTATGTCCCCCCCGGATCTTTCGGCTTGACCTATCAAGGTGAGCGACCTCGAAATTGTGCTATTGTTAACATCTTTTGAAAATACCTCGAGAGCAACATTCAATGGGATTCCTAACGAGATCTGGTTGGCAAGCTTTTTTATATGAGGAGTCAAATGCCCGTAATTTTTATCCGCCATTATAATTATGCTCTTGCTTATCGGCGTCCCCGTCTTTACACTCTCAACGAGGTTCCTTGAGAACTCCAAAAACATAGCCTCTTTTTCCTGCGAGACTTTGTTTTCATAAAGTATTCTTATAACGATAGGAAGCGACCCAAAGATTATCCCAAGACCTGCGATAAGCGGGAAGATCCTGGGAGGAAGCAAAAACCTGCCAACTGCAAAAACCGCAACAGCAATTACAACACCTATGAGATCCTTATCTTTGAGTTCCATCATTTACTCCTCTTCATTTGCAGGAATGCAAGGAAAAGAACATTTACTACGGCGACTACAAGACTTATTATAAGGGACATTGACAGGAAACTCATAGAAACTCCTAGACCGCTTATTTTCATTATCATCAAGAGGAGCATAAGTATCATCGGAGCAGCAATGAGCGTACTTATATAGATGTCCATGAATGTTTCAGCCGACCTTGCGGATTTTTCTTGGGTGATCTTGTAGTTGAACAATAATGTCTGCGCTCTTTCATCGAAAAATTCCGCAAGATCCCCCCCTGAAGTTATAGTTGTCGCGAGCCCTGTTAAAAGCTCCGAAAGATCCTTGCTAGGACTGTTTTTTGAAGTGTCCTTAAGAGCACTGACAAGGTCATACCCGTAAAGATTGATTTCATTTATCATTTTCGTAAACTCTTTCTTCAAAGCAGGATACTCATTAGTCATTATGAGAATTTCAAATATCCTTACAGGATCCATCATGGATCCGGATATCGCAGACATGCTTATCGTAGCGAAAGGAAGCTCGGCATTGATAGCATTAGATGCACTTTCTTTCTCAAGGGTGGGGTATATATACATGAACGCAAAAGTAGCGACTGGGCCAACTAGAAGTATCCAGAAAGTTTCAAAAAATCGGACGTTGATAGGTTCTGTTGCCCTCGAGATTATTGGCAGAGCGGCCGTGAAATTGAAAAAAAGGAAATAAAGGAAGATGAAACCGGAGACGAAAACTGACAGGAAAGTTGTCATAAGGATTATCGAAATATATCCGACTGGGGTATAGTTCAAATTTGCTTTTATGAGCTGATCCTGCAGCTTTGAGAAAGAATTTTTTGAAAGAAGCTTTAGCGAAACTCTCGAGAAGAACCTGCTTGAGACTTTTGTATAATAAGAGGAGTCCTTCTTTCTCTTCTTGGCCGCATTCTCTTTCTCCTTCTGCCTTCTCTTCTTTATCCTCTTGACTGTTTCATTCTCAAGCTCGTCAGGGAGAATCTCTTTGAGTGAGAAAACTTTGCCCCCCTTGGTCATAATCTTTGCCTCAGAATCCGGCCTTTCAGGGCTATCGTTAAGTTCCCTTTCAAGTTCATTTGGATCAAGAAGCTTTACAAATAGTATTCTCCCAAAAAAGACCTTGAACTCGGAGAGTACATCTTTAAGTTTCTTTTCAAGGCTCTTCATTTGAGAATCAAATATCCTCTTCTCGGAATCACTCTTCGACATTTCCCTGAACTTTGAAGTCTTCTCTATCTCCGCAAAAGCTATCTTAAGTTTCTGGATAGATTCAAGCGCCTGCTTGTATTCCTCTATCATTTCTTACTCTCCTTCCCGCTCGTGCCGCCTTTATTGAGAATATCCTCTATATCTTTTACCAGCTCCAGAGTGTCCTTTTTATTCTGATTAAAAATCTCTTCATCTCCTGATTTTATCGCGCTTCTCAGTTCCTTTGAGTTCTCCTCTATGGATGCAATCAGTTTTTTCACGGAAATTATATCTTCGTTTTCCATCTTTGAGTCTAATTCACGCCGAATTTCGCAAGAACTTCCTCGGGTTTTTTGTAATACTCATTTATAATATCCTGAACTTCCCTAAAACCAAAAATTTTCCTCTGGTAAAGCCTGTAAAGAAGTTCCGCTCTTCTCCTAAACTCAGCCGAAAGCTGCTCGGGGGTTATGCCGTATCTGTGGTATATTTTTTGGAAAAGCCTGCTCTCCTTCTTGAAATAGAACTTATCTTCCGAAGAATCCCACATAAAAGGTGTGTTTGTCAATGCAACATCATTTTCACCGATGTTAACAACTTCCACAATCTCACGTAATTTCCTCGTCTCCTGATTCCTTACTATCGCATGAGTCATGACACACATACTATCAAGAACATTAAGAAGCGTAGGTGAGAGTTCAATTGGAGGGGTTTCTAATCTTTTTATCACTGTTTCAATAGAATCTGCATGGATTGTGGAGATCGACGAGTGACCTGAGGCCATTCCCTGGAACAAAACAGAAGCTTCTTTTCCCCTTACTTCACCTACAATAACATAATCTGGGTTCTGCCTGAATGAAGCTCTTAAGAGCTCAAACATATCAATTTCCCCAAGACCCTTCACACCTGTAGCTGATCGTGCAACACTTGGAAGCCAGTTATCCCTCGGAAGATTAAGTTCCCTTGTATCTTCTATAGAAACGACTCTTGCTTCAGGAGGGATGAAAAAAGCGATAGCATTAAGAAGCGTCGTCTTACCTGAAGCTGTCCCACCGACAACAAGTAGATTCATTTTATACTGGACCAAAAGCCAAAGATAAGCGAGCATTTCGGGGCTTAACGTATTAAAAGAGATTAATTGCGGAGGCGTCCAGGGGGTCTTTGTGAATTTACGGATAGTAAAAGTCGGACCTTTGCTCGTAACATCCTTCGTGTAGGTGGCATTGACCCTTGAACCATCAGGCAGGCTTCCATCAAGAATAGGCTCTGCATAAGAGATATATTTTCCGCACCTTTGGGCAAGTTTCTCGACAAAACTCTCAAGCGACTCATTATCATTAAACACCAGATTCGTCTTTAGATTCCTGAATATTCTGTGAACCAGATAAACCGGAGTGTTGGCTCCATTGCATTCGATGTCTTCCACAAAATAATCACGCAATAGAGGTTCTACTTCATTGAAACCCATAAAATCACGGACAAGATAATAGTAAATCTTCTTGTAGCTTTCATAGGTCAGCTCAATACCCATCTCTATAGCAAGAAGCTTGAATCTTTTGTCTATGTACTCGAATAAAGTTTCATTGCTCCCACCTATAATTTCTTTGAAATTGATCATATTCCTCATAGCTTTCACGACTTTGTCACGGGCAATGTCCTCTTCCTTTGTTAAGATAGGCTCTTCTATCTCATAAACGACCTCATACTCTTTAGGATCCCAGTAAATATGCACATATGCAAAAGGTGAAATCAAGCAATACCTGATATCAATCTTCGTTTTATCGTTGATCTTTTTTATTGGCGGTATCCTGGGGGTAAAATCGACAGACACCATCGGATAATCAAGTATACCTATTTTTTTCGCCATTATTGAAGTGAAAAGTCAATATTCTGACCTGAACCTCCATTGTTTGAGATGATGAGGTTATACGGCGAAGGAGAACTCTGAATTATCCCAGGAGATTTTTTTCCGTCATAAGTTACGTTGAATGTGGGGTAATTCTTCCCAATTAAAACTTTATACTCTGACCCAATCTGCGTTGTAGTTATGTTAAAACCGCCATCCTGATAGATTTTTCCTGGCTCACTATACATGTAAGTCCCCGTAAAAAGAAAGTCCAGAGAGTCGCTCGTTGAGTTTATTGTGAGAGTGCCCTGCGACAAAGTCAGGTCAAGGACTCTTTTGTTGCCGACGCCGCCTTGATAGACCTCATTGACAACAGAATCTATCTGCTTGAGTACATTGACGGACTGGTCTATTGCCGCCTTATCCTGAAGCTCGTCTATCTTCGGTTTCACAAAAGTCAAAACAAGACCAATAAGTATGAAAGCAATCAGTGTATAAGTAACAGTTTCCACCCAAACTTGCCCCTTTTTCCTCATCTCTTTTGTATCCCTCTTTAGTTATAATAAACAATAAATTTAAATTTAAATAGTTAATGTTTATAAATCGAAGAACAAAAGAAATCCGCAACCAATAAAAACCTCGCTTGACAAAAGGGTTTATGAGAAAAATACTTATAATAGGCCCGCCAGGTTCAGGAAAAGGCACTCAGGCGAAGCTTCTTGAAAAATATGGGATAAAGCAGATAAGCACAGGGGACCTTATAAGAGCTTCTGATGATCCAAAAGTTATAAAGTACAGACGGGCAGACTATAAAGAGGGGAAACTTCTCCCAGATGGACTGATATTCGGGCTTATAAAAAAGGAAATTTCAGGGCTTCCAAAAAAATCTGCAGGTTATATCTTGGATGGGGCTGTAAGGAATCTTGATCAGGCAAAATATGTGTATGAAAACAGGCTAGTAAATGCTGTCCTTTATCTCAACCTCGATGAGAAAACGGCAACGGATAGGATACTTGCAGGAAACAGGGGAAGGACAGACGATAATACGGAGTCAATAAAAAAAAGATTTGCTGAATATAAGGCGAAAACAGAGCCTGAACTACCTTACTTAAAGAACCACTTCAATTTCTATGAAATAGACGCGGCGAGGACGGTCGATGAAGTCAGCAAAGAAGTTCTGAAAATATTGGGAGTCAAAAATTAGGATGATTGGGAAGAGGGTTGGAAAAAACCTTTATAGCGTTAAAGACTGCAATTATTTTTTAGAATTGGATTAGATTTATTAACTACTTCACATTATCACATTTATGGATGAGACCGTTCTTGAAATCGTAAAAAAAGCTGTTAAAAAGCTCAGCATAAATATCGATGACCCAAGGTTAAAATCTATTATTGAAATACCCAAAGATCGCTCGAAAGGCGATTTTGCATTCCCCTGTTTCTCACTTGCAGGTACAATGAAAATGCCGCCGCACGAAATTGCAGTCAGTTTAAGGGAAGCGATAGGAAACCCTCCTGCAGATTTTAAAGATGTGGTAGTTGAGGGGGCATATCTAAATTTTTTTATTGACAGGAAAAAACTTGCAATTAACCTAATAAAAGAGATAGAGGGCAAAAAAAACAATTTCGGCAGGTCAGAAGCCGGGAATGGAAAAAACACCATGATAGAATTCTCGCAACCCAACACGCATAAGGCTTTTCACGTCGGGCACATAAGGGGAACCGCAATAGGTGAAAGCCTGGCTAGAATTTCAGAGTTCTCAGGAGAAAAGGTCATCCGAGCAAATTATAGCGGGGACACTGGGATGCATATAGCAAAATGGATATGGTGTTACAGAAAATATCATTCAAGAGAGAAACTTAAAAACAGCGAAAAATGGATAGCCTCAATTTACGTAGAGGCTGTGAAAAAAATACCCAAGCTCAAGAAAGCCCAGGACGAAGTGGAGGAGATAAACCGGAAACTGGATTCAAAGGAGGATCCCGAGATAAACAAACTGTGGGAAAAAACTCGTGCTCTTTCAATAGAATCATGGAAAAAGATATATCAAGAGCTTGACACACACTTTGATGTTCACTTTTTTGAGAGCGACGTTGAGAAAAGAGGCAGAGAGATAGCAAACGAACTCATAAAGAGAAAAATAGCCAAAGTTGATGAGGGAGCAACTATAATAAAATTCGAGGACGAAAATCTCGGAACATGGGTCCTGCTAAGGAAAGATGGAACCGTACTGTACTCGGCAAAAGACCTTGCGCTCGCTGAGATGAAATTTAACAAATACAAAATCGAAAAAAGCATCTATATTATAGGTGCAGAACAGTCACTGCATATCGCACAGCTTTTCAGAACCCTTGAACTGATGAAATTCAAAAATGCAGATAAATGCAGATTTATACCAGTTTCTGAAGTCAGGCTGCCAACCGGCAAAATGTCTTCAAGAACAGGAGACAATATTTTGTATTCTGAGTTCATGGAGGAGATGGTAAAATTCGCAAAAAAGGGTATAAAAGCAAGAGACAAAAAAGTTTCAAAACCTGAGCTGGAAAAAAGAGCTCTTGCAATTTCTATTGCAGCAATAAAATACTCGATGCTTAAACAAAGCTCAAACAGGAATATAATATTTAGCAAAGAAGAATCCTTCAACTTTGAAGGGAACACCGGCCCTTATCTTCTTTATTCCTACGCAAGAGCTTCGTCGATAATAAATAAATCAAAATTCCTTGGTGAGCTGCTGCAGAACTTTGATCTCGACGAGAAAGAAGCTGAAATGGTCCTTAAGATGAAAGAATTCAAAAATATCATTGAAAAGGCTCACGAAGATCTAAACCCTTCAGTACTCGCAAATTATTCTTACGAACTTTCGAAAATTTTCAATGAGTTTTATCATTCCTCTGAAGTATTGGGGTCGCAAAAAGAGAATTTCAGGCTGCATCTTGTAAAAGCTTTCAGTCAGGTGCTGGAAAACTCGCTTTACCTCCTTGGAATCAAAATCCTAGAAAGGATGTGAATTAAGTTAGCGAGAAATCTCCCAAGGAAGAGTATTATCATACACGCGGGTTAGTTTTCCATGCGGAGGCGACCTTCTTGCGGGAGGTTATGGACCATAAGGAACCGAAGTCGGCTCCCTTTTCCAAGGCGTGTAAGGATGCATAATTTTTCCGGGATCCTGAAGATAAGGCTTTAATTCCTCCATCACCCTATTGAATTCCTCAACTCTTTTCATTGCATCACCTGAAAGTTTGACAAGTTTTTCCATCTCCTTAAGCTCTTTTTTGGTCATACCTGAATTCTTTAGAAATTTTTCAGCAAGTGATTTCATATTAAAATCAGCCTAAACTTTTATATAAAGCTTTTTAGAGACCACAAATTATTTAAACATATGAAATCCAATTCATGTATGTCATACACTTTACCGCCTTTAGGATATTCTTATGATGCACTTGAGCCTTATATAGACAAAGAGACTATGGAAGTTCATTATTCAAAACATCATCAGGGATACGTTAACAAACTTAATACCGCCGTCGAAAAGGAAAAGAAAATTTCTGAAATGCCAGTCGGGGAATTACTGAAAAATCTAAAAAAAATCCCTGCAAAGATAAGGCAAGCCGTTATAAACAACGGAGGCGGAGTTTACAATCACTCTTTCTTCTGGCCTATTCTAAAAAAAGATGTTGAAGCTAAGGGGGAGGTAGTTGAAGAAATAAAAAAAAGATTTGGATCCCTTGAAGAATTCAAAAAGCAGTTTTCTGACGCTGCGGCTAATCTTTTCGGTAGTGGCTGGGCGTGGCTTGTACTAGACAATGGAAAGCTAGAGGTAATACAGACGCACAATCAAGAATCTCCAATCTCCTCAGGATTTGCTCCTCTGATTGGAATAGATGTCTGGGAGCATGCTTATTATTTGAAGTATCAGAACAGAAGACCTGAATATATAGAGAATTTTTTCCATGTAATTAACTGGAAAAAGGTCAACGAACTTTTTCTTGAAGCAAAGAAATAATCAAATTTTGAAGGAAAAAATCGGATTTAAAAACTCCAAAATCCTGTTCCCTGCTATGGATGAGGCAATCTACAGAATTATCGCAATCGCCGGGCTTGTCTTAACAATATTGGGAAATTATTTCTCGATCAAAGCCAAGACAAGGAAAAAATTCACATATCTTTTTTTCATGATAGGGGCGGCAGGATTGCTTCTTTATTCCATAAGCATAGGAGATGCCATCTTCATTATCCTTCAATCGGCTGTGATAGTAACTTCAATGTACGAATATTACTTAGTTCATGTAAAGAGATCAAAAAGCTCCAATTAAAATAACCCGAACTCTTAAAAACGGCTTTAACTTCTTACTAAAATGAGATATGAAAAGCTTGCTGAAGTGTACGACAAATTAGCATCAACTACAAAAAGACTTGAAAAGATAAGTATACTATCTGGATTCCTGGACGATGTCAAAAAAGAAGACTCTGACATAATGTATCTCCTCGAAGGAAGAATTTACCCATCATATGACGAGAGAAATATCGGAATCTCAAATCAGATTGCAATAAAAGCAATATCCAAATCTACAGGAACCCCATCAAAGAAAGTAATATCTTTATGGAAAAAAAAGGGAGATTTGGGAGAGGTGTCCAAGGAATTAACCAAAACAAAAAAACAGATGACCCTTGCAAGCCACGTTCTGACAACGCAAAAAGTTGTAGATAACCTTAGAAAACTCCCTGAGCTGGAAGGGAAAGGCACAATTGAGAAAAAATTGTCCCTTATAACGGAACTTTTAACTTCAGCAAGTCCCATAGAATCTCTTTACCTCATAAGAACTTTGATTGGAGACTTAAGAATAGGTGTCCAGGAATCCACAATAAAATATGCAATCCTCAGAGCTTTTTTCAACGACAATAAGGAGTACGAAGAAGATCTGCAAAATGCTATCGATCGGTCAAATGACCTTAGAGAAGTTTTCGAATATGCAATAGGAAAGGACATAAAAGATCTGGAAAAAATAAAACTAGAAGTCGGAAAACCCATAAAAGCCATGCTCGCGCAAAAAGCAAAAGATATCGATGATGCCTTCAAGCATCTTGGAGCCCCTCTCGGAGTCGAGTACAAATACGACGGATTCAGGCTTTTGATTCACAAGAAAGGTGATAAGATAACACTTTTCACAAGAAGCCTTGAGAATGTGACAAGACAGTTTCCAGAAGTCATTGGTTACATAAAAGAATTCATAAAAGGGGATTCTTTTATATTAGATTCCGAAGCTGTAGGGTATGACAGGAAAACAAAAAAGTACACAGATTTCCAAGCAATATCCCAAAGGATAAGAAGAAAATACGACATAGGAAAACTTTCCGATAAACTCCCCGTCGAAGTCAATATCTTTGATGTACTTTATTACAACGGAAAAAGCGAACTTGAGACCCCATTCAAAGAAAGAGCAGAACTCGTGAGGAAGATAATAAAAGAACATCCTTACAAACTTATCGCCTCAAAGATGATAATCACATCGGAAAGGAAAGAGGTGGAAAGTTTTTACAAAAAGGCGCTTAAAGACAATCAGGAAGGAGTCATGTTCAAGAATCTTGAATCTCCTTACAAACCCGGCCGAAGGGTCGGGAATATGCTTAAGATGAAACCAGAAGAAAGTGAGCTCGACCTGGTTATAACCGGAGGCGAATGGGGAACAGGAAAAAGGTCAGGATGGATATCCTCTTTCAACTTATCGTGCAAAAGCGGCGATGAATACCTTGAGATAGGAAAAGTAGGAACGGGGATAGGGGAAAAAGAGAATGAGGAAAATAAAGTCACATTCGATGAACTCACAAACCTCATGAGACCTCTCATAACTAAAGAAAAAGGAAAAGAGATAAGTGTCAGACCGAAAATAGTGGTGACTGTCCATTATCAAGATATACAAAAATCCCCCAATTACAAATCCGGCTGGGCTCTGCGATTCCCGAGAATAACTTCAATAAGGGAGGGCGACAAGCCTCTCTCAGAAATCGCAACTTTGGAAGAAGTTGAAAAAAACTTCCTTGAGCAAAGAAGCAGGAACTATAAATATGGATAATGAAATCCTGAAACCTTTATAAACCACCTCGGCCTTTAAAAACGAATGACAGAGAAAAAGACAACTCCGTCCAAGAAAGATTCTGAGTATAAAATACAAAATATTGTCGCTACAACTTCACTTGAAAAGCCTGTCCCATTAACAAAGCTTGCAAGAACACAGCCAAACACAGAGTACAATCCCGAGACTTTCCCAGGTCTTGTTTTAAGGATAAAAGAGCCAAAATCTGCGGTTTTAGTATTCTCTTCAGGTAACCTTGTATGCACCGGGACAAAATCCCTGACGCAGGTTAGAAAGGTAATTGATGAGGTAATAAAACAGCTAAAAAAGGTCAATGTCAAAATTACCATCACTCCAAAAATCACAGTTCAGAACATCGTAGCCTCAGGAACGATAAATCTCCAACTCAACTTGAATTATCTTGCCCTTGAAATGGAAAACACCGAATATGAACCGGAACAATTTCCAGGTCTCGTTTACAAACTTGAAGGTTCCAACGCAACTTTCCTCCTTTTCTCAAACGGGAAGCTTGTATGCACTGGGACAAAGAACAAACAGCAGCTTGAGGATTCGATGATCCAGCTTCTGAAGAACGTAAAGAATATTTTGAAGGATTACAAGAAATAGTTTAATAAGTTCCCACACGAATAATATCATTATGAAATATTCTCAAAGACTGGGGGAGATAACTGACAAAAAATTTCAAAAGGCTCTTGATAGATTCAAACTTGGAAAATTAATAAAAGCAAAGCCTGTCCCGTTCGGAAACTTTGGTCAGAATGTTTTTTTGAAAACCTCAAAAGGAGATTATGTTTTCAGAGGAAAACCACATTACGAATGGCAATTCAAAAGCGAGCAGTTCATGGCAAAGTTACTTCATGAGAATACAAAAGTGCCAGTACCTTATCCTTATCTCATCGATGAGAAAAAAGACATTTTTGGATGGAGTTATTGTATAATGCCCAAACTCAAAGGAAAGCAACTCAAGATAAAAAAGTTAAAAGATAAACTATCCGAAAAAGACAAAAAAGAAATTGCAAAAGCTTTTGGGGAAAATTTGGCTAAGATGCAAAAGTTAACTTGGAAATTTCCAGGGCAATATGATCCAGAAACAAAAACAATAAAGAAATTCGATAAACCATTTGACAAATGGATAATTGATAGCATAAATAAGTTAGTTTCTCTTTGCAAAACTTATAATGATAGAACGACAAAAAAGGACATTGAATGGATAAGTAGAATTATAGAAGAAGGAAGAGAGTCGTTGAAGATCCCGTTTACACCAGAATTTGTAATGCATGATTATCAGGAAAGCAATATGGTCATCGATAAAATAAGTGGAAGATGGAAGGTTACTGGAGTGTTCGACCTCATGGAGAATTATTTCGGCGACGGCGAAGCTGATATTCCAAGAATGTTTGTTGCAAACTTCCAAGAAAATCTGGAATTAGCTTATATTTTTTTGAATTCTTATTTATCAAAGCATAAAGTAAGAGAAGGATTCGAAAAAAGATTTCAGATCTATTTGATATTTGATAGATTAGTAGTTTGGGAGTGGGCTCAAAGGAATAAAAAAAGCTGGCTAGATAAGAACGTAACTTTCAAGAAATGGTGCGGGAGATATGCAATTTTGGATAAAAATAAGATCAGTATTCTGAACAGATAAAAATCACTCCACAAACCAAAAAAATCTCAACCATAATTCAATTAGCGAAGCACCAAGGCAGAGTCAGGCACTGAGCAATCAATCGTGAGTGAATCGAACGAATCATCAAGAGGCGGTGACCGGGGATGCGGCGGGTGAAAAATTTCAATCCAACAGTCACTTCCAAAAACTACTCTCCAGTCTACAACTATTTTTATAAATAAAGCGCCCATAATTTTTTTATGGATGAGCTAGACTTTAACACTGAACCTGAAGAAGCGACAACGGAAGTGAAAAGGCCCGAACAGACAGGAAAACAGGAAGAGCTGATACTTGAATCAAAAAGGTTCATTGATTCCTACAAAAAAAAGTTAAAATCCTCTTTAAGGGATGAGAATAACGTAGTTTACATCGATTTCATGGAAATAGCAGAAGAGTCCCCTATATTGTCTGAGGAGATAATAAAAAATCCTGAAGAGACTCTGAGGATAATAGAAATCGCAATAGAAGAGATGGGCCTTATTGAAAATGTCAGGGTAAGGCTTTTTAACCTCGAAAAATCTGATGAAGTCCTCATAAGAGACATAAGGTCAAAGCACCTTAACGAACTCATAATGGTAGAAGGAATAATCAGGCAGTCTTCTGATGTGAGACCACAAGTTGTGAATGCAAAGTTCGAGTGTCCGAGTTGCGGGACCATAATTTCTGTATTGCAGATTGAAAGAAAATTTAGAGAACCGTCAAGATGCTCATGCGGAAGAAGAGGAGGATTTAAACTGATAAGTAAAGAGATGGTCGATACTCAAAGACTTATAGTTGAAGAAGCGCCCGATATGCTCAGCGTAGGTGAACAGCCTAAAAGAATAAACGTCTTTGTTAAAGAGGATCTTGTAGATCCTAAGATGGAAGAAAGGACAACACCCGGAGCAAGAGTGAGAGTTATAGGGGTTCTAAAAGAAGTTCCCGTACCCCTGTCAACGGGCGGAATGTCAACGCGTTTCGAACTCGCTGTTGAAGTCAATAACATAATCCCTCTTGAAGAAACTTTTGAGGAGCTTGATATCTCTGAAGAGGACGAACAACAGATACAGGAACTAGCGGCAGATCCTGAAGTATTCGAAAAACTAAGGGAGAGTATAGCTCCGAGCGTTTGGGGGTACAAAGAAATAAAAGAATCCCTGCTCCTTCAGCTTTTTGGAGGGGTGCAAAAAGAAAAAACGGATGGGCAAAAAACAAGAGGTGATATGCATATAATGATGATAGGGGATCCAGGGGTCGCAAAATCCGTCATATTGACCTTCATGGCAAATGTTTCGCCAAAAGGGCGTTATGTCGTCGGAAAATCAACCTCCGGAGCTGGACTTACAGCATCGGTCGTCCGTGACGAATACTTAAAGGGATGGTCACTTGAAGCAGGAGCAATGGTCCTCGCAAATAAAGGGCTCGTATGTATAGATGAGCTTGAAAAGATGGATCAGACTGACCAGTCGGCTATGCACGAAGCCATGGAACAACAAACCGTCACGATTTCAAAAGCTAATGTGCAGGCTACCCTTAAGGCACAGACGTCCGTACTAGCAGCTGCGAACCCGAAGTTTGGAAGGTTTGACCCGACCCAAAGCATACCCCAGCAGATAAATCTCCCACCAGCATTGATAAATAGATTCGACTTGATATTCACAATGAGGGATATCCCTAACCTTTCCAACGATACAAAAGTTGCAGATCATATCCTTGAAGAACACCAGAAAGAAGCCAAAGAGATGACTATTGAAAAAGAGCTTTTCAGAAAATATATCGCTTATGCAAGACAAAGAGTACAGCCACGGCTGACTGATGAAGCAGTTCAGGAGATGAAGAAATTCTATGTCGGATTAAGGAATAGGCCGATGATAGAGGGGCAGGAAATGAGGACTATTCCCATTTCAGCGAGGCAGCTCAACTCCTTAATAAGGATGTCAGAAGCGGCGGCAAAACTCAGGATGTCAGACAAAGTCGAGAAAAAAGATGCCCAAAATGCAATAAAACTGTTGAAATATTATCTCGAACAAGTCGGACTTGACGAAGAAACTGGGGAGATAGATATCGATAAGATATCGGGCAAGATAAAATCAAGCCAAAGGAACAAGATCTTCCTTGTCCGCGATGCAATATACGCCCTTTCAAAAGAGATGGGTGAAGCAGAGTCAATTCCCATTGAAAAAGTGGAAGGAAAACTAGAAGGGAAACTTTCTGCGGAAGAGATTGATGATTCCATAGAGAGGTTAAGACGCGAAGGGGCGGTATTCCAACCGAAAAAGGGATTTGTTCAGAAAGTTTAGGTAATTATTTCTTCTTTCTTGTTAAACTCACATTCAGGCCTATTGAGTACCTGACTGGCAAATACCCCTCCCTTGCATCATTTACTATTTTTCCTAATAATCTTTCAAGATTGCCCGAATTTACAGGTTCGACAAACCCTCCACCATCTTCCCGATCATAAAACATTTTATTGTACATTCCGAGAGAATAGGCTTTACGAAGGAAATTCGCTTCTTCAACTGCCCGTTCAACAGATGAGATTTTAACAAAAGAAGTTTCATAAACAATGACCTTTCCTGAAATATTTCGTCGGACCATTTTAAACATAAAGAAAGGGGAATTATAAAATTTCTCCCACCTACTCATCCGCATATCTAAATCTTTAAAAACCGTTTTCCATTTTTTAGGTTTATGACTGATCAATACAAAAGAAATGTTGCATACAAATTACGAATAGGGGACATTCTTCTTGGAAAACCAATATTTGACGGTGAGAAATTCATACACCTTGAACTCGGCGCTAAAACAATTTCAAGGGTCAACGTTGTAGGGAATATAATTGACAAGTACGAAAGCGAAGGCGAGAAGAAATACCTTTTCTTCACTCTTGATGACGGTTCAGGACAGATAAAGCTCAAAATTTTTGGTGAAGATGACGCAAAAAGATTCAAAGGCGTCGGTCAGGGTGAGACAATCGTAGTAATAGGAGTTACCAGAAGCTGGAATAATGAAACTTACATACAGCCCGAAATAATTTCGGGCAAGGATCCGAAATACCTTCTCGTCAGGAAACTTGAGCTCGAGAGACAAAAGAAAGAGGCCATTAAACCTGTAAAGGATAAAAAAGAAGCCCAAGCAATAAAAGATCGAATACTTGAAAGAATAAAAGGCGCAGAAAATGATGGGGGAATCGACTCAGAAAAGATAATCCTGGAATTTCGTGAAGTCTCACCAGACACAATAAATGAAGAAATCCAAAAATTGCTTGAAGAGGGAATTATTTTTGAGCCAAGACCCGGAAGACTCAGATATTTAGGATAGAATTACACAGAGGTGATTTATGACAGACAAGTCTGACAGGATAACAATTTATGCCGCAGCTGCACTTTTCAATGCCCGGGAAAATTTCTTTAACTCAAGACTTGTCGGTGGGCTTGAAGGGCTTGGATATAAAGTATATTCTCCTCAAAGAGACGGATTCGAAGTTGAAAGCCTTAAGGAGATACTTTCTGGCAAGGTGAAAAAAGGTTCTGTAGACACAGCTGCCAAGAAAATAATTTATTGCCTTGACGTGGGAGGATTCATCCCAAAAAGTGATATCGTCATTGCGAATTTCGACGAGCCAATAGATGAAGGTGTTTCCGTGGAGTCTTTATATGCAAGATGGATGGGGAAATTTGTGATCGGCCTCAGGAGTGACATAAGAAGCCCTTACGGTGAGTTGGGGGGTCATCTTATGGGAATGCATGCGTTCCCCGCATACCAATGCAGCTTGTTCATATCTTACAAGATGCAATCAAAAACTTTCGAAGACGGGAAAGAGCAGATAAATTCACTGGTCCATAAAATAAACCAGATCATATCGGACAGAAACACCCGACACAGCCCAGAGGTATCCCGTTATGTAAAACAGAATGAAACTATAAAATCTGTATTTGAAGGGGCACATATTCTTTTCGACGGCGTAAGAGACATCCATTCCAAAAAAAGTTTAGAAAAGATTGCCTCAAGGTATATTAAGAACAAGGAAGCGTTTGAAAAGATAGGCCCAAAAAAGATTGTAATTGGATAAGTTTCCAAACTCTTAAAAACCCCTCATTTCTCTTTACTTTATGGAATCTTATGAACAACTGCTCGACAAGGCTTATGAAAAAGTAAAAGTTATAGAAGGGAATGGCGAGAGATTCGAGATACCTAGAATCGAAGGACATTTTGAGGGCAAAAGGACAATTCTTACAAATTTTTTTCATATTGCATCTTATCTAAGGAGAGATCCTGATCATTTTCTGAAATTCCTGACAAAAGAGCTTGCGGCAAAAGGAGTAGTTGATGGTGAGAGGATAATACTCAATATAAAAGTCCCTTCTAAAAAGATAAACCCGAAAATAGAACAGTATATTGAAGATTTTGTCCTATGTAAAGAATGCAGGAAACCCGACACTGAACTTCAGAAAGAAGGGAAATTGACAGTTTTGCACTGCCTCGCATGCGGAGCAAAGCACCCGATTCAGTCAAAGATTTAACTTGAATTTGGTTCCAGAAGCTTTAAAAAACAGGATAAATTTAGTAAATTACTGAATACAACGATAAGGAGGTTAAAAAAATGGTACAAGGAAGATGTATGAAGTGCAAGTCGCAGGTCGAGATTAAAGATCCAGCGATTACACAAACCGCAAGGGGGGGATTCATGGCAAAGGGAACATGCCCGCACCACCCAGAAACAACTGTTTGTGCAATGATGTCAAAAGACAATGCTGAAAAAGCGATAAAGGCAGGGGCTAAAAAGGCTTACTGAATAAGTTAATTTTTGTTTTATTTTTTATTGTGAAATACAAGAGGTTTTGAAAATGTTTGTGAATATAATTGAAGCGTACAGAAATGTTGTTGCAATAGCTGATGATGAGTTAGTAGGAAGGCAATTTTACGAAGGGAAAAAACAGCTTGATATAAAAGAATCTTTCTACAAAGGCGAAAGCGCAGAATCTCTGTCCAAAGAAGAGGTCATTGGAATAATCTTAGACATGACCCGTGAAGACGCCACTTTCAATATTGTTGGGGAAAAGTCCATAGCATGTGCAATAGAAGCGGGAATAATCACTAAAGAGGGTGTTCTCACAATTGACGGAATCCCTTATGGAATGGTTTTATTGTGAGGTTTTTTATATCGTTAAATCTTTTCAAATTAATGAGTAATGAAATGAGAAAAGACAGGGGTCTTGAAGAGCTTGATAGTTATCTTGAAAACTTTAGCGGGCTTATAAAAGAAAAGCTAAAAAAATCAAAAAAAGTGAAATTCTTGACGCCGGATGCGGATATGGGCTTGCAATGGCCGGGCTTGTCAAAAAATTTGGCGACAAAGTGGAAGTTGTTGGATATAATAAAAAGAAACAACATGGAACAATTAAAGAATTGAAAGGGATGTCAATAAAAAGGGGATTTTTACTGAAAAAGAAATTAAAAGTATAGAGAATTTCCCAAAAATAATTTATTTAAATGCAGAGAAAAAACTTCCTTTCAAAAGTGAAAGCTTTGATTTCATATATGGACTTCATTCAACATATTTGTACAAAGATAAAATAAAGTTCTTTGAGAGAATAAATAAGATTTTAAAAAAAGATGGAGTTGCTAGATTTTCATTTTTTGAGGTTTCGATGCTGAAAAATAAAAAAGAAATTTTTGACAACCTTAGAAAGTTGAATAGAAATCATTTTATCGAAATATGGGATGAAACAAGACAATTGAATATCGTGGATTAATTTAACAATTTTAAAGGGTTAAAAATAAAATGTGGGAAGAGAAAAGATAAAGATCACGCAATTATTTACTTGGAAATAAAAAAACAGCTTGAGCTAAAGTTTAATTTGAAGTTAATTGATTCCACAGATATGAGTTTAATTGCCCCTGATCAATATGGCATGAGGGATCTTTATAAAATTCTAAAATAACAATACCAAATCCTTATAAACAACTTCTTTTAATTAATAATATGGCAAGACCAAAAGACAATCAAAACGAAGAAGAAAAAATAACGCGAGCTCCTCTCCCAAGAGGCCGGGAAGTTATAGGAATAATCGAACAGCGATATGGCGGGAACAAGATGAAAGTCAACTGCCTTGACAAAAAGGAAAGAGTCGGAAGAGTTCCAGGGAGATTGAAAAGAGAATTATGGTTAAGACCCGGGGATGTTATAATAATTGAACCATGGGAGCTTGATGACAATAAAGGTGAGATACTCCTGAAATATAAACCAAGCCAGGTTGCATGGCTCAAAAAGAACGGTTACCTTGAAAAAGAAGACGAGGAATTCTAATTTTCATAATGACCATAAACCTGAGAAAATAATAAGGGAAACTAATCACTTACTCAAAAATTCTTTAAACAAGAAAAGATTAAAATGAACATGATAAATAAAATCTACTCCGTGTGGATTTACGTAAAAAATCTTGAAGAATCCAAAGAGTTTTATGAGAAGGCCCTAGGATTGAAAGTTAAGGTTCAAGATAAAAAGTGGATTGAGTTTGACCTTGGGGGAACTTCCTTTTCAATATTTGAACGATCAAAGGATAAAGGACCTATGAAGCCAGCAAAAACAAGGATAATGTTTGAGACAGAAGATATAGAAAGGACAAAAGACAGCTTATTGAGGAAGAATGTGAAGCTAATAGGCGATATAAAAGATAAAAATTATGGGAAATTGCTGACGTTTGAGGACCCTAACGGACATTGGCTTGAAATATTTGAAAGGAAAAAGTCCAGCCAATAAACCCCAAAAACCTTATAATCCGCAATTTTTTTAAAAAATCATGGAAAAGCTGATATGTGACAAAATAATAAGGATTGTAAAGAATAAGAAGAAATTAGAAGAAACTCTCAAAGTAAAACTGACAAATAATAAGAATGAAATTTCAATAGAAGGGGAAGCTGAAAATGAATATGAAGCTGTAAAAGTTATCGACGCGCTTAATCTTGGATTCAGCTTTTCAGATGCAATTTCAATAAAGAAAAATGAACTTGAGTTCGGTAAGATAAACGTTAAGGATTACTCAAGAAGCAGCTTAGAAAGGATAAAAGGAAGACTTATAGGTAAAGATGGAAAAGTCCTTAAAACCCTCTCTACACTCACAAACTGCTCTCTTGAAGTAAAGGGGAATGAAATTGGGATAATAGGAAATCCTGAGGACATGAAAACTGCGATAGACTCAATAATCCAGATAATTCAGGGATCTAAACATGCCAACGTCTACAAAGGCCTCGAAAAAAGAAAAGACGAACCAATCGTAGACTGGGGACTGAAGGAAAAGAAGAAATAGCTTCCCATTTGTTTAATCAAGCTTGCTTAGATTAGCCTTCGCCCGCCTTGTCGGAATAAAAATTAGTAGAAAGTATTTCAAATTGATTCTATCTCTTAAGTTCCCCCTACTGTAAGGCTGTAGAAATAATATAGAAACGCCCAGGGTAGGACTCGAACCTACGACCTAACGGTTAACAGCCGTTCGCTCCACCAACTGAGCTACCCGGGCTAAATCATCAACTCCTAAGAGAAGATATCTATCTAAAATCCGATAGTACCTATATAAATGTTTTGGGATTGCAATGAATAATTTGTATTTTTTCCGAGGATACCAGCTTTTTCGAGAAGCTTGTAAGCTTTCACTTCTCCTCTCCATGCAGTGCATTCGATTATTATCTGATCATTTACCTTAAAATCCTTATGAAAATCGCAGAAGACAAAGCAGGCAAAAAGTTACTCAATAGAGATGTGTTAAATTATAAAGTGATTCCATTTGATGTGGATGAATTTGCTAGAAAATATGTTGAATCCATAAGAAGTTAAGAAACCCCCAATTTATTTTATTTTTTATTTTCTCGAAATCATAGAGCAAAAAATCCAAAACCCTTAAAACCACTTCTGGATAATTAATTCTATGAAACCTCTCTTCTCAAAGAAGAAAAAGGAAAAAATCCTCCTTGCAATGTCAGGCGGGGTTGATTCATCTGTAGCGGCGCTTCTTTTGAAAAAACAGGGATATGAAGTATACGGCGCGTTCATGAAAAACTGGTCAGACACGAAAAATAAGATAACAGGGGAATGCGCCTGGGTCGAAGAAAGAGATTACGCAATAAAGATAGCAACAAAACTTGGAATCCCATTCGTGACTTTGGACTTTGAGAGAGAATACAAAGAACTTGTTGTTGATGAAATGTTCAAGAAATACAAAGCTGGAATAACCCCGAACCCTGATATAGACTGCAACGAAAAAATAAAATTCCCATTATTGATAAAAGCAGCAAAAAGGGCGGGGATAAATCTGATTGCAACAGGGCATTATGCAAGAATAAAAAAGATAAAGATGAAAAATGATAAGCAGAGGATAAATTCTGATAAAAACTCGGATTCCTTAATTAATTCAACCGGGCGGACAGGTCGGGGGAGTGGAGCGCTGGCGGGTGGGGCGGATTCTTCAGAAAACTTCACTTACGAACTCCATCGTGCAAGAGATGAATCAAAGGATCAATCATATTTTCTTTACAGGCAAAGTCAAGATGATTTAGCTCACACTATTTTCCCAATAGGAAACCTTACAAAGAAAGAAGTCAGGGAAATAGCAAGGAAAAATAGGTTCCAAAACGCAGATAAGAAAGGGACGGTTGGTATCTGCTTTATAGGAAAGATAAACTTAAAGGATTTTCTTTCAAAGAAGATAAAACCCAAAACAGGAAAAATTCTTGATCCGGACGGGAAAGTTATAGGAAAACATGACGGCGTCTATTTTTACACAATAGGACAAAGATTGGGACCAAGATATGGGTTTGAGCTTGACAGGAAAGACCTCAATACAAAAAAGATGAGCAGATGGTATGTCGCAAAAAAGGACGTGAAGACTAATATTATCGTCGCCGCACCTGAAGGCCATCCAATATTGTTCAGGAATGAGATAATTGTTAAAGACCTTCATTTAATCGATGAAAAGAAAGGGGAATTTAACAAACACAAAAAAATCCTTTCACGGATAAGGCAAGTCGGGGAATTGATCCCATCAAGAGCAATAAACAAAAATGGAAATCTGAAAGTAATTTTGGAAAAGGCAATAACAGGAATATCAGAAGGCCAGGCAATAGTTCTTTACGATAAAACAAAATGTTTGGGTGGGGGGGTCATAACTTTTAGTTAAAATGCCAAGAGCTCCAAAAAGACCTTTAATATACAGTGAAAAAATAAACACACCCAAAGAACTGGCCAGGTTTGCGACTCCAGAAGAGGCAGCCGTCTACAGGGCAGAAAGACTTAAATGTGACAGGCTTGCGGAGATAGGATCCGGAATAGCTGCACAGACTATGGCTTTCTCACTTGTTTGTAAAAAAGTGCTTGGGATAGAGATAGACCCCATATCATTAAGGATCGCAAAAAATAACTTAAAAAAAGCAGGAGCAAAAAATACCGAAGTGATAGAAGGCGACGCCCTTGATGAAAATTTGATAAAAAAAGTTGAAGAATTCAGACCGGAAATAATATTTTGTGACACACAAAGGCCCGAAAAATCAAAAAGGACATTATCTGAGATAAAACCGGATATCTTCAGTCTACTAGAAAAATATTCAAGGATAACCGACAAAATCGCGATAGAAATACCTCCTTACACGGATGATATTGAAAGATTGTCGAGGAAATTTCCCTTGGAAAAGGAATTTATATCAATAAACGGAAAATTAAATCGGCTGACACTTTACTTCAATTCGCTCAGAACATGCGAAGTTTCAATAGTGGAAGTCAGAACAAAGGAAAAAATATCCGGAACTCCAAAAAAGTCAAAAGACAAAAACTGTGAGTTTTCAGATGCTCCAAAAATCGGGATGTATTTAGGAATAATAAATCCTGCAGTTGCCCTTTCGGGAATGACTTCTAACTTATGTGAGAAACTGGATTCTAAGATAATTCCACTTGACGGAAAAGATTACTTTATTTCAGATAGCCCTAAAAAAACGTCTTTTATAGAATACTATGAAATCCTAGGGATCTCAGAAGCAAAGGAGGAAAGCGTCTCAAAAGAACTGGGCAGGCTCAATGCAAAAGATGCCGTGATAAGATACAGAATATCCCCTGGGTCATACTGGAAGGAAAGAAAGAATTTGGAGAGGGGGCTTAATGGATCAAGAACAGTTCACATCTTCAATTATCAGGGCAAGAAAATATTCTGCGAGAGATGGGCAAATACTGCTAATTGATTCTATAAACAAAGATTTTGTCATAAGGGATAAACCATTTAGAAGCTTCTTCCCTTGAAGTATTTTCAAAGATTTTCCTGAAAATCCTTATCGAATTTCCGTGGGCTGAAATTGCAACGTTGACTTTGTTCTTCCTTACATAGATCTTGAGCCAGGTTATGAAAGGCTTAACCCTTTTCTCAACATCGGCAAAAGATTCTCCTTTAGGAACACGAACATTATATCCCCTGTGAATCATGTCATATTCCTTGTTGCCGAGGAAATTTTCTATTTCTTTAATCAGCTTTCGGTCAGATATGTTCTCAAGAGCATCACCATAAACGAGAAGATTATATGCTTTCTCCCCTATTTTCTTTATGAAAGCCTCATGGGTTGTCCCTTCAAGAACCCCGTAGCTCCTTTCTATCATCCGGTCATCTTCAATTATCTTTTTGCACTCCGGGTGCGACTTGAGGACTATCTCAAGAGTTTCTTTCGAACGGGAGAGCCTAGTGCGTATTGCAACGTCAATCTTTTTCCCTTTAAGTTTCAGAGCTATAGCCTTTGCGTTGGATTTTCCTTTGGCAGTTAGGTGGGCATCTTTCCACCCTGTAAATTTCCCATCCCTGTTATAAGTTGATTGCCCATGACGGAAAAGATAGATATAATTCACCATTGAGCATTAACAGAAAAGGAATAATTAAATCTTTCCCATTTGCCTCTAAAAACTTAAAAACTTCAGTTTATTAAATTAATTATGGAATTAAAAGTAGCGATAGAAGGAAGGAGAAGCACAAGAAAATTCTCGACAAAAAAGGCCGACTGGAGGAATATAATAGAGGCGATACACTCAACACAGTATGCACCTATGGCCGGGAGTATATTCCCGTTCAAATTTGTGATAATAGATGACCAAGAGATTATAAAAGAGGTTGCAAAATGGTCTGAGCAGGAATTCATAAACCAAGTGAAATATGTTGTTGCAGTAGTCTCTGACAAAGATATGGTCAAAGTCTCATTCCCAAAAGAAAGCGAAAAATTCACTCACCAGGAGACAGGAGCTGCAATTGAGAATTTCCTTTTGACATTGAGCGACTTCGGGCTCTCAACATGCTGGATAGGTCATTTTAATGAGGAAAAGATTAAAAAAATTCTCAAGATCCCTGAAGAATATGAGATAGAAGCCCTGTTTCCCATAGGATATTCCTCAGAGAAAACAAAAAAAGCAAAACCTAAATCTGATATATATAACATTCTTTATTTTAACACTTGGCAGCATAATCGGATGAGGAAAGTTGAGAAGATTGAGTCAAGAGCTCCTGAAGGATATTAAAACTTCTGGGGGTAAAAACTAAATCAAAGTTTCAATAAATTCAACTGGATTGAAAGACCTAATTCTACTTTTATTCCTACTTTCTTCTGGAATTATCTCAGATATGTGAGGGATTCCATATGTTGCCGAAAGAAGATTCGAAAATTCTGCCTGGAAATTCTCTAAATTGATATATTCATCTTTCAATGCTCCCTCTGGATTTTCTGAGAAAGTGGAAGACGAAAAAGAATGAGAAGTAGGTTGATACATAGGACTTATCCAGATAGAATAACATCTTAATTTTGATTCTTGGATATCTTTTACAATCTTCTCGTTTTTATCCAAATTCCCAAAAGGGGCCCTGAATTGATAATATCCTTCAACTGAAGAACCATCCTTACTTTTTATTCTCAGCTTAGCATAACTTTCAAATGCCTCTGGAAAAATTGATGGAACGTCTAATTGACCCAAGAAGTCAACGCCTACATTCTCCAAATTAACATAACTCACTTGCCAAGAAAGAGTTGAATAATTATGATCCCCCCTAAATTTTTCCATCTCCTTCTTGAAATCATCCTTCCTCTTAAAGACCATCTTTGTAACTTTCCTGTCTATACTCCCTTTTGGAAAATTAATTCCATTTAAATTCACTGTATCTCTGAAAGAACTAAATGCCCCAGATAAAAATCTATAAAGATAGATAGGAATTGTATGATTAGAAAATTTTGACTTCAGCTCTTCTATAACTTTATTCCTGTAAACAGCTTTAAGTTTGGATTCTTTTATACCAAAAAGCAAAGCTCCGTATCTCCTAGAAACGCTTTGGAGTTTCTCATGAGAACTTTCTCCTAAAAGGCAATCAAAAAGATCCTGCTGCAGGGTGGATGGTTTCTGTAAATCTAGATAATTTTCCTTAAAATCTTGGATTGTATCAGCATGAAAGTACCTCATCGCTCCCTGAACTTGAAGTCCTAATTCCTGCGGGAAAACTACCTTTTCACCTAGATAAATCCCTTCAAAGTCCGTATCATTCGATAAGATGCTTTCCAATTTCTCCTCAACAAATTCTTCAGTTATTTCCTTCAGCATAGCGGAAAAAGAGGTAAATTATATTTAAATCTTTCTATAGGTTACAACTTTAAAATGACACAAAAATAAGAAGAAAACAAAAATCCAAGCGGGAAACCCTTTCGGGCCCCCGCCGAATTAAAAAATAAAGTTAAAAATTCTTTGGATTAACCGTAAATGTCAATCCCCAGGTCAGACATTTCTCTTGAAACAGGCATTGAAGCCTCTTCAAGGTCTTTGCCAAGAACGTAAGGGGATTTTACCCCAGTCATTATAGTAATGACACGAACTTTCCCGACAAAATCCTTCGCAATCCTAGCACCAATGATGACTTGTGCATCCTGACTAAGGTTTTCTGAAACTGTCCTACCGATAACATCAAATTCTTCTAACTTCAAATCAGGTCCGCATGTTATGTGCACCAAAGCTCCGCTAGCACCTTTGTAATCCACATCAAGTAGAGGATGAGTAAGGGCTTGCTTAACTGATTCCTGCACACGGTCTGCAGCGTCTGATTCTCCGATTCCTATAACCGCAACTCCGCCGTTCTTCATAATAGCTGAAACATCAGCGTAGTCAAGGTTAATTAAAGAAGGCAATGTTATTGTCTCGACTATTCCTTTAACCATCGTAGATACAAGTTCATTCGCCACCGCAAAAGCTTGTTCCAATGGGAGTTGTCCTGCAATATCAACTAATCTGTTGTTATCGAGAACTATGCATGTGTCTGTCGCTTCTCTTAATTCCTGCAATCCAAATTCTGCTTTGTCTATTCTTGCTTTTTCAGATTCAAATGGCATCGTCACAACACCAATTACTACTGCTCCTGTCTCTTTAGCAAGCTGTGCTACAACTGGCGCTGATCCTGTTCCTGTTCCTCCGCCTTCACCGGCAAGGACAAAAACCATATCAGAATTGCTTACTGCTTTTTTAAGATCAACCAAGGACTCTTTTGCTGCTTCTCTCCCTCTGGTTGGTTTCCCACCTGCGCCAAGTCCTCTTGTCAATTCCTTTCCTAAAAGAATTTTCTCATCAGCCTTGGTCACACTGAGGTGAAGAGCATCTGTGTTAGCCGCATAAATGGTAGCTCCGTTGATCCCTTTGTTAAAAAGCCATGTAACCATATTGGATCCGCAACCGCCCATTCCTACAACCTTAATAGCAGCTTTTCCCGCTTTAAGCTCGTCGAAATTTATGCTGTGCGTCTCTGCGTTCTGGATTGCTTCCTTTGCAAAATCAAGTACCATATTTTGTTCCTCCTTTTTATTTCTCTTTCTCTTTGCTACGCAAAGCTCCCTATATTGCAAGAATTAATTGAACTCTCTTTAAATATATTTATGTTAGTAAATATATTTTCAGCCCGTACATGGTAAAAAACCACTAGATATATTTAGACTAGCAGGGATATTTTCAAGTGACTTTCGAAAGATACTTCAAATCAGTTTTTCAGAGCAGATCCTCATCCCACCCTTCAATTGATTCCGTTTTATCCTCTTCAGGCTCAATTTTGACATCAGAAAATTCTTTTAAGTGAAGCTTTGAAATCGCCACGTTTATGTCATAATCAAAAAATCCCCTTGCAAGGAGTTGCTCTTTTATCTCCTCAATCGAAAGCCCCCTCTCAAGATTGGATAAGATATACTTTCCAAGGTCATTTTTATCCATTTTATATTAAGGATCGCAGATTATAAAAGACTTACTAAATTAGATAAGTCTCTTATTAATTTCCAGCCTTTCTTTATTTTGAGATTGCTTTTCTCAGCAAGGAGTTTTATGGGTTCCTGACTGACCGGCACCCTTCCATTATCTATAACTGGAAGTTCAAGCTTTTCCGTACCTCTGAGTTCAATTACTATATTTTTCCCCATGCTTATTGCACCTGAATTCTTCCATCCGGATCCAAAGCCGGCATCAAGCAGTTTCCTGGCACTGTCAAAATCTCTACAGATCACATGAATAATTGGAGGATCAACTTTGAATTTTACAGAATACTCTTTACTTACCCTTCTAATTTCAGAGTTTAGCTCGTTAAACCTGACACGATCATGGCTGACCCACAAAGAGAGCCTCCTGTCCTTTGCAGGCTTGTCTACCATGAGGAGAGCTCTGCCAGAGCAGGAAGACGTCGTATAGTAATCTGTTTTCCTATTTATCTTTCCGCAAAGAGCCTCTATTTTTTCGTCCCATTTTCCAACAGAAGACTTGTCTCCTTTCTTAAGAACATCGCTTTTACGCTGTTCAAAATTAGCTTCAGGCATCAAAAAATAAACTAAAATTCAATTTAATTCTATTCCCTCTTCAAAATCTCGGCCGTAATCCCTTCCTGAGAGCAAAGCTCCTTGAATTCTTCAGCATCTTTTTCAGTTCCGACCACAGTCCCCCAATGCATTGGAATAGCAATCCCTGGTTTTATTATCTTGGCAGCCTCAGCCGCTTCCTCAGCGCTCATCGTGAACCTGCCCCCGACAGGAAGAAGGGCAACAAATTTTTTGTCTGGTTGGTTATAACCCGTGAGTTTCTGCATTTCAGGTATCACATCAGTATCTCCGGCATGATAAATAATCACATCATTTGTTTTAACAATATACCCCACAAGATCCTCCTCTTTTGTGTGAAATGTCTTGTCAATATTGTACGCGGGAATAGTGGAAACTTTTACAGTTCCGAGGTCAACTTCCTGATTGGGGGAAACAACCTCCATCCTTATAGGCACCTGAAAACGCGCAATCTTACTCTGCGAATCGGCAGTCATGATTATTTTCGTCCCTTCCTTTACAATTTTTCCAATATCTTCGAAACTGCAATGGTCATAATGCCCGTGTGTAATCAGAATAAGATCAGCTTTTGGAAGATCTTCTCTTATTTTAAAAGGATCTATATAGATTATTTTTGAATTTTGTATCAAAAATCCTGAGTGGCCAAGCCAATGCAGATCCACTTCCCCTATTTTCATAATCCTGTAAAACAAAAAACGCTTTTTAAGGCTTTATATTTAAAATTTATCTTATCAGTCATCTTCCAGAACTCTCTTTTTGAAAATTTCAGCATCTTCAGACCTTACCTGTGCGGCCGCAGCAGGAATGTGTCCCCCCCCATTGGCATCCTCAAGCCCTTCTATCCCTTTTTTCATAAGTTCACCCATATCAATTTTCCCGTTCGAGCTTCTCGCACTAAATCTGACTAAATTTTTTGCCTTCATCATGAAAAGGATATTTTTATCCGGATCTGCTCCGCCAATCAAGGTCGCAACGTAGCTCAGTATATCAAAGGGCGATTTCACTTCATAAAAATAAATTTCCCTTTTCGGAAAATACTTCCGGCTTTTCGGGAAGTCATCCACAACCCTGTAAACCTCTTTTTCAATTATTTCGTGGGTTTCGGAAATCTCCTCCAAGTTCTTTTCTTTTAAAAGATTGTAAACATATCTGGGATCACTCTTGTAATAGATAAGTGCCGATGAAATCTTCCTCGCATTTATTCCAGGAACAGAAGAAGAAATTGTATCAGGCTCGGCTTCAGGATAGAAAGACTGCAAAAACCTGAGATTTTTCTCTGATCTGAACGAATAATCCGCAAATATCGCCGCACATACAAGCCAACCCCACTCTTCTGAATCAAGGAAGTCCTCGCCAAGGATAAAAGTGATGAGTCCCGTGCAGTCCTGAGAGACCACCTTTATGATGTTAGATTTATCAATAAGCTTGTCCCCTATGGGATGATGGTCTATCAAAAAAACCCCCATCTCATTCCTCATTTCCTCAAAGCCCTCATAATCAATGCCTTCTATATTTATGTCGCTTATTATCACTTTGGTTATATCTTTGTCTTTTAATTTAACAAGAACCTCTTTTGCCATATCCGACTTTATCTCAAGAAAATCAATATAATCCACTTTTATCCTTTTAGCTTCAAGTATCTTTTCCAAAAAAAGCCCCGAGGAGAGCCCATCAAGGTCATTATGCGTCAAAACCGCGACTTTGTCTTTAAGACCTATTGAGTCCAAAAATTTGAAAAAATCCTCTTTTGAGCCAAGGATATAATCAACATTCATTTTCAAAGTAGCCTGCAATCCTTTTTAAAATTTGGTAATATTGCATGAGAGAATAATTAAGTTTATAACCTGATAATCTCTTAAGTTGGCATGGCAATAATAGAATCTGAAAATTATATCAATGCATTGAAGAGGACTAAGCCCAGGGATATAAAAATAGCCTCTTATGGCGGCCACGCTTTGCTGAAAGGTCAGGATAACAAGTGCTCGAAATGCAAAAAAGACCTGAGAGCGGGATATTATAAGATGGTGGTAGATCCTGCAACCAAAGAAAAGAAGGCTATATGCTCTGATTGCTTGGTTCAGATACCTGAAAGAAGATAATTCTGAAAAATCAGCTCAAGAATAACAAAGCCAGATTGCCCGCAAAAGGGATAGAATCCTGAAAGTTTTAAACCGTTGGATAAGCAAAAACAACAAAGAGATTTCAAAAAAATAAAGAAAATTTAATGAGAGGAATTACATTTAGTACTCTTCGTCATCACCGCTGTCCCAGTTGTCCCCGTTGTCTTCATTTTCCCCTTCAAATTCCTCTTCTTTGGGTTCCTGTTTCTTTTTTGGTTTAGGCATTTAAAATACCTCCAATTTAATTAACCCTAATTCAGGGTCGGAGTTTTTAAAGTTTGCTGCACAAGCCGAAGTGACAGAAAGACAGGGAAAAGTTTAAAAGGGAAAATTAAAGGATTTTGTAGAATCTATTTGATTTTCTTATCCATACCAAAAGTATTCAAGTACATTCTTGATAAGTAGTCTGTAAGAGGTAAGACCTTGCTTTTTCAGAAAAGAAGGCGAGAAAAATGAAATCAAATTTACTGGAATTGTTATGAAAAATGGCTGAAAAGAATTCTTTATGTTTTCCTCCTTAGAATTTTAGACTCGAGGTTAACAAAATCCTCCAAACATTAAAAGCCTAATTGTCTTCAACATGAAAAGTGAACCTGTATCTGTCCTTTCCCACACGTCTTATTTTGTCGACTATAAATCTCCCAATTTCAAAGGTATTACTAACGTGCGGATCTCCGCAAGGACGCGAATCAAAGTCTCCAATCGAGACGATTCTTATTTTTCCTGTTCCCTCTGGGATCCTAAGATTTTCAACGTCCTCAACTTCTCCGCGATCAAAAATTTTTATTTCAACATCCATACCCCTTTGGATTATGCTATTCACTTCAAGGTTTAGTCCGTTTACGTCAAGCCCCCTTAAATCTTGGGAGGAGATGAGTTCTATCTCGCCATAATCTTCAAAAAATTTTGCAATCCTTACAGTTATATCAGAAATTTTATTTTGTATAAAGCGGGTCATTATATGCTCCCCGCTTTGCAATCTCCCTTCGCCTGGTTTCATGAATCCCGAAAAACAAACAAGTTTTATAAATTAATAGGTTAATAGGTAACACCAGAACTCTTTGATTAATCACGCTCCGTACGGATTAATATTCACTCATTTTTTCAACGGATTAAGGATGTTCCATTCAATTAAATTAGACAATCTATCTCGTCTTAACAATTTCTTCAGCAGAGCACTGAGATTTAGTCCAGTGCAAAGCAGCTGATTTTGCAAAGCAAGAAATTTCTTCTATGGGTTTGATGGAAAAGATTAATCTCCCATTCCCAGCTTCTCAATCAAGGCTGCAGCTTCAAGCATTTTTTGTTCATTAAATTTATCAGCCATTATCTGCATCCCAACAGGAACACCGTCGATTTTTCCTGCAGGTATAGAGATTGAACAATTTCCTGCAAGGTTTGACGGAATAGTGAGAGCGTCATAAGAATACATTTCTTCCACCGAGATTTTGCTCCCAATCTTGTGAGGTAGCCTTGAAACTGTCGGAGAGATTATAATGTCAAGGTCTCCGAATGCTTTTTGGTATTCTTCTTCTATAATTTTTTTCACTTTAAGTGCAAGGTGGTAATTTCTCCCTTCATGTTCTGCTTTTGTTATCTCGGCACCTCCAAGGATCCTTCTCAGTACCTCAGGGCCACATGCTTCTTCAATCTTCTTGCCGTAACGTCTTCCATCAAGTTTCCTTGTCGCGGAGAAAAACTCTGTGTAAACGAGAGGGTAATAAGTTTCAATAGCAAGACCAACATGGGGGATATTTATATGCCCTACAGTCCAACCGTATTTGCCAGAAGCTTCTTTCACTTTTTCATTGATTATTTTCTGTATCCTCTCATCCTGTATTTTAAAATCCAATAGGCCAACTTTCAGTTTTTTTCCTTTTCCGATTTCTTTTAGGCTCAATTTCGGGCTTTCAGCACTGATTGGATCTCTTTCATCTTCCCCTTTTATGACATCAAGAAGAAGCGCCGCATCACGAACATCTCTTGCAATAGGCCCGATCTGGTCCAGGCTCATTGAGAGATCTATAAGCCCATATCTTGAGACTGTCGAATAAGTAGGCTTTATGCCCACTACCCCGCAATGAGATGAAGGGTTTCTTATGGACCCTCCGGTATCCGAGCCAAGAGCCAGGTCACAGAATCCCGCAGCAACAGCAGCAGCAGATCCAGAAGATGAACCTCCGGGAACAAGTTCAGGACTAACCGGATTTCTCACAGGACCAAAAGCGGAAGTTTCACCAGAAGACCCGCATGCAAATTCATCGGAGTTCACCATGCCCATTATTAGTCCGTCCTCAGATCTTATCTTTTCTATAACTGTAGCATCGTAAGTTGAAAGATAATCTTCAAGAACTCTAGAAGAGCACGAAGCATGAAGTCCAAGGACATTTATATTTGGTTTAATTGCAATTATATAACCTGCAAGTCTCCCTGCCTTTCTGCTTTTTATCTTCCCATCAATTTTTTTCGCTTCCCCGAGCAATTCTTTCTCCGGACGGAGCTCAAGAAAGATATTGAGTTCTTTATTTTTCTTTTTGATTCTCTCAAGATAAGTCTTTAATTTTTCAATTGTCGTCATTTCCTCTCCTTGGGCTCAGGCATAGAGCAAAATTTAAACAGATCTTCATTGAATTTTTTCCTTGAACTCGCAGAGCATATGACTGTTAAAAAAACTTTTTTGCTGCCGTAAAAAATATCCGCGCGGCTGTTGTTCCTTGTAGCTCTCAAGCTTTCATGGTAATCTTTATACTTTTCAAAATGCCTCTTTTTATGAACTAGCTTATAATTTTTATCAAAAGATTCATCGTACATATCCAGCTTCAACCCAAATACTTCCCGTAACATCTTTGAAAGTTCTTCTACCATCAATTGTCTTTTATCAAACACATAATAATTGAAAGAGCCATCATTCCCAATAGAGTAAATCTTGAATTTTTTCACCATTTCTTCCTGTCCATTTTTAATTGATAACAAATCATTTCCATGATTTTTTCTCCGCAATTATCGAATCCTTGCTTTTTTTAGGAGCATTAATGAGGATTTTTTCCCTGAAAGACTTGTCACAATAGGATTTTTTCCCCTCCATTCTGTATCCAAAACCTCTTTCAATCCAAGCCTCTTCAGGAAGATTTTTCACTTTCACAAGCTCTTTCTCGAATGAATCCATTATTTTCCTGGCTTCTGCTTTTATCTCTTCCCGATCTTTTTCAAAAAGCTCCCTGAACAAAAACCCCGTCATGAAACTAGTTGTGCAATTGAATTTATAAGAATTTGGATGACTAAGGCGTAAGCCTGTCTTTATCCCTTGGGAAAAGTACTACTTCACGTATATTTTGTAAGCCCAGAATAAGCATCGTCAGCCTCTCAAGCCCCATACCCCAACCTGCATGAGGAGGTGCTCCGTACCTGAATGAATCTATGTAGCTTTTGAAATCGGCAGGGTCAAGTCCTCTTTCTTTCAGTTGCTTTTCCAAAATCTCAGGTATGTGAACTCTCTGACCGCCTGAGGTAATTTCCATTCCCTGATAAATTGCATCAAAACCTCCCGAAAGACCATCGCCCTTAGGCATTATGTAAAAGGGCTTCCCTTTTATGGGCCAATCATGAACAAAAACAATCGTATCTGGGAAAAGTTCCCCCAGTTTCTTTTCAGCTTCAGTAGACAAATCATCTTCCCCGCAGTGGGCACCCTTGCTTTCAACAAGATTTTTCACATCGGCAAAGGTCATATACTTTGTTTTCGGAACTCTTAGCTTAACACCAATGATTTCGAGCTCTTTTGCATTCTCCTTCATAACTTTTTTTATTATGAATTGAACACATCTTGACAGCACATCCATCACCACAAACTCATCAGCGAAAGCCTGCTCATAATCAAACTGTCTCGCTTCATTTAAATGCCTTACAGTATTGTGCTTTTCTGCCCTCCAAACAGTGAAAACTGCAAAAACTTTTTCCATAGAACAGGCAAGCATTTGCTTGTAAAGCTGGCAGCTTTGCGATAGAAATGCCTTTTTTTCAAAATATTTAGCTTCAAAAAGCTCTGTTCCTCCTTCAGAAGAGGATCCGATTATCGACGGAAATTGGGCTTCCATAGCACCATTAGATACCATAAATTCCCTGAAAGCCTGCAGAATGGTTGATTCAATCTTGAAAATGGCTTGTACTGGCCTCCTGTGGAGGTCAAGAAATCTGTAATCAAGTCTTTTAGGAAGTTCAGTTTTTGAGTATTCTGAAACATCTATGGGAAGATCATCGGCTTTCGAAATTAATTTCATTTCATCAGGAACCACTTCCTTCCCCCCAGGGGCTTGATTCGAATCTTTTACTTTACCTTTAACATACACAACAGATTCTCTTGAAACCCTGTCCATAAGGTCAAAAGAGTCATCACCAGCTTTGCCTTTAACTGCAGTTACTTGGACAGCCCCGGTAATATCCCTGAGCATAAGAAACCTTATTTTTCCAAGAGCACGCGTGTCATAAACCCATCCTGCAAGCTCCACCTCAACACCATCCTTCAGGTTAAGTATATCCGCAATGTAAGTCCTGTTCTTGTTGAACTCCCTGAAATCCAAATCGCTTCCCATATCGAAAAAGAGCAGAGTACATTTATAAGAATTTCTATATGTAGGAAAAACTAAATGATAGATTAATGAAGGAAAAACCTGGTGATAGATTACCTAACTAACCCAATTATAATCGGAGGACTTAGAAATTCCATCATTCTTAATATAAGTTAAGAAATCAGGTAGAGTCAACTTCGGAAAAATTAATTCACAAGTGTCGGAATTTCAGAAACAGGAATTCAGAAATTTTAATAAACCTGTTATCTTTTTTATTTTTATGGCAAAGATAGGACTGGAAATCCACGGTTACATTGAAACAAAAGAGAAACTTTTCTGCGACTGTCCGTCCGACCATGGGAAAAAAGACGCAAGACCTAATACAAACATATGCCCCGTTTGCACGGGTCAACCCGGCTCGAAACCTCTTATGCCAAATTACGAAGCGATAAAAAAAGCGGTCCAAATAGCACTCCTCTTAAAATGCAAGATAAATGAAAAAATGCCCTGGCAGAGGAAACATTATTCATGGCCCGACCTGCCAAAAGGATTCCAGAGCACATTCTCAGGATCTCATGCAATACCCAATGGTGAAAACGGAGAATTCATGGGCATAAAGATAAGAGAATGCCATCTTGAAGAGGATCCAGCAGCGTGGAACCCAGATACGGGGGAAGTCGATTACAATCGTTCGGGAAGCCCCTTGATAGAGATTGTGACAGAGCCAGACTTCAAAGAAAGCGAAGAAGTTGCACAATGGGTAAAAAACCTCATCGTAGCATTAAGTTACATAAAAGCAATAGATAAAAAGTCAGGGATAAAGGCAGATGTCAATGTATCAATTCCCGGAGGAAAAAGAGTTGAGATGAAGAATATAAATTCTGTGAAGAAAATAAAAGAAGCTATAGATATTGAAATAGAAAGGCAGAAAAAAGAAGTTCCTGAAATCGAAGAGACAAGAATGTATGACGAAAGGTCAAAAACGACAAAAATTATGAGAACAAAAGAAGGTGCTCAAGATTATAGATTTATAACCGATCCGGATCTTCCCGTTGTCAGCCTTTCAAAGGAGGAAATTTTAAAGATAAAAGATTCTATCCCTGAAACCCCTCAGGAAAAACTCCAAAAACTCATCCGGATCCATGAAATAGACAAAAAAACTGCAGAGATCCTTACAAAGAAAATAGAGATAGTCGAGTTTTTCGAGGAAGTCACAAAAAAAATCCCAGCTGAATTTGCACTACCGTGGGTGACTGTCGAACTCTTAGGCACACTGAACTACAACAAAAAAGAACTTGATGATGTGGAGATCGAACCAGAACATTTCATAGAACTCTTAAAAGCAGTGAGAGAGAGAAAGATAACAGAACTCCGGGCAAAAGACATTTTGAGAAGCTGGATCCCGAAATCATACTCTCCTCAAAAGGAGATCAGGAAAAGCTCTAAGATAGAAGATAAGGATGAAATTCTCACGCTTGCCAAAAAAGTAATCATTGAGAACAAAAAAGCTGTGGAGGATTTCAGACAAGGCGATAATAATACAATGAATTTCCTCATAGGCCAGGTGATGAAACTTTCAAACAAGCGTGCAGATTACAAAACTGCGAAAGAGACACTGGAAAAGCTTATGAGATAATCACTTCAAAAATTTCCTAATTATTCCCATCGCTTCTTCACCGGTTATTGAACCTTTAAATTCCCTCATGATAAGCCCCATGTAAGCGTTAGGTGAAAGTCCGGGTTTATCTTTCATAAGGTTCATTATCTTTTCTTCAACGTCAGCAAAATCTTTCTTATCCAGTTTCACAGCCTCTTTTACAGGAACACCTGAAAAAACTTTCTCCAAAACAACTTTGACATCTTTTTCCTGTATCTTTTCCCTGTACACAGATTCAAGCATAAAGGCAAGAGTATCTTTTGATATTACCTTCTCAACGCGCTCTACAGACTTTCCGTTCTTCCTCGCAAGCTCTTTAGGGAAAGTTATCAGCAGTTTTGAAATTAACAGAGGATTGCCATATACCTCATAAAGTTCCTTATAATCCTCAAGCTTCCCACTTTTCAGAATCATTTTCACCATTTCATCTGAAAGACCGTGATTTTTCAGTTCTTCCTCAATTTCACTCTTTAGTTTTGGGAGGTTTTTTTTCACCTCATTTATGAAATCCCTTGAAATCTCAAGAAGCGGCAAATCAGTTTCAGGATACATCCTTGCTGCTCCGGGCATCGGTCTCAGAAATTCGGTCTCCCCGTCTGGCAAGGCGTTTCTTACCTCCGCAGGATTTTTCTTCCCTTTTTCAGTGAAGCTCCTCTGGCGCTCCACCTCCAGTTCAAGACACTTTTCCATTATCCTGGGATCCTGAAAACCTTTTATCTCAACACGGTTTGAACCTTTTATTGAAACATTAAGATCCTGCCTTATCGTGCCTATGCCCCTTCTTACTTTTGTGCTCCTTAATATGTCTCCGATCTTCAAAGCAGCTTCTTTTACATGTGAAGGAGATTTTAAGTCAGGTCTTGTCGAAATTTCGACGAGCGGTATTCCAAGTCTGTCAAGACGATAAACAACCTCCTGGTCATTTTTTCCCATAGGTCTTGCAGAATCTTCTTCAAGATAAATTGAGTCAATCCCTACTTTCCCCTCCGCGGTCTCAATAAAACCATCACGGGCAATTGTCACAGTCCTCTGGAACCCTGATGTGACCGAGCCATTAACAATAGTCTTTCTCATAATTTGCGAAAGGGGGAAAATTTTGCAATTCATGAGCAAAGCAATTTCAAGAGCCACCTTCAAAGCTTCCTTGTTTATCTCATGAGGCGGCTCTTCATCAATTTCTACAAGGCAGGTAGTGTCATAAGCTTGATAGAGATAATCTTTTCCGCCGCCCGCCTGGAATTTTGCAGCTTCATCAATTTCTCCAGATTCTCCGGCAACAACATGAAGCCTCCTCTTGATAATCCTAGCAGGTTCATCTGTCCTAAGCACAGACGGACATTCACAAAAAAGCTTGTGCGTATCAAGCTGTTGATGGATTTCAAGCCCCGCTTTAAACCCGATTTCATCGTAATTTACCATGAAAGAAAAAGATTAGGGAGTTATTTAAAGGTTAAGCTCAAAGAGAATCAGTGAAGTTTTGCTGGTTCAATTACCAAATCTCCAAGAATTTCATCAAGCCCATTATTAACTTTACTTGCACAATAATCATAAAACTCTCTTTGCCCGTCAACATCGCCTCCCTTATAAGGAGGAAAAGTCCTGCACAAAAGGTCAAGATAAAAAGTGCCTTCACCTGCTGGAATAATGGCAGGAGGTATAAGTGAATCGTAAAGGATCCTGTCTTGAATCAATCTGGAGGTTCTCTTATTACCATCTTCAAAAGGCTGGATTGCTGCAAGAGCTAAATGAGCAGTCAAGGCCGATTCTAAAGGTCCATAATCATTATGCATCATTTTTATACGTGAAATAGCATCTTTTACCTTAGAAGAGACTTTCTCAAAGCTAGGAGGGGTATAACCTGGGCAGTTTAATGTAACGTCCATTTCGCGATATTGATTAAAAGCTCCTTTTGATCCAAGAACAAGCTTGTTTACCTTTTTTATCACATCTTGGTTCAATTCTCCAACAAAATTCCCAAACTTCCCAATCTGATTAAGATAATACCAAGCGTTACTGACATTCTGAATTCCATGCATAGCAAGTTTTCTAAGAGCTTTTGATTGACTCCTTTCAGATAAAAGATCTCTTCTTAGTGCAGGATTCTCAATCCAAAAAGAATAAACATCCCCTATAGATCTCAACTCTTGAATCACCAGATTTTTTCTTCGATCATAGTACTCGGGGTTTGAGCTTATCTTCTCAAGTTTGGAGTTTACCTCCTCTTTCAAAACGGGATTGATATAATTTTCCATGTATTTTTCAATAGGAGATTCTATATAAACCTTCCGATTTTGTAATCACTTATTAAAGACAACTTAATTCGACGGGTCCCTCTCACCGCTGTGGAAGAGAAAAGAATCCCTGCCTGTTTTTCTGGCAGGCAAACGAAGAGGTTGAAGAAGAAGTCAAAAAGAAAGAGCTAAGAAGTATGGGAGCTGGAGTACTAAAGTTCAGCAAAGAAGACATAAAAATTTGAGGATGGATACTACCAGCGGCATGTTCTTTTCAGAATTCATAATGTTTTTATAATAGTAACCACTGCTTCAACTCTTGGAATTCATAGACTATTCAATTAGCCTTTTATTGATTTCACCTGCAAAATTCTCAAGCATCTTTTCTTTAATTTTATCCTTGGATGAAGCCCACTCCTTGTGCCCCAAAACCCAGCCAAGCTTCACATATGCAGTTTCGGGAAGCATGTCTTCAAGATATATCATCCCAGTCTCAAGGAGTTCTCTTCCATTCGTATAAACGAAAGGATCAAGCCTTCCATAGATAGTCTGAGGTGCTGCACATACTATCAGCCCTTTTTTTTGCACTTCAGCAAGCTTTTTAGTCCATCCTTTCCTCGCTCTGGACGTCGGCGCATGGCCAAGCCCTGAAAGCTCCAAGACAATCCCTTTATAACCTTCATTTAGGTAATAATCAAGTACATTTGGATCCTGCCCCGGATAAACCTGCACAAGAGCCACTTTCTCTTCGAACTTTGTGTCTGCTTCGACTTTATTCTTGTTTCGGATATGGTAATGAGATAAAGACTGGATTTTATCCGAAAAAATCCTGGCGTAGGGCTCAGCGTTAACAACTTTGAAAGCGTCTCTGCGTGAAGTATGAAGCTTCCTCACTTTCGTTCCGGGCATCGCATAGCAAAAATCATCATCCGTCGTCGCATGACCTACAAGCATAACTTCAGCAATTTCCGAAATCGCAGCGAGAGCGGAAGCTTGCAGATTCAGGTTAGCATCAGAGCTTCCTCTGTCAACACTTCTTTGGGAATAAGTCAGGACTACGGGTTTATTGACATTTCCAAGAAAAAAAGAGAGTGCAGCGGAGGTATAATGTAGGAAGTCAGTCCCATGTGTGATGATTATCCCGTTTATGGACGGATCGTTTAAAAGATCAGCAGTGACTTTTGCTATCTTCTGCCAGTCTTTGTAATCCATGTCTTCAGACGCTTTCATGAAAGGGACTTCCACTTTCTTTACATTTACATTTTTGAAAAACTCCGGGTAAAATCGGAAAAGCATATCTGGAGAAGTAAGCCAGTCAACACCGCCCTTCTGGGGATTCAGTCTGGCTGCAATAGTCCCGCCAGTTATTATCATAGCAACATCTAGCTTGTCTCCTGAAGGCCTCAAAGCAGATTCTTTTTTTCCTTCAGTTACTTTTTTTAGAACTCTTAGTTTAAGAACATCTTTTTTGTTAAATCCTATATCATAACCATTCTCAAGTTTTAGAAGAAAAGTTCCAACTTTGGGACTTGGAAGAAGAATTCCTTCATAAACTTCTTTCCCCATTTCAACTTCAACAAGATTCCCGAAATTATCTTCTATTTCCATTAAAAACTAAAACCTTGCAGGATTAAAAAGATTTTGTGTTTGCTAAATTTCAATTAATATCACGCTTAGAACACCCAGGCCTATTCCAATCTTGTTCACTAAAGAGAGTTTCTCACCAAAGTACAAAACCCCGACAAGAGCAACAATCACAAGATTCAAAACAGTAAAAATAGAAATTGCTTTTGATAGATATTCATATTTTAATGAAAAAGCCCAAAAGAGTGTCCCTGAAATATAAATAAGCATACCAGCATAAAAAAGAATATTTTTTCCATTGACAGACCATTCTTTGAAAAAGATGTCTCCCGCAATCTCAAGCAGGACGGCAAGGATAATGAAACCAAAAAAGATCAGTTTCATCATTAGGGAGTCCATGTCAAAAATAAGATTTCTGATTATTAAAGATTATTGGAATATTCATTACAGCTTAACAATTCCGATTAGAAGTTCCCAAAGAACTCCGATTATAAAAACAAGTGAGATGAAAATTATCACAAACCAGTTTAGAGGAACTGAATATTCAGGTTTTAGCTCCCCTTTTTCTTTTGCACCTTTTATTACAAAAAGGCTCAGAATACTGATTATCCCCCCTGAAACAACCCCTCCTATCGAAAGTATCTTTGTAAAAGAGAAGAACTGAAAGAAACTTAAGAGAACATAAATCAGAATTGGAACGGCTGAAACAAGTATCCACGATTTCAGCTTCCTGAATCTATCGTCAAGCTGGAAATTTTCTTCGAGAGCATTACCAAGTGAGAAATGAGCGCTAAACATCGTGAAGATCCCAAAGATAACAAAAACAGGCCCTAGCGCAAAAGTTGCAATCTCAGGGGCATTTATCCCAGTGATCCCTATAACTATAAAAGTGAAAATAAGATAAAGAAAAAATGAAATTATGGAGCCGGAGATTATCACCTTTTTTATGGAGATTTTGTCTTTTCTTAAGACTAAAGAAATTTCCGGAATTGCCTGAGCTGACTCGAGTGCAAACAACACTACTCCAAAAGGTATCATAAAATTTCCAAGACTGAAATAATTAAGGTTGGAATAACTAATTTTCAATATAAAAAAGAAAAAGATCCCAGAAATGATCGCCAAGATTGCTATCACACCGTACTTTTCATATTTTTTTAAAGCACTAGTACCTTTCCATAAAAGAAAAGACATGAATACTCCAAATAAAATGCCAAAGGGAACCCCATAGATTAAACTCCCGGTCAGGATAAAACTAAGGCTATCCCCTACCCCTTTCAGATAAGCAACTATCGCCGCGTAGATTCCAAAAACCAACGCAAAATCAATTAATCTGCCCGCCCACTTCCCTACATATTTCCTCGCATAACCCGAAAGCTGATGAGGCTGTTTCGTCCTAAGGACAGTTTCACCTATATACAGATTTATCAGGAGCACAATCCCGCCCAAAAAGACCAAATAAAAAATAGTAACATAAAAGCCTGATTTGGAAGTGACATAAGGTATCCCCAGAATTCCTGCTCCTACGCAAGTTCCTATAAGGACAGATAAAGCTGCAAGGTATTTTTTTGATTTGGAATCCATCTTCACCTCTACGAGCCTACTAGGAATCGAACCTAGATCTTCGGGGCCGAAACCCGAAATTCTGTCCATTAAACTATAGGCCCTTTTCTGTATTTTGTCTGCCTGTAGTTTTTGGGAGCTATTTCCATCTAAACTATAGGCCCTTGTTTTTTCTTCTTGGAACTATAGTTTTTAGAGACTGCCTCCATATAAAACTATAGGCCTCATCTTAATTAATATTCATTGGATGGATTTAAATAATTTAATATTTTTGTTATGGGAATGAAACGCCATCATAAGATAATTCTCGGAGGTTTCTCAACCCTTATAGTTATTTCATTAATTATAATCGCAATATTATTAAACGGTGTTATATTAAAACAAAATCTTGAAAACGCTGCTTTGGATCAGAAAATATCCCGGCTGCAAAATGACACAAACGGAAAGATAAACGAACTTGCGACAGGGCTTATTGAAACAAGGCAATCGTTGAACAGCGAACTTGTTGGGATAAATCAAAATTTAAATACCACGAACGCAAAACTGAGTGAACTAAAAGCACAGGCAGGATCTGATTTCTCGGAAGTAATAAAAGAGGACCTCGGCTCCATAGTCATAATAAGAACTCTTAATGAACAGGGCTCAGGATTTTTCGTCGCAAATGGTTATGTCGCAACAAACGAGCATGTAATAGCCGGACAGAACAGCAATGTGTCCCAGGTAATCCAGGTTATAACAAGTGACAATAAAATTCATACCGGGACCCTTGTGGGATATATAAAGGATCTTGACCTTGCATTGATAAAGACGGACACGGGATATGGATACTTGACCCTTCAAAACTCAAGCGAAGTAAATATCGGGGAAAAAGTCGTCGCAATAGGTACTCCTGAAGGCCTGAGCTTTTCCGCAACAGATGGGATCGTTTCGGCTGTGGGAAGAACAATTCAGGGAACGATCGGAACATATGTACAGACGAACGCGCAGCTTAACCCCGGGAACTCCGGAGGACCGCTGATAGATCAAAATGGCGAAGTCATAGGAATGAATAATTTCAAATTGAATAATTCGGAAGGGATAGGTTTTGCCCTTGAATCAGATAAGATAAAACTTGGGGTAAACACAATAAGTGAGGAGCTAATGAACAAAACCCTCATAAATTAACAACGAAACTTTTTAAATAAAGGCAATTTCAATAGGTAATGGAAGAAAAAAGGCAGGGAGAAGGCCTAAATGTAAAGAAAGAAGAAAACTTTTCAGACTGGTTCAGTGAAGTTATAGAAAAAGCTGAGATAGTTGATTTGAGACTGGGAGTAAAGGGATTTATTGTCATAAGACCTTGGGGGGCACAGATCATAGAGAATATGTTTGAACACCTGGAGAAGGAACTTCAGAGAAAAGGCCATAAACCTACCTTCATGCCATCTGTAATTCCAAAAGAGAACCTTACAAAAGAGAGCGAACACATAAAGGGATTTACACCTGAGGTATTTTGGCTTAAAAGCATAGGAGAGAATCAGGAACTTGCATTGAGACCCACATCAGAGACTGTCTATACTCCAATGTTCAAACTTTGGGTCAGAAGCTGGAGGGATTTGCCTTTGAAACTTTACCAAAGAGCACACGTCTTCAGACTTGACACCAAAGCCACAAGGCCGTTGATTAGAGGAAGGGAATTCATATGGATAGAATGTCATGATGCCTTTGCATCAAAGGAAGAAGCGGAGAAGCAAGTTCAGGAGGATATAGACACGACCGAAAAAGTTATGCACCAAATTTACGGAGTCCCATTTTTCCCCATGAAAAGGCCTGAATGGGACAAATTTGCGGGAGCTGAGTACACAGTCGGATCTGATTGTTTCATGCCGGACGGAAAGTTGATACAACAACCATCAACGCACTTAATGGGACAAAAGTTCTCAAAAGCTTTTAATGCAAAATTCAAAAATAAAGAAGATAAAGAAGAATATCTCTGGACCACTGCATACGGACCAGCTGTCTCAAGGATACTGGCTTCGGTTATCGCAACACACGGGGATGATTCAGGACTCATACTGCCTTTTTCAATTTCACCTATACAAGTTGTAATAATCCCCATATTTACAAATAAAAACAAAGAAGAGATTATGGAAAAAACGAGCAAGATAAAATCTCTCTTAGAGAAAAAAGACGTCAAAGTTCATGTCGACGATGAAGCAGAAAAAAGACCAGGCGAGAAATACCACTTGTGGGAACTGAAGGGAATACCGTTCAGGATTGAATTCGGAGAAAAAGAGATGAAAAGCGATGAAATTACTTTGTTCACAAGAGATACAAAAGAAAAGAAAAAAATCAAGATAGCGGACTTAAGCGATATAAAGAAAATGGGAGAAGAATTCGACAGGAGGCTGCGTGAAAAAGCTGATGATTTTTCTAAAGGAAGAATTTTAGACTGCAATGACAAAAAAGAGATAAAAAGAGCAATAGAGTCCGGGAAAATGGCAAGGGTGAACTTCTGCTCAACGGAAAAAGAGGGGATTAAATGTGCAGAAGCTGTGGAAACCCAGCTGGGGGGAGACGTCAGGGGCACCTTAGCAAACAAAGATGAGATTCCAAAAGGGGACTGCATAATCTGCGGGAAACCGGCAACAAAAGTCGTGTATATAGGAAAAAGTTATTAAATGCGGGAGTTCCTCCTGCAAAAATTTCCAGGGAGTTTAGTCTTCTTCAAAGATTATTGAGTTAAGTTCATCTTCAAGGGCAAAAGTCCTTTCATACAAAGAACTCAACTCCTTTTCAATTTCCATCTTTTCGGCTTCCTTTTCCATTGTGCGCGTTATTTTCCACGCGACTCGGATTAACTAAGAATCATCTGCTCAATTTAATCCAAGCCGGGTGAATTAAATCAAGCTTAATTTAGGAGAGTAATAACTGGCTTAAAGCAATAATTCCATGATAAGGATGCCTCAAGTTTTTTACTCATAAAAATTGCAGGGCACTTTCCTTTTTAATCTTTTTGCTTCATGATGAAAAGAAGATTTTTTTCAAAAAGGTCTAACTGATCTTTGTCCATCTGGGCCCCGACCGCGTCTTTGTGACCACCATAAGTTGCAAGAGGGATATCTTTTATAGCTTTTTCAACAATATCCCGTGCATCTTTCCCTCTTATTGAAAGATTGACCCTCGCCCCTTTCAGGAACGCAACAACAATAAACTTTTTTGGGAAGAAGAAACTAAGTTTGTTGGATAAATCTGCGCTCATCGAGATCTCTCCGGAATATCTAAAGAATAAAAGTCTTCCGGATTTGGTCCCATTTCTGGCTTTATCATAAAGTTTTTGCATTTTGTTATCAATGGTACTAAAGCGTCTATGGAATGAAAGATTGTCCGGCCTTTCTTCAAGCACTTCATAAGGAGTTTTTGCATTGACGAGGAATTTTATCATTTTCACAACCATCGTCGTCCTGTCCTTTAATCCGGCTCCCATCATCCTCGAGATTTTACCAATCTCGGAAAAATAAAAGATTTCAAATGGATCCTTTGATTTCATTCCCAAATCAGGGTATTCCTTCAAAAAAGCTGAATATTCAAAAGGAAAAAATCGGTCAGCAAGGCATCCGGCAACGAGTATCCAAAGGTCTGACTTGTCCCTTGTTATTTCATAACATATCCTTGTCACGGGTTCTGCTCCTCCGTCAGAAAAGAGAGGATTGTAATAGTATACCTCGGGAGGTATTTTTTCTTTGTCGTTCTCGTGGTGATCTATCCAGACAACATGGATATTTCTCTCTTTTGCAAGTGAGAAGAAATCATCGGAAACCCTTGGTTGGTCAAGGATAAAGATATAATCCGGATTGAATTCATCAACTTTCCTGAAATAGTCTTTATCAAGGGGGGAAGTTTTTATAGGCACGCCATTCCCTTTTTTATAGAACCTCCTCAGGAGCAAATAACCGCAAAGCCCGTCCTGATCATTATCAAAATAAAAAAGGGGGTTTTGCGCTTTTTCAAGATGATCCCTTAGTCCATTGATTTCATCCTCATTGATCATAAAGAATAAAACAAAGATCAGTATAAAAGGTTTTTAGAGCGCGAGTTTAAAGTCCCTTTCCGAGGTTTATCTTCTCTTTCAGATTATAAATCTCTTCCCTAAAAAATGAAAGCATAGATTCGCTGCCAAGCACCTCAAGGAGCTCCTCATTGCTCGCACCAAGAATAGTAGAGAAATCATGAAAGTTTCCTATGAGCAAATCAACATACCTATCGAGAAGGTTTGTCTTCCCAAGCAGCCTGAGCCCTTTGGGAGAGATATTTTTATCATGCAGTTCCTCAAACAAAAGCCTCGAGATATTCATTGGCTCAAGCAGGAAATCAAAATCCATTTTTTCAAGGATCTCCAGAGAAGACGAATGATTAGGGCCAAAATAATCTTTTAGAATCATCTCTTCTTCTTTTTGGAGACCTCCCATCAGTTCTTTTAGCCTCATCTTAACAATAACCCCCTCTTGCCCGAGTTCAATAAGATACCTTTGCACAAGCTCCGAAATTCTTTTCATTATCTCGACTCTTTGAAGCACAGAGCAGACATCATTTATCGTTGAATGTCTCCTGAGCTCAAGAGAATTGAGTTCTGACAATAGCTCGTCAAAAACATCCCTCTGCTTTTCAAGAATTTGGAGCGTTTCTGATGCTCTTCTCAGAATCTCGGAACTCCTCTGGAGCTGATAGCTGGAATTACCGTAAAACAGAGAAATTTTATTCTTTCTCTCTGAAACTGCTATGACTATTGAATTTGTCTGCTTTGCAGTCCTTTCCGCAGCTTTATGTCTTGTCCCTGTTTCCTTTGTAGGGATGGAAACATCTGGAGATAAAAGTGTATTTGCATAAAGTATTTCTTTAGCATCCTTTGAAAGTATTATAGCTCCGTCCATTTTCGCAAGTTCAACAAGTTTCTGGGCGCTGAATTTTGTATTGACCCTGAATCCTCCGTCGATCAAAGGTTCAACACCTCCATTATCAAGAACTATAAGAGCGCCCATCTTCGCATTAAGAAAATCATCAAGAGCGATCCTAAGGCTTGTGCCAGGAGCAACCATTTTAAGGACATCTATAAAATCTTTCTCCGGCTCGCCTTCTAAACTCTCCTTCGAGAAAGGAAGAAAAATCTCTTCTGGGTTTTGTATTTCAGCCATAAGTATCGCCTCTTTATCAGGAATCTTACTCCATGAGAGAAAAAATCTTCACTTCTATTTAAATATTTATCTGAACTGGATGTAACAAGAGTTTGTAAGCCCAAAATTTGAATGTATCCACCTCCACTGCTTAAATAAGCGCACTTATCAAACAAAACCAAAACACCAAAATCAAAGAAACCTTGAGAATATAAGCGGCAAAGCAATAGTTGCATCACACAAAACATCCACATATTCAGCATCATGTTCCAGCTTCCCCCAACTTTTTCCTTCAACTAAAGGTGCCCCTGAAGAACCCCCCCCAGCTGGGGAATCTGTAGTTATCTGGATCCCATAGTTTGCAGCGGTCGAAAATTGGAGGCTCTGTTGTATAAAATTCTTCGGAACCCCTCCACCGATGTAGATTACTCCTTTCCTCTTTGAAACCCACGAAAAATCGATTATATCATTCATATCCTCAAAAGCTCCGACTTTTATTGTCTTTCCTGCAGCAAGTCTACCCCAAATCATCAAGCCTATCCCGGAATCTGCAAGCGAAGGGCAATAGATTGGGACGTTATTTTTATAGCAAGCCTTCAAAATACTGTTTGAGTTATCTGGCAAAAGTTCTCCAATCTTTGAAAGAAGATCTTTTATCTTTGTGATATCTTTGAACAAATCCCAATTTAATGAGAAAAAGTTTTCAAGGTCTCCATACACATCATTTTTCATGAGAACATTATATATTCTGTCATAGCCTTCCTTGTTAAACTTCTCGTCATTCCAGGTATCACAGTGGTAATGATTATGGCCGAGAGATTCCGCAAGGTCATGTGTGAGATTTGCACCTGTTGTTACAAGAACGTTTATATATTTTTTATTAATTAAGTCTATTATCAGCTGTTTCATGCCCCCGGGAACCATGGCTCCTGCAACGCCAAGGAACACCTTGCATTCTTTGTCTGAAAACATTTCCTCCGCAATCTTCGCAGCAAGACCTATCTTTCTTGCTCCAAACCCAGTCTTGGCCATTGCATCGACAAGGTCTTTCACTTTCATATCCTTAGATACTTTTATTGGGATGACTTTCTCCATAAAAAAAGGATAGATGCACCCTTAAAAAAACTATTGTTTCTCAAAAATCCGGCGAAGCTCTTTGTAAAATTCAGGGGATTGGTCATTACTACTTTTAAGGCTAAGATTCATCTCGACAAGATCCAAAAATTTGAAACCCCCAAGCAGAGAAAGTTCATTAAAAAGATCGAAAAATCCTTTACTTAAACCCCCAGCTTCCGGATATCCTGTCTTGGAAATCAATGATGAGTCAAATACGTCAATGTCAAGGGAGACATAGAGAATTCCTGTCTTCGCAAATTTGATTATTTCATCTGTTCTTTTCCCAAAATCATCTGAATAGATGAGGGATATACCTTTATCCTTAGCAAATTTTATCTCTTTTTTATCAATATTTTCAGAGTTTCTTCTCACTCCAGCAATAAGAATATTTTCGGGTTTGAACCCTAACTCAACAACCGCCCTAACCCATTCTTCGTGGGTAGGCTCAGGCATAGGTTTCATAAGATCGGGATGTGCATCAAAAACAATAAGTCTTGCCTGATTACCAAACTTCTCGAAAAAATTTCGGACAAGAGGAAAGCTTATAGAATGATCCCCCCCAAAAAAGAAAACCCTTCCATTATGGTTGAAATATTTTTTGGTCTTTTCAGATATCTCTGAAAGTTGTTCCAAGACATTCTTATTGTTGGTTTTTATTCTCTCAAAACTCTCAGGATCAGGAATGTAATTAAGATTTAATTCACAACCTTTTGTTTTCCCCAGACCATTTATCCCTGGAACAAAAACACGTTTCATGATGAGAATAGCATAATAATATTTTTAAAACCTCCAATCGTCAGAGTCCTATGAATAAATGGTTGAAAATAACCTCTGGCTTGGCGGTTTTGATAATTGCCATTTATCTTATCCTGCCGGGAATGCCACTTTCTTCGTGGGGCTACGCAACGTTGGAACTTGTGAAGGGCGGAATAACTGTAGCAGTAATTTTGATGGGAATTGTATTAATAATTATTGGGATGAGCGAACTTAAGAATTAACTAATTTAGAATAATTTTTCGACAAGCACTTCCAGAATTCCCAAGTTATTGGCAAAATGAAGATTATTATGGGAAAGGTTTCGATAATAGTTTAAAATTTGATTATACTTGATACCATCCACGCGATACATTATAAGAGGAACTTTTTTCAGACTATTTTCGTCTTCAGGAATACCCTCCCGCCAAACACCCCATTGCAGTTTCTTGTCAAATCAGTCTGGAAAAAGTGACTTATAGCACCATCCAATGAAAAGTTCTCATTAAGAAAATGGAATATTCTAATCGGATCCTCAATATAGTCAAGTTTACCCTTTTTCTTATATTATCAGAATAATAATTTGGAATTTCTTCATAATCAAAAGCGAGTATTCTCTTTTTAGCATTTTCCATGAAAATATTTATTAGAATATTACTTTTAAATTTATGCGATATCCCAAATCAAATTCCAAGAAAAATCAGAGTCCCTTCTATTATCGCAGCTATCACAAGAAGGGGAAGCACAACAAAAAAGTAGACAGAAGCCGATTTCTCAAGGAATCCCAGGAAAGTTTTCCATTTCCTCTTTGCGAAAATAAAAGTTGAGAATTTTATTCCTAGACCAAATGATATGAATATTGCAGGCAACTCAAATATCCCATGGGGAAGAAGTCTCCACAGCGAAAGAATTCCGTCCTTTGATACACTTACATTCGAAGCAAAACCAAGGACAAACCCGTTAAGTATGGTCGAGAAAAAGGGAAAAATACCAAACACAAAACCGAAAAAGAGCCCGGCAAAGCCGGAGGTTGCATTATTGCTGAAGATAAACGCGATAAGATCCATAATCCCAAGATCTTTTGTCCTTACCACAAGGCTCTCGAAATAGTTCAATATCTGAGATCTGAACGGCTCCGGGACAGGCACGAAAAAGCCAAGGAGTACAAAAAGAAAGAAAACCGCGATTGTGAAATAGATAAAATTTCTGGATTCCTTAAGATACTCAAATGCGATTTCATACTGCCGCTCAATGGAACTTTTAAACTCCTTTCCCACGCTGTTTTTCTGCTTTTTTTTATTTCCCATGTTTTTACCTCAAAAGAGTCTGCCGTGAGAGCATGCTCACCTTATTTGGATATTTTTTTCTCAGGTAAAACCCGTAGGTAAGACCTATCAGCAAGCCTCCAAAGTGGGCTGAATTTCCTATGGGTAAAGGTATGAAAAGACCCACTATTACAAGAGGTATTATCGCAAGAATTGGAATTGCCCAAAAAGGCATCTCTATGGGAAGTGAAATTTTGTAAAGTCTTGGGTCAAATGAAAAAATTGCAAAGATCGACACAAAAATATAGACAGTAAATAAAATTCCAAGTGAAGCGACAAGCGTCGAATTGGGGTATACACTTCCTAAAAACGACTCAAGGATAATCACAAAAAGCGGCCCTGCAACGAGACTTATCTTCTTGCTTGGAATGAGGACTGCAAGGACCCCGACGAGACCAAATATCGCTCCCGAAGCGCCAACCCCAACATCTATCGGATTTCCAAATAATTCGGCTCCAAGGGTACTATATCCGAAAAATCCCGAAAGCAATGCAAATATGAGTCCGGCAAACAGGCCGGCAATCAGATAGAACCAGAAGTATCTTCTCCTTCCGATTATCTTTTCTAAAAGCATACCAACAAAAAAGAGAGAGATCATATTAAACAAGATGTGCTCAAGACTCGCATGCATAAACATGCTTGTTAAAAAAGTCCATAAGTTCTGACCTTGAAGGACAAGAGAAGGCACAAGACCCACCTCGCTCCATAATAAAACCCCTGCTGAAATTAATGAATAAAAAATAATGAAAAGCACCGAATTTAAAATTATAAGCCACCAAGTAACGCTCAGCTTCTCAAAAAGACTTCTTTTATGGTAGTGGGATAGTTGATAAATGTCCATTATGAAAAAACGCGTGAGACTTATTTAAATCTTCAGGATTATCTTCTCTTTGCAAAATTTTTGACCTTGGATTTCCTGGTTCTTTGATGCGGCTTTACCTGAACTTTTACAGAGGATCTCTTGATTTTCGCGGCTTTGGAAGTTTTTCCTTTTGATTTTGCTTCAAATTTCTCCTTTTCTTTCTTTAGTTTCGCCCTCTTTTTCTTTTCTTCTTCTTTTTTCTTCTGCTTCTCTTTCTCCTCTTTTTTCATTTCTATATCCTTTTTCTTCGTCAGTTTAGCTTGCTCTTTTTCAAGTTCCAAGTTGACAACATCAAGTTTTTCATCTATCTTAGAGATAGACTTTTCAAGATCTTTTATCAGTTTTGAATTATCCCTTATTGTGAAAACCTGTCCACACTCGTCACATGTAAAATCCATAAGAATAGCCTGATCCTCCCCGTATTCCAGATTACAAGATTCACAGATATAGAATGTCTTCGAATTCCTGAGTGCGATCTCGTTTTGGATTTCTTTTTTAGTTTTAACCAGATGATCCCTGAGAAACTCAAGGCATTTCAGGATCTCAAATCTCCAATAGTAAGTATACCATCCCTTCTTCTTGTCTTTTTTTCTGACTGACGAAACAAGTCCAAAATCTGAAATCTTATAAAGAATATTCCTCGTTTGGTTGATCGTGATACCAAGTTTTTTTGCAAGGACGAATTCGTTCACATATTTTGGGGTATTCAATAGATCAACAATACCTGTAGCGGATTTTCCAACGACAGAAACCACAACCTCTTCTAAAAGTTTATCGAGCATAAGGAAATTAAAAAAAATTAATTAAAATACCTTTCGGTTTTGTTCGAAGAAGAAAATCGCAGAAAGACTGCGAGAATTTCTTTTCGGTTTTGTTCGGAGGAAAAATCATAAGATAGCTTTCAGTTTAAGAAAGAAGACATTAAGCCTTAGGGAATAACCTTTTTAAAGTATATACTCTAATATATATTTAAAGGTGTGAAATGGCATTATTCTCAAAGAAGAGTGATCAAAAGGAGCCGGCAATACCCAAGTTGCCCGAGTTACCAAGTCTGCCTTCTCTCCCAGCACATTTCCCCGATATGGATTCTGCAGATTCAGACAGTGATATTCCAGAACTTCCAAGCTTTCCTTCAGGAGGGATGGGGGACAAGTTCTCGAGAGATACTATAAAAAACGCAATATCGGGTGATGATGAAGACGAACCGGCAATAAGCCCTGACGAACTTATACCAAGACCCTCACTGCCCGTACCTCAAAAACCCATGCAGTTGGATAAGATGAAGCTGGTTGCACCGATGGAGAGACCGGAAAAAAGGACCATCCCACGGGAAACTGGACCAGTATTTGTAAGGATAGACAAATTTGAAGAAGCTCTTGAAGTTTTTAAGGAAACGAGAAAAAAGATAGAAGAAATAGAAAGTCTCCTGAGCCAAACTAAAGAGATAAAGCAAAAAGAAGAAGAGGAATTGTCAACTTGGGAAGAGGAAATCCAGGATATGAAACAGCAGATTGAGAAAGTTGACAGAGACATTTTCTCAAGGATATAATGGGACGAAAGAAGACTTCTAAAAAAGAGGATTCGGAACAAAAAAAGACGAGCGAAAAAAGTTCGGTTCACATAAAGCTTGAAAATGAAGAGGCTGTCTTAAGCAAAAGAGATATACTCTCTTCTGAGATGAATCTTTTAAAGATAGAAAGAAACATACAGAATTACCAGAAGCTAAGAGGAGATGAAATGAAAGTAAAGCGCCTTATACAGAAAAAGGCAAGAGAGATTAGAATGAATATAAATAAACTTCAGGTGATGATACCCAGTCCAAAGATCCCAAGGATTCTGAAAAAGGAAATTTCCATTTCTGAACCAGAAAAGATTGAAGAAAATGTCCATTTCAACTCTCCAAAAAGAAGAAGCACAGTAGAAAGCCAGCTTCTGGAAATCCAAGACAGACTGAACGAACTGCAGGGAAGAGGAATTGAAGAGTAGTTTACTTCTGAAAGATTCCCACATATCCCACGCCTTTCTTCCGAAGTTTCAGAATTCTGAATCCTGCTTTTGAAAACTGACTAACTAAATCACTTTTGTGAAATTGCTCCGAGACATCATCCCCTATCTCTCGGGGAAAATAAACTGTATTTCCGACGATCTTTTTTATTGGAATTTTTATTTTCTTGTAATACCTTATACGCTCATCAAAAGCATCCTCATTATAGGCGCTTGATATAAGAATTCCTCTTTTCTTCAAAACACGATGAATTTCTTTGAGAGTTTTCTCTTTCTTGTTTCCCAAATTTGAATAAAGACCAACTAAAATTGCATAGTCAAAAGAGTTTCTCTTAGCAGGCAGCCTGGAAGAATTTCCGACTTTCAAAGTAACTTTTTTATTATCTTTAAAATATTTTTTCGCGAGACTTATAACTTTTGGATTATGATCAATTCCAAGAATAAATTTCGGATTACATTTAAGAGAGTATTCTATTGTCCGGCCATAACCGCACCCGATATCAATTATTTTCTTTCCGCGCTTGATATTTGAATAAATAATTGACTTTTCTGAGTCAAAAAAGATCTTGAACAACTTAGAAAGTTTGGAGGTTATTTCCTCCCAATATTTGGCACTTGGAATTTCCATATAAAATTAGTAGAGAAATAATTATTTATTAAATTTGCCTGAATACAAAAATTTAAAACAATCCTCTTTTTTGATTAAGTATGAACAGGAAAGAACTTATCCAAAAGTATATTGAATTTTTCAAAGAGAAAGGACATTTGGAAATCCCTGGAGCTTCATTGATCCCGGAAAATGACCCCACAGTGCTCTTCACGACTGCAGGCATGCATCCGCTGATCCCTTTCCTTACTGGGCAAAAGCACCCGTTGGGAAGAAGGTTAGTTGATGTCCAGAGATGCATAAGGACAGGAGATATTGAAGATGTGGGGGATACAACACACCACACTTTTTTCGAGATGCTTGGCAATTGGTCATTGGGAGATTATTTCAAAAACGAAGCTATCGGATATTCATATGAATTCCTTACAAAGGTACTCAATATCCCAAAAGAGCGGCTTGCTGTAAGCGTATTTGCAGGAGACAAAGACGCCCCGAAAGACGAGGAATCTGCAAAAAAATGGAAAAGTCTTGGAATCCCAGAAAAAAGAATTGCATTCCTTCCAAAGAAGAATAATTGGTGGGGACCTGCAGGAGAAACTGGCCCATGCGGTCCTGACACTGAAATGTTTTACTGGAAGTTAAATTCAGAAAAAGCTCCGCAATCTTTTGACCCCGAAAATGAGAATTGGGTCGAGATTTGGAATGATGTCTTGATGCAGTATAACAAAGATAAAGGCGGGAAATATGAGGAAGCAAAACAAAAGAATATAGATACGGGAATGGGAGTCGAAAGAACTACTGCAGTTCTAAACGGTCTTGAAGACAACTACCTCGCAGACATGTGGAAACCGATAATCGGGGAAATAGAGAAAATATCTGGAGAAAAGTACAAAGGAAACGAAAAGACTATGAGGATTATCGCAGACCACTTGAAAGCGGCAGTTTTCATGATCTCTGACGGTGTCGAGCCGTCAAACACAGAAAGGGGGTATGTCCTAAGAAGGCTAATAAGGAGAGCCGTAAAATATGGGAGAAAGCTAAACCTGAAAGATTTCACATCCGAAATCACAAAGCCAGTATTTGAGATTTATTCGGATTACAAATTGGATAAAGAAAAGATATCCGATAAACTCCTGGAGGAGGAAAAAAGATTCAATGAAACAATAGAAAAAGGGATGGGAATTTTCAGCAGACTGACAAAAGATAAAGAAGAGCTCTCGGGAAAAGAAGGATTTCTGCTCTATCAGTCATATGGTTTTCCGTTGGAGATGATTATTGAAGAAACTAAAGACAGGAAAATAAAGTTTGATCCAAAAGGATTCAAAGCAGAGTATGAAAAGCATCAGGAGCTCTCAAGAAGCTTATCAGCGGGTAAGTTCAAATCCGGACTCATAGACAATTCAAATAAGACAACAAGGCTCCACACAGCGACACATCTTTTAAATGAAGCACTTAGGCATGTGCTAAAAGACAAGGGGATCACGCAGAGGGGATCAAACATAACTTCTGAAAGATTAAGGTTTGATTTCAATTTCCCAAGAAAGCTCACAAAAGAGGAAATAAAAAAGGTCGAAAAGTGGGTGAACGATAAAGTGGAAAGAGACCTTCCCGTAAAGAGGGAAGAAATGAATCTTGAGGAAGCCATAAATTCCGGAGCACAGCACGAATTTGGGGCGAAATATCCTATTAGAATTTCGGTTTATACTGTTTATGATGAGAAGAATCCAGAGAAACCTGTAAGCAGAGAGATCTGCACAGGCCCGCATGTAGGCAGAACTTCAGAAGTCGGAAAGTTTAGGATAGTAAAAGAAGAATCCTCAAGCGCAGGGATACGAAGGATAAAAGCAGTTGTCGACTAAGCAGAATCCGCAATAAAAATATTAATAGTTTAAACCGTATTTTTTTCGCAGTGAACTCATCTGAGATTCTTGCAAAGGATTAAGTGATCCTGAATTTATTATTTGGTTTGACAAACTGCCAAGAAGCTTCGCATCACTATAGTCAGAGATGTTTCCTGAAAGCGAAATGCCGTTTGATACCATTATTATCTGGGGGGTGCTTGAAAGCCTTTCAACACCATTATCTCCAAGATAAAGACCCTCACTAAAGGATATTGGGCTGGGCATTGTAGTCTCGATAAAGCAATATCCCGTCCCCAAATAGCTATATTCAACGGGACATTTTATGCCGACAGATTCATGATCCTCGGATGGGAAGTAAAACAAAACAACTCCAAAACCCATTTGTTTAAGCATATAAGCGAGAAGTTCAGACTTGCTTTCACAAGATCCATTGTCGTCCCCCAATACCTGATAAGGGTACTTCCCAACTTCAACTTTTGTTCCAAAAAATAAAGCAAAGTTCGACTGATTGCTGTAAGGAATATCCTGGACAAAACTCACAGCAGCTTTGGCTTGCATATCTTTTGAATTGGGGTAAAGATTTTCAATTTTTATGACAAGAGGCATAAGGAAAGATGACTGGACAGGATTGTCTATTTTAGCAAGCTTCAGGTCGCTGAGCCTCGGTGTCTCGTTGACGGGATAAACTTTGTAAGGCGAGAGATTTAAAAGGTAGTTGAGAACGGAATTTCTGAACCTAAAATCTAATGATCTGTTTACACCATCAAGGAGATAATTAAAAACAAGGTTCTTAGATAAATTGTCATATTTAGACTCACAAGCAGTGCCGTTAAACTGGAAATTGTCCGGACACCCGCAGTAAGAATCATTCTCAACCAAAGTCTGGTTCACACACAGATAAGGCTTTGTAAGCGAACATTGGCTGGAAAAGGTCCCGTCGCCGCAGAATTCATAATGGTATTTTTGAGGAGATGGAGAGTAAGAAAGGGCAGATAATAAAAAGACTACAAGAATAATCAAAATTCCCAAAACAAAATAAAAAATCTTCGAGGAAACGATCCTTTTAAGGAAAAACTGTTTAATCGGAGCGATCTTTGCGGAGGCCACCTCATCCATAAAATAGATTAAGGAAAGTCTGTATAAAAAAGTATTGATAAAATTACTCTTTGTTCCAACCTTCGTTGACCTTCCCAAGGATGTAAGCGAGCCCGGGTTTGAAGGTATTTATCCAAGATTCATAAGATTTGTCTATAAATTCCCTTTCTTTCTCTTTGCTCCACTCAAGACCTATGAGAGAATACATACTTGAAAACCTCATCGCAAGCGTTATCAAATCCCAGATTTTCTTTCTTTCCTCAGAAGAATTAAAGAGCTTCGCTTCAGTCTGGCCGGCAAAAAAAGATGGGTTTGGCAGTAACAGACTGTTTAAGTATCCATGCCAATCCCTATAATAATCAACTATCCTTGCGCAAAGTTGCCTCGAAAATTTTTCGGACACGAAGCCTGTGGAGAGAACAAAATCTCTTATTGAAAATTCCATTTCAAGATCTTCAAAGCTTGGTTTAAACTTTAAAGTTTTTTTCGCCTCTTCGAAGCTTTTCTCAAGATCTTTCAGGATTTCTTTCTTGTCAATCATAAAAATTCTTGGGAATTGATGTTTTTAAAATTAAGGGATAAAAGATTAGACTTTCTGAAATAGATATTCCCAGTGCTCTGCAGTTACATCTGCAGTTGCACTTGGCCTACTTTGAAGTTTCTTGTATAAGATTTTATATCCTCGAAATAAACTTTCAATTTCTTGATTAGTAAAGAAGTGATGTGGAATATCCCCATCAATCTGATTAGTATTCATCCTTGTGTTTTTTTCAATTTCATACCCGCTCGAAGCTCGGGGATCTTTGATTGAAGGAACCGCAAAAGCAAGGATTCCACCTGGTTTCAGGATATTTTTCATATCTTCGCACCATTTCACAATTTGTTTTCTTAACCCATGTTCGACAACAAGGGTAGAGATTATCCCGTCAAAATAGTTTCTATTATAAGAAAAATCCCACACAGAATGAACAGAAGAATTTACTTTATCAACAAAATTGTTCTCTTTAAGCAGTTCATGGAGAATATCAATTGCTTTTTGAGAAGCATCTATCGAAATAAACTTTCAAATTCTTATCCTTCAATGTATTACACAAAAATAGGGTATGTCGTCCTGTTCCACACCCACAATCAAGAACTTTAAGGGATTTCGCTTGACTCTCCGACAAGAATTTTGAAAACTCCTTAACCACAGGCATGACCTCTTTTTGTATTACTCCCTTCTCTTTGTAAATTGAATTCCAGTCTGCCATGATTATAATGTGAAAAAATTATTCAAACCATATCCCGGGCATCCCGGGCTTGGCTTTTTTGGCACGGCCTTGAGGATCATACTTATTATTATCCTGCACGGAATAGATAAAGACTTCTTTGCCAAGTTCTTTTTCGAACCTCTTTTTGTCAAGATCTCCGATTTCAAACGGGAGAAAATAAAGATGAACTTTGGAAACTTTGTCACCACGACCTTCAAGCTTTCTCATTATGGGAAGGACATAATTAATAACTTGGCTGTTTAGATTAACACCTGCTTTCTGATTAAGTTCCCCCTCTTTAAACTCCGGCCACTTCGAAGTCGAAATGAAACTACTGTTTCCAAGCTTTTCCCAAAGCTCCTCGGCAATGTGGGGGCAAAACGGAGAGAGTAGTTTAAGGAAATCTTCAAGCACCTTCTTGCCAACTTCTTTCTCCTTTGAGAGCTCCTCAAAAAGCTCTCTCAGCGCAATTGTAACTTTCCTGTAATCAAAATTCTCAATGCGTTCTCCAAAGTATTTTATGGAATTGTTCATTTTAAGTTCTAATTCTTTGGAGGTTCTTCCCGGCTTAGTTTTGACAAAAAAGTCATAAATTCTCTTTATGAGCCTGAAGCTCCCTTGAATCCCTTTCTCACTCCAGTCAAAATCTTTATCAGGTGATGCGACAGAAACAAGAAAAAGCCTCAGTGAATCTGCCCCGTATTTGCTGATAGTATCAAGGGGATTGACAACATTGCCCTTTGACTTACTCATCTTGTCACCACCTTCTCCATGAAGCATACCCTGATGGAAAAGCCTTACCGCCGGTTCATCAAATCTGATAAGACCGAGATCTCTCAGGAATTTGACGTAATACCTCGAATAGATTAGATGCATACAGGCATGCTCCGCGCCACCTATATAGATATCAGGAGGGCACCAGTACGATGCTTTCTCTTTATCAAAGATCTCTTTGTTATTATGCGGATCTGTATACCTCAAAAAATACCACGAGGAGTTCACAAAAGTGTCCATCGTATCGGTTTCGCGTTTTGCTTTTCCGTCGCATTTTGGACATTTAACATTTATCCATTTATCATTTGTAAGAAGAGGGTTGCCTTCGCCAAAACTTACGTTTTTTGGAAGTTTTACTGGAAGGTCTTCATAAGAGACTGGAACAACGCCACACCTCTCACAGTGTACTACCGGAATAGGAGTCCCCCAATACCTCTGCCTTGAGATTCCCCAGTCTTTTAGTCTGAACTGGACCGACTTTTTGCCTGATCCCTGCTCTTTCAAAAAGTTCGTAATCTCTTCTTTTGCCTTTTCATTTTCAATGCCATTAAATCTTCCGGAATTTATCAGGGTTCCCTCCCCCGTGTAAGCTTCGGTCAAGTTCCCATCATTAAGCTCAAAATCAACAGGGTCTATAACTATCTTGATTGGAATCCCATACTTTTTTGCGAACTCATAATCCCTCTTATCGTGAGCTGGTACAGCCATCACCATTCCGCTCCCATAATCAGCGATAACAAAATTACCCATGTAAATAGGAACCTTTTCACCATTGACAGGATTGATTGCATAAGATCCTGTAAAAGCTCCCTCTTTTTCAAGATCAGCAAGATCTTTCTCCGAAATTGATTTTAGTTTTTTAAGGAACCCCTCAACTTCTTTTTTATGATCAGATGTGACAAGCCTTTTCAGTTCTCTGTGATAAGGTGAAATCACGACAAAAGTCACCCCATAAATTGTATCTGGTCTCGTCGTAAAGACGGGCCATTTTTCGCCAGCAAGAATTTCTGAAAGAAGTTCAGGAAATTTATCAATTAGGAAATGCCCGCGACCATTAAGTTCCAAAACTTTCCCACCCAAAGTATTGTGATATTCCTCAACACTTTTCAGGATATAGTTCTCATCATTATCTGAAGAGAAGATTATGACCTCGCCTACAGAATCTTTCACAAGTGAATTAATGTCAAAGTCATAGAAAGTTTTCTTATAATCAACTCTCGCAAATTTACAAGGAGCGACTAAAATTAATTTTTTAATCTTTGTTTTTGTCTCACCCAGCCACCTGACTAAAAAAGCCGCTCCTCTGCTGTGTCCAACAAGAATCGAATTTTTATCTATTTTTATCTTATCAAAAATTTTTCTCCATTCTTCATAGGTCGCCTTTGAATCAACAGGCATTTGCGGGAATTTTGAATCGATATTTTTTTTAGCCAACTCACTTTTCAGCCAAGGCATCCAATGTTTATTATAATCTTTATCTTTCTCTGCATTTCCCCCATGAACAACCACCACTTTAGACGTTTGCGTCTCAACTTCAAAATCAATTTCTGTTCCATAGCTTTTCCCGATCCAATGTTTCTGCATCGATTTCGTCGTTTCAGGCCAATTCATATTATCAAGGTTATCAAGAAGCTCATCAGCATAGTTTGTAAGCTTGAAAAACCACTGTTTTAGATATTTGGATTCAACAGAGGTCTTCTCATGCCTCCAGCATTTTCCATCGACAACTTGCTCGTTTGCTAAGACTGTTTTGCATTCAGGGCACCAGTTCACAAGAGATTCTTTCTGATAGGCTAAGCCAGACTCGAGCATCTTTAGGAATATCCATTGATCCCATCTGTAATAATCCGGATTGGAAGTGTCCACAACCCTTCCCCAGTCATAAGTGAGGCCCAGCCTCTTTTGCTGTATCACAAAATTCTTGATTGAATTTTTTGTGTAATCTTGCGGATGCGTTCCTTCCTTTATTGCTGCATTCTCGGCAGGAAGACCTAGTGCATCGAAACCTATCGGATGAAGGACATTATAACCTTGCATAATCTTGTACCTCGCAATTATGTCCCCAATGGTGTAGTTTAATGCATGACCCATATGAAGCCCTGAGCCTGAAGGGTAAGGGAACATTTCAAGAGAATAGAATTTTTTCTTCTTGGGATCTTCTGAAACATAGAACGTCTCCTCATCGTTCCACCTCTTTTGCCATTTCTTCTCAATCTTAGAAAAATTAAATTCTGCCATAATTTAGCTAAATAAAAAGGGTTTAATAGATTTTTGTTTGCCGATAAATGAAACAGATAAATCTTGAGCACAAGGATATTTATTAAATGAAAAAATCCTATTTAAAAGATTCTACTATATTCTCTGTTAGCTTGCCAAAAATGCTATCCCCCTTGAGATAAGGAGCATACATATCTTCTATGAAATTTGACCTGCCTGATGCCCACAAGAAAATTCCTTTAATAGATTTTTGTTGAAAGCCGTCCAGGAAGATTTTAAATAGAACATCTGCCACCTCAATGCATGGAAAATAAAGAAGAGTTTATCGCATATCTGACCGGGAATGTTCTCTCAAGCAACTCAAAAAAAGCATACACTCTTCTGAAAGCAGGATCTTTCGGAGAAATGAACGGAAGTAAGGTCATATACTCCCTATATGAAGGAATGTTCCTTTTGAAAAATCGGGGCATGATTATTCACTCAGGCAAAAGAGTCCTTGAAGAGGGGGAAGTAAATGAAAAATTTTCAAGGATTGAAAGAAAGTTCCCATTAAAGTATAAAATATACGAAGATTTAAGGGGAAAGGGTTTTATCGTCAAATCCGGAATAAAGTACGGATCGGATTTTTCTATTTATGATAAAGGCAGAAAACCCGGAAAAGACCATTCATCATGGCTCCTATCCGCCGAAAGGTGGTCCGAAAAAATCAAAATGGAAGAATTAATATTAAAGAACAGGGTCGCGAACTCCACTAAGAAAAAGACTATTCTGGCAATTGAAAGCGGAGAAGGCGGGATAGTTTATTATGAAATGAGCTGGAAAAAGCTCTGAATTTTAAAAACATTTATAATTAAAACCTGATTATCCCCCCTATGCCAATAAAAGATGCCGAAGCTGTAAAAAGAAAGATATTAGACTTCCTGGGAAATTCCGGTCCAAGCCTTCCCGTGCATATCGCAAGGGAGATCGGCTTGGATATGATTTTCACATCAGCGTTCCTGTCAGAATTAATCTCTCACGAAAAAATAAAAGCTTCCGAGATGAAAATAGGAACAAGCCCCGTGTATTTTATTCCGGGAAATGAAGAAGGTCTTGAAAAGTTCTCTGATTTTTTAAAAGGAAAAGAGCGTGAGACTTTTAACCTTCTAAAAAAAGAAGAGTTCCTGGTAGACTCCGAACAAGAACCTGCAATAAAAATAGCCCTCAGGAGCCTCAAAGACTTTGCAAAACCGTTCGAAAGAAACGGAAAATTGATATGGAGATATTTTACGGTAGGGGAAACAGAGTATGGAAAAAGTGCCTGTACAAAAGAAGAAGCCGCTCCTGAGAATACCTCTGAGGTTTACAACACCGGACCGGAAATTGACAAAGAACCGGAAATAAAAGCTAAATTCGTAACTTCTGACAAAAAAGAGACTGAACCAAAAAAAGAACAGGGTCTTCCAAAAAAGAGACCCCAAAAAAAGAAAGCGAAAATTGCGGGGAAGGAAAAAGATGATAGGTTCTTCAACAAAGTAAAGGAATTTCTTTCAAAAGACGGTTCGGAAATGACTGACATAATTGGATTTAGCAAAAAAGACTTTACAATTAAAGCAAAAAAAGGCGGAAAAGAATATTTAATTGTCGCTTACAATAAAAAGAAGATTACAGATAAAGATATCCTAAATGCCTATAAAAAATCAGAGGACTACGGGTTGGACTATTCAGTTTTGTCCATGGGAGATATTCCGAAAAAAGTAAAAAACTTTATGGATGCGGTGAAGAATATAGACTCGATTGGGAAGATTGAGTAATGTCCTTGGTGATTTCTAGCCGACAATGGACTTACCCACTTGCCCGGAAAAGCATAAGGTTTAAAAAAGAGATTTTGTACCTCTAACCATGGGAAAGATAAAATCAAAACAGGTAAAAAGAGCTTCACATGAGCTTATGAATAACGGAATAGGTTTTCACGAAGAGTTCGGGAAGAATAAAATTATACTTGGAAGAGAGATGCCTTCGAAAAAGATGAGAAACAAGATGGCCGGATATTTATCAAGGTTTATGAAGCACAAGCACGAAGAATCAAAAAAGCTTGAGGCTAATTAGACAAAAGCCTGTTGAAAATCCTTTTAAACTTCTTATTTTTCATAGACTTATCTTGGCAATTGGAAATTTGGCTCTGTAGCTCAGTGTCAGAGCGCTGCTCTCATGAGGCAGAGGTCGGGAGTTAAATTCTCCTCAGAGCCATTATCATAAAGCAAAGCATGCACAAAAAATTGATGGCCCTGTAACAAATAAGAATTCTTGTATTAGCACAAAATCGCGCGAAAAGTTCAGAAAAAAAAGTAAAAACAAATTAAAATCTCTCCAACCAAAAAGATCCGTCTATTGTCCTAAAACCTACTTCTTTTTGCCTTTAGTAGATTTCTTTTTACCCTTTCTAGTTGGTTTTGCCATTCTTTTAGCTTTTTTAACAGGCTTCATTCGGACTGCTTTTCTCCTTACAACCTTCCCGGACCTCTTCACTTTTTTTCCCTTAACAGTCCTGCCTTTACTTACCACTATTTTTTAACCTCTTTTTAGTTCATGTATACCAAACGAAGTTTGGCCCAACGCAAAAATCGGATTTTGCATTGATAATTAATTTATGGGGGGATTTCTTTAAATACTTTTTTATTTTTTTAAAAAATTTTGAAAAAAATTTTGAAAAAACTGAATTTACCGACGGAAAGAATAATTTTTATTAATTTAATAATTACACATGAAATTTTTCAGATAATTTGAGCAAAAAAGAGTATTTACTCACCCAAAACTTTTATCAAAATCTTTTTGTCCCTTTCACCGTCGAATTCAGCATAGAATATTTCCTCCCATCTCCCAAGCTCAAGCTCAAAATTCTGGACTGAGACTACAACCTCACGGCCCATTATAATCCTCCAGATATGCGAAAACCCATTGTCCTCACCAGTCAAGTGGTGGTGATAATTGGAATCTTTCGGGGAAACTTTTTCTAAAAATTCCTTGAAGTCTTCAATGAGGCCAGGCTCATTGTCATTTATGTAAACTGAAGAAGTTATATGCATGGGATTGACAAGGACTATCCCGTCCTGGACACCTGACTCTTTCACAGCTTGCCTGACTAAATCAGTAATTCTTATGAAATCTATTCTTTTCTTTGTGTGGATTGTTATTTTCTTTGAATAAACTACCATCTTAACCCGACGACTTAAAAAAGTCAATAAGACTCCGCAATAAAAAAATATCCAATCTTTTTTAATCTTATAGATTCCCATAATCCTGTATTTTTTCAGGGGCCATGCAAACCTTTTTTTCTATTCTCTAAGAAGTAGCCGGCACAGCCGTGATCTGTACCGGCCTGCCATTTCTACATTTGAAATGACTATGAAATAAACACAGAAGGAAACCGAATCCCTGTCTGTGAGAAGCGGAGGGCGGGAGTCGAACCCGCACAAATTCGCTCTGCAGGCGAACGCAGTGCCGTTGTGCCACCTCCGCATGTAAAAGGGATAAGGAAAAATCTATTTAAAGATTGTCATGGAGATGCATCCCGCAAAGTTCAACAAAACACAAGCTTTAAAAAAGAGGCTGACAACTAAATAACATGGCAAAAAAATCCAAGCAGGAAACGCAAAAAGATAAAGAAAAACGGGAGAAACCTAAGGAAAAACTCAGCCAAGCAGAATATGAAAAAAAAGTCAAAGAGCTCGGAAAAGAGGGGCTAACATCAGAGAAAATTGGCCAAAAGCTGAGAGATGATGGCATTCACCCGAAAGAATACTCAGGTAAGATATCAGAAGTATTGGGAGACCTGTATGTCAATCCTGATTTAAAAAATGTGGAAAAGAAACTGGAAAGAATCGAGAACCACTACAAAAAAAATTTGCAGGACAAAAAAGCCAAAAGGGAAAAAGACAGAGTTTTCTCTCAGGCAAGAAAGATAAGGAAATATCTTGGAATAGCCTTAAAATAGTCCGGATTCTTTCTTCTGAAAATTGAAAAATGAGAAGTGATAGTTTGGAATCGCTTTTAAAAGAAACAGCAGATTCGTTCTTGGAGAAGGTGAAAGGGCAAAGCGTAGAAGTTGTGAGCCATTTTGACAGCGACGGAGTAACTTCCGCCGCGATAATGGTGCAGACCTTGAAAAGGCTTGACCAAAAATTCTCGCTTAGGATAATAAAAAGCTTGACAAAGGAGTTTGTATATTCATTGGATAAAGAAAAAACTGTAATATTCCTTGATTTAGCCTCCGGTAACCTTAAAAGCATTGGAGAAGCAAGATTAAAAAAAGTTTTTATAATAGACCACCATGAGGTCAATCCTGAAGACATACCCGATAATGTAGAAATTGTAAATCCAGAAATCTGTGAAAAACAGAAAATCTCATCATCGGGACTGACTTATCTTTTCTGCAAAAAAATTGATGAAAGAAATAAAGAATTTGCCAAGCTGGCAGTCATTGGTATGATAGGGGATATGCTTGACAAAGAGATGGGCGGATTAAATTATGGGATACTTGAAGAGGGGGATATACAAAAGAGAAGAGGCCTTTTAATTTACCCTTCAACAAGGCCAATAAATAAAGTTCTTGAGTTCTCATCCAGCCCTATAATCCCGGGGGTAACAGGAGACCCCTTGAGAGTTATTGAACTTTTAAGAGAAGCTGGATTAAAGCCGGAGAATGGAAGATACAAAAATCTGGTTGATCTAACTGAAGAAGAGATGGAAAATCTTGTCACCTCAATAATACTGAGAAACCCTAAGAAAAAACATAAAGATCTCATAGGTGATTTGTTTCTTGTGAAGATGTTCGGCAAGCTTGAAGATGCAAGAGAAATATCTGCAAAGATAAATGCATGTTCAAGAGCAGGAAAACCCGAGGTCGCACTTGGATTTTGCCTAGAAAACGCTGAAGCAAAAAAGAAAGCTGAATCTATACATACAAAATACAGGCAACAGCTGATTTCAGGAATAAAATACGCACAAAGCGAGGAGAAAATAAAAGGGAAAGGTTATGTGATATTAAACGCAAAAGACAGGATAAAAGACACCATGATAGGGACTATTTCAAGTATACTCGCAAGCTCCCCCGGTTATGAAGAAGGAACAACAATAATCGGGATGAGTTATGATGGAAACAACAAAATAAAGATCTCAGGAAGGAATGTAGGAAAAGAGGGGAGAAATTTAAAGGAGCTCCTATCAGATGTCATGGAGTCATTTGACGGCGAAGTGGGAGGACACCATTCCGCAGCAGGATGTGTAATAGATATAGACGATGAAGAAGAGTTCATAAACAAGATAAGAAAACATCTTGAGATTGAAGTTGTAAAAATAGGTAGAGAGAATAATCTTCCGCCCCAGATCAGTTTGTGAGGTTAACATCCTGCTGCAACTGAAGAAGTGCATGCAGGGATGCTTGTTATGGAGTCAACAACTCCGCACTGAACATTTGAAATTCTTGGGGAAATCTGAATTTCTGTAGGAGTACCCTGAAATCCCGAGAGGCAATAAGTCTTTCCGGACTCATTAATAGGCCATGTAACATTGGAAGAAGTTGCGGAGTTGTAATAATTAAGTCCGGTTATATTCTGAGGCTCATCGGTTAAATAGAAAGTCCTTGAGGAATTATCACTCGAAACAGCAACCAAAATAGACTGCATGGCAAGGTCATTTCTAGAGATTGATATCAGAACTTTCCCGGATGGTTGATAATAACAGGTATAATCCGGATTAAGGGATAATTTCCCTTGGACACCATTGCATGCCCCTGCATTGTTTAAGTTTGTCCTGACAAAAGTAACCACTACAGCTCCTATACCAGCTGCAGCTCCGACAGTCAAAAGTATCAGAAGAACGGTGCTAACAATCTGGCTCAAACCTTTCCTGTCATCCATCTTAGCTTAAAGAAACTTCTTTTCCCTGCGAGTCAGGGCAAGTGTAAGTTTGATCTCCGCTCGATTGAGTCTTTCCTATAAGGACTGGTATAATTGTGAGACTCGTTGCACCAGTAGTATTCAGAGGACCCTGATAGACATCACCTGGATTGAGCCCCACCTTCGGCCAAGAAGTGCTATTTCCTATAACAACTGTACTATACGACCCTGCTCCGGAAATTTTAGCTTTAAATTCATAAATTGGAACATTCCCCGTATTCGAAATTGAGATATTCCCAGACGAATAGCTTGCATCAAACTGAACATTATTGCAAACAAGCTGAACATTTTGTCCGCCAAATTTAGTGATGGCCTCTTGGGTTATTCCTCTAAGCCAAAGGAAAACTATCAGTCCAAGGACAATAACAATTGCAATCAGAAGTACGGTAGCTATTACGGGAGACAACCCTCTCTTTTTCATGAGTCTTAAAAGCATCCGACGTTTTTAAATTTAGTTATGAAAACCAGATTTACCCACTGAACACAAAAGACTGGCTTCCATCAGGATACTGTATAAGATAGTAAAAATTCTCCCCTTGATGAAAAGTAAAATTGTAATAAATTCCCCCAAGTACGAGAGAAACATTGTCTCCCGAGAGAGGGTAACGACTTTTAAAGACGCTCGTGTTTGATACAGCAAACGCTCCATAGCCCGTGTTTATGTACAAATCCGTTCCGGAAAGTTTGTTTCCCGAAAGGGTAACGGTAGAGAGATTTCCATAAAGGAAAAAAGAATTCTTATCCAAACCCACTTCATTGACACAATCATCCGAGAAATTTGACAGAATTGCATCCTGGTCTGGCGGAAGAATCTGCTCACGCGAGAAGTAGTCCATAAGATAAGAGGATTCCGTATTAATATTATTCTGTTCTGCAGAGAATTTCGATGCTGAAGTGTAAGTGAGCTTGTTCGAATCGGTTATAAACCCGGCAAAAACTGCAGCAAGAATTATTACTGCTATAAAATAAAATTGCCCTTTTTTGCCCATCATTATTATAAGAAAACCCGATTTATATTTATATAATTATTGAAAGCAGGCCAGGAAGATTGCAGGGAAAGCTCCAGAAATGGCTTCCTTTAAAGTCCCTCAGCTTTGCAACCCGCCAAGCACCCAAGCAAATGTTTAGGGTTGCTCCGATCAAGGCCTCACCCGGTTCGCAAGTGCAGGATCAAAGCGGACAAAGCGTCAACGGAAAATCAAAGACCATCCAAGGATCATCTCCACTTTCTGCCCGTCATCTGCCATAAAGCCCATTTGCATGAGGGAAGGGGCTAGCTTCCCGATCAAGCCTGCTAAAACACGAGCGACATAAAGTATATAAAATTATTTATTTAGCCTCTTTCCGCGCATTAAGATCAGGAAAGAAAAAAGTACCAGCAAGACAAAAAAATCAAGGAGCAATACAAAACCAACCAGGCTGTAAGACCCGGAAACAGAATGTCCTGAAACCCCCAGATTAGAAGGATTAGCAAGAGATGTATCCTTTCCAGAATAAGTAAAAAAAGTTATCCACAACCCAGCTCTTATCGGCTTTCCGCTCATCCTGTAAAGGAGAACTCCATGATAAATTCCGGGAGAATGAGAAATAAAGCACAATCTTTGCTCTAAGAGTCCTTTCACAGTAAGATTTTTGCTGAAAATTGAATTGATTCCAATCTCAGAACTCTTGAAGATATGGCTTGACAAATCGCGGCCAGATTCACCTGCTCTTTCCCAGAATAACTCGCCTTGAAAGGTTTCCGGGGATGCAGAATTAATAAAAAATGTACCACAGACTTCCTCACCCGCCGGACCCTCAAGATCTATCTGCGTAGGAGACAGGCTAAACCCTGCCGCACACGAAATTTGTAATGATAAAACCAAAAGAAGAAAGGAAAGTATAAAGGTTTTCATTTTTCAAGAGGGGACAGCTGTGAAGATTATATCAGCAGATTCATTCTTTCCTTGAATAAGATTCCCATCATATTTCGTAAGGTCAAGGTATGCATAGATAGTCTGAGATCTTTCTCCTCCAACACTCGAAGGCTTTGCAATCTGAACACTGAAATTGTTCAGCCCAACGGGAGTATCAGACGAAAGTCTCGCAAATTTAAGATTTGTGAGGATCCCTCCGGAGTAAGAATTATCAAGAGATACTTTTATTGTAATATCAACCGTCCCGGTATTCTTGAGTTCAAAAGACTCTTTTTCAGAGATATATCCTGAAGTAACGTTTCGGAAAATTAAGTCATCGGGAACAGAAATTCCAACTTCAGCGGGGGAGAGTTGGGCAGTTACATGAGTGATGCCTGAGGAAGATGCTGCAACAAAACCCAAGCTTAACAAAGCAAGCGAAAAAAAGAGCAACTTTCGGGAAATTTTAACGGGATGCATAACCAAAAAACAATGAAACTCAATTAATAAACATTATTGCAACCCAAAAGTATTTTTCCGGATTATTAAGATTAAGATCAAACCCCAACAGAATTTTTATCTTTATGTGCTTCTTAGGAATTATGACTCTCTCCAGCGTCCCATTCCCGTCGCTGTCGAAAAAAAGCGTGTCGAGGGATCTATCTCCCATGTTTGATTTTCCGACCGCGAAAGCGTCGCGGTCAACCCTGACCTTTCCACTAAAAGAGTCATAACCAGACACATGAAAAAAACCGATAAGACCCCACCAAATGCCGTCTTTCATCGGACCCCGCATATGGTAATAAATCTCTAAGACCTCTCAAAATGATCCGGCTCCAAATACCAGGCTTTTATGAACAGTATATTTTTTCATAAACTTTAGCGTCAAAAACATGATCGCGAGTATTTGGGCTTCCCGAAACTGCGGCTCCAAGGACTATTGGTAAAAGATGATACCACCTTAATCTCATTTTCGTAAAAATCCTGCAAGATTAATAAAGATTTTTACAGTCCTAAAGAGTCTCAAAAGAGAATTGAAGGAGAAATTAGTAGGTGTTCCAGTACACCAGTTTTCCGAAATTGTCGCGCACAAAAATTGAGTCGCCGGTTTCTGTCCACACATAATCTTTGCCCCAGTCCGACGGAACAAGAGAGACCTCTTCGCCTGCCAACAGGGATTTATCAGAAAAACGATAATTTTTCCTCCCTTCATCCTTGACTGACCAACCAGTTATGTTAAGATCATAATTACAGGTATTCTTCAATATTACAACTTGATTCCTAGTATCCCACTTCTCGACTGAAAGACATGTGTCATTTGACCTGTTACAGAGATTCATTCCTTTCTCAAGACAGTCCTGCCATGCATCAGCAAAATTTCCGTAATAAGGATCCTTCCCATTTGGAAAATAGACATTTGAATATCCAAGCTTCACTGACTCAAGGTTCACATTTTCATTATTAAAAAAGACATAAGCAAGCTCACGGCCATAAAGATCCATCCTGTCTTTACCAAAGACAAGGGTAACGTTTTTCTTTTCTATCTTGCTTTTCAAAAAGTCCATAGCGGCATCATGCCCGATTTCGCCTTTTTCTGGAGAGTTTATACCGAGAAATCTCACGGAGTGGTTGCTTATTATAGCAGTGTCGCCATCCACTACCCTCTCGACAAAACCAACATTGGGGTTCTGGAATGAATCTTCAAGAAAAGAATTTACTAAAGGGTAATTTATCATAAAAACAGACATCAAAAGAAGAACAAGAGCTAACCTTTCTCTTTGCATCCCTTTTTACATGAAAAAACTTTTATAATCTTTACTCTAATATGTTCTATGAGTAAAAAATCTTTTTATGAAAAATGCTACGCGGTTTTAAGGAAAGTCCCAAGGGGCAGGGTCACAACTTACAAAGAGATAGCAAAAGCTCTTGACTCAAAGGCATACCGCGCTGTTGGAACTGCAATGAACAAAAACCCTTATGCACCAAAAGTGCCGTGCCATAGGGTCGTCAATTCAGACGGCAAAGTCGGAAAATTTGCAAGCGGAGAAAGAAAGAAGATCAGACTCCTTACAGAAGAAGGAGTCGAGATAAAAAACGGACGAATTGATCTGGGAAAATTCAGGTATAGATTCTAAATAGGCACCATGCATCCATAATCTTTTTAAGGAAAATTCGGATTTGACTTGTAAGGTGTTCTTAAAAAAAATGAATGAGATTGTCATGCAGGATGAACTCTTTGGAAAAGAAATAGAGATTAGATTTTACGACCTCAATCTCGAAACGGCCAAAAGGGTATTTGAAAAGACTTATCTTGAAGCCCTCAGACTCCAGAGAGTATTCAATTTTTTTGATGATGGCAGCGAGCTTTCCAAGCTGAACAGAAAAAGGAAAGCAAAGGTTTCAAAAGACCTTCTAAATGTGATAACTGATTCGCTGAAATTCTCAGAGATGACAAAAGGGGAATATGATATAACGCTTGGAAAAAGGATATTAAATAGAAAAAAAGGAAAGAAAGACATACGCATTTCATCGTCCTACCGGGATGTCTTAGTTGAGGGAGATCGAATAAAACTTAAAAACAAAGACGCGACAATCGACTTGGGAAGTATTGCAAAAGGATTCATAACAGACAAGCTTTCAGAGCTCATAAAAAAAGAGGGGGTAAAGGAATTTATAATAAACTCGAGAGGAGACTTAGTTTTCTCAGGTTGTATGACACACATTATAGGAATTGCAAATCCAAGAAACAAGAAAAAGAATATCCACTTGATAAAGATGAAAGACAAAGCAGTTGCAACCTCGGGAGACTACAACCAATATTATAAGGAATACAAGAAATCACATATACTAAACCAAAAAGATGTGATTTCCGCTACCGTCATTGCTGGGACTCTTGAAGAGGCTGACGTCCTTTCCACTGCAATTTTCGTTTCTGATGAAAAGATCAGAAGAAGAATCATTATGGAAAATCCCGAGGCAAAGTTTTTCCTGGTAAAAGAGGACTTAAGTGAAGAAATGCACAACGGATTTGAAGAGGCGATTTATGAATAGCAGAGCAAAAAAGATCATTGGCTGGTCAATGATAGGAATCATCTCCCTCATCCCTGTCCTCTTGCTTTTTACACTCGGCCCGGAATATGCTGATTTCTCTGGATACTCAGGTATAACTCAAGGCCTGGGAGAAATAACAGGACTTGTCGGAATAACCTTGTTCGCCATAACTTTTATACTCTCAACGAGGATAAGATTCATAGAGGAGGCCTTTGGAGGGTTGGATAAAGTTTATATCGCGCATGGAATTCTGGGCGGAACTGCATTCATACTGATCCTTTCGCACCCTGTCTTTCTTGTACTAAAATATATCCCATCCTATATCCAGTTGGCTTCAACTTATCTTCTTCCAAGTGTCTATTGGTCAGTCAATTTTGGGATTATTGCGATAGCCGGTCTTATAATCTTAATTTTTATCACGCTCTTTACAAGGATTAAATACCATACTTGGAAGTTCACGCATGAATTTCTGGGGCTAGTTTTTGTTTTTGCAGTTTTACATGCACTTTTGGTAAGAGGAAGTATCTCAAAAGATTATATCTTCCATGGATATTACATTTATATTGGCATTGTATCTGCGATGGGAATATTTGCGTTCTTATACAGCCTTTTCATAAAAGAGAGGATAATGAAAAATGCCACTTATTTAATATCCAAGATAAACCACAAGAAAGACATTTGGGAAATTGAAATGACTCCTGAACACAAACCAATAAATTACCAGTCCGGACAGTTCATATTTGTAAGATTCTACAATGAAAAACTGTCAAAAGAAGCACATCCTTTTTCAATAGCATCTAAATCAAATTCAAAAAACATAAAGCTAATGGTAAAATCGCTTGGGGATTTTACTACAAGGCTAGAGAACCTCAGAATCAAAGACAAGGTGTCTATAGAAGGACCATATGGTAGATTTAATTTCAGGAACCAGAAGAATCATAATCAAATATGGATTGCGGCAGGGATCGGCATAGCTCCTTTCCTTGGAATGGTAGAGGAGCTCGAGAACTCTCCTGATTTCAAAGTGGATCTTTATCACACAGCAAAAGATCAATCAGAGTTGATAGGATATAACTTCTTGAAATTATTCTCTTCAAAGCTCAAAAATTTCAGGTACATCCCATGGAGCTCAGGGGGGAACAAAAGAAGAATAGATACAAAAGAGATTTCTCGACTAAGCGGAGATCTAATGGAAAAAGATTTTTTCTTGTGTGGACCCGAAAACTTCAAAGAAGATATGATTGAACAATTGGTTAATGTCGGGATCAAGAAATCACATGTTCATGAGGAGGTGTTTAATTTCAGATGAGATTTAAGAGATTGAAATTTTTTGTTGCAGTTGCGTTGGTCATGTTCATTCTAGTAGTTGGTAGCATAATAATACTCGGCTCTATCCAGGCAGAAAGGAACCATAATAATCCCCAGCAGCAATTAACCACTATCCTCACAAAAGGGAGTCAGATAAATCCCTCCCCCACTGCAGCACAGAATCAAAACCAGCAAGCCGCACCAGTACAGCAGCCCCAAGTAATATTTAATCCGATGATCAGAACCATGGCTTCTTAAGTCAGACTTTATGAAAATTTTCAGCAGATTTGAAAGAATTTATCCAATCTTCCATGGATTCCGGCTTCTTCGTGAAAAGATGCTGAACGCAGGGAGAGGTACTACCATTAGAATAAACCCACGCAGCCTTAAGGGTAATACATTTTCTGTCACATCCAAAACAACCCAAGCCCCGATTTTCCTGGTGACCGGTATATCTTCCTGATAAACTTCCTTTAGGAAATACTTTTTCAGATTTATTAAGAAAATTTTGATAGTCTGCATAATCTTTATCGAAAAAGTCCGGGAAAATTTTGACTTTCAGTCCTGCTGAGATATAAAAACCAAGAAATTCCATATCAACATAAGGATCCAACGATGAATAGACACTTTGTATGTCTGCACTCATCCTAACTGCCTTATTCCTTAATCTTTCATCTTTTTTGTAGGCGCTTATGTGCATGCAGTCTACAACCTTAGTTAACTTATCTTCCAACTCTCTTTTGAAATACCCATTAGATACAAGAGTCGTCCTACACTTATTGTCTTTCGCGAATTCAAGAAACGACACAAGATTTTTATGGAGAGTGGGTTCGCCTCCACTAAAATAAACTTGCAGAGGATATTTGCCTTCAAAAAAATTAGAGTATGCTTCTATCGCACTGAAAACTGTTTTTTCCTCTATAAAACTGAATGTCTCATGCACCTTTCTTTGGAAATCATTGAGACAAAAAGAGCAGTCCAAATTACATTTGTCAGTAACTAGAATCCTCAGCTTTAATTCATCACGATGCATCTGTTTGTCAAGTTCCATTTTGATTTGCAAATTCATAATCCCACGACTTATAAATACTCTGGTGATGAAACTACTCTTATAAAGAATGTGAGGGACAGGATTCGAACCTGCGAAAGGCAAAAGCCACAGGATCTTAAGTCCTGCCCGTTTGACCACTCCGGCACCCCCACATTATTTAGATGACGGTGAGTTCTTTTTGAACTTTCCGGCATCCCCGCATGATTAACGAGTGCTGGTCGCGCCATTTTGTTTAGCATCGTCCGACACCGCAACACGGACAAAAAAATTAACCGGAGGAAACTTAAAAATTTACCTATTTTAAGGGGAGATGAAAGAAAGAATTAAAAAGATTATAAGGCGATTCTGGAAAAAGTGTAATTTGTCAGTGGTAAAAAGGAAAAGATTTTTAAATCGACGGGCCCAAAAGAAGTGATGACGAAGTTAAGAAATGCTCTTTATAGTTCATTAGCCGTACCCTTAATCTTTTATGGGTGCTCCAATAATCAAAAGACAAGCGATGAGAAAAAACAAGGTGTGGAGACTACAAATAAAGTGATGATCTTAAAAACACCTCCTCCGGAGATCTATGATACAAAAACCGAAATGTTCCTGGAAAAGAAAGGCGGAATCGATGAGAAAGTGATAAATGAGTATATAAAGTATTTTGATAAAAGCGATGCCCCATTTTATAAAACTGTAGACAGCGTTGAAGAGACATCCAAATTTTATGAAACCAAGGAGAACGATGGAATTCTTTCAGAATTAGGAATGTATGTCAATATGATTCATAATTTCAGAATAATCAAAGAAGCGGATGAAGCAAAAATTGAAGACTTAAAAAAGGAATATGCCCCACTGAAAAAATTGCTGATCAGGTTAGACAGGATACACGAAAAAGATCCTAGAGATAACTACGAAGAATTTGAAAAAATGTATGACTTAATCGGAAGAGATGTCGATCCCAGCTATAAAAAAACTGACATAGGTGTGGAAGAGGTAATCTCCGGAAAAGGGGGGGTTTGCAGAGATATAGTCGCTGCATATTACCCGCTTCTTGCTTATTACGGATTTGACGTTTCTTTCAAAGAGGGAGGGATAGGAAAAGCTCTTCACGTATGGCTTCATGCAAGAATAAAAGACAAGGAATTTGATTTGGATCCGACCTGGTACGCGCCAATGATCCCTCTCGAAGACAGGATTGGGAATAGCTGCGAAGTCCACGTTTTGAAGGATAAATTCACCACAAGAAGATGATTATTTCTTCTCATCAAAAATTACACCAAGTTCCTTGAGCCTTGAAAGGTGCATGGAGATTATCTTCTCTACATTTTGAACAACTCTCAGAAGCTCTATCCTTTCAGCGGCAAGAGTGTTTAACGCGCCTTCATGGAATCCTATTTCAGATTCTTTGTTCATCAAGGGAGCTTCTTTTCGTTCCTTATCTTTTTTTGAAAGTGCTTTCTCAAGATTATCTTTATTTATTTCCATTTTTCAGTTCCTCCTTTCAATCTTCTCTCAAGATTGATATGACGCCCAAGCTTATTGCCAAGAATCATCTTAGATGTCTTGGAATAAACCGGAAAGTATGTTTTAAAAGAGTAATTCTCCCCGCAAGATCTGTAATTTATGAGGTCTTTTTCATAAAAAAATCTTTTAGGAGGGCCTTTAAGGAGCGAGTTATTGAAAAACATGAAGTCGTTTCCGCCAACAAGCGCGAGAAGAATAAAGTAAGAATTAACGAAGCCGTTCATTTGAAAGACATGCCTGAAGCCTATTTAAAATTAATGCCTTTCTCCTTGAAGAGAACTGTAAACAACATAAAAGACAATCCCCGAAACAAACCCCCAGAGGACATTAGCATATAGTGGAAGCTTTGAATGACAGCTGGTAGGATAAGTCAGGAAACAGAAAATAAAAACAAATTGCAAGATGTAAAAAACCACGACAGCTAACACTACAGAAAGCAAAGTTTTCAGAAAAGTGACTCTAAAGTTCATACAAATAGAAGGAAAGGGGCATTTAAATTATTTTTTATGCCCTAATTCTTGGTGGTATTTTTCAGCCTCAAGCGCTGCCTGGCATCCTGCTCCCGCAGCAGTTATTGCCTGCTTATAAATATGATCTTGGACATCGCCTGCCGCAAAAACCCCCGGAAGACTTGTCCTTCTCCTTCCGTCAGTTTTTATGAAACCAAATTCATCAAGCTCAACAAGCCCATTAAAAATACCAATATTGGGTACATGGCCTATTGCAAGAAAAACTCCATCAATTTTGCGCTCAGAAATCTCGCCTGTTTTTGTGTTCTTTACCATTACACTTTTTAACGGAGGTCCACCGGGAATTCCCACTATCTCCGAATTCCACATAAAATCAATCTTCGGGTTAGCCATGACTTTTTCTTGCATTATCTTGCTTGCCTTGAGCTCATCCCTCCTGTGGATTATGGTCACTTTTTTCGCAAATTTAGTGAGAAAATTTGCTTCCTCACAGGCACTGTCTCCGCCACCCACGACAAATATCTCCTTCCCTTTGTAAAAAAATCCATCACAAGTCGCACAAGTGTGAAGGCCTCTCCCTTGAAAATTCTTTTCCCCAGGGATTCCGAGCCATCTTGCAGAAGCCCCCGTGGATATAATTACCATAGAAGATTTGTACACCTCTCTTCCAACAGACACTTCATACCCTTCTTTGATTTTTCTAAACCCGGTCACAATTTCTTCAATGATCCTAGCTCCAAATTTTTCAGCCTGTTTTTTCATGTTTTGCATAAGTTCAGGCCCCATAACACCCTCCGGGAATCCCGGAAAGTTCTCAACAACCGTCGTGAGCATAAGCTGGCCACCTTCCTCAGAGCCGGTAAAGATCAAAGGTTCAAGCTCGGCTCTAGCAGCATATATCGCTGCAGTCCAGCCTGAAACACCAGAACCGATTATAATAAGTTTCTCCATTTTCATACGAATAGAGATTTCTTTAAATACCTTTGTTAGTATTGACGAAAACTGCGAGAATTTTACAGTTCCTGGGCTAAGCAAGAAGAAGTTTAGCAACTAACAGGTTGGGTGACTTGGGAATTCCCGCAAAGCGCATATGTCTGTGATCCATCCTGAACCTGGAGCTTTATAGGAACAATCTGAAGGGAGCATATTTTGGTTGAAGGGGGCAAATTAAAAGATTGATAGGTCTCCTTGCCTAATGTAAGGGCACTGAAGGTTTTAAAGAAAAAAATATAATTATTGGCGATTCTCCCGTCCTGACTCACCTTACTGCTGCTATTGAAATATTTTGACAGATCATAAGTTGCAATCGTCTGGTTAGGATTTGTCGTTGCATGGAGGGTATATCCATTTAGGTCGAACTTCCCATTATTTTCAAATGTCAGGTTCAACTGACCGGAAGATTGACTGTAAGAATAAGATTTTAAGAGCAATGAGACCCCCTCAGGGCATGAAACAGAGTCCGCGGGGACATAAGTTTTAAGGTAATTGTAAACAATCACACTTAATATCAAGCCAAAGGTTATCAGAAGCACATATCCTACAATAACACTTACACCCCTTTTATTCAGCATTCAAGAAAAAAGCCCCCTAATTTTATAAACTTATTCAATGAACAGGGGCTTTACACAAAAAACTCTGACAAAAACGGATTACCGCCCTTGTTTAAGGCCAATAAGCCGACGAAACTCTTATAAGCGAAGTCCAAGTCTAATTTCTATGGATATAGAGCCTGGAGATATACTCATATGCACTGTAGACAAAATAGTAGGAACAGTGGTATTTGTTGATATAGGAGGAACAGACAAGAAAGGCACCATAATATTGAGTGAAGTTGCTGCAGGAAGAATAAGAAATCTCAGAGATTACGTCGTGCCAAAAAAGATCATAATATGCAAAGTCCTGAGAGTCATAAATGATCACGTCGAGCTTTCATTGAGAAGAGTACGTGAAAAAGAAAAAAAAGAGGCGCTTGAAAAAAGCAAAGCTGAAAAGAGCTTCGTAAGTATATTGAAGTCCGTATTAAAAGAAAAAACTTCTGAAGCCATAAAAAAGATCGAAGAAAATGGGACCGTTCCTGATTTTTTGGAAGAAGCCAAAAATGACTCAAAAGACCTAAAAAAGATAGTCGGGGAAGAAGATGCAAATAAGATATTAGAAATACTAAATAAGCAAAAAGAGAAAACAGTGTTCCTGAAAAAAGAGGTAAAGATTATATCAAAAAACCCAAACGGGCTAAGTATAATAAAAGGTGTCATCCCGGAAGAAAAAGGTGTAAAGGTAAAATATCTTGCAGCAGGTAGATATTCAATAAACTCTGAAGGGGAAAACCTAAAAAAAGCCGACCAAAAAATAAGAGAGGTCATAGAAAAGATCGAAAAGGCGTCGAAAAAGAAGGATATTGAATTCTCATATGAATAACCGGAAATATCACTAAGAAAAGATGAGAAATCCTTAAATACCTCGATTTTTATAAAAAGGCATGGAAAGCACCAAGTTCAAAGTTAAGCTTGTGGGGGTGATATTTGACCCTAAAAAGAGGAAGGTCCTTATAGGAAAAGGGAAGGGGGAAAGGAGATATTCTTTTCTCGAGGGAGACCTTATACCCGACGAAGAACTTGACAAAGAACTCAAGAGAATAACAAAGGAAAAAACTGGGTTTATAATTCATAATCTTGGGACGATATACTCGGAAAATGCATTAGAGAATAAAGAGGAACTTAAAATATACTTTTTGTGCGAGGCTACGGAAGGTGAGGAAAAAAAAGGGAAAGACATTGAAGAGATCATATGGATAAAACCTTCTGAGGTAGAGAAAAAACTTGAAACGAAATTCCCCACTAGATTAAAGGAATTCATAACGGGGTTGGAGTGATCTCCGTGAAGCTCAAAAAATGTCCAAAATGTCTGTCTTATTCTATGGAAGATGAATGCCCAAAATGCGACAATAAAACAAAAGAAGCTCATTACAAGTTCATAAAGGCAAAGCCAGAGTCAGTACGTAGCCCGTAAAGTCCGGGAAAACTTATATAAGGTAAGGCCCTACATTTTCATATGGATTCGGAAGAGAAAAATAGGATCCTATCTATTTTTGAAAAAAAGAAATATTCTGACACAGAAAGGGGGCTCATAAACAAGGCACTCTCATATATTATAGAAAAAGGCTCAGACAATGGTGAAAAGATTCTGGAAATTTCAAGATACCTCAGAGAAAAAGATGCAGGAGCGGATGCCATCATCGCAGGGATACTCATTTTAGACTACGAAGACGGGGATGAAAAAGAGGTAAAAGCTTCCTTTAATGAGAATGTGCTCCAAATCGTTCAAGAAGTAAAGAAAATCTCGGGAATAATGTCCAAATCCCAGGAAAAAAATGAATTTACAAGGGAAGTGATCATCTCCTCTGTAGAGAGAATCGAATCGATAATCCTTGAACTCATAATAAAACTAGTCACAATAAAATCTTCCCCGGATAAGGATCTTGCAAAAACGATAATAGATAATTATATCCCACTTGCAAATAGACTTGGGTTCGAGAGAATAAGAAAAGAACTGGCAAACTATGCTTTCAAGGCTCTGAATCCGAAGAAATACGAAGAAATATCAAATTTTCTAAAAATGTCAGAAAAGGAAAGAGAAGTTTATATCAGAAAGATAATAGAGGAATTGAACGATGAGATAAAGAAGGAAATTCGTAATTTTGAGATAAAAGGAAGAGAAAAGCAGATTTACAGTATATATGAAAAGGCAGTGAACAGGAAAGTCCCCATAAACGAACAAAAAGATCATTTCGGAGTAAGAGTAATAACAGAATCTGTTGAGGACTGCTATAAAGTTTTTGAGATACTGAATGAAAGGTATGATGTCCTTGAAAAATCTTTCAAAGACTACATAAGGAACCCGAAAGACAACGGGTATCAGTCCATTCACTTTTGTATAAAGAAAGCCGACAAGATAATAGAAATCCAGGTAAGGACAAAAGAAATGGATGAATTTGCCGAAGAGGGGACTGCATCGCATTGGGCATACAAAAAAATAAACGGGGACATAAAATTTGAAAAGAAAACTGCCTGGTACAAAGAACTCCTTCGCCTTAAAGAAAAGAAAGGCTCTGTCCTTGAAGGATTAAAGATAGGATTATTCAAAGACAAAATATACTGTTATACCCCAAAAGGAAAAATGGTGCAGCTCGAATCTGGGGCGACCGCACTTGATTTTGCTTACAGTATACATGCACAGATTGGTAATAGCTCCGTTGGCACTAAGATCAATGGAAAATTTGTGCCGTTAAAATCAGAGTTGAAAAACGGCGACACGGTGGAGATTATCACCAACAAATTCCAAAGACCAAGGAGGGAATGGTTAAAATATGTAAAAACAAAATATGCGAAAAAAATAATCGCTAAGGAGATCAAAAGAATAGAGAATATCCCTGTTCCAAAAATAAAAGGACTCTCAGAAAAAGAGTATGACGACGTGGAAGTTCCTGCAAAAATCCCTGAATTCCCAAACCACATTATAAACTTTGCAAAATGCTGTAATCCCCTTCCAGAAGAGGATATAATTGGTGTATTAAGGTCATACAAAAGAGCTCTCATACACAAAAAAGGATGCGAAAGAATCGGAGACGGAAAAAACAATGGGATTAAGGCTGAGTGGAAAGAGGTCCTAAAAAATCCGGTTAAGATATTTGTCAGCGCATCAGATAGGTCCGGAATACTTGCAGATATAATAAACACAATCTCAAGAAAAGGATTTAAGATAACTGAAGCAAACGGAAAACTTACAGGGAACAGCACTGCTGAGTGTTACTTCAAGGTCTCTGTAGGTGAAATCCGGGGTTTAAGGGAGATAATCTCAAGGATCCAAAAAATAAGAGATGTAAAAAAAATATGGTTTGATTAAAACAGGGTCTTTTGGACAGAATTGGTTTTTATTTCTTTCTTTACAACCTCCATATCTTTCTCCCAAAGGGGGAGAAGCGCCTGCTTGTAAATTATCGCTGCAGGATGAAAAAGAGGTATGAGTTTTACATCTGTGCCATTTAGCTTTATGACCCGAACTTTCCCATGAAGAGAAGTAATTCCAAGTTGTTTGTCCATAAGATCAACATTACACCCCGAAAGGAAGAATTTCGTCGCATAATTTCCGAGCGAACAAATAACTTTTGGTTTTATCTCTTTTATTTGTTCTAAAAGCCAGGGAGTATGGGCTTTTATCTCATCAGACAAAGGGTCTCTGTTCTCAGGAGGCCGGCATTTCAGTATATTCGCAATATAAACGTCGTCCAAAGATAATCCAACTTTTCTTAGAAGTTCATCAAGATTCTTCCCTGCTTTTCCAACAAAAGGAATTCCCTGAAGATCCTCTTCCCTGCCAGGTGCTTCTCCAACAAAAAGAATGTTCGCATGAAGATTTCCTTTCCCCACGACAATGTTTGTGCAATTCTTGCAAATCTCAGTCTCCTTCACAAGTTTCACATATTCAGGCTCACCCATGGAAAATCAAAAACAAATCTTTTTAAATAAATTCCCTTTCGGATAAGAATGGAAAGAACATTAGTACTGATAAAACCAGACGGAGTACAAAGAGGGTTAGTCGGAGAAATAATAAAAAGATTTGAAAACACGGGATTGAAAATTGTAGGCATGAAAATGGTTTATGCCGACGAAAAAAGGGCATCAAAACATTACACTGATGATGAATCGTGGCTAAAAAGTGTCGGGGAAAAGACGCTGAAGTCGGCGGAAAAAAGAGGCATTAAAATGGATAGAACAGCTCTGGAGCAGGGTAAATGGATAAGGGAGCTTCTTATGAGTTATTTGACAATGAGCCCGCTTGTAGCTTTGGTTCTTGAAGGTAATGAAGCTGTCGGAAAGGTTAGGCTTATCACCGGGCCAACAAACCCCCAGGAAGCACCTCCCGGAACAATAAGGGGGGACTTTTCAGTTGATTCCTACCAATTAGGAGACCAACTCGAACGGCCCATACAGAACTTAATCCATGCATCGGAAAACCCAAAAGAAGCAGAGAGGGAAATAAAAGTATGGTTCAATAAAGAAGAGCTGCATTTTTTCAAGAGAGTTGATGAGGATTTAATTTATAGAAAGGGTAAAAAAGAATAAGCTCGAATCAAAACATTTAATTAACTTTCAAATTCTTAATTTATCGCGTCCCCATAGTTCAACGGACAGAACACTTCGTTGCGGAGCGGAAGATTCTTTTCGCACAAATTCGAAGAAATCGGGGTTCAATTCCTCGTGGGGATGTTCAATTATAAGCTAAATAAGAACCATTCAGAGTATCTTTTAGGGGAACCCCAATCCCAGATTCACTCCATATATAAGACCCCTCAGGCGAAGAGATTTTCTGTTAGAATTTTAATTAAAGCTCGAAAGGGATATAAGCAGCAGTTGATGCGGAGTTTATTTTTTGCGTGAAGTTATTCTTTATCTTTTACCCCGTAATTAGTCACGTAGTATATAGCCTCTCCGTCAGGAAGGTTCGGACTGTCAATCAATTTTGCGACTCTTGAACCTTGCTTTGCACGCCTCAGATAAAGCCTGAAAGTCGATGCATGCCCGACTATATTTCCGCCTATTGCAGTAGTCGGATCCCCGAAAAGCTGCGCGGGATTTGCCATAACTTGGTTTGTCACATAAACAGCAAGGTTGTGTGTTTCCGCCAGTTTCATCAGGTCATGCATATATCTATTGAGTTTCTGTTGCCTGTCAGCAAGCTGTCCCCTTCCTGAGAACTCTGCTCTGAAATGGGCCGTAAGGGAATCAACAATTACTAATTTTATCGGTTCGCCTGACTTTATAAGATCCCCTACTTTCTCTAAAAGAAGCATCTGATGATCAGAATTAAAAGCCCTGGCAACAAGAATATTTTTCAAGACCATTTCAGGATTTGCACCAAGACCCTCAGCAATCTGCTTTATCCTTTGTGGTCTGAAAGTCCCTTCAGTATCTATATAGACAGATTTGCCTCCCGCCCCTCCCTGCTCAGAGGGAAGCTGAACATTGACCGCAAGAGAAAGCCCCAGCTGTGTCTTGCCCGAGCCGTAAGCCCCAAAAGCCTCCGTTATAGCTCTTGATTCAATCCCCTTTCCACCCAGAAGTTCATCAAGATTTTTACTCCCTGTAGTAATATAAGATACACTTGCCCTTTTCTTTGCAAATTCCATCCCGTCGCTAAAGCCAAGTTCAAGAGCGTTTCTTGCAGCCTGTATCGCTTTTCTCGCAACGGCACTTGATATCCCCGCAGCATCCGCAAGTGAAGCCGGACTCATCACAGCAAGCCCCATCATGTCAAAAATACCTGCGCTCTCAAGTTTTGAAAGAGCAGCGGGACCGATTCCAGGCAGATCAGTAAGCTCTAGAACTTTTTCATCTTTTCCCTTTCTCACTGGCTCTTCATCTTCATCAGAAACAGCATCTTTTATCTCATCCACATCTTTCTTAGCCATGCAGAATGAAACTTGTTTTCATTTATAAAGTTTATAACGATTAAGAATATATTTTCGAGTACGACTTGACAAATTTAAAAACTGCAAAGGCTTTCATAAATCATGAAGAAACCCTACGAAAAGCTTGTGGGAAAAATCGGGAATCTTAAGATTTGGATTGTTGACGGAAAATATGTCCGCGACAGATTAAATGAAGAGTTCACAAACTGCGGGGAACATTATCAATTCCACTTCATACCAAAAAATGAAATGTGGCTTGACCGCGAGTTCGGGACAAAAGATGAGAAGTATTATATTGATTACATCCTTACAGAGTACGAGCTTATGTCCAAAGGAGTCCCATACGGGGAAGCGTTGAAGCAGGGAGATATAGTGCAAAAGAGGGAACGTGAAAAAGAGAAAGAGTTCATAAAGCTAAAGGGGCTGAAGGAGGGTAGAAGCTACAAACTTCTGGACAGAATACACAAAAGTTTAATAAAAGAATACAGCAATCACCTGAAGGTATGGATAGTCGATGGGAAAATTGTGCGCGGGATGTTCTTCATAGATTTTGTCGAGGGGGGACATGATAAAGTTTACTCCTTTATTCCCGAGGGAGAAATATGGATTGATGACGACATATCCAAGAAAGAGAGAAAATTTATCTTGCTGCACGAGGCTCACGAGAGGTATCTGATGTCAAAAGGCGAGAATTACCGAAGCGCACATTACAACTCCTCAAAGCTCGAGCACAAATACAGGCTTGGAAAGAAAGGCCTTGACAAAGAGCTTAAAAAAGAGATAAAAAGAAATGATCTTTTAATAAAAAAGAAGATGGAAAAAGGTTATCTTCACTATTAACAGAAGATCCATCACCTCAAATGATAAAAATATAAAACTCTCAATTCTCCCGCCGGTTTTCACAAAACCTCGGATACGAAGCCCGAAAGGATAAAATAACCTAAGTCCTTTTCTCGTCAGCAGATCTCCAAAAAGATGCACACTGTAACCGACCAAAAAACCAAGCGACACCGAAGGAACGTAAAGATAAAGAACAAAGTAGGCCGCAAAAAGGAAAATGAGGCTATGCATGATCCCTCGATGTCTCGTAAAAGCTGTAATGACCCTCGAAGAAAATCTCCTCCCGATTTTAGAGTTGTATGAATCAAGATCAGGCAAAAAGGTTGCTCCTAGCACTGATAAGAGGAAAACAATGGGATTTCTAACTGAGCTTATTAGCAGAAGTCCAGCAAATAAAGACATAACAAGATGCGTTTTTGAAAGCATTTTTGTATAAAAGACAATTAATTAAAAAGATTTACCAAGATTACCTCATTTCGTAGGATCGTATACTGGAAAAGGCTATAAGTTTATTCCAGTTCATCAATCAGCCGCTCAATATTAATATCTTGGACTGAATCGACTATGAGCTCTTGATTATTGAAATAAGAATTCATCCTTACATTTCCCCCGAAAACCATTTCTTTTCCTAAGATGCTTTCTTTCTGCTCTTTTATCTTATCGGGATTTCCATATTCAGTAAGTCCGAGCTTCTGGACCATTTCATGAAAAAGAACAGCCCGCGTATTTTCAGTCCCGTCATCAATTACAACATTCAAAATGGCCCTCTTCTCAGTAGGAACTCCCGCAGCGATTTCCTCCTCCGTGGCTTTTCTCCCTGTCTCCAAGTTTGCATTGAAAAAGCGCGGGTCAAATACTTGGACAATGAAAGCCCTCGTGTTAACTTTGTCCCCGACATTAAACTCTTTTATGTCTTTTTTCTTTACAGGCTTCTCAACTTTTACGTTGGAAAATTCTTCATCTGAAAGCTTCAGTTCCGCAAAGCTGCCCATATGTACCTCCCCCTGCCTCATATTTCCTGAAAGGACTTCGACGGACACCCCCTCTGTAATTGCACCTTTTTCTATCATATCAATATGATTAGCATCCCACAAGACAAGCTTTATATTTGAAGTGTCATCTGCCACAATCATGTTGCATACTTTCCCTTCCTCACCGTTCTTATTTTTGAAAGTTCTAATAGGATAAAGAGTAATGACTTTGCCTGTGAAATGCACTTTCCTCATGCCAGGCAGAAGTTCATCAATTTTGAGCTTCTCATTATCAAAAGAAATCCCGAGCTCCGCAGCAATTACCTGAAGAGCACCCTCACGGCTGATGAGGCCAGAAAGCTTGGATCGCTTAGCCTCGACGCGTCTATCAATTTCACCTTCTTCTATCCCAGAAAGCTTCGATAATTTCGACAAAATCTTTTCATAACTACCTTCCATTTCGTAAAAAGTTTAATACTCTTTTTAAGCATTTTGTAAATTTCAAAGAGATAATAAAATATGAATACCAAGAAAAATAAAGTTTTATAAACCAACCCGCGTTTTTTAAAAAATGGCAGGCGTAAACGGAGCAAAATTCAAAATTATGCCGGATTCTCCTCAGGCAGATTTGAGAAAGATAGAGGAAAAAGCCAAGAAGATTGTCGAAAAGTTCGGCGGAACAAATAAAGAGTATACGGTAGAGCCAATTGCATTCGGCCTGAAGGCTCTAATAGTATTTTTCTTTTATCCTGACAGCAAGAGCACAGAAAGCTTAGTGGATGAGTTCCAAAAGATCGGAAATGTTTCTTCAGCAGAGCTCATCGACATGAGAAAAGTCGCATAAGCCATCAAAGGAAGATTAAAATACTTTCTTAACTAAGTGATATCATGGCTAAAAATTTCAAAATAAGGCATGAGTTAAAAAGCTTAAGATTTGACAATAAACTTATAAGTTGGGCAAAACAAAAAGATGAAAATTCATGTGGATACTGTTTAATTCACAATTCAAGTAATTACATAAATATTCCAAACTTCGAGGGAAGTCCAGAAGCAGTTTAAGATAAAATAAACTTAATAAGAGCCCAAAATGGTCAAGAGCTACTAAACCGGAACCAAAATTTGGCCTCCTCAGACTTAAACAATTATTACAAAGAAAAAGGATTTGAAGTAAAAACTTTTTCAAACCCTCTTTTTGATAAAAAAGAGATAGAAGATATAATAAGAAAAAATAACTTTGATATCATATACACCACTTCAAATATACATTACAGGGGAATTTCTAAAGGCAGCGGAAATTCTTTACACCTTTTAGATTCCTTTTATAGTTCTCCGCAAATAATTACACCCGAAGAAGCAATCTCAAATGCCTACAGAAGTTTAGGGCAATTTGGGGGAAGATACAACGTCGTAGGGATAATTAAAAAACCCAATAAGAAGTTTGAAATTGCTTCTAGAAAATAAATCCTTATATAATCAGTATACTCTTCTAAAATATGCCGGAACTGAAAAAAGATCTCGAAAACATAAAGCAAAAACTTCTTGAGCATGCCAGGGTTAATTATGAACCCGAAAAAGCTGAAGAGTTTATATCCAGCATAGAATCAATGAATGGCGAAGAGTTTGTCGCATTCTTGAAAGAACAAGGTCTGATAAAGGAAGAAAAAGGCCAGCAGTGCATATTCTGCTCCATTGTATTTGGAGACATCCCTTCTACAAAAATCGGTGCGAATGAAAAGGCAATTGCAATACTTGATATAAATCCTGCCTCCCCCGGCCATGTCTTAATAATTCCAAAAGATCATGTAATCTCGAAAGAAAAAATCCCTGAAGAAGCAGGAAAACTTGCTTTGGAAGTAAAAGAAAAACTTGAGAAAACATTCAAACCAAAGGATGTTGAAATAATTTCATCAAACGTGATGGGGCATGAGATCCTAAATGTCCTTCCTATTTACAAAGATGAGTCTCTCGGCTCAAAAAGAAAGAGATTATCTTCAGAAGAATTAGAAAAGATAAAGGAAGAGATTACCTCTGGAGCAAAAGAAGAAGTAAAATCTGAGCCGGAAAAAGAGGAATCTGAGTCAGAAGGAATAAATGAAAGAAATACCTGGCTTCCAAAGAGGTTTCCCTAAAACCACAAAAGATTGAAAAAATATCCGAAAAAACCGGTGAGATAAAAGACGATTAAAAGCACCATGCTTATAAGGAAAACAGGTGCAAAAGCAATCCCTCTCCTTATCAAAACGGATTTTCTGGATTTCATCGAGAGTATATCTTCCTTACTCAAACCATCCCATGTAGCCTTTATAGTTTTCCTCCCAATTTTTACATCTTTATAAAGCCAGTCCCCAGGAGTCAGCTCAGATACCTTGACATTCTTTATCATGCACGATTCATCAACTGATTTTAGAAAAAGGTAAAAATACGGAAAGACGAAAAGGAAAACTCCAAAATACCCGAAAGAAGGATTAATAACCCCAAAAATTAAGAAGATGATTCCTGCGAGGCAATAACCAAATACTAGCTTTTTATGATCCGCAAAAGATTTGATGAAACTTTTCTTAAGCTTATCCAGATTGCTTAACCCTATGTAAGCACTTGCAAAAAGACCATAAAATGATCCTGAGACAAGAAAAATAAGTGTAAAAAGCAAGAGAATAGTAATGTTCAGCAGGGTATTGAAAAACAACGGTAAAACTGCACCAAGGGCAACCATCAGCTTTGTATCTCCTCCTGCAAAAGCTCTCCCGTAACTTAATAAATTGCCAATAACAAAAAAGATCCCCAATCCGATAATTCCCTGGTAAAAGAAAGAAAAGCTGCTCCCAGATAGAATGGCTGGGTCCGATAAATACAGCCAGATTACCCCCGCAAAAAAAGCAGAGACCGCAAAGAAGTACAATACCTCCTTATATCTCTTTTTGAATGAAGAATTAAAAAAACTGATAAAAAGAAGGATACTAAACCCCAAAATTAAAATTGCCGGAAAGAACCCACTCCCGTCGCCGGAAAAGAAAGAATAGAAAAACCTCAAGGAAAGGGCAAAAATGGCAAGGCTGAAGTTGAGCCAGTTTGGAATTTCCTTGGATTTGATATCCGAAATTGTAGCAAAAATCACCCAGACGAGCGCAAGAAAAAATAGCACTGCAATTTCAATCATGATTCATTTTGGGAAGACAAGTTTATAAAAATTGATTTTTACCGTCAGAAGAGGTTTCACTTAGGTCCTTGTGCGTACGGTTCCATGTTCTGAGCCTCCCGCCTGACTTATAAGGATGTTTCCTTTTCTCCTGCTTCTTACCTTTCCATTTATTCCGCCTTTCCCCTCTATCCATAAGGAAAAAAGAATAGGGAAGTTTAAAACACTTGCTAAAAATAGAAGAAAGTCCGTCAAGAATCAGTTAATCACACACTTCTGACCTGCCGGAACATCACTTGCAATGGAGGTCACATCATATTTATACCCTGTAGAGGAAGAGGTTATTGTTCCATTCTTCCCGTCAATTATTATCTGTCCGCATTTTAAATTGCAATTTATTGTAGGGCAAGCCGGAATCCTATACTGGCTGAAAGTTTTCTCGCTTGAGAAGACTTCGCATGTTGATTTAACATTAAGATTATACTCATTTGCCCTGAGAGTTCTTGCAGCCTCGCAATAACTATATTGGCTGTTCACGGAACACGCAGAACTGCAGTCCTGAACAACACTGTCAACATTGCTTGGGTTCACAAGACCCTGTATGCTGCTCCAGCCCGTTACAAATCCCCATATTAAAACTACCAAGATTACAACCCCCAAAATTAAAAGAATGATAGTACTTGTGCTTAAACCCTGACCTCTTTTATTCTGCAATACCATTTATTAGATACAGTGAAAAATATTTATAAAACTTCCTATAACTCCCGTTTAAAACTAAGGCAAAAAAGCAGATGAAGGGATCTGGTATTTTATCGAGAAAACAGTCACTTTGGACCCTCCGACAAGCTCAAGAAAACCCCCCTGAATTCCACTCTTGCTCTCGACAAGATACTCTTTCCCATATTCCTCAGTCACATTGAACAGAGAATTTAGCTTGTTCAACGGAGCTCCGTGATTTTGATAGAACAAGTATTGATCCATTAAAGAGCTTACATGATTTGTGACACCCACACCGACAAACGAATTACTGATATTAAAGTCAGATATGAAAAATGTAAGAAGCGCAAATGCACAGACAGCGAAAATCCCTACTACAAGAATTGTTACCGAAAGATCTCCCTTCTTTGACTCAGCTTTATTTATCATTTTAAATTATAATTCAAAAGAACCTCTTTTTTCGTTTGATTATAATCTCCTGTAAAGTTCCCTGAAAGAGTCATCTTCTCAAGGATTTTATCAAGCTCCAGCTGCGTAGAGACAGATCCTATGGAAGCGTAAGCAAAAAGAGACTTCTGCAGGAATACATCATTGCCTTCCTGGACTTGCCCGGAAGTCAGGCTTTCCCGGAAGGTATCACTGACTTTTTTGGTTCCTGACAGGAGGGAAGAACCGAATATAAAAAAGATAAGAAGGACCACAACCAATATTGTAGCAACTATCCAAGTCAGAGTTTCTCCCACCTGCGCTTTTGAGTTTATTTTAACCATTTGTGTTTTCAGTCACCTTGCTTACGACAGAGAGTATTTTGACTGCGTAGACTTTTCCAGATGAAGACTTCATAAAGAACTCTTTTTGTGTACATTTGGCCAGATTTTGCATGTTTCCGGCAGAGATATAACAGTCAGGTCTCAGATTAATATTCCCTTCCGATATTCCAAAAACATTTTTGAAATCGTTTATGCCACTTGAGAAGTTGACTTCAATGTAATAAGGGACGGGGGTAAACTCTCCTTCAACACTGAAATTCAAAAAGCACATATGCATGAAATTGTCTCTGAAGTCGGGCCTAAAAACGCCGTCTGCGGACAAAAGGGAAGGATTCACCTGGCCCCCATAATAAATACAGTTTGCAACATGGTCTGCAAGCGTCTCAGATTCGATTTGTCTTACATCGTAAGGGTTGCCATAAAATGCGTTAACCATAAGAACGACACCGACTGCTACTATAACCAGTATCGCAAACCAATATACTGAAATCAGTTTATCACCTTTTTTGTTTATCTTGCTTATCATGTTTTCTTCGAAAATGCCAGGATATAAAATCCGTCGAATTTACCACTGCTGTCCCTTTCGGGATAATGACCGCTCACATTGATATCATTAAAAAACTGATAACTCTTGCTCTGATTGGCGTCAAGGGTGACGGTGACATATTGCCCTTTTATTGACACAACCTTATCAAAAGGGATGTTATTTTTATCAGCGACGCTCATAGCGCTTTGCATGTTCACAGTCATTATCATGCCAGGTCTCGCAGAGTCTATGAGAAGGGCCACCTCTTTTGAATAAGCATCTTCAAGAGTCGAAACACCATTTCCCTGATTTATCAGGAAAATTATAAGAATTGTAAGAAAAAGAACATTAAGGACTATGAAGATTATATTCTCAACAAGTATCTCCCCTCTTTTTGGCATTTAATAAGAAGAAAAAAAGAATTAATAAAATTATCCTACCATGGACTTATTGAAAAAGAAGATATAAATTATTATAAAGTCAAGATAGTAGTCCTCAACATGACAACACTTGAAGATGCTCTGAACTGCATAGAGATCATGAAAAAGATGGGAATATACAGAGGGCACAAGATAGGAAAAATAAACAAAAAAGTCCCAACAATCACCTCCGATATTTCGGGGTTTTATGATTATTCTCCTGGGGAGATTATCTTGTTCAGAGAGGAGCTTTTCCCGTCAGACGGTCAAGTGCAGATGGGGGAGTACAGAGGAGTAAAACAAAAACCCTCGGGATACTTGGCAATAGAAAAGCCAATGAGCACAGAAGACCTGAAGAAAAGAGACAAAAAAGATTACATCACCACTTTTTGCACAACCGTCTGCGTTCCGAAAGAGTATGTGGAAGAAATTCCCATAAACTTAGCTTGAAGTGGTTATATCACTACAATTAAGCGCCCTAAACTGCGCGGAATTGACCTGGATTAAAGACGGAGGAATATAGTAATTCCCGCTAGGTCCTTTTACACTTGGTGCAAGAAGGTAAGTTGAAGCCACATATCCTGCAGCTCCTCCTATCACCGCTCCCCCCGCAGCAGTACCTATAGCTATGAGAGAGAGCCCTCCCGTGAGAGGAATTGAAGCGATCGCACCTAAAGCAACAGCCCCACCAATTATCCATCCAACTTTGCTCATTTTACTCGTAATTCCCATGAGTGCATAATACTCTTTTGTCATGTCGACACTTCCGAAATTTCCCTGATAGCTTAAAATCCCGTTTAGAAGAAAATATTCCTCATAAGTTTGACCACCCGACATTTTCGTCATTGAAAGATATTGATAGAAATCTTTCATGCTGAAGTTTTTGCTTCCACCAAAAAGGCTGTAAACAGAGGGATCAAAAGCTATCTGACTACACAGAGAGCAGTAATTTTCAGGAAAAGTCGTGGAAGGAGAATAATCGATTTTTCCTTCTCCAAACATCCACCAGCAATTTGCAAGCTGGTCAGCAAGAGCCTGATAAACCTGTGTTTTATTTTGAACTTTTATTATTGTGGGCTTCGTCATGGGCGCACAATTGCCATCAGCGCTTAGGCACACATATTGCCTCTGGCACTTCAAGGGAAAAGCTCCAGACGGGACTATTGCAGTTCCTCTCGCAACAACAGAGTTATGGCAAACATCCTGAGCAGTCTCCCCACCGAGATTCAGCTTGAGTATAAAAAAAAGTATCACAACAAAGCTTGCAATGAGAATTATAATAATAACAATCTGTTGAGTCGTAAGCTCCCCTTTTTTGAACATCTAAATCACCCCAAGACTTCTGAATAAAGAGTACAAGCCTAATAAAGCTATTGCAAATATAACAATCCAGAGAAGATATTTGATTATCTCATCAAGATTCATGAGTTCAGCACCTCTATTATTTTGCCACTTTTCGTGATATTTACTGTAGTTCCCCCACTACTTATACTTTTTATCTCAAAGGACTTGAAGCTCCTGAGATTTTGCACGGGGATACAGGCTCCGGTGCTATCACATTTGCTCGTCTGTGAGGTAAAGAACTGTGTAATAAATGAAGGTGTATCACATATGCAAAGACAGTCAGCACCTGCACAAAGATTCGGTTTCTGTTGGCTCCCGACAAAACTGAAAAAACTCCAGGACACAGGAGTCACATCTGGAATCGACTCGCTAGTAATCGCCCCATTCTCCAATCGCGAGACAATATCACTTATCCTCCCCACAGTAGATTGGGCTTCCTGCTGCTTCTGGGCATTGGAATTTGCGTAGTATAAAGAAAAAAGCAGATAAATCAAAAAAATAATACAAATCACTGCAATTACAATTTTCAAAACCTCACTCACAAGGAGCATCCCTTTTTTGTCCAAAAAAGCGGGATCATCCATAAAATGCCCTCCAGAACCCGGCAATTCCGGGAGAGAGCCCTTTAAAAAATTCCGAAACTCTCTGCCCAAAAAAGAAATAAAGTCCTACAACGACTGCGACAACCACGAGAACCCCCAAAATTATCTTTATCAACTGTTCTATTGTAAGCTCTGACATCAGTGACCCCCGAAAAGATTTTTGAATGCCCCCAAAAAAGAATCTCCGCTCCCCTTAAGGTAAAATATTGCAATCATAAGAACCACAAGTACAGCGACTGCAATAAGCAACCAAGGAAGATACTCCGAGATTATCCCTTTTTTATCTTTCATATACCAGAGAGGGGAAATGATTTAATAAATCTTTTTAGCTGATAAGTTCAGTGAGCGACGACTGTGCCGCTGCCAACTGCAAAAGTAAAGAAAACTAAGAAGATAAAAAGAACAAAAAGCCCAAACAGTGTCCACCAAAACCATTTCATGGATTTGGATTCATCCCTTATCTGAACAGCAAAATAATAAATCAAAGCACCAATAAGTGAGGTAAAGACGATTATAAGAACCCAGACAACCTTTTCAAAACCATCCTTAAATTTTCTCTGAGCTACATCTATAAGCATGATAAGCCAAAACACAAAACCCATAATAGAAATCAACAAGACAGGGAAAAGCACCGCAAAGTATAAAGCCATTTTATTCTAAAAATAAAGAGGATTATAAATCTTCCTAAATTATCAAAGGAGATTACCAATAACAACAGAACTTAAGATTGAAAGTGCAATAACGCTAAGAAGTGCAACAATAAAATAAAGCGACATCCCTCTTTTCAGATTCTGCCCAGTCTTGTTTATAAGTTCAAGCCTGTCTTCTCCTGAGTCTATAGTCACAAGTGTGGAAGTCAGTATGAAAGTTATTTCCACAAGATAAAGCCCGACGGCAATCTGGAGGAAATAAGGCGGAATCATATATTGATATTGAAATATATTTAGAAGGTTAGTAAGGGTCCCCAGATTTGCCGCACCGCCAGTACTTGAAGAGAGGCTGTTTAAGTTGAGCATACCAAGTATTGCAGTGATCATCGCGGCAAGACCAACGACAATCCCGGAAAGCAAAGGGGCAAGAAAAGTCATATTGCTTTTCATATCGCTTATTATCTCAGCAAGTAAGTCTTTCAGCCTTTCAGTGATCTTGTCGAGATTTTTTATATATTCAGAAATACTCATGAGGCTAACTGCGGCTATTTTCAGACCCTTTTTAGCTGATTCCACAAGTATCCTCATAGATGTAGCAATTAGACTCGACGGGAAAAATCTTATAGCTCCGCGTTTCTTATCAAATATGGCTTCTTCAACCCCCATTCCCATCTGCTGTATATTATAGTTCACTCTTGCAAAAAACTCCCCGGACTGTAGCTCTTTATTTGCTTCCGCAACCTTGCCAAAGACAAGTTCAGGGGGAACACCATTACCGAGCCTGTTTCCAAGCTGGAAGAGAGAATTATTAAATTCGCTCTCAAGTTCTTTTGTCTTTTTCCTTTCCAAAATGAGCTCTTTTGTCTTCCCAGAATAAGCGACTGAAAAGAATATTGAAATTGAGATGGGAAGAAGCATCCCCAAAAGCAACGCTCCAAGACCAAAAGGCCCTGTCACACCCGTCCCATTACTCACGAAATTAAAGATATTTCCACTCCCTAGAAAAGAAAGCCCAAGCTGAGCAAAAGTATAATCTTTCTGAACTCCGAGCATGACTGGAAGAGGGGTATACTCAAAAAGAAGGGGGGTAAGGCTTATGAGAAAAAGGGGAAAAGCGATAAGAAAGGCTTTCCTGTAAGGAGCCTGACTTTTATATTTTAAGTAAAGGGGATTCTTCTCAAGAAGTGCGGTTTCACCATATCCGCCGGGGCGTAGGCTCAGAGCCTTGTCTGTCAGGTAAAAAACCATAAACGGAATTATCAGATTAAACAGGATAAAAACATGTATATAAGTTAAAAGCCCGCCTATCATCGCAGAAGCAAGAGGTATAAGAGCAAGCCCCAGCGTCGGAAGAACTACCCCCAGCATGTAAACATTGGTCAAAGGACTCCTCACCGAATGGCTGAAACTAAGCATTTTTTCATAAACTCCATCAAGCACAACCTGAAGCCCTTTCTCAAGAGTCGAAATTCTCCTGCCTTCATCTGGCTCAAATAAACTCGATTCTATCAGGTGAAAACTTTCTATAAATTCATTAGAATAACCTCTCCAAGTTTCAAGATAATTATCGAGGCTCTCTTTTATGGTCGAATATTTTCCGACTTCAATATTGTAAAAAATCTTCTTGAAATCCAGCGCAAGAGGGTAGTCGAGATGCTCAGACGCAAACTGTATTGCTTTCTCAAGATTTGAGGTATGCCTCATGTAAACAACAATGTAAAGTATTGCAGGAACCATCTGGCTTGAAGCCTTCAGCCTCCATTTTCTAGCAATTCTATCCGGGTAGCTATTAAGAAAAGAGAATAAGAAAATCGCAAAAAAGATCATCAAGAAGAAAAAGAGCAGAGGAAAACTGTTTACATCTCCATTATTTACAAAAACGACCGCTACAGAAATAAGAATTCCGATCAGGAAAACTGAAAGGAAGCCCATGATTGAAAGACTTACTGCCTGCCAAGGTTCAATGGAGAGATGCGCCGCGTCAATAGCTTTTCTTATCCTTGATTCATCCTTAACGGACGGATTGATACGGATTATATTCCCGAGGCTGTTTGCCCACCTTTCATAGGCAGAGTATTCACGAGAAGTCTCATCTTTAAACAGCTCATAAGAAGAACTGTTAGCTTCAGAATTCGAATTTATCTCGCCTTCAATCCTGGCCCCGTATTTTCTCAGGACATCATTTACAGTCTGCCTTTCCACATTTCACCCCTTGTTTATAGAAGAGAAAAATAATTAATAAATGTTTAGAATTATAATAATTCATAGGGCTCGAAAGTTTTTCACTTCTTCATTAAGCCATTTCTGCCATTTAGGAAAGACTCTCTCGCCCAGCGGAAGCCCGACTTCACTAATAACCTCGTCAGAAATTTTGTGGAACATGTGGTTTGAAAGAACATTGAACCTCGCCTCAAGAAGCTCGCCATTCCCGGAAGATTTCGCCGCATTTACAATTTCATTTTTTATTTTTGACCTAAGAAGGATATTATCATAAACTGCATCCCAGTTCCCGGCCCATCCTTTAACCTTTGAAGCAATATCTTTTATGACATCACTCTCGCCATTTATCAAAGCATCACTTGCTTCAAGCTCATCTTTTTCCACATTATACTTCATGAGTTCGCTAAAACCCCTCTCGCGCACGGGGTCCTCTTTCCAATGCTTTTTCACCTCTGAAATTTCAAGAAGCCTCCTCCAAGAGTAAAGTCCATCAGCAGATTTTATTGGGTTTGCAACCGCAATTATGTCCGTTGCTTTAAATGAAGTTGCCGGAACTTCAAGATCATTCACTACCCTGTCAAAAACACCATAAGGAGATGCCCCGTGGATAGTCCCTGCAACGACATTTGCAAGGGCGCCTACTCTCATAGCTTCGTACAAAGCTTTCGCCTCTACGGACCTAACCTCACCAACAATAAGAGAGCTGTCCCCCAGCCTCAAAGAGGTCCTTATCCCGTCATCAGCAGAAACTTCCGCCCCTGATTTTAACAAAGCAGAGCGGACTTTCATCCTAAGAATGTCATAGTTCAGAGCTCTCAAGGATTCCACAGGGAGTTCGAGGGAATCTTCTACGGTTATTATTCTGGAGTTTGGGTTTATCTCTAGCATCAGACTCCCGAGAAGAGAAGTTTTTCCGGAGCTTCTCGTACCGGCAATGAGGATCGTCCTCGCGCCATCTATTAAAAAGCTCAGCAGACCAGCGGCAAGAGGGTTAAGCATCTTATTTTGTATGAACAAGGAAAGAGTCCATGGAGACTCCCTATGTCTTCTTATTGAATATGCAAGCCCCTCAGGAGAAAGAGGCTCCTGGACAATTGCAATCCTCGCTCTTATATTGTCAATTTCAAGTTGAGTATCGAGAATCGGATTTGCTTCGTCAAGAGGCCTCCCCGAAACCATCCTGAACTTAGCGGCCCAGGAGTCAGCATCCTCACGACTTGGAAGAACATTTGTAGTGCATTCATCATAATCTTGGTGCCGGACATAAACAGGGGTTTGGGATATGGGTGCATTAAGAGAAATGTCCTGTAAATGTTTATCTTTCAAGAGAACTTCAACAAGGCCAAAACCGATCGTATGCCTGACAAGAATTGAAGAAAGTTTCATGAGATTGACATAATCTATTTTGATATTTTTTGCCTGGGCAAGATCTCTTATAAGATCCTTGGATATGTTAAAGAACACTTTTCTTATTCTCTCAACATTTGTGAATTCTTCAGCTTTGGGCTGATGCTCTATAAGGACAACCCTAGCAAGATTAAGGAGATAATTCTCTTCTTCAGTAAGGAGTGATTCGGGCGGGGAAAGATGGTAAAATAACTTTGATTCGTTCTTCCTCTTCATTATAGTAACATTGCTTATATCAAAATCATCCGTGGAAATTTCGTACTGGTCAACAACCTCGGCTTCCGTTGGGAATCCGCTGACAAGTCGCGTGAACGTAAAATTAGGAATTATGTCCGGTTGGAAAAGCCTCGAGTATATTTCCCTCTCTCCCTGCACGTAACCTGAAAAATAGGGAGCAGAATCCCTAACCAACTTAGCATTTTCCACAAATCCTGCTATCTTTTCAAGAAACCTCAGATAATTTCCCTGATCAATCTTGGATTCCCCACTGAGCCTCTGAAAAGTTACTCTTGCGTTGACAAGTATCTTTCTTAATTCATAATAGGAAGCAACGGGGTCTTTCTTGAAAAGATAAAGAAAAGAGAAAAGCTCGTTGTATCGGGGTTGAAAGAAAGACTCATCGAAAGTTACCAACCTCTTGTGAGAAAGTATTTCCTCCTGTTTGAGGAAAAAAACATAAAGACTCGCTATTTCAAGGAGATAATTAGTTTCTTTAAACCCGTAATTGTAATTTTTATCAGCCACAAACATTATCCGGGATACATTCGGATTCTCAATCAGGGCATCTATAGTCATTTCCATCACTTCAGGAAGGTCAGCAACACTTGGAGGGTAGTTTGAACCATTAAAATTGAAATACAAAATGTCCTCCCCTCCTTCTCTCTTCACCTCATGCGAATACAACTTCGCATCTTTTTCAAATTCCATCCCGTTCTTAAAGGGAAAATGGTTTATATTAATTTGTGCATCCTTCTCGAAACAAATTTAAACTTCTCACCCTCTTATCTTTTATGAAAGAGGATGACAGCAATATCCAGAGCTCTCCAGGGATGAATCTCATGGATCTGGAGGAAAGGCAAAAAATAATCAAAGACAGGCTAATTCTGATAGGCCAAAACCTTATTGATCTTAAGGGCAAATACGATGAAGAAGTAACCTCCTTGAAGCGCGACATTGAATCTCTCAAGGACAGCGTTGAAAGGATAAAAGACTTCATGGAAACAATCTCTTCTGAATTTCAAAAGTTTGCCAGAAAAGATGACCTCGAAATATTAAAAAAGCAAGCCAAGATTTTCCAGCCCCTCGAGTTTGCAACAAAAGAAGATTTAGAAAAATTAAAAAGCAAAAAAACCATGAAGTAATATGGCCCTCGCAGACAAGATAACCGATTTGAAAAGACAAGGAATACCTGACTCGGAAATAGAAATTAAGTTAAGGAATGAGGGGATATCCCCTATGGAGATAAGTGACGCCATGAACCAGTCAAAGATAAAAGAAGCTGTAGAAGGGGAAGGCGGTTATTCCACCAAGGGGATGACCCCCTCAATGATGGGTGATGAAGAACAGGAAGCTGCTTCAGAAGATGAAGAAGTATACAGCCCTGCTCCGGCATACAATCCTGCACCTGCTCCGAGCCCCACCGGAGGATATTCAGGGTATTCTTATCAGGAAGAAACAGGATCCTATCCGCAATATGACATGGGGAATGGTGAGGAATATTACCAGGAAGGATACAATAATTCTGGCGGGGCATATGATGCTTCGGGTTATTCAATGAACCCCGAAACAATGATTGAAGTCGCGGAGCAGGTCTTTTCAGAGAAAATGAAAAAAATAGAAGATGACCTTAAATCCCTTAAAGAGTTCAAGACTATATACATGCCGAAGATAGATGATTTGAATGAGAGATTGAAAAGGATTGAAAGAAACTTTGATAAGATGCAGATAGCGATACTTGATCGGATCGGGTCGTTTGGCAGATCCATCGACTCAGTAAAAAAAGAGGTTGAGATGGTTGAAGACTCATTTGAAAAGATAAACAGGACAAAAAGCCCATCCCAAAAGCAAGCTTAATCTAAGTGCTAGACATAAAAGCGGTTAATCACTGAGATTTAATTGAGATTTAAGGCTTTACTTTAGGGGCTTTGTTTTTATTGCCAAGAATAGGAACAGCGATTATTGCTGCCAGGACAAGCACGAAAGTGACTATCGCAGAAGCACTACTTTGAACACTCCACCAGAAAGGGCTATTGAAAGGGTCCCAAACCCCCCATCCAAAAGAATCAGAAAAACTCTGGTAAACAATGACTACAAAACCTATACCAGCAAGGACACCGAATATTTTCTTGGAGGTGGGATTGTCAAAGTCCACAAAAAGCCCAAGAAGAATTATTGCAACAAGGATTATAATGACCCCTATCCCAAGCCTTGGAAAGATCTGGGCAAAGAAATAAGAAACAAAGTTAAACTGAAGAGACATAAGACCGACTGCTAAAGATAAAATAACATTCACAGCATTATTATCCCCCAAGAAATGAGCCTTCGAAAGAATCGCATAAACTATTGCAAAAACCATAAGGAAAGGAAGGATATAGCTAAAAACACCCAGATTCTCAAGCTGGTAAAGAAAATTTCCCGTCGCTCCGCCACCAACTATCCCGTAAGAAGCAAGTGTGATGAAACCCCCAATCATAAAAGATTAAAAGAAATATTATTTATATAGATTTCTGTTATTTTTGCAACGGAGACTTCTAAAACTTCAACGAAAAAACCTAAGAGGAAAATCGATTTATGAAATCTATTCAGGGAGAGATTATTTCCCTCCACCGCCCTTTGCTTTGAGCACGGAAGCAACAGCTGCAATAACTAAAACCACAATTAAAAAGTTTGTCCAGAAGCCTTCAGTCCCTGACGCAAAAGCCCAATTGAATACTTTCTCCAAGAAGGTCCAAAGGGGAGGAAACGCCCCTGTTGCCCAAAAGAGAGCAACTACAAGAGCGATAAACGTCAGAACACCCATAAGTTTCAGAACCTTGGAATTAAGGGTTATATTCCCATTGTTTATGAACCCCCAAAGAACAAACCCTACAAATATGACCGCAACACCAACAGTCATGAATAATATCAAATTATTCACAACGATTACAGGATAAACGACTGAAACAAATATCAGAGAGATTACCAAGGACACAAAAGCATTTATCTGCGCCTGATTCTCCCCCAGAATCTTCGATTTCTGGAGAAGGGCATACATTATGAAGAACATTAAAAGAAAAGGGTACAGAAAATCCGTAAAAAGTGAAGCCTGCAAAATGTTTGACATCTTACATCATGTCTGCAGTTTCTTCCATATCCATTTCTTGGCTTGGGAGTGCAGCTTTATTTATAATAAAAATATCGCTGATCGCCTTTACATATTGGTGAGGGATAACAACACCTCTAGCTCCTCCAAGAACAGAATTCAGATGAGAAGCAACCTTTATTCTCCAGCCGTCAACTTTATTTTCAAAAAGGTTTGCCTCCTCGATTGTTCCAAAGAAATCCCCTGCATCTGTGTAAACTCTTTTTCCCAAGACTTCCGTAATTTTTCTTACCTTCATAGCAAACAGGGGGTTAGTTTTATTTAAATAGTTTTCCATACTAAATTAAATATTAACTTCAGCCTGATAACCTTTATAAAAAATCAATATCTTAAAATAAGATGTTAACAAGAAAAGAGCTTTTTTCGATTGCAGTAGTGTCATTAGTCCTTGGGCTTGTGATATCTCTCGTCGGGAGCATAAGCCTCCTTTTGACGACGACGTTTTTTGTGTTCATAGTGATTATTGTAAACACCTTGGCAAAAAAAGTGTTTGGTTTTTTCCTTGATATAGATATAGAAGTGAAGATATGGGAAATAAAACAATTTTGGGTAAAAAAGCACATGCATTTCAAGAATTCTGTGCAGGCAGGGATATTCATTCCACTTATAGTAAAATTCGTAACAGTCGGGCTTGTGAATTGGATGACGTGCCTTACTTTTGATGCCTCCGGAAAAGTCTACAGGGCAGCAAGAAGGCACGGGATATATTCTTTTTCTGAAGTTTCAGAAGAAGAGATAGGTTGGATTGCAGCGGCTGGGATTATCGCAACCCTTATTTTCGCAGCAATATTTTACATAATAGGCCAGGGAACACTCACGAGGATAAGCATTATCTATGCATTTTTCAACATGATTCCAGCATTTGATTGGGATGGCGCAAAAATATTTTTCGGTAGTATGACTCTGTGGTCCTTTTTGGCGATAATAACTTTAATTGCACTTGCGGCAACCTTTGTGATTGTCTGATCTTACTGGTTAGATTTATAATCAAAAGCCATTTTTGTTATTGATGGAATTTCTAAAAGATATCACCCCCAGAAGATACCAGGAAGACATTTTCAAGACCTGTATAGAGAAAAACTGCCTTGTAGTATTGCCGACCGGCGTTGGGAAAACCTTGATCGCATTAATGGTCGCGATTGAAAGGATGAAAAAATTTTCCAGCGAAAAAGTGCTTTTTCTCGCTCCTACAAAGCCTCTCGCAGAACAACACCTCTCCTATTTCAAAAAAAATCTTCCCGACCTTTTCGGAAGCCTTGAGATATTTACCGGGGCTGTCAACTCAAAAAAGAGGAAAGAGATATGGGATACTGCAGATATAATCTTCTCAACTCCGCAATGCGTCGCAAACGACCTGAAAAAGAGACTATATGATCTATCTGAGGTTTGCCTACTAATAGAAGACGAAGCACACAGGTGCGTCAAAAATTACGATTATAACTTCGTCGCACAGAAGTACATGGAACAAAGTACGCATCAAAGGATCATCGGTCTTACTGCATCCCCCGGAAGCGATTCAGGAAAGATAAGGGAGATATGCAAGAATTTATCCATAGAAGAAGTGGAACTAAGGACACGTGACTCCCCTGATGTGAGAGATTATCTGCAGGAGCTGGAATTCGAGAAGAGAGAAGTTGAGCTTTCAAAGGAGATTGAAGAGATAAGGTCTATACTAAGAAGAATCTTTGATGAGTACACAGATGAGCTGAAGATGAAGGGATTCCTTTATGGACCTGCCAACAAAATAACACTTCTTGACCTTCAAAGGAGACTTGGAGCAAACCTCCACGGAAACTTTTCGAATCCGTCGGCATTTTTCGCGATTTCTCTCACAGCACAGGCAGTGAAATTGTCCCATGCGCTCGACTTAATTGAAACACAGACTCTTGAAAGCTTCTTCAAATACTTAAAGAACATTTTCAGCCAGGCGGAAAAAAGACAATCTAAAGGGGTCGTAAGATTGGCTAACCGTGAAGATTTCAGACTGATCTACGCAAAAACGAAAGCGCTCCTTGAAAGAGGAGAAGAACACCCAAAGGTAAAAGAGATAATAAGAGTCGTAAGAGATGAGAGAAAAGATCATGAAAACCCTAAATTGATAATCTTCACGCAGTTCAGGGAAACTGCCAACTTAGTCTCAAGGAGTATAAACAAACTTTCCGGCGTGAAATCAAAAGTATTTGTAGGTCAGGCAAAAAAAGATGGTCAGGGCTTAAGCCAGAAAGAGCAAAAAAAGATCATAGAAGAGTTTTCAGACGGTAAAACGAATGTAATATGTGCTACATCCATAGCTGAAGAGGGGTTGGATATACCAGAAGTCGACTCGGTAATTTTCTATGAACCGGTCTCATCAGCGATAAGGTCCATCCAAAGAAGGGGTAGAACTGCCAGGTTGTCAAAAGGAAAACTGATAATACTTATAACTAAAGGCACTAAAGATGAGTTTTCATATTACACTTCAAGATCAAGGGAGAAAAAGATGGAAAAGTCAATAAAAAAGATAAAAGAAGACCTGAAAAACGGAAAAACAGAGATTCAGAAGGAATTATAACAAAGTGCATACAAATCTTTATTAATCAAAAGCGACATTAAGTAAAAATGTATGGCAAGAATTGTCGGGAAAGGATTCTCGTTTGACGATCTTCTTATTTTGCCAAAGTATAATAAAATTCTCTCGAGACGGGAAGTGAATCTCAGGACCAAGGTCACAAGAAACCATTACATTGACATCCCACTTGTTGCAGCTAACATGGATACAATATGCGAATCAGAGATGGCAATTGCTCTCGGGAAACTCGGGGGCCTTGGAGTAATACACAGATTCATGACTGCAGAGGAGGAAGCAAAAGAAGTTGAGAAAGTCAAAAAGGAAAAACTGCTTGCGGCAGCAGCGATAGGCGTTAAAGATGTCGAGAATAGAGCTGACGCACTCGTAAAAGCAGGAGTGGATATAATAGTAATTGATATCGCACATGGTCATTCAAAATATGCGGGAAAGACTCTTGAGTACTTGAAATCAAAGTATCCTCAGGTCGATGTAATGGCGGGCAACATTGCAACAAAAGACGCCGCGGAGTATTTTTTAAGTAAAGGCGCTGACGCTGTTAAAGTGGGAATAGGTCCGGGATCACTTTGCACAACAAGGTTGATGACCGGCGCAGGAGTGCCTCAGGTTACGGCAATAATGGACGTCTATGAAGCGACAAAAGGGGAGATACCAATCTGCGCCGACGGGGGAATAAAAAAGCCCGCAGATGTAGTGAAAGCGATAGGTGCCGGAGCCGACACAGTCATGATGGGATATGTCTTTGCTGGAACCAAAGAGACTCCAGGAGAGATCATAAAAAAGAGCGGGAAAGAATTCAAAGTTTATCAGGGATCCGCAAGTTACGATGTAAGCCTGAAGAAAAAAGAGATTGACAAAGAAAAGGATAAAAGCATAATCAGCGTTGAGGGTGAAAAAACCATCATCCTTTACAAGGGCCCAATAGAGCCAGTCATAAAAAAATTCCTGGGAAGCCTTGCTTCCGGTATGACTTACATCGGGGCCCGAGCAATGAAAAATATAATAGGAAAAGCAGATTTCTTGGAGATTTCGAATCTTGGATTAGAGGAAAGCAGGGCAAATGGAGTCGAAGAGCTTAAATGATTTTCCCGATATTGAACTTTTTTCCTGAAAAAAGTATTTCAGCATCAATGGGAATATGACACTCGACTCTTCTGTATATTATTCCAGCGTCTTCAAACATCTCAAATGCATTGTTGATGGAAACCTGCCAGTCAGGCATACCTTCGCCTCTTGACGTTTCCTGAATCATCTTTTCAACACCCTTCCAATCGACAACTTCTTTTATTCCTGCATTAACTATGTCCCTGCCGCAAGGCCCGCACGCGACCCAAGTCCCATATAAAATTGCTCCGTGAAGATCAAAATAGCCCCTGTTCCTTGCATTAACGATTGAATTCTCTTCAGCATGACCTGTGAAATCATATTTATCGGGTCGTTTTGTAAGCCTTTCATTTGTAATCCTTACTCCCTGGGGAAAAGTGTTACATGCTTCTCCCAAAACATTATATTTCCACGGCAGCCAAGAAGGGATGAGAAATCTTTCATTAACTACAAGAGCTCCGTTTTGTGTGCTAAGATCAGGGGATTTGAGGGCATTTTCAAACGCCCGTGTAAGAAAGTAAACGTCCCATTCATGCTGATCCATAAAACCCGGAAAAAACACTTGTTTAAAAAAATATATATCATGAGTTATATTCTTCCTCATAAATCTTTATTAAATGAGAAATTTTTTTCAAGTGATGGAAAAGTTGAAAATCTCCATCTCCGGAAAGCCCGGGTCAGGAAAAGGCACAATTACAAAAATCCTACAAGAGAAGTATGATCTCCCAGTATTCTCTGCAGGAAACTTCAGAAGAGACGACGCTAAATCCTTTGTAAGAGAAGACGGGTCCAAAGGCATATCTATTCATGATTTGAATAAAATTTCAGAAGAAAACCCGGTCTGGGACACAAGAGCAGATGATTATCAAATAGAGTGGTCAAAAAACAAAGACGGATTCATACTTGAATCGAGATTGGGCTATTTTTTCAGGCCAGACACAATCAAGATTTATCTGACTGGAAACCCTCTTGTATTAGCAAAGAGAATCCGCAATGATTCGACAAGAGAAACAGAGGGAAATTACCAAACCCTTATGGAAAGCGTAAGGGCAGAAAGCCAGAGATGCGCAAGCGATAACAGGAGATATCTTAAAGAGAGAGGGATAATAAATTGTTATGACCCGGATAATTTTGATATTGTTATTGACACAACACACAAATCTCCTGAACGTGTGGCAGAGGTTATAGATAAGAAAATTATAGATTATCTCCAAAAAGCAGTACATCCAAAATTCTATCTTGCTCATGCGACGAAATCAAAAGATCGTGTAAGAGAATTAGAACTCCAGCTTGAGAAAGCGACAGGGATTGAACTTTTGAACCCGTTTTTTGAAGGAAGCGCTCTCTCACCTGAAGAAGAAGAGAAGGGGGAAAGGAAATACTTAGCGATGGGGAGACGGGTAACAGAGATATATGACAAAAACATGAGACAGCTTGTGAGAAAAGACGTTTTAGGCACAATAGTAATAGTAGATGAAAACTGGACGTGGGGAGCACCATCAGAAGAGACAACAACATGGGACATGTCAAAATTAGTATATACTCTAGTCCTCCATAATCAGGAGCATTATCTTGGACATCCAATAGTAGTAAAGCAATCAAACAAGATTTTCAAAACCAAAAGAGGTCTTGAGGATTATCTTAACTCAAACAAAAACAAGTTTTTCAGGGAACTTGAAAAAACAAGGAAGAGACATTTGAAGGATCCGGTTTATATTGATTTCCTTAATGAAATAAACAAAAACGTTGAGCTTCTCGGATAAGATGTATGATATCTTCGCAAGATCAGGAAAGGAAAGGAGGGTAACACAAACGAAACCTGAAGAAGTCATAGAGGTAGATTTCAGGGAGAAAAATTCAACAGTCCCTGCGGAGCTAAAGAACCTGGGCCTCGCCGTTGAATTCAAGGAGCTCAAGGTGGCGGACTATATCGTAAAAGGCATCGCTGTGGAAAGAAAAGAAGCAAGGGATTTTTTCTCTTCAGTTTTTGATAAAAGGATCTTCTCCCAGATGACAGACATAAATCAGTACGAGAAAAATCTCCTTATCATCGAGGGAGATTTAAAAAAGTACAACCGGATGAATGAAAATGCTCTCAGAGGGATTCTCCTCTCAATCTTGCTTAGTTTCAGGGTCCCGATAATATTCTCAAAAGATGAAAAAGAAACTGCAGTTTACCTCGCGCTTCTAGCGAATAAAAAGAAAAAAAAGGAAACCCTGATTCCAAAAAAAAGATCCCTTTCCCCTTCAGAAGAGCTTGAGTTTATAATAGAGGCATTCCCGGGTATCGGGCCTGTGAAAGCAAAAAAAATACTTGAAAAATTCGGAACAATAAAAGAGATAATAAACTCAAAAGAAGAAGATCTCGAACCGATTTTGGGAAAAGGCTCTAAGGATTTTATGGGCATATTAAAACGCACATATTTTCACTAACGCAAAGGATAATTCTCAATTTCTTTATATGCTGGACTACGGGGCGTCGCGTTGATTTAACTAAAGAGAAGGCATCAATCAGGAATTTCATCCTTTCATAGTTTAATCTTTTAATTGAACTAAGAAAGGTATCTTTATCTCTGACATGCTTCACTCTCGCAATGGTCAGATGCCCCATGAATCTTATCTCAGGCGCAAAAACCTCCCCGAGAACCCGGTCAATTTCGCTCTGCAACCCTTCCATTCCTTTTACTTCAACCCAAACGATTCTTATGGATTTTTCTGAGAATACACCAAGATCATCCAATTCGCAGCTAATGCAGGAAAATTTTATTTTTCCGAGACTATCTTTGACAGATTTGATCTTCTCTGCACCCATGTCCCCCAGAAATTTCAGTATGAGATGAAGATTTTCCTTTTCAGTCAATTTCCCATGAAAGTCCGGAATCAATCTTTGAATCCTAACTACCTCCTCTTTTACTTCTTCAGGCATATTTATGGAAATAAAACATCTCATTAATCCTCCGGTACAAGAGCAAAAAAACTATACTTAATAGCGGCCTCTGCTGCAAGACTTTTAACGTCTTCAAGTTCTACGTCAAGGATTTTTTCCCTGTAATCATAAAAATCAGCCGCACTGCCTGAGCACTCGCTAAAAAGCAAATTTGTCATCTGAACTTGAGAATCCTCCGTCGAGATTTCATAATTTCCCGTGAGTTGTTCTTTCACGCTTTCCAGTTCTTTCTCGCTAAGTTCTTCAGAGACTTTCTTGAGTTCAGCAATTATCAGTTCCTTGATTTTTTCCACGTTGTCCTTGGTAGTGCCCACGTAAATTAAGGAATATGCGTAATCCTTTCGTAGCTTTGAATCCCCTAGGATAGAATAGGCGAGATTTCTTTTTTCCCTTATCTCCGTGAACAGCCTTGAGGACATCCCCCCAGTCATAATTCCGCGAAGAACTTCCGAAGCATATGCACAATTTTCTCCAAGAAGAGGTGAATGAAAAGCAAAGACCACGTTTGCTTGATCTATCCCTTTCCTTTTTTCTGTTTTTGACTCATTTCTCTTTTTTATCTCAATCTTTGAGACTGACCCGTCTCTAAATTCAAAGGTTTCCTTGATGATATTTCTGAGTTTTGCAAAGTTGTAGTTACCAACGACACATATGATAAGATTATTCGGCGTGTAAGTTCTTTTGAATTTCTCAAGGATCTTTTCCTTGTTTATGGAACCCATTGTCTTTTCATTACCTATCAGATCCTCGCCGAAAGGTGATTCATAAAGGAAAGATTGGATTTTGTCAAAGACATATTGCATGGGATTGTCATGTCTCATCTTAATCTCTTCAAAAATCACTTTTCTCTCTTTCTCTATCTCATCAGGCGAAAAGAGGGGATTTCTCACCATATCAATGAGTACATTAAGGCCTGTCTCTGCATATTCGCTTGGAAGTTTGCACCAATATGCGGTGAGATCTTCCTCTGTAAACCCATTAAGCTCTCCGCCTTTTTTCTCTATCTCTTCGGCTATTATAAAAGCGCTGCGGGTAGGAGTCCCTTTATATAAGAGATGCTCAATAAAATGAGAGATCCCCTTCTCATCAGAGTTCTCATTTGCCCCTCCGCTCCTAACAGCAATTCCTATGCTCACAACGGGAACGTCTCTTTTCTCAAAAAGAAGGGTCATCCCATTGTCCAAAACTTCACGTTTGAAATTTTTCCTGATATCCATGAAAAGCAAAAAATAAGAGGATATATAAAACTAACTTAACGAATTAACCAAAAGTATAATCCTAAAAGAAGGAGAAAAACTGCAGCTCCGACTATAAATTTTAAGAGAATTTCCATCTTTGATTCTTTTTTTTCCTCTTCTTTTCTTAGTTCCCTCCCCTCGACTTCTTCATACTCAAACTGCTTCTGCTTCTCTAAGTTCTTCTTTTCATATTCACTCATTTCTCTTTTCTCATCGAAAGCAGATTTGCTGTCAGCCTTTGTATTGTCTTCAGGAAGAGTAAGATCCCCAAGATCCATATCCTTCTCCATAAATTAAAGAAAACAGGGAGGGTTATAAATCTTTTTTGGAAAAAGTGATGTACCTCTCTCCGCCAATTTCAAAATCCCAAAGGATCTTAAATTTATCACGCACAAAATTATTTATCCAAGTTCTGTCGGCAAAGAATTTTCTCCTCTTCAAAAAACTCTTCGTCGCAAAGCTGATTGTAACCCTGTCAACAAGAGGGACTATACTTTCGAGGAATTCCTTAGAATAATCTCTTTTAATCATCTCAAGGCTGTCAAGAACTTTAAAGAGAAAAACCACTTTTGACCCGCTCCCGGTTTTGATAAGATTCATTATCCACCCCAAGTCAAAAAGACTTTCATGGAAGAAAGATACTTTCCGCAGGTTTTTCCCATCAAAAAATTTTTTCTGAAGGTTCACAACTTGACCAACTGCCTCAACCCCAAAGTAATTGACATCAAATCCTATTTCACGAAAGTAATCATAACTGAAACCATTTGTGCCGCATCCAAGGTCATAGACATTCAATTCTTTTGGAAGGCCAAAGAGAATTTTTCTGTATACTTCGCTATAATAAGGGAGCCTCTCCCTCGTTGAGATATGCTTTTTCAAAAACCATTCAGCATCTTTATCTTTAAAATGCAAAAGTTTTGGGGAAAGAAAAGCCGTGTAGGATTTTCTTAAGAGATCTCTTGTAAGTTTCAGTTTCTCTCCATCAGCAAAAGACTTACTGTCAAATTTTTTAAAGGCAAGAAGAACATCTTTTTGCGGAAGGTCAGAGAACTCTTTTTTGGAGATAATCTTTTTTATTAAGCTATTATCACTTCCCTCTCGCACTAATAAATCTGCTTCCATCAATGTAAAACCTCAAAGGAACGTTTAAATCTTTTCTTACCCCAACACGCTGACTCCTCTTTATCCTGAATTTTTCCCCGGTATCCTCAACCCAGAGCGACTTTATTTTTGAAAGTTTAACTCCGTTAAATTCTTTTCGAATATCCAAAACTTTTGTAAGAAGCCCCGGGCCAGAACATCTACATTGAAAATTTATCGGCTCAAGAGCTCTTATTAAAACGGCTTCTGCTTTTCCGAGAGATCCTGTCACAAAGTTTAACATCAGATGTTTATGAACATTTTTTACAAGGATTGTCCCGCCTTGGAGCCACATAGCAAAGTTGTCCTTCCTTTTACCAAAACGCGCCCAGCTTGCAGGATCCTCTTCACCGAAATAAGCTTCAGCCTCGACAATTCTCGCCTTGAATATGCGACCATTCAACTTTCTAACAATCATCTTGCCTAAGAGCCTTTTCGCAACAGTATCAGGGCTTTCCCAGAAAAAAGATTCCGTAATCCTTTTGGCCATCAGGCTTATAAAATTCATGGAATTAAAAATGTTATGCCGATAAATGTGAATGATCCAGAATATACAAAGGCTGAAAAAGAATACCTTGAAGCAAAAACACCGGACGAAAGACTTGAAGCATTGAATAGAATGATCTCACATGCACCAAAACACAAAGGTGCTGAGAATCTAAGACAGCAGCTCACACAAAGAAGGAAAAGGCTAGAGGAAGAAGCCGAGAGGAAAAAAAAGAAAAGTAAAGGCGGCAAAGGGGGAATAAAAAAAGGGGAGATGCAGGTTTTAATCATCGGAAAGACTAATTCAGGGAAGTCTTCCCTTATGAAATCTCTTACAAACACAACTCCGAAAATCTCTCCAGTTCCTTTCACAACAAAGGAGCCACTAGTTGGAGTGATGGACTATGAAAGCTCACAAATTCAAATCATTGAGATACCCGCAATAGAAGGCGAAGATTTCGAGAAAGGAATAATACACACTGCAGACGCGATGGTTTTGCTTGCCGACAAGATAGAAGACATAGATTATATCCGAGAAAAACTCCCCCCTCACGGAGGAAAAGAGATAATTGCTGTGAACAAGTCAGACCTTATGACCGAAGAGGAAAAAAGGAAGCTCCACGCAAGGATGCAAAGCAAAAAGTATAATTTTGCAGTTATATCTTCTTTACCTTATACAAAAGACAACGGCCGCGAAGAATTGAAAAAGAAAATCTTTGATTCGTTTGATATCCTAAGAGTTTTCACAAAAGAACCAGGAAACGAGAAAAAAGAAAAACCCATAATCTTGCAGCCAGGCTCGTCTGTTAAAGATGCCGCGGAGAAGATTTTCAAGGGCTTTTCAGGAAAAATCATAGAGACAAAAATCTGGGGCCCGTCTTCAAAATTTGGAGGCCAAATTGTGGGACTGAATCATAAGCTCGAGGACAGAGATACAATAGAATTTAAAACAAAATAAAAATAGATTGAATGACTCAGTCCGAAGACCAAGCGGCTATTCTTATGAGCACAAGGTAAATTAGATTCAGTAACGGAGCGACCATGAAAATTGCCCACTACCCCGGTTCTTTTACCGCTTCAAAAAGTTTCCAATGCCATATGACCTCAAAGATTGTAAATGCAATCCCCGCCTGCAATATTAATAAAAGGGATTGTAATCCACGTTCCGAGTAGTAGAGTATCGTAAGAATACTTTATCAATAACCAAGGAGACCTCGAAAATATTTTTGAAAAAGAATTAAAGAAAGAAAAAAAGATAATCAAAATTAGGTTCAATCGGGATGAGAATAGATGATGAGATAAAATAAAAGATATTGGTTTTGAGAAATATCAGAGAGACAAAGATAATAAAAGAGAGACAACTCCCGTCTCTTAACATCTTAATCCATCTTCCGAATATTTAACACTCTCTCCAAGGGACCAAAACAAATCACCTGGTAATAAGCAGGTTATCCATCTTCTCTTTGAGTTTCTTGATTTCAGGCTTTGAAAAATGTTCTCTTGCCGGTCTCATTATCTCAACAAGTTTCTCCGCCATTGCAGCCTTCAAATCCAGAGGGTGGAGATTCTTATTCTTGAAGTCATAAGATAAATCTTCATAAGATTCGTAAAACTTGTTTCCTCCAAACTTTTCGGGCCTTTTAACTTCAAGGTAGGATTTGTCATTTACGAATACGAGGTACCTAGCCCAGTCAAGAAGGGGATTAAAGCCTGTTTCTCCTTCCGGACAAAAGGCCCCATTGATCTTCTTCCTGACTTCTTCCTCACTATCAGTCATGTAAATAGCGGAGCTTGGGATAGACTTTGACATTTTCATTTCTGCCCAGAGATCCTGCAGCTTATCTTTAGGGACAGGCCATACCTTTGGTTTTTGCAACCCAAGTATGAGATGCCCATGGACTGCGACAGGTTTTATAGAATTTCCATTTTTGTCTTTTAAGGGACTCCTCAACTTTAGAGCAACATCTCTCGCAATGACCTGTGCCTTCCTTTGATCATTGCCTGCATGAGCAAGATTAATTTTTTGATTAAATATATCCGCAACCTGCATGGGGGGGTAAATAAGTTTAGCGAAATCTATAGCTTCACCTTCTTTTCTTCCCATAATTGTTGTTGATCTTTGGATTCTCCCTAAGGTGGTATTTTTACTCACATCGATCACAGTCTCCCAATATAAATCATTATTATGATAAAGTTCTGACCCTAAGACAAACTTAAGATCTTTCGGGTCCCCCCCAACACACTTGTAAGCTGCGATAAGAGCCTCCTTGAAAAAAGGCACACCAATCTCTTGAATGATCTTCATGTCACCCCCAAGCTTGTCATTTATCCATGAATGCCAGTCTGCAAGAAAAATCGAACAATCAACTCCTGCATCAACAAAGTCTTTCACTTTGGACATACATACAAGGCCGTGACCAAGGTGAGGCTTTCCAGATATTTCAAAACCGATGTAATGATGAAGCCTCTCACCCTCTTTTAGCAATTTAACTAAATCTTCTCCTGTGAGTATCTCTTCAGTATTCCTCTTTATTAGTTCAAACTTTTTTTCCCAATCCATGAAAAAATAAAGGAGGATTTAATTATTAAAGATTTCCGTATAAAAAACTAAAAATCAATTAGAAAGAACATCACACAAAAATGAAAATAAACTTTTATGAATAAAATAAAACAAGGATGTCTGCCCTAATTTGAATGGGCTCTCTCCAGCTTCGGCTGGTTTGAAAAGCTGGCTTTATGCCGGCTAAAAGGGTTGGCTTTTTTGACCAGTCCTCTGAAGAAGTTCTTCAGGAATGCCAAGATTATTGGCTGGAAAGGCCAATAGCAAAATATTGACCTTTCCGTTATATCTATTAGTACATAAAAAACTTTAAAGATAGAATTTTTCTACAAGACATGCTCCTTGAAATGGTGCTCTTTCTTCTTGCAGGGATGGCAACAGGAATTCTTGCTGGATTAATCCCGGGAATACATACAAACCTCATTGGAGCAATATTAGTTTCAGGAACGCTTTCATTATTGATAGGGATTAATCCAATTTACCTTGTAATATTTATAGTGGCTATGTCCATATCACAAGTTTTCATTGATTTCATACCTTCAATATTCCTGGGAGCCCCAGAAGATGGAACAGAATTATCCGTGCTACCGGGCCATGAAATGCTTAAAGAGGGGGAGGGGTTAAAAGCGGCTAACCTTGCGTTCATTGGAGGACTCGGAGGAATATTCTTGTTCTTTCTGTTGATCCCTCCCCTTTATTTTGGCTCAAAGATTATCGGAAACCTGCCGGGGATAGTAATTGCTTTAGGTCTTATGGGAGTTTCATTAAATATGATTTTGTCCGAACAAAAAAAAGCTTCCGCAATTTTAACATTTATTCTGTCAGGTGCTCTGGGGTTGACAGCATCAGGACTTGAAATAAATGAACCCCTGCTACCTCTATTAACTGGATTATTTGGATCTGCAGGATTATTTTTTAGCATAAATCAAAAAACAAAAGTAGAGAAACAAAAAGATGATGAAGGAAGCATCCAGGAGGGAATTAAAGAATCAAAAAGGGCACTTGTATGGTCTGCGATGTTCTCTCCTCTTAGCCTTTTCCTTCCGGCATTGAGCAGCGGGCAGATAGCAATAGTAAGCAATCAGTTTGCAAAATCTGAAAAGAAGCAGTTTCTACTCATGCTCGGAGCAATAACCATGCTTTCTATGTGCTTATCATTTTTGGGACTTTTTCTAATTTCAAAAACAAGAACAGGGTCAGCAGCCGCCATAATGTCCCTCGTCGGAACGCCGGACCTTAAGACTTTCATACTCATTTCAATCACAATTTTAATATCAGGGGTTTTATCATTCCTCATAGCAAAAAAAGTTTCCAAAAAATTCATAGCAACGCTTGAAAAAGTGGACTACTCTAAGGTCTCAATCGCAACAATAATTCTCATTGGTATTGTGACATTCTTCGTATCAGGGATTCTTGGATTAGTCATACTTGCAATGTCTACTGCGACAGGGATTTACTGCATAAAGCTAGGGGTAAAAAGGACAAACATGATGGGGAGTCTAATTCTCCCAACAATTCTTTTCTACCTCAAAATGGCTTAAATAAACTCAGAGAGCCCAGACTGCTTTTCTAATTCCCTCCCAAATATACTATCAATATACCCTTTTATTAGGAGAAGGTTTTGCTGTAAGTAAGAACTCAAGTTATATTTTTTTGCCAAGGAGAGGGCTGGTTCAAGGTACTTTTTTATTCCTCCTTCGTTTATTGTGAAGATTATCTTCCCTCCGCAAGTCGGGCACTTCCCATCAAGAGGGGGACGCCTCATTATTTCATTACACTGAACACATCTGAAAGACTGCATCGAGAAACTTCTAAGATTACCTCTAAGATCCCTTATGAAATGCCTGTTGATAACAAGCCTCGCGGTGTCCGCGGTGTCTACGGCCCTGATTTTTTCCACCAAAGCCATCTGGTGATCCACTTTATCGATCATACTTTCAAGAAGTTTATAGGATGAACAAACAACTCCGTCGTTAATATTTTTCGTATTATGAGTGAACCCCAAATTCCTAAATGGATCCCTCCCCTCTCTTAAGATCTTCTTTACTGTGAGGAGATCTACTTTGGATGAGTGGACTTTTTCTTCCGCGAGGCGGTATAATTCAAGAGGATACTCTCTTACGGCTTCAAAATCAAGAATTTGATCATCAACTTCTCCCGCATCAATCTTAGAATTCAGCACCAAAGGAGCATCTTGATTACCTCCTCTATGACTTGGCAAGAACTTCCTTGAAAAGTTAATCAGAACATCTCCCAAGAGCATTATGGCCGCCTCGTCACCGTCACAGTCTCTTCTTATGGCAGCGTGCATATATGGACTTGCAAGAAGCCCGAGAGTATTGGAAAACCCTATAAAACGACAAACGACACCTGCACAGTTATGCGGAGCCATGCAGACACCAAGAGTCCCAATCAGATCTTCACGGGTTTTAACATTATAATAAGAGGGAAGATTATAAACTTTAACAAGGAGGTCATCTATGAAGTTGCAGATTTTAATGAAAACATCTTCCCCTTTTTCATCAGGAGTTTCCGAAGAGCTCGGTATCAAAATATCATGCGGCATCAATTCAACGATCTGATCTTCAGTCACAAGAGGCCTCCCGTATATGTCCTCATCATAACCTAACTCATTTAGCTTTTTTACGCTGGCACCGATCTCTTTTGGTCTGAAAGAAACCAGGGGAAGTTCAGTTGCATCCATTCTTATAGTTCCATCTTTGTTGACTTGTAGACCATACTTTGACCTGAGCATACCCTTAACAAGATTCTCGGGAATTTTCGATTCAGAGCTCAACCCCCTTATACCTTTTATCAACGAAGGGAGAGTATCTTTTATTAACCCAAGAACATCTTTGGCCTTGTTAAAATAATGGTTTATATCTATCTTTTGAGGGCAGTATTGAAGGCCTTCTTTCTGGGAGTATTCCGACTTGCTTTCAAAGGATTTTTCTTTTATGTCAGAGAAATAATATTTTTTCTTTGTCCTCTGCCCGCAATTTTCACATACTCTATAAATAGTTTCAATTGCACAATTCTCACAGTAGAATACAGGAAAAGAGCTTTTTACATACCCAACAGAACAAGCCGCCTCAACACTCCTCAACCTCCCACCCTCTTCACCGACGGGGAACAAGACGTTCGGACTCCCTGTAAGCTTTCTAACCTTTGCCTTTTCTGGTCTTCCCATCCTGGTTCCGATAAATTCCCCAGATTTGTCTTTTATCCTAAATTTGGAAAAAGAATTGACCATTTCTAAAACCGCCTTGGTAGAATCAAAGTTTTTTGGAATCATTTCATTAAGGAAAGTTTTTCCAGAAAAAACCTCCGGAGAAATTCCAAAATTTGCAAGTAACGCCCGACTCGCAACTTTGTCAACAACTACTGTTTCAATTGCGACATTGTGGGGGACCCCCAAAAGCTCAAGAGCCCGTTTCCCAAGGGAAAATTTTTCTCTGTCTCCTTTAGACCAGGGAAAAACCAGTTCCGAATCAACCCAAGAAGACTTAAGCCAGGATAAAAGCCCAAAAAATTCCTCCTTGGAAATTTCCTTCCAGTAGAAGATATACTTTGGATGTAACGGAACATCGTACTCTTTACTAAAAAATAGTGCATCGTCAAAAGAAACGTGGTAATAATCCAAGTCACCTTCAAAACCCTTTTCTTTAAGCTCTTTGAACCACCACTCTTCGACATATCCTGGTGTGATTAGGTTAGAATTCCTATTTAAGAGATCTGAAAAAGGAAAAAGAATATCGCCAAGATAAATGATCTCTTCGACATCTTTGTAAATATCTCTTGCTTTGTCTTTATTATCCAGCTGGATAACACTCCCGTTTTTTAATTTCACGATCGGACCTTCTATCTCATCACAAGTCGTGACAGCACAACCTTTCGTCGGTTTCTCGATTTTAAGCTGAGTCCCTATTGCTATGAAATTATCTGTTATAGACATGGTTGCAGGGTGCACTGAGACGGCACTAAAGCCCGAAGAACGGCCACGCCCATATCTAAATCTGAATCCTCCAGAACGCGAAGGATGTCCAAAAACAGGTCTTCCCGCAACAAGGTCTTTTATATAAGTCGGAGAATTATGACTTTCATCTTTTCCAAGAGTCCTCTTTTCATGGATCTCAATATATTCTTTTAGAAAATCAAACCCTGAAGATTTTATCCCGTTCTTTTTCGCTTGATTAAGCAATCGAAAGCCTTTTGCGGCTTTCTGGGCGAGACCTTCCGCCATAACAAGGCAAAATCCGCTTCTCAAAAAATTCGTGTTGACTCTTTCAAGGTTTTTATAATTTGAAACTTCCAGTCTCTCCGAGGGTTCTCCTGCAACCTGAAAAGGCATGTTCTTCGCAAGAAAGAGGGTTTCTTCTTCAGTAGGCATATATTGGAGATTTGTAATCCTTTCGTGAAAATCAGAAAGCTCCGCCCAAACCCTTTTTACCTCCTTCTCTGTCGGATCATATTTGGCAAAGCCAAATCTCTCCCTCATGAAATCAATGAGCATTAAAGCGATGCATGAAGCAGTGGTTCCTGCAGACCTTATTGGGCCTGAAAAGTTGGCAAGAATATAGTCTTTTCCATCCCTAGTTTTTCCAATTTCAAGACCTGTATAGCCCTCTATAGGGCTTGAAACAACCCCTAAAGTAATATAAGCAAGACCAACCCTTATCCCAGCGTCCATGGCTTCCAAAACGGCAGGAAATTTGCAAAATTTCTGATCTGAAACCTCCTCAGCAATCTTAAAAACGACTGTGGGGTCAAGCTTGCCATATTCCTTTTCCAGATCAAGAATCCTTTCTGCAATCCCTGATTTATTCATCTGAGGGTAAATTGTAGAGATAAGACCCACAACCTTTTCCGCCATACTGGTAGCAAGAGGAATTTCAACAGAATCTACGGGATCAAGGCCTTTCGCACGGGCAAGATTAGCAATAGAGTAAACTTCATCAATTTTCTGTTTCAAATCCTTAAAATAATTTCCTGTATTCATCCTCTCCCCATTAACTTTTTCATATACAGCGCTCCTCCATCCTGGCTATCCCTGGATTCAGAAATCAAGGTAGGGGTCATTTTAAATTCTTTTATAACTGGAAGAAAATGTTCAAATTTTGGGAGATATTCTTCTTCAAAGTAAGCCCTATGCTTCTTTTCACCTTTGCTGTTAAATTCAACAGGATAAAAATGACAATGAACCTTCTTTAGTTTTTTCATGCCAATCTGTTTTTTCACTTTCAGAAGAAGACTTTTGAAGTCCTTCGCCGAATTAAGTATCCCTCCTCTTGAATGTATATGCCCAAAATCAAGGCATGGCTCGCATCCGGTTCTCCTGCATATCTCAAGAATCTCATCAAGACTTCCAACTTGGGAAAATTTTCCCATAGTTTCGGGGAGGATTTTCACAGGACCCTTGTATCTCTTTTTAACCTCTTTTATTCCTTTGACAATTCTATCTATAGGATTGCCGGAGTTATGGAATCCCGGATGGAAAATAATTTTCTCTGCCCCCATTATTTCTGCGAGATTTAACGTCTTGACCATCTCTTTAACGGAGTTCTCAAAAACACCTTCTTTTTCAGAAGTAAAAACTATATAATAAGGCGTATGAACTGAGAGAGCGATACCTAGTTCTTTTGCCTTCTTCCCAATTTGCTCTGCAACTTCGGGGGCCGTTTTAGCGCCATAAGTCATCAGATACTCATAAGCATTAAGCCCTATTGAGCTTACCCACTCAACAGCATTCACCCTCTTCTTTCCGAGCTTCGATTTAAAAAAATTCGGGGGGGTTCCACTCGTCCCGTAATGTGTCTCAAGTGTTTCCATTTTCCTCTTTAGACTTATTTTCATCATGATACAATTTCACCTTATCCTCGCCGGTTTCAAAATCAAGAATCTTTATCTGCCTAGTTTTTAGATTTATCATGGGAACCTTGCAGTGATCAGGAGTATTACCAAACTTTTCCTGATAAGGAGTAAGACCTTCCCAACTCGACGCTGAAACAATTAGAATATTATTAAAGTACGCAACCCCACTCTTATGTGTGTGACCAGAGAGAAATATATCTGGTGTGTCTTTAATGACTAAAGGATCACTTTCAAGAGGGAGATATTGCGCTGAGGTATGAGTTGGCGCAAGATGCCGATTTTTAAGAAGGTACTTCATGATTTTCTCCGGCTGATTCATAGCTTTCTCTGATATGAGGGAAGGAATAACATTCGCATAAAAAGGAAAAGAAAAGCCATGATAGATCAAAACATTAAACCCGTCAAAAGTATTACTCTTCCCGATATTTACTGTTGAAGGGTTGCTTACTAGTATTGCATTTTCCAATTCATAAACAGGCCAAGCATATTTTTCATCAAGAGGGGGTTGCGGCTCGGCAAGTCTGACACCATCATGATTCCCGGGAGAAATTATTATAGTAATGTCTTTTCTTATTTGACCAAGAAGGTCGGCAATCCCCCGAAATTGCGCTTCAAGGTCGATGATTTTCAAATCTGGTTCTTGATCAGGGTAGTTACCGATCCCAGTGACAAGATCGCCTGCAATGAAGAGATATTTTATATTTTTCACTTCGGGTGTCCCTTGAACCTTCCCATTAAGATAATCTATAAATTTCAGAAAATCCTTCTCGAGGAAATTTTTGCTGCCATAATGTATATCTCCAAGGAAAAGAGCATATTCCTCAGCATCGGACCTTTTGCGTTCGGGAAGAGTTGCTTCAGGAAAGAGTATCTTATTTGCAAAAAGGATTTCCTTATTACCGGTTCCCTGAAAGCCCAAAACAGAATCCAAAGTAATCTCGTCAGCATCCTTAACCAGGTCTTCCTTACCAGAGCTCACAAGAACTTTCATTTTACCTGTGAGATCCTCTATTTCAAAGATTAAGTTCTTATTTTTCGTGACTTGCTTGTCTGAAACGATTCCTATGACCGAAAATTTTTGCTTTTCGCCAGAGATTTTGCTTATTGAAACAAGATTCTCAAGCTCAGGACAGTTTTGGAGCAAATCTTTCATAGATTCATACCTGCCTCGAAAATGATTCACAAAATCCTTGACTTCAGGCTTCTTATCTGATTGGTAAAATGAATAGAGAACTTTTACCTTCCTTTGAGAAGAGGAAAGATTTTCCCTGCTCCTTTTTTGCTGTTCTTTTATGTAAATAGACTCATCAGAGAGATCTAATTTTGAGTAAAGATCCTCTCTCTCAGGGTCTTCTTTTGGAAAAAATTCACTGGCAAATTTACCCACCTTATCAGAATTTTTTTTTATCAGAGAGAGGGTTATAAATCTCTTTCCAAGAGTAACCTTAACTTTATCAAGAAAAGCCTCAAGAAGCGAGACATTTTGAAAGGAAGAGAAAGCATTCAGGAGAGCTGCATCTAGGAGAATGTTCTTTTTTATACAAATTTTCTGAATTTCTTCCTGCTCCATCTTTTAAATTTCAATCAGGAATAGACCATATTTTCCCTGATAATTTCTTTAGCTTTATTCAAGACGGGTCCTGAAAGAATGAGTTTAATTTCTCTCATCCTTCCCCCTCTGCCTTTTGAAATGACCCTGACATTTATAATTCCAAGCATATCAAATTCCTGGATTATATCTCCCACTCTTCTTTGAGTAAGGGGTTCGATCTTATAGAGGGTGCAAAATCTCTGATAATTGGAATAAACATCCCCTGTAAACAAAGGGATTCCTTCTTTTTCTTCAGAAAGGAGAATGATTGAATTAAGAACCATTTGGAATTGCTTTGGATGATTAGTAATAACGTCAAGAATTTTGTCTCTCTCAATTTTACTTTTTGCTTCATCTATATGCTTCAAAGTGACTCTCTTTTCCCCTTCTCTTTCCGCAAGCTCCCCCGCCACCCTTAAAAGGTCAAGAGCTCTCCTTGCATCCCCTGATTCTCTCGCAGCATAGGCAGCGCACTTGGCAATTACACCACTGCCAAGAACATTGTCCTTAAAAGCACCTTCAACCCTTTTAGCAAGAATGTCCTGAATTTGAACTGCATTATAAGGAGAAAAGACAATTTCTTCTTCAGAGAGTGAACTCTTGACTCTTGGATCAATATTTTCAAGGAAAGTAAGATCATTTGAAATGCCCACAAGAGATATTTGGGATTTTGAAAGCTCAAAATTCAGCCTAGTAAGGTTATATAAAAAGTTATTTGAGATTTTCTTGACTAATTGGTCAATTTCATCAAGGATTAAAATAACCAACTGTTTTCTCTGTTCTATTAATTCAATGAATCTACTGTAAACTGCCTGCGTTGGAAGCCCTGTGGCAGGAATTTCACCCCCCAGCTGCCTTATAATTTCAGCAAGAATTCTATATTCTGTATCAGCAACTTGCTTTAATTTACAATTAAGATATTGTATCTTTAACTCAAAACCAGAATCGCTATTTTTCTGCATCCTTTTCTCAAGAGCCTCCTGCACTTTGAGGATAGAAAGAGTCTTTCCTGTTCCAGTATTGCCATAAAGAAAAAGGTTACTTGTTTTCTCTCCTCTTAAGACAGGTGCAAGAATAGAAGCAATTTGCTTTATTTCTTTTTCACGGTGAGGAATTTCCTCAGGCATATAATTAGACTGCAGGAGAAATTTATCTTTAAAGATATTATTCTCGTCAAAAGAATCAAAGATTTCATCAAGATCATCTGCCATTTTTTCACCTTGGGTTTTACTAATGGAAGGCTCAAAAAAGAGACACGTTTATTTCCTATGGAAAATCTCTTGTCTGAGTAAATTCCAACGGAAAAAAATGAAAACATTATATAAAAGATTATGACTACTAAAAAAGAAAGACACCTTAATTTCTAATGGAGAACAATTATTTTTGCCCTCTTTAACATAAAAGTCTAACACAAAAGATCGAATTCTTTTTAAGAGAACCTTTTTACAAAGTTCTTTGAACTTTTGAACCAACAAAAGCCTATTAAAAATCTATTAATTCCATAATTAATTAGTTAATTAATTAAAATTCAATTCCCCTTGGATCAACCTTTATTATTTATTATATTAGCCTTCCAAGATTCTTTCAGAAAGAGACTTACAGAATAAATTTACATAAATTTTTTCTTTTAATATATATAATTGATAATTTTCTTTTGATTTAAAGTGAGGGTTTAATTGAAGAAATTATTGAAAATATAACAATTCTTTTTTGATTTATATAATTAATAATATAAAATTTTTTAAATGAAGTAAAAAAACAAGAAATCAGATCCTTAAAAAATAATATTTCCAAAGGAAATAATGGTGTCAGGTTCTCTGCCACCTCTTTTGTATATAAAATATAATATTTGATTTCTAAATAATTCTTATTTATATATCTTTAATTTAATTTTAAAGTAATGATAGTATGAAGAAAAGACCCCCGAATAAATTTCTTTTAAAGTCTTCTTTCAACAAACCTCAAAAAGAATATTATTCTTTAATTTAGATAACTTTATAAATAAATTATTTCTAACAAAGGTATGCAAACGGAAAAGATTGTATTCAACTCCATTCTTGGAAAAATGATTGTAACTAAAGAGGGGAAAAGGCTTGGTTTTGTAAAGGATGTGACTTTTGAAACGAGGTCAGGAGAGTTAATTAACCTTGTAGTCAAAGACTCTACTGTGTATGTAAAAAATCTAAATCTTGAAATGTCTGAATCAAATGAGTTGCTTATTCCATATTCTTCTATAATTGCCATAGGGGATTTTGTAGTTGTTTCTGAAGAAGACCTTATATAATTAAAATATATGCAAATCTTTAAAAAGAGAAGCTTTTTAACCATTATAATGATGGAATTTGTGGGATTTGCCTTCACAAAAATTTATGCTGAGAGGTTTTTTGAGAATACGGATAAGTCGAAGATTGAAACCTCTCTTAATCTGACTTCTATAGAGGAAATTTTCCCAAAAGCTGATTCCAAGAAAGATTCTATTTTGAAAGTTTCTTTTAAATATGAAATTAATTATTCAGAAGGAGTTGCCAAAATTGAAATTCAAGGTAACCTTTTCATATCTTTAGAGAAGTCTTTTGCAGAGGAGATTTTAAAAAAGTGGGAAAAGAAAAATTTAAGTGACTCTTTTAAACTGCCCGTCTTTAATACCATAATGCATAAATCAAATATAAAATCGCTTCAGATTGAAGATGAACTGGGTCTTCTTCCTCATTTTCAGTTGCCTTCTTTGAGCCTCTCGAAAAAAGATGAGCTCCATAATTAATTTATAAATCTCTTTCTCTTGTTCTTTCTATGAAGATTTCGAAAGAGAAAAGGGATAAGGTTTCAGAACAGATTCTTGCTTTTCTCTTTCAGAAGAATCCTCAGCCCCAATTTACTTCTTACGTTGCTCAAGATATCGCAAGAGATGAGGAATTTACAAAAAAACTCCTTTTCTCTTTAAAAGGGAAGGAGTTAGTAATTGAGATAAAAAGGAATGCCAGTGGCTTAGAATATCTTCGGAGATCTCGATGGAAGCTTTCTCCAAAAGCTTATGAATTTTACGCAAGAAAACAAAAGTAATCTTCATTTTACAGTATCTCAATTCTTTTAAACTCTTGAGCTCCTTCTTTTTTATGGATGAATTAAAGGAGGCTTTTAGGAAGATTAAAGGTGATCTTTTGCATCTTAAAGAAGAGGTTTCATTTTTAAAAAAGGATCTTCAGAAAACTCAAGAAGGAGTAATTGAAATTGGCAGAGCTATGATTTCTCTTGACAGGGAGATTTCTCTTTTAAAGTCAATTCAGACAGAAAAACCTTTTTTAAAGGCACAAGATTCTCTAAGTCCAATAGATACGTCTCTTTTTACGCCTCAAAAACCTCAAATTTCGACTATTTCCAAAGGAAATGATGGGGTTCAGACAGACAGACAGACAAACCAACAAACAGACAAACAGATAGAAAAGGGCCTTTTTATATCTTCGAAAACCTCCAAGGTAACTTCAGATTCTTTTAAAACAGCATCAGAGCTTCTTGAATCTTTAGACTCTTTAAAGAAAGAGATAAGGTTAAAATTCAAACGGCTGACTGAACAGGAACTTATTACTTTCTCGACGATATACCAAATTGAGGAAGAAAGGGGCTTTTGCGATTATAAATCTCTTTCAGGATCTCTGAAAATCTCTGAAAGTTCGGTGAGAGATTATGTACGTCGACTTCTTCTCAAGGAAATCCCTATTGAAAAGTCAAAAGTAAACAATAAAGAAGTACACCTTTTTATCTCACCAAATCTTAAAAAAATAGCCTCCTTAAGTACTATTCTAAGACTTGTAGATCTGTAGCCTTTATCTCAACCTTGCTGTTCTAGAAAGTTATTCGGTATACAAAATCACTCTTTTAACTCTCACATTCCTTTTAAGACCTCTATTTTTCAACTTTTTTATCTATTTTAACTCTCTTTTTTCTGGTTTTCTCCCCCTTTTTTTTCACTTTTTACTCTCACTTTCTGTTTTTTTAGTAGTTTTTCTTTCATATTTTCTGGAATATATATCCTTTTTTTGCCATTTTTTTCAATAATTTCTTCAATTAAACCCTCACTTTTTGACTTTATTGCGTTTATTTGCCCTCTTATTGTTGCTTTTTCTTTATTTAACATAGCTGCGAGATCTTCATAACTTAATTTCATGTCAGTATTTAAAAGTATAAACAACATAGCCCTCTCAGTTATTGAAAAATTGTCTAAATTTGGCGTTTGAACATCTGTTTGAACATCTGTTTGAACAGGGAAAACAGCTGTTTGTTTGCTCAACACTCTTTGATCTGTTTTAAACAGTCTGTTTGAACGGCTGTTTATGTTTAAAACAGGCACTGAAGAAAGGATTTTCTTCAACTCCTCCAGATCTTCTTTTAGCGTCGACAATTCCTCCTTAATGGAATTTATGTCTTGTTTATGAGCTTTTTTTTCCGAATCTAAGTGTTTAATCCATTCACCAACAGAAAGAATGTCTTTTTTAACTGATTCAAAACCAATTTTAGTTTCTTTTTTTATCTCCTCAATCTTCTTTTTTGATCCAAAATCCCAGAACATAAAGATTTAAACATAATTTTATTTAAAAATCTTTTCTTTTTCGTCGGAAAAAATAGTATTTTTTTGCTATTTTGCCTTCTTTTTTGTATTCCTTTTGCGATTTTTTGGTCCCACTTAAACAGCTGTCTTGTAATTTTTTGTGTGAAAACAGCCGTTTAAACAACTATAAACAGCCGTTTTCTCTCAATGTTTTTTGTAGGTTTCTTTGATTCCCTCGACAATTCTTGCTCATCTTTCGGCCCTCCTGTTTTTATTTTTGTAATTTTTAAAAGCAATCAAATGTTTTTCTTAACTTAGGAATCCTTAGTTAAAGGAATTCTTTGACCCTTTCGTCTCCTAGAAGGGATGGATGATTAGCTTGCTTCATTTTTTATTTAACCTTGAAATAATTCGTATAACTCTAAGGACCCCATTTTATTCCTGAGAGGTTTGAATACTCTTATCTTTTTTTAATCATTCAATTTTAAAATAATTCGCATAATCTATGAATTTAACTTTTTTCTTAACCCTCCTGAAAAATTTTTTATAATTTCTCTAATAAATAATTCGTACAATCAAGATTGGGATTTTTTTGAGAATCCAATCTTTTTTTATTGATCTCTATCTCTCTTAATTTTATTCTTAAGAAGTTCTTATAATCTCTAATCTGATTAAATTACTTTTGTTAAGGGTTTTGTTTGACTTTTTTCTTAACCCTTTTCCCTTTTAATTTTAAAGTAATTTTTCCCTTTTTTATATTTAAAGCGCTGGAAAAAGTGCTTTCTTCTGAATAGTTCGTACAAGGTATATTATGCGAACTTGCAAGAATTCCTTTTTATGCAGGATATTGTATCTTCAAGAATTTCTTTTGGAAAAATCCCCTTCTTCTCTGCGTCTTTGGAATTTTCAAGGTAAAAAATGAAAAAGTGAGAGTTAAAAATCCCAATTTTTCTTGATTAAAGGAACCTTGGTGAAAGAAACTCCAAAAATCTTCATGAGAGGAATTATTCTATTTACCGAATAAATCCTCAAAAAATTTCTATTTTGGCTTTTGAATTTGAGTAGCTTTTTTAGAAATATTTAAAACCCTTTTTTTCATTTTTACTTCACTTAAACTTTACTTTTTCGAGAGTTATGAAAGAAATAATTATAAAAGGTGCAAGGGAGCATAATCTGAAAAATGTTAGTCTCTCAATTCCCAAAGAGAAGTTAGTAGTTTTGACTGGTCTTTCTGGTTCAGGAAAATCAACACTTGCTTTTGATACACTTTATGCAGAAGGACAAAGGAGATATGTAGAGTCTCTCTCTTCTTATGCTAGGCAATTTCTTGGGGTAATGGATAAACCAGATGTGGACTCGATTGAAGGGTTAAGCCCTGCTATCTCTATCGAGCAGAAAACGACATCGAAAAATCCCCGTTCGACCGTTGGGACGGTGACTGAAATTTACGATTATCTTAGACTCCTTTATGCGAGGGTTGGAGTCCCTTATTGTCCCGAACATAATGAACCGATAATTTCCCAGACTCCCGAAGAGATTGCAAGAAGGATAAGGGAAGAATTTAAGGGTGAGGTCTCTATTTTCTCTCCGGTTGTCAGACAAAAGAAGGGAACTTACGAGAAGCTTTTGTTGGATTATAACAAAGAAGGGTATTCAAAGGTCCGTGTTGATGGGAAAATTATGAGGACTGATGAGAAGATTAATCTTGAAAGGTACAAAATGCATGATATAGACTTGTTTATTGATAAACTAAATCCTTTTGATTCTTTCAGGGTGACGGAAGCAGTGGAAAGTGCCCTTAATTCTTCTGGAGGACTTTTAATCGTGGAAGGATCCGATAAAAAAGAAAAGACTTTTTCAAGCAATCTCGCTTGCCCGAAGTGCGGTCTTTCATTTGAGGAGTTACAGCCAAGGATGTTTTCTTTTAATTCCCCCTTCGGAGCATGTGAAGAATGCCATGGTTTAGGTGTAAAAATTGAATTTGACCCGGACCTTATAATCCTAGATAAATCCAAGTCAATAATTGACGGGGCCATAAAAGTTTATGGTAAGATGGAGAGTTCATGGAGACGACAGCAACTCGCAGTGGTCGGGAAAAATTTTGGTTTTAGCCTCTTCACCCCAATAAAAGACCTTACAAAAAAACAGCTTGACGCCCTCTTTTATGGCTCATCGAAAAAAATAAAGGGGAGATGGGTCGGAGGGGCCGATATGCATTTTGACAACGGTTGGGAAGGTCTTATACCTCAGTCCGAAAGGCTTTTCAAGGAAACCCAGTCTGAGTACCGGAAGAAAGAACTTGAGAAATTTATGAGCTCGTCTGTTTGCCAGAGTTGCCATGGGAAAAGGCTTAAAGACAAGGTCTTGGCAGTGAAGGTTGGAAGAAGATCAATAATAGAAGTTACTGATTTATCTGTAAGGGATGCATTGGGTTTTTTTAGAAGTCTGGCTCTTTCGGATAAGGACGAGCTAATTGCCCGCCAGATATTAAAAGAAATAAAATCAAGGTTGGAATTCCTTGAGAATGTGGGACTTGGATATCTCACTCTTTCAAGAAGTTCAGGCACACTTTCAGGAGGCGAAGGGCAAAGGATAAGACTTGCGACGCAAATTGGTTCTAATCTAACAGGAGTCCTATATGTCCTTGATGAGCCTTCTATTGGGCTCCATCAACGAGACAATAAGAAGCTTATCGAGACATTATATAAACTCAGGGATTTGGGGAATACGCTTGTTGTTGTGGAGCACGACGAAGACACAATCCGAGGAGCAGATTACGTGGTAGATATAGGGCCCGGTGCAGGAATCCATGGGGGAAAGATTGTTGCTCAAGGCTCCCCAGAAGAGATAGAAAAAAATAAAAATTCCCTTACAGGTCAGTATCTTTCAGGCAAAGAAGAGATTCTTATCCCAAAAAAAAGGAGAGAAAAAGGATCGCCGATTAAAGTTAAAGGTGCGCAGGAGCACAATCTTAAAAACATTGATATTGAGATTCCTACACAGTGTCTTAATCTTGTCACAGGTGTTTCCGGTTCAGGAAAATCCACTTTGGTAAATGAGATTATCTATAAAGGGCTTTCAAAAAAACTTAACTCTTCAGGTGAAACCCCCGGGAAGCACAAAGAGATATATCTGGAAGCCTTCTTGGATAAAGTTCTTATCATTGATCAATCCCCAATTGGAAAGACTCCAAGAAGTAATCCTGCAACTTACATAAAAGTTTTCGATGAGATAAGAGAGGTTTTCTCACAGACTAAAGAGGCTAAACTGAAAGGTTACAAGATCGGGAGGTTCTCCTTTAATGTGAAAGGAGGGAGATGCGAAAAATGCAAAGGTGATGGGACCATAAAAATAGAGATGAATTTCCTCCCAGATGTTTATGTAGAATGCGAAGAGTGCCATGGGAAAAGATACAATCGTGAAACTCTTGAAGTAAAATACAAGGATAAATCAATAGCAGATGTCTTAGATATGTCCACTGAAGAAGCTCTGGATTTTTTTCAATTTATCCCTTCTGTAAGGCGAAAGCTTGAAACTCTTGTTAAAGTTGGCCTTGGGTATATTAAATTGGGCCAGAGCTCAGTTACCTTATCAGGCGGAGAAAGCCAAAGGATAAAATTGACAAAAGAGCTTGGGAAAAGATCAACAGGAAAAACTTTATATATTCTTGACGAGCCAACAACCGGGTTACATTTTCACGATGTCAAGAAGCTTATTGAAGTTGTCCAGGAGCTTGTGGACAAAGGGAATACAATGATCATAATTGAACACAACCTTGACGTAATAAAGTGTGCGGACAACATTGTCGATCTTGGGCCTGAAGGAGGAGATGAAGGCGGAGAGGTTGTTGTGACGGGGACTCCCGAGGAAGTCGCTAAGTGCGATAAGTCATGGACAGGAAAGTATTTGAAAGAAGTTTTGAGGAAGGGAAATCACTAAGTTTATAATTTTCTTTCGCTTCCTACGATTATGAAACCATCTGAAATGTCAATTTTGCCGTCGGATCCCGGGTGTTACTTGTATAAGGACAGATTTGGAAAAGTGATTTATATCGGGAAAGCTAAAAATCTCAGAAAAAGAGTTTCTTCTTATTTTTTTAATAAGAATCATGATTCAAAGACCAGAGCATTAATAAAAAATATATCTGATATAGATTTTATAGTCACAAACTCTGAAGTCGAGGCTTTCCTTCTTGAGAATAACCTTATAAAAAAATATACCCCGAGGTATAATATAAATCTGAAAGATTCAAAGTCTTATCCTATAATTGAGATAACCCACGATTCGTTTCCAAGGCTTGTCTCTTCGAGAAGCGAGAAAATAAAGAATGAGAAAGACAGCCGTGGGGTCTTTGGGCCTTTTACTTCAGGAAAGACAAGGGATTATCTTCTTTCGACTTTGAACCGTGCATTCAAATTAAGAACCTGCAGGAAGCTCCCAAAAAGAAAGTGTATAAGGTACGATTTGGGCTTGTGTTCCGCTCCGTGCATAGGGAAAATTTCAAAAGAAGATTATACCGAGAGTGTGGAAAAAGCCAGGATGGTGCTGCGGGGAAAAACCTCGGAACTCCTTTCAAAGTTGAAGGATTTGATGAAAAAATATTCTGATGATGAGGAATATGAAAAAGCCATTAAACTGAGAGAAGAGATTTCCTCTTTGAAATCACTTGGAGAGAGGCAAAATGTCGAGAGGAATAAGAGGTACGATGAGGATATCATAAACTTTATAATCAAATCTGGAAAGATTTATCTTCTCCTTTTTAATTCCCATCACGGAATCTTGGAGAATAAGCAGTCTTATGAATTTAATTATAGTGGAGATTTTCTGGAAGAGTTTCTTCTAATGTACTATGACGAGAATCCGATCCCAAAAAAGGTGATCCTCCCAGAAGAAGTTTCCGAATCATTCCAGAATTTTCTCTCATCAAAAAAAGGATCCCTTGTTGATATGATCGTTCCACAAAAAGGGGAGCTCAAATCTCTTCTTGAACTGGTAAAGAAAAATGTCGAGATACAGTTCTTCGGAAATTTAGAAAGAGTCAAGGCTCTTCAAAAAATATTGTCTCTTCCTTCCCCTCCCTATGTTATAGAATGCTTTGATATCTCTCATCTTTCTGGAACGGAGGTTGTCGCTTCTATGGTTCAGTTCAGAAATGGCCAACCAGACAAGTCAAATTATAGAAAGTTCAAGATAAGATCTTTTAAAGGAAATGATGATTTCAAAGCCATGAATGAGGTTGTGAAAAGAAGGTACTCAAGACTCAAAAGAGAAAAAGAGCCGATGCCGGATCTGGTGGTTATTGATGGGGGGACGGGACAGTTGAATTCCTCAATAAAAGCCCTTGAAGAAATTAATGTTAAGCTTCAGATAATCTCCCTTGCCAAAAAACTTGAAGAGGTCTACATTCCAGGAAATTCGGTTCCGTTGAGGTTTGATGATAAAAATAAGGGGCTTTTGCTTCTTAGGGCAATCCGTGATGAAGCACACAGATTTGTAATTACTTTCCAACGCCTAAGAAGGAGCAAGAGGCTCTTTGGAAAAGAATGAGCCCATAAATCTTTTAACTCTATCATTTTTAGTTTTTTTATGGAAAGAAGACGATTTGAACTCATATCCAAAAACAAGCCAGCAGGTTCACAGCCAGAAGCAATAAAAGAATTGTCAGAGGGTATAAAACGTGGTGTCAAGATGCAGACTCTTTTGGGTGTGACAGGCTCCGGGAAAACCTTCACGATTGCAAATGTTATCAATCATGTTCAAATGCCTACTCTAGTGATTGCTCACAACAAAACTCTGGCAGCCCAATTGTATGAAGAATTAAAAATGCTTTTTCCAAAAAATAAAGTGGAATATTTTGTTTCATATTACGACTATTACCAGCCGGAATCTTACATTCCCACCACTGATCAATATATTGAGAAGGACGCTGCGATAAATTCGCGGCTTGATCAGATGAGGCTTGCAGCCACATCCTCGATTCTTGCAAGAAGTGATACTATTGTAGTTGCTTCGGTCTCGTGCATATATGGACTCGGAAATCCCGAAAATTATCTTGGGTTCAGGTTTTCTGTTGAGAAAGGTGAGAAAATCGAGCGAAAAGAGCTATTGAAAAAGCTGCTTGATTCCCAATACGAGAGAAATGATATGGAACTTGAGTGGGGACGTTTCAGAGTGAAAGGAAACACCGTAGACTTGATCCCTACGGATTTTGAAAACATAATTCGAATTGAGATATTGGATGGAGCTATAGAGAGGATTGCTGAACTTGACAGGATAACAGGAGAAAAAGTTGAGACTTGGGATCATTTCACAATTTACCCAGCAAAGCACTTTGTTGTTCCAGAAGAGGAATTTGAAGAGGTGGAAAAATCAATACTTGAAGAGCTTGAAAAGGATCTTCCAAGTTTGGGTCAGCTTGAGGCTCACAGGTTAAAACAAAGGACAATGTATGATCTTGAGATGATAAAAGAAACTGGCTATTGCAAAGGCATTGAAAATTATTCAAGGCACTTTGATAAGAGGGCTCCTGGTGAGAAGCCTTACTGCCTTTTGGATTATTTTAGGGGGGAATTCCTTATCGTTATAGATGAGAGCCACCAGACAATCCCGCAGCTTCACGGGATGTATCGGGGAGATTTGTCAAGGAAGAAAAATCTTGTTGATTACGGATTCAGGCTTGAAAGTGCTTATGATAACCGTCCTCTGCGTTTTGAAGAGTTTGAAGAATACCTTAAGGGGAATAAAGCCATCTTTGTTTCGGCCACTCCAGCTTTTTATGAAAGAGAACATTCTTCAAAGGTTGTCGAGCAGATCATAAGGCCGACGGGTCTTCTAGATCCCGAAGTCGAAATAAGGGAAGGAAGAACTCAAGTAAAGGATGTTACCGCTGAAATCCAAAAGGTTGTTAAAAAGGGAAATCGAGTTCTTGTGACGACTCTCACAAAGAAACTAGCTGAAGAACTGACTGATTATCTTGCGGAGCAGGGAATTAAAGCAAGATACCTTCATTCAGAGATTGATACTCTTGAAAGGACAGAGATAATAAGGGAGTTGAGGCTGGGGGAATTTGATGTTTTGATTGGGATAAATCTTTTGAGGGAGGGTTTGGATATTCCTGAAGTCGGTTTTGTGGGAATTCTTGACGCAGATAAAGAGGGCTTTCTAAGAAATGACAAATCCCTTATACAAACGATTGGCCGTGCGGCAAGAAATTCTGAGTCCAAGGTCATACTTTATGCTGATGAGCTTACGGAGTCTATTCAGATTGCTGTAGCAGAGACGCAAAGAAGAAGGGCTCTCCAGATGAAGTTCAATGAGGAAAATCATATAATCCCTAAGACTATAATTAAACCGATAAAAGAAAAGGAAGTTGAAGTGAGTGATACGAAATATATCCCTAAAAAAGAGATTCCTAATTTAATCATCGAACTGGACAAAACCATGAAAGTCGCTGCAGAGAAACTTGACTTTGAGACTGCTATAAAGCTGAGGAATAAAATAAAAAGTCTTCAGGAAAGAATTGGGAAAAAATAAGCTTATAAATAAAATTTGTGTGATCTTAATATGAAAAATTTGGCTCCGGAGATAATGCGCAAAAGGATATTAATTGAAGGATTTTATGATCTTGAAGTTAATGAGAAGGTTATCAAAGATTTTTACAGTGAAATAACCTCAAAACTTTCCCTGAGAGTTTATGGCGAACCGATAATCCATGCAACAAGCGGTCAGGGAAAAGAGATTAACGAGGGGTATGACGCATTCGTTCCATTAATTGATTCGGGTATTTATCTTGGGGTCTGGGCCAATAAGAGTTTTCTTTCTCTGATTCTTTACACCTGTAAAGACTTTGACAGTAACAAAGCAGTTGAAATAACTAAGAGATTTTGGAAAATTAAAAAAATTGCACGAAAGGTTTTCTAAATTTACCCTCCAATTTCGTCTCTTAGTACAACTTTGTACTTCCTATCAAATTGCCTCTGCTTTAGCATGTTTATCGTCCCTTCGATTGTAAGAGCTACTCCTGCGAGGAGCCAGAACCAGTCAGAGCTGATGCTGATTATCTTGAGGAGCTTTAAGAGAGTTCCTAAAACTAGCAGGAAGCCGAATAGTACTAGCATGATGTAACTGAAAAGGTTTTTCATCTTAAAATAAAGTTCCCCTTACCAAAAGGTATGATCCTGTTAGGAATATAAATCCCCCGATTATCCTGTTTATCCGGTCTATTGTTCTTTGTTTTATCTTCATTCTGTTCTCTATTACGATCCAATTGAGGAAAGCGACGCCTGCAAATGATCCTATAGTTGTGAATAAAGCAAGCAGAAGGGACAAAAAGTAATTTCCGGATATTTGGCTCATGCCAAGAAGTGCGTAAAGTGCAATAAAGGAGAATATTACAAAGGGGCTTGCAAGCGCCACCGTCAAGCCGGAAAAGAACTCTTTTTTATTGTTTCCATTTCCGTTTTTTATAGAGATGCTTGCCCCAATTTCTTTTAATCCAACTCCAATCAGAAATAGTCCCCCGATTATTTGTATGAGCGCTTCATTACCGATCAGGAAATTTGATATTGCATTTATCCCAAAACTTGCAGCAAGTGCAAAAATTCCGTCTGCAGTTGATGCTCCAAAACCTGTGAAGTATCCTCCATACTTTCTCTCTGAAAGGCTTCTTTTTATACAAAGGGCCCCCACAGGTCCGAAGGGAATTCCAGAGGTGAGCCCCACAATAAATCCGGCAACAATTATCCAAAGAATCATTTTATTGAATTGGCTGAGAATTGTTTAAATTCTTCTGGAGATAGGTGCTTTCGATATAAAATTCTTCAGGGGACCCGATGAAACTTTTTTCTGAAAAGATTTCGTTATAGACCCCATTCTGAGAGGAAATGCTTCTAGTTTCTTCTATATCATATAAAATCCCATTTTTATATGAAATCCTTGAGCTTTTCTCATAAATCCCGAAATTTCTCCTCACCTGGATTTCCTCGGAAGAGCTATAAAGTAAGTTTATTATCAGGATTAAAAGTAGGATTAACAAAATCCCTGCGGCAATAAACTCAATCTGTTTTTTCCTTTCCATTTCTCACAAAAACTCTTTTACCTTAACTTTAGGTTACTGAAGATATATAAATCTTTTATTTCCTTTAAAGAACATGAATAAACTTGTCGTTGCAAATTCAGTTTTGGGTCTTTCTTTTTTAGTTCTAGCTTTTACTGTTAGTTGGCTTTTTTTTGCCGGTGCGGTCATTTTCATGGTCATTAATCAAAAAATATTAACAAAAAATAAATCTTAAGGGATTTGATTACTCCCCGTTCTCAATCTCTCTTGGTTTTGCCTCACTTACTGTGAGCGGTCTCCCTTCAGCATCTTTGCCATTCATCTCTGCGATGGCCTTGTCTGCATCGGCGTCGTTCACAAACGTGACAAATCCAAAACCTTTTGATCTGTTTCTATTGAACTTGTCAAGTATCACTGTTGCAAATTCAACTTCTCCAAATTTAGAAAAAAGTTCCCTCAACTCTTTTCCCTTATATTTGAAAGGTAAGTTTCCAACGTAAACTTTCTTACTCATTTTACCTCCCGTGCTTTAATTCTCGAGAACTCTCGATTACGTATGAATGTTTTTACATTATTTAAATCTATCAATTGAAAAATTATTTAAATAAAGTTCGTATAATCCTATTGGGTTAAGGGGTTATATGAACAGAGAAGAATTTTTGAAAAAACTTGAGGTAGAACTGAAGATTGCTAAAAACTCAGAGCACACCCTGAAAAATTATCTCCATTGCAATATCCTTTTTTTGGATTTTATAAAAAAGGATCCGGATCAAGTGATGGAAGATGATATAAAACTTTATGTCGCGCAGAATCTCGCTGACAAATCGGCAATATCGATAATCATATTTCTTGCGGCCCTGAAATTTTCAACTTCACTGATCCTTAAGCGAGATCTGACTGCAAACATCCGTCGTCCGAGGAGAGAAAAGCGAATTCCGGCAGTCCTCACAAAAAAAGAGGTCCTGGGTATTTTTGATGCACTCAATACTAAAAAATCCCGTCTTATGATTTCCTTGATGTATGCCGCCGGAATGCGGGTGTCCGAAGTTGCTTCACTTAAAGTGGGCAGCCTTAATTTTGAAGATAAAACGGGGATAATCAAGCAAGCTAAGGGCAGAAAAGATCGGATCTTCAACATTCCCCGGTTTCTTTTCGGGAAGTTGAAAAAATATTCGGAAAAACAGGAGTCAGCAGGGGAGGAGTACTTATTTCCTGGAAGGAACGGAAAAAAGATGTCTTCGAGAAATCTCCAGAAAATAGTCAAACTTGCGGCGAAGAAAGCAGGCGTGAAAAAAGATGTGCATTGTCATACTTTAAGGCATTCCTTTGCGACCCATCTGCTCGAAGAAGGAACTGATATCCGTTTTATACAACAGCTTTTGGGGCATAGTTCGATCTCGACAACAGAACTTTATACGCATATTTCCACGGAGTCGATAAAAAAAATAAAAAGCCCTATCGATACTTTAGAAAATGAATGAATTTGAATCGCTAAAAAAGGAAAATGAAAGGCTCAGGAAGGAACTTGAATCTTTAAAAGAAGAGAAAGAAAGATTGAAAAGAGGGATGGAAGCAAAGGCAAGAGAAGGTCATATTGTCTCAAGGGCCCCATTTGGTTATAAGGTCATGGGCGGGAGCCTTGTGAAAACTGAGAATTCTTCCGTAGTTGAAAGTATTTTCTTAGATTTTCAAAGGGAAGAGGTGAGTCTGAATAATCTTGCAAAGAAATATGGTTTTTCTGTGAATGGCATAAAAAAAATTTTAAGGAATTTTACTTATCTTGGAAAGATCAAGTTTGACGGTGAAGTGCATAGTGGGAATCATGAACCTTTAGTTTCCTCTACGCTTTTCAACCATGTGCAGGATAAATTAGAAAGAAAGGGTATAAAAAATAATTAATTGCCAGAATTTTTCCATGGAAACCCCTTGGGTGTGACAAAGTACTTTGTTTCTCTTGGCTTGTGTCTCTCGAAGTGATTTTGAGAATTTGCTTTATCGCTGCCCAAGGCAGGATAACTAAGAACAGTATAAACTATGCCAAATATACTTTCTTCCACTCTGGATATTCTTTCATATCTTTCAGATTCCCCGAAAAGGTCTTCTCTTCCTATCGTCTCAAAATATTCTCTAATCTCCATTAACATCTTCCCATCTAGTAATTGATCTCTTTTTGACAGCCGGGAATCTTTCTCTTTATACCTTACAGAAAATTTTACATCTTCAAATTCATCATCGAAATATTTTCCCACTTTACTTTTTGAAAAAGAGATTATTTAAATTTAACCAAAATTAAGGAAAGTTATCTGTAAGAAGTCTGTCTTTTGGCCCTTGCTTTTGAATCTCCGGGCTTCCTTGTTTCTTTCCTTCTTACGTCAGCCACTAGAAGGCTTCTGTCATAATCCAAGTAAGCTTGTTTCAGTTCAGATGATTTAGTAAAATTCACAATTGCTTTTGCAGCTGCGAGCCTTGCCGCATCTATCTGGCCTTTGTTTCCCCCGCCTTGTGCGGTTATTTTTATATCAAAATTGGCTTTTCCAATAATGTTCTCGGCTATTCTTAAGGGCTCCTCAATCTTCAGTTTGTCGAAAAGTTCAAGGTTTCCGTAGTCTCTCCCATTAAAAGTCATCTTTCCTGACCCATCTGAGATTTCGGCCCTTGCGACAGCTTCTTTTCTTTTTCCTGATGAATAACCTTTTATTGCCATCTTATTTTGTGAACTCTTTTACTTTAGAGTACTTGCCCTTTTTTGAAGTTGGGATCTTGAAAGATTTTGAGTTTTCAAACTCTTTTGGAATATTATTGTAACACTTGACTCTTTTTAGAGCTTCCCGCCCTCTTCCTGCCCTTGTATCGGGCAGCATGCCTCTTACGGCGCGTTTTACTATTTTCTCTGAAGTTGCTGGGTGTTTTGGCCCTTTTTGACTGCTCCCGATTCTCCCTCTTTTCTCATCGAAAATTTTTTTCGTTGCGCCGAAATTTCCAGTTATTATCACTTCACTGCAGTTTATAACTGAAATCTCCTCGCCTTTGAGAGCTTCTTTTGCCGCAAAGCTTGCGAGTCTTCCAAGGGGCGTGCCTCTCCCGTCCACGACTTTCATTTTATTATTGTAACTCCTTTTGCATTTTTGTTTGATCTTATCTCCTCAATTATGGTTTTAACCTCACACCCGGCTTTCATGAGTTTTTCTTTTGCCTTTTTGGAAAATCCTAGGGCAACAACTTTCATTTTCTTATTTACCTCACCGTCCCCGAGGATCTTGCCGCATACAACCACGGAGTCAAGATTAGAATTGCTCAAGGATGCCAGGTTGATATCTTTTCTTTTCTTTCTTGGTCCGGACAATGCTCCCGCAACCTCCTTCCATTCTGGGCTTTTCTTCGCAAGGATGATTGTTTCAACCAACTCTGAATTGGTCTTTTTCCTCAGTTGTTCCTCAATTTTTGTCTTTGACTTCATTTTATTTTAACGAGAAATTCTTCCCGCTATGCGCTTTTTACTCGCAGGTAAAACTTTGAAACGAGCTTGTTTTATAAACTTTTCCTTAAGCTTTAAATATTGCTTGATCCTAAAATTTCCGTTTACTTCACTGAATAGCTAAGCCCCCGGCTTCGCTATCCTGACTGTAAACATATGTGTCGAAAAGTTCAGAAATGAACTAACCGCTGCATTTTGACCTTGTGGGTGTGCCGGAGTGGTCAAACGGGACGGACTCAAGATCCGTTAGCTTATGCTTTCCTAGGTTCGAATCCTAGCATCCACATATTTCTCGCCTCTTTCAAATCTTTTCTATAAGTCCATTCTTCCGCTCTGGCAAATTTACCTTTTAACAGTCATAACAAAATGGAAAAGTTTATAAGTAACTGGTTAGTGGTAAAACACATGGAGATGGAAAATAAGTGGGTGACGAAGGGTAATTTTTCTGACCTGCAGGACTGGAAAAATCCCGAAATATCCTCAGAAAGCGAAAATTCCGATGTTTTTGGAAGTTTTAAGGTTGAAGCCCTGAAAAAATCTGTGGAGGAAATACATGAAATGATCCTCAGTAGGGAAAGGCTTAGTAGGAAGATACATGAAGAAGGGGAATCTCTCAAGTCTGAAATAAAAGGTTATCTTGCGGAAAATGAAAGGATGCAAATTGCTCCCTCAGATCCTTCGAGGGAAAAAGACAGTCTCAGGCATAAGAAAATTGAGATTTCCGAGCTGCAGATGAATGAGAAAATAAGCTGCTGGAAGGATGTGGCACTGCTTAAAAAAGAACTAAGGGAATATGAGCGTGAACTTTTAGAGAAGGAAGAAAGGGCAAAGGCATTCCAAAAAATCTTAAATGGAGATGAAAATGGAATCTAATTATGTCCAAAAGCCGGTTTCTGAGGAATATCTAAAGGGCATAGCCCAAGAATATTTGGAAGGAGAGCTGAAGAGCTATTCAGATTTGTTTTCTAGGTATTATTGCCATGATCAAACAAAGGCAGAATCCCTTAACGGGAAGGGGTATTATTTAGAGGGTTATGCACTTGCTATTAAAACTCTCGAAGGGAGAGAAATGAAATACGTCGGCACGAGGAAGGGATACTTGGTGGATATATCTCTTTTGCCTGAAAAACTGGAGGACCTGTCGGTCAATTAGATGATTAAAGAAGAGAAAGGTTCTTTATTATATTTTCCCGGGACTTGGTTTTATGAAATTGGGAATTTCCGGGATGTTATAAAAAACACCCTCCCTGAAAATTTTAACTTAATCCTCTTCTTATCAGGAAAGCTCTTCTCGGAGAGTTTTTCGGCAGATTCAAGGTCTTCTGAAAGAATTAATTACAGAAACTATTTTGAGCTGGCAGTAAATAGTGCTTACTATGAGCTTATGATAAATAGAATGAAAAGTGAAGGGACTAAGTATATCCTCGCTAAGGGAATTTTTTCGGTCCCGATTTCAACTTTGCCAAATAAAATGGAGGAGCTTTCAAGGAGTTAAGATGAGGCCGACCATTTTACCGGGAGAATTTGGAATTGCTTTAGTGGACCTTCAGGATTATTTCCTCTACAAAGTGACGGAGTTTGAAGGCAAGTCCGCTTCAGAGTGTCTGTTGGGAAATGCCCTTTCGGTTGTGGAATTTGGAGTAAGACATAGTCTCCCGATCTATCTTGTAAGGGATTTTAATCTTGGGGATATTAATCCGGAGATTACCGTTTTGCTCGAGAGTTATGGCCCTAAAGCAAATATAGAAAAGGATTCAGCTGATGGATTCGACGGAACTAATTTTGAAAGGGAGATTAACCGTTATTTTGTCAAAAACCTTCTTTATGCGGGTATTTCAAAGACCGGATGCATGAAAGCCACAATAAGTTCTGGGATCTCTCATGGATATAACTCCTTTACTTCTCCGGACCTGATGAATCGCAAAGGAGAAATAAATGATTGGTATAAAACTAATACGAACTTTTTCAGGGATCACAAAAAATTAATCTCCTTTTTAGAGAAGAAGGTGTTAAAATAAAATGGGAAAAATAATGCTCCGAGGAAAATATGGAATTGTAATAGTGGATATGCAGCCAGCTTTTCTTGATGGATGCAGCAACGCTGAAAAGTCATGTCTTATTTCAAATGTAAATGCACTAGTCAAATTCGGAAAAAGCAAGAGTCTCCCGATTTGGGCCCTTGAGATGTCGAGTGTGGGAAAAACTGTCTTAGAAGTGCGCTCAGGTCTGGAAGGGTACTTTGGAGTAAATTTTGTGTCGAAAAAGTTTGCAAGTGGTTTTAAGCATACATCTCTTGATGGTTCTTTGAAAGGTTTTTCAGTGAGAAATTTAGTATATGCGGGATTGTGCAAGGGGGTTTGTGTAAAGGAAACGATTGCTGATGGGGAGGCAAGGTATTCTCCTTTTATCTCTCTGGATCTTACAGGTGTAGATGATTCAGAAAACAGATGGTATGAATCTCATACAAATTATTTTCCCACTTACAGAGAACTGGTTGCATTTCTGGATAAGGAGGTTTCGAGATAAAAATGGAAAAAGAAAGATTAAACTTACTTGGAAAACTCGTCAAAGGAAAGGAACTCACTTTGGATGAGGCAAAGGTTTTAGGAAGTGTTTCAATGGCAGATTCTTGCTTCCCATTTAGGTATGTGGTAAGGGGGGATAACCGTCTTGGAGCTTGGGGGTATGTTTTTCCCGTGATTTTTAATTTGCAGAATCTTGCTGCAAAATTAAACAATTATCATTTTAGTTCGGATTTCCCAAAGAAGGAATTTGAAATGCATAGCTTAGCTTACAAATTAGAAGTTTCAACAGTTCGTCCCGAAGGCCTTTTTAATGTTTATAATGTTCATGATAAATCCTTTTGGGTTGCTGAAGTGATGGAAAGAATTCATGGGAAAACCTTTGCTGAACTAAATTGTAAATCAGAAGGCAGGAGTTTATATTATCTTAATTGTTTGAACAAAAAGAAGGATGTTATCAAAAAAAATGCGGAAAAAACTTTTGAAATACATGATTATCAAGACAGAAATGTTCTTTTTGAGCCTTCTACCCAGAAGGTTTATTTAATCGATCTAGAGTCTTGGACACCTAAGCAATCGTCGGAGGTTTCTCATTAAAATGCAAACCCGTATATCCGTAGAAGACCTTGCAAGGAAACTTAAGCCTATATTGGGGTCAAAAGTTGATGAGCTTTACTTCAGGTACATAAATAGCGAAGATAGTGATGAGAAAAATGAAATATTTCAGATTCTTTCTTCTTTTTATCAAAAATATCTTTCGAAGCTCCTTGACAGGAATTTCTCGTTAGAGCCCCCTGCGGACGGCACATTGTCCGGGGAATACCCCCTTGCGAAAGTAAATTATGCAGAAAAGGAGTTATTTGACTTTTCTCTCAGAGAAAACGACTGGCCGAGGCATGTTTGCATAACTGGGATGAGCGGGAGCGGTAAAACTACTCTTGCATTGGGGATCCTTAAGAACTTTGTCAGCAGGAAAAAGCCTTTCATGGTCTTCGATTGGAAGAAAAGTTTCAGGCCTCTTATCGAAGTAAACCCTTCCGTGATGTGTTTTACTGTTGGGAATAGTCAGGTGAGCAATTTTTTCAAGACAAACATAAACAGACCTCCAAAAGGTGTGAGCCCCAGGGAATGGATAAATGCTCTGTGTGATCTCCTGGCAGAAAGTTTCAATGTTTCTTTTGGAGTCCATAAAATTCTTCTTGAAACTCTCGATGAAATTTTTGAAGGTTGGGGGGTTTACCAAGGATCAGAATTATATCCTAATTGGGAACATGTAAAGAAGATGCTTGAGATAAAAGCCAGGGACTCTAAAGGGAGAGAGACCGGATGGTATGAGAGTGCCCTTAGGATAGCGACTGTCCTGACGTTCGGAGATTTTGGAAAAGTGATTAATTATGATGGCAAGAAGAGCATTTCAATAGAGGACCTTTTTGACAAAGAGGTTATTTTTGAACTGAACTCTCTCTCAAATATAGAAAAGAAATTTTTTTGCGAGTATCTCCTGACTTATATCTTTAAACTTAAGAAAGCGGGAGATGAAAAATCTGATGGCTCTTTCAAGAATGCGATTTTGGTTGATGAAGCTCACAATATTTTCCTTAAAAAAGAGACGAGTTTCATGACTGAATCTGTGACGGACATGATTTATAGAGAGATGCGTGAATATGGGACAAGTCTGATCTGCCTTGACCAACATATTTCCAAGTTGAGTGATACAGTTGTCGGAAATAGTGCTTGTCATATCGCTTTCCAGCAGCAGTTGCCTCAAGATGTTGAAGAAGTAAGCTCTTTGATGAGGTTGAGGGACAAGGCTGAAATTTTCAATGACCTCAAAGTTGGATCTGCGATAGTGAAGCTCTCCGAGCGTTACACTTCTCCCTTTATGATCAATGTACCCTTTGATAGTTTAAGAATTTCTTCTCTCCCTTCCTCTAAGATAAAAAGCAAAATGGAGTTTGTCGCGAGTGTTGCTGAGGTCGAAAAAAATGATTCAGAGTTCAAGGAAAAGATAATCTTTGATGAAGAACCCAAGCCTGAAACTGCTGAAAAACCTGTCTTGATGACTGAAAAGACCAAGAAAGAAGAAGTAATCATAGGGGATTCTTTCTCAGAAGTCCAGAATGTCCTTTATAATTTTGCTTTAAAGAAAATTTCGGAAGGCTCAAGTTTTTCCGAAGTAGAGAAGCTTTTGGATTCAGGAGCCTATTTTGGCCGTTATACAAGAAGAGATGTTCTTTTGGTTATGAATAAGCTCTTTGCAGAGAAACTGGAGACCCGAAAGACAGTTCCTGGGATTTTTTCTGACAAAAAAATCATCGAGGGCATTGGTTTATCTACTGAAGAAAAATCCTTGATTGAATTTTTGAAAGCAAATCCGAGCCATGATCTTGCAACAGTCGAGCTTTACAGGCATGTTGGTCTCTCATCGAGAAAAGGAAATATTATAAAGGGCAAGCTTCTTGAAAAAGGAATGATCACTCAAAACGAAGAGAGAAACAGCAAAGGATGGAGAAAACTGATAAGGCTCTCTTGATTCATATTCAAAACTTTAACACCCAAAAACCAAAAAAACAAATCACATAAAAGCCGTTGAAAAAATCAATACTCTCAAAAGTCTTGATTTAAGGTTTTTACTATGCTTTGAAAAATCCTTTCGGGCCGAAAAAGGCTTGTAAGAAAATGAAAAACCTCGGGAATGGAAATTCCGGGAGAAATCTTGCCTAATTTTCAATAGGGGCATCTTTGAAATACCTCTGAAATACCTTTATTCAATTTTTTTACCAAACTCAATTTTCGTGAAATACCCAAATTCCTTAGAGAAGAATTTGAAAATTTTTTTCTAACTAACTTAACCAAAACTTAAACTATAAGGAGGTCCAAAATGAAAACGCTTAGTTGTATTCTTTTGACAGTTCTTTTCACTGTTTCAGCAAATGCACAGGGCTGGAGACTCAATACTGTATCAGCCCAAACAGGAAAGACTCCGCTTTCAGACGGGATTGACATATCTGCCACGGTTTCTGATAGTTCTGGAAACTCCATGCTTCTTGACTTTAGTCCTGTTCAGGGAGAGATGTTATTCTTCCATTCAGTCATAAAGAACCTCTCGTTCGGGCCAACCGTGGGCTTTTTCAAAAACGTTGCATGGATTGCCCCTGTCGCTTCGGCAGATTTCTTTGACGGTCACTTCACTTTGCTTGTATGGATCGGATGGAGCTTTGGAAATCCTGAACTTGGAAACACCTCTCCCAAACTCCGCTTCTGCTTTAATTATGAACAAGCGACAGTCAATGTAGGTTCTTATGATTTCTACTATGCTTTGCTTGGGTACCAGAAATTTCTGCCTGAGAATATTTTCGGAATCAATAAATCCTTCAGTCTGACGGATCACTTCGCGGCTTATGGTGGCGTCGGTTACATGGAGCAGGCAGAAGAGTTCCTATGGTCTTCAGGCATAAAATATTCCTTCTAAATCAAATTTCAGGGGGCTCTGCTTTGTCTGATTGTTTGCGGGTAAAGCAACCCCCTCCTTTGAAAGGAGATCCAAAATGAAACAGCTATTTTTTCTTTTACTTGTGGGATTTGTCCTTTCTTCTTGCTCGGGGAAAAGCAATCCTGTCAATTCAGAGCCTAAGCCTCCGTCGACTAAGGATTTTACTCCAAAGCAGGAGGCAGTTCAAGTTACACAAAGCCAGACCAATTCTGTCCAAGATTTATCTCCCGGGTCCATTCTATTTTCTTCTTTGCCTCATGGGATTAAGCCCGGAAGCATAATCTATTCAGATGGTTATTCTTCAAAAGCCCCAAAAGGTTTCCTAAGAAAAGTCAATTCTATCTCGGGAAATTCGGTGAGCACTTCACAAGCCTCACTTGAGGATGCCTTTAGTAAGGCTGATTTCGGGTTTGTTATCAACCCTTCATCGATGAAGAAAGTAAACTCTGGGTCTGTCAGAGTGGGATCAACATCCTCCACGAATGTAATTTACAATCTTGATTACCTTGTTTATGATGTAGATAAGAACGCTTCAACAACGGATGACCAGATAAGGATTCAAGGTTCAATCTCAATTGACGGGTCGATTACGGGGAAAGTAAAATTCCCTCCCTTTAACATGAGCGCGGATTTCGGGATAAACAGCGTCCTTGATTTGAACCTCGTTGCAACCGGAGAATTGAACTATTCTTCAGAAAAAACTCTTTTCACAGCAGAGGGGGCTCCTGTAATTGTAAGTGGCATTGTTATTACCCCTGAAGTTTCCTTGGTGTTTCTCCCGGAGATTTCCGTCAAAGGAAAAGCGTCTGCAGGGATAAGAGATAATGTTGCTTTCACCTCTTCTGTCTCTTATGATGCAGTATGGAAGAATACAAACAGCCTGGTGAACAGCTTTTCCGCCAAGCCTGTGCAGGTGGAGGTCAATGGCGAACTGAAAGGGACTCTCTTCTTTAAATTCACTGTTTATCTCTATGAGGTTGTTGGGCCTGGAGTTGAAATTGGTCCATATGCCCGATTAAGCGTTGATATAAATCAAAACCCTTGGTGGAAGCTGTATGCGGGAGCTCATGGAAAATTAGTCATAAATTCCAGGGGAATTGCTTCTTCAATCGGAGATTATTCTTTTGACCTCTTCAACGCGGAGAAACTTGTCAGCCAGTCTCAAGGAGATTTCCCTTTTCTGAATCATCCGCCTTCACTTTCAAATTTCTTTCCTCCAAATGGATCATCTGGGATGAGCGGAGATGTTAACCTCAGCTGGTCCGGTTCAGATCAGGATGGCGACCACCTGACTTACTCTCTTATCTGGGGGGTTGGAACAAATTCCCCGGAAAGGGTGGATGGTTTAGTCGAAAATCATTATACTCTTGAAGATCTTCCGGCAGGCTCTTCAGTATTCTGGAAGGTGATTGCTTTTGACAAGAGTGATTCAACGGCTGGACCGATAAATTCTTTCACAACAGCAGCGTCTTCAGTCAGTTACGCCCCGGTCAATCCGAGTCCGGCAAATGGCAGTTCAGGGATTGTGCTCCCTGTAAATCTCACTTGGGAATGCAATGACCCAAGCACACCTCTCACCTATGACCTCTATTTTGGGACAGATACGACAAATATGTTCATACGAAGCGGCCTGGCTCAAAATTCTTACACTTTAGACATAGGTGCTCCTCAGGGAACAAAGGAATACTGGAAAGTGTCTGTTCGTGACTTCCGGGGAAACAAATTCGACGGTCCTTGCTGGTCTTTCATTGTTGGGGATGCTGATGGAGATTCGGGAGGGAATGATACTTTAGTTATTCAGCCAGGAACATCTGACGGGCAGGACGTATGGATAAAGCACGTTATCTGGTCTGACGGACATGAAACCTATTCCGCTTACCCAGACCATGATTCCTTAACAGTCGAATATGACAATCCAAGTTGGTTACAGGAATCAGAGTCCCTAATACGCTTTGACTTGTCGGGGATTCAGGCAGGCTCAAAGATTGTTTTAGCTCAGTTGAACTTGTATGGACTCGTCGGAAACAATTCCTCTACTGATATGCCTGTTATCTCGTTTGGAAGAGCTGAGGCGGCATGGGATGAACAGACCGTGACATGGTTGACAAAGCCCGGCTGTTCAAATACTTTGGATTACACTTCCTCGACAAACTATGGGGGTTTTCGTTGGCACAAGATCGATGTCACTTCTATAGTTCAGGAATGGGTAAACGGCAGTTCCAACTACGGCTTTGTTTTAATGACTTCCCAAAACGAGTGCAGATCATGGTTCTTTAGCAGTGATGTTCCTGATGTATCGAAGCATCCTGTACTCATAGTAGTTTATCAGAAATAGCTAACAGAAAGGAAAATCTCATGAACGCGACTCGCGGACCTTGAAGGTCATTCTTCACAGACCTTTTTCAAACTTTCAATAGCATTTCAGCCAACAGTTCACGAAACCATCTTAATATGAAAGGGTACTACAATGATGCGTACTATGCCTGTCAGTCAGAATCAAGTCGAAACATTAACAAAAGAAATCCTGAAATCTTTCTTCTCGCTTTCCCCATTCAAGGAAAGGACGAAAGAGTACAACTCCGGCGCTCTTGATGGATACTCTAAATGGACAAGGGAGAGTAAGTTGCGTCTTGCGGAGCTTTTCTTTCCCGGAATGGATATGATCGAGCCGTTCAGCCTGAAACTGGATATCCGCTTCTCTGACAAAATCGGCTTCTCTAGCCTTTTTGTCCCTGAGAGCCTTCTCACCGGTTTCGAGGAGGGACATTTGAAGAGGATAGAAGAAGAGAAATCAAAGATCATGAGCGCCATCGAAGAGAAGAAGAAAGACTTCACTGAAAGAGTGAAGGGGGTCAAGAGGCTCACTGTCAGACTCAAACAGGAAGCTGAGTCAGGAAAGCAGGCTTCTCTTGTCACGACACTCGGCGAGTTCTCCGCTTATGTCGACTGGTCGGGAAACGTGTCCATGTCCAATCTAATCGGAACCGCGCGGGGAATAATAGAAGTAGCTGAAGATAACATGGAAAGATTCTCTGAGGAAAGAGAGGGTTCACTGGAAATCATCTGGAATCTTTCTGAAGCTATTTCCCAGGTTAAGATGAAACCCGTTCTCTTTGAGTGGAATGGGAAGCCAGTCGCGAACGTCTTCATGCCGAAAATCCTGCCTATGGACCAGGTCTACAAAGACAGCATCGACCTGGAGTTGATAGCGAGTGAATTGATCAGAATCTACAAGAAGCACTAGCTCCCCTTCGTACTTCGTATCTATAATTCAAAATCCCTTTGAAAGGATTAGAAATGACTACAATAAGATCTCCCTGCAAAACTTTTGTATTCGAAAAATCGTATTTCCCAAAACAGTAATTTTCGAGAAAGGAGAAGATATGTTAAGCGAAAATATCACGTCAAAACTTATGGAAGTGTCGAGTAAAAGTGGCCGTCACAACTTTACGAACCTGCTCAAAATAATGAAGTGTATTGACGAGCAGAAGACTCCAACCAAGAAAGTGATAAGCAATCTTACCGGGATGTGTCCTGAGAAAGTCAAAGACTGCGCTCGCTTTCTCGAAGAGAAAGGGTTCATAAAGACTCGACAAGCAAAAGGCGGAGGAACCCATTACTCTTTTCCTCAAATTGGTGATCCTCTCCTGTAGAATGCAATAATGTGATGCAGCAGCACAATAACTAAAATTCGAAGGAGAAAATATGTTTGGACCAACTGTCTCAGGCTCCCGTGAGAAAATCCTTTTGTTCCTGAAAAAGAAGAGCTGCACACTCGGTGAAATTCGCAAAGGGACAAAACTCTGTAAAAAAACAATAAGTAAGAACCTGAAATTTCTCCTCAAAGAAGGGGTAATACAGAAAAGGACCTCGAAATTTGGGAAGAAGTATTTTTTAAAATCCGAATAATCTAAAGGAGGGTAACATGATAAGAGGACCTTAAGATTCATGACGCTTTTAAAATTCAAAAATCACAAGGAGAAAAAAATGGAAACCAGAGTCATAAAAAAACTTCTTTTCTTATCTTCGTTGTTGAGTTTATTCTATCTGATATTCTTCGGGGCAGATGATCCGGCCTTTTCAGCATGGGTTGTTTTCATCTGCTCAACTTCTTTTGTGCTTGGATGGAACTTCGATAAGATAGGAAAAGGAGGTTTCGGAGAGTGGGTGATGGAAATCATCATCTTTGTGTACTTTTTTTATCTAACCCGAAGCTGGTCACATTCCATAACTGGAAAGAATCTTGGATGGGCTCTCTTTGCCGTAGGCATCGCTTATCTTTTTGCAGAGTCGTTCGGGTTCTTCCTTGCCAGGACAATTTTCGTCAATGGGAAAAATTATTGAAAGGAAAAATAGGTGGAGCCTAAGAAAGGAGAATGTCAAGTTTCTACGAAAATCTCTGCTTTTCCTTGCTATCCTGATGCTCATTGTTCTGTCTGCGCTTTTCTTCACCTCTTTTGCTTTTCTGCCAATGCTTGTCTGACAATCTTTTGGGCAGTGACCTCCTTTGGATTGGTTCTAATTAATCTCATTGCAAGGATGTTTGGGCAATGAGGCTTCACGGAAAAGAGCCGCCCTTTTTTCTCCCGCTTTTCTTGGGCGGCTCTTTTCTTTTCCGAATCCTTTCAAAAATCTCCCTCTCTAAGAATAATATTTTTTTTGCAAAATTTCCCTCCTAAAGACCTTGATCTTCTGTATCAAACTTATTTTTTTTGCAATTTTTTGTACCCAAAACAGATTTTTCGTTGGAAAATATTTTTTTTTGGAAAATTTTTTGTAAAATAATCTGTTAAGGGGTCCGCAGCGCATCTGCGGTAGAAATATAAATTAAATCCAAAATGGTTATTTTATTTTTTTTGATATATTTTTTAATTCTTTTTCAAGTGCCTCAATAGACTTCCTGAAAATTTCTTCCACTTTCATCTGTCCGAAGGATTCTACTGTGAACAGGAATTCTCCTGTTTCTGTAATCTCAACTTTCTTTTTTTTCCTATGTGTGAGGCCTTCGCAAAAATCTAATATTGTTTTACTCCCGTCATCTTTCAGGACAATTTTGTTCCCTTTCTCTTTTATCTCCGCTTGAGGAAATGCGTTTCTTATCTCCTTCTCAAGGTCTTTGTCAAGGCTTATCTCAGCCACGTCTCTGTAGAAAATTATCCCAGGTGAAAATTTTGCATGTTCTTTTCCTATTCCCATTCTGGTTTTTCCTTTAATCTTAAGTTCCTGACCTGGGCTAAGAAGCGTTAGCGGAATGTTATTGTGAACCAACTCGAATTCCCCTTTTATTTCCCCCGAGTATACTGTCTCTTTTTTTGAGTCGATTTTGAATTTTAATACAGTGTCCTCTTTCCACGATTTGTCCATTTTTATTGGAACCATTCCTATCCTGTGGGCTAATGTTTCATCGTAAAGTGCGGAATCATTTCTTGATATCTCAACTTCATCCACTGCCATCGTCGGTACAAGCCCGGTGCTCCTTCTTATTGCGTTTGCAAGGCTCTCATTAGTTTTTACTTTGAAACTTGCTTTCATATCAGAACTTTTTTCCATTATTTTTTTCTGTGAAAAAGCTATTTAAGACTTATGGTCTCCTGCCTCTCCTCCCCCCTTTCTGCTTTGGTCCGCCTCTTGGCATTCTTGTGGTGTCTAAAATGTTAATTATCTTAAAGCCATCTCTCGTCAGGCTTTTTATTATGCTGTGTGCTCCTGGTCCTGGTGCAGGGTTTCTTGTTTTTGCCCTTATCCTGACATAGAAAGATTTTATTCCCAAATCTTTCACTTCTTCCGTGATTCTTTTTGCTATAAACATTGCTATAGTGGGGTTTGCTTTAAGCCTGTCATGTTTTGTTATCATGCCGCCGGTAATCTTTGAGATGGTTCTTCCTGACATATCTGTGACATGGACGAGAGTATTGTTGAAAGAAGTGTAGATATTTATGACGGCTTCGGATTCTTTGCTTACCGTCGCTTTTGCAGAATGATCTTCTTCCCTTGTTTCTTCTGAAATCTCTGTCTCTTCGGGCGGTTCATTGTTTTCATCAGAATTCTCTTCCTGGATTGGCTCGGGTTCTCCGACCTCTTCCATTGCCTTTTCCTCTGGCTTTTTCTTTGGCATTTTACTCAGTTGCCTCCTTTATCTTCCCCTTTTTTGTTATTTTATTTTCATAGCTCACTGGAACAATATAAGAAGGGCTATCCACCACCGCTCCGTTTACAAGTACTTTTTTGTGTGTGATCATCTGTCTCGCAGTTTTTATCGTCGGAGCTAAGCCCTTTCTTAAAACAATGGTCTGGAGTCTTCTTTCAAGATAATCAGTCTTATTCAAGCCCAAGACGTCTGAGATGGATGAAACTTTAAGGCCTACTTTTTGGAGTCTTGAGAAAAGCACATTCTTATCTTCAGGTAAGGCTTTAATGAGTTTCTTCGCCTTTTGTCTCATCACAGCAACTTTGGCATCAGCTTTCCATATCTCTCTTTTATTTTTGAGTCCGTATTTTTCTCTTATTACCCCTTCCTCTTCTATCCTTGCTTTGTCAAAAGGTCTTTTTGGTCTTGAGTATCTCTTATGTTTTCTCTTCATTTTACTTCTCCTTCTTTACCTCCGCTTTAGCCCCTTTCTTTTGTATTCCTGATCCTCTTCTTCTGTTTTTCCTGAAATGCGACCTTGTCCTCTGGCCCCTCAATGGGAGTCCAAGCGCGTGCCTGAGACCTCTGTAACTTTTTATTTTCTTGAGTCTTTTTATATCAAACTCGTTTTTTAGCTCAAGATCGACTCCGATGAGATGCTTGTCTTCTCCGGTCTCAAGGTCCTTTCTCCTGTTGAATATGAAATTTGGTACTTTCGGACTCTTTATGAATTCACTTATTTTTTTTATTTCCGAGTCTGAGAGCTCGCCTATTTTTTTTGTCTTCGGAATTCCTAGAACTTGGCATGTCGCGTTTGAAACTGCCCATGAAACTCCTTTTATCTTTGTGAGTCCCGGATAAATTTTCATTCCGCCTTCTATATCTTTTGATAGAATTCTTACTATCCTTTCTTCGTTTTTCGCTTGCATAGGTTTTTGAATTGCTGGTTTCTCTTCCATCTTATTGTGTGAACAGGTTGTACTTCTCCATCTCTGTCAGTTCCTGAAATATCCTTTTCTCGACGGCTTTTTCAGGATCCGGGAGGTTGGGTATTCTTTCTTTCATTTCTTTGAAAGATTCAAAAGGTTTCTCTTCCCTTTGCTTTAAAATTTCCATCATGTGCTTTTTTCCCATTCCTGGCAAAAGCTCTATCTGGTGGAGTCTTTTGTTTATTGCGGGGGCTTCATTAAAAAACTTAACTATTTTCGCTTCGTTTTCTTTTACTCTTTTCGAGACTGTTTCCTGAAGTTCCCTTTTCGCGGTTTCTGTAAGCTTTTCCCTTTTGAGCCTCCCAAGGATATAATAAACCTTATCTCTTTTGCCTTCACCTATGTAAAGGTCCTCTCCAATATCTATACTTACCCCGCGTCGTGGAGCGAGCTCAAGGAGTGTGAAATTCTCTTTGCCTATTGCCTGAACAATGGGCATCATCTTCCCTTCCAAAGGATAGCCGTTTGGTAAGTAGTCTAATACTGTCGCATAATCTTCTCTCATCTTCTTTATTGTTTTTCTTTAATTGCTGTGAGTATTGCATCTTTCTCCTCGTCATCCAGGTTAGAGTCAGGGAGTATCTTCTGGATTTCTTCTTTTTCTTCAGGCACAAAGTCAATTATCTTTGAAATGTGCTTTTCATTTAATTTAATTAAATTCAAACCTTCAAGCTTTTTCCTCAACGGTTCGGCCTCTTTTTCGTCCATCTTTGTGAATTTCTTCACAAATGCCTTTGCTTCCTGATCTTTTATGTATCTCAGGGATTCTGCCATGCTTAGAGGGGCCATATTCTTTATCATTTTTGGTTTTCAAGTCCTATTTTTCTCAGGTGGACTGGCGCGATTATGAATTCTTTTTCCATTGTCTGGTCTTTTATTTTGACAATGTAGCTTCTCCCTCTTTTACCAGTAACAACTCCTGTCCTTCCCTGCAATCTTTCAGGAAAACTTGAAGTGACCGAGACTTCCTTATTTACTGCAACCCTGTCGTCGTTTTCAAATTTCTGGAAGTACTCACTGAATTTGATTTTCCCTCTATGTCTTATGTCTTTTCTTCCTGTCATAACTATTGAGAAAAGTACTTCATTTAAAAACCTATCTCTTTGTAAGAACCGAAAGTTATATGTCTCCTACTTCCCTTGAAGATTCCATTTTTTCGAGAATCGTGTTGAACATCTTATCTCCCCACACTCTTCTCCCGCAGGATTCGCAGAAGTCTATCACGCTTTCTTCAGAAATCTCTTTCTGGCAATAAAGGCATTTTTTTGTCATAAAATTTCCTCTTTTGGATTAGTTAGAAATTTTCATTTTTAAAGATTTATATCCACAGAAATCACATGTGATTTCTTAACAGTAAGTTTTAAAAACTAACATTTGTGAAGATTAATATGATAATTCCAGTGAGATGTTTTTCGTGCGGAAAACCAATAGGACATCTGTGGGAAGAATATAAAAAAAGGGTTTCGCAGGGTGAGAATTCAAAGAAAGTCCTCGACGAATTGGGCCTTGAAAAGTTTTGCTGCAGGTCAGTCTTTTTGGGACAGGCAGACAACCTTGAGCTTATAGGGAAATTCAAAAAAAGTTAATCAAATCTATTTTTAAAATCCCGTTGAATATGAATCTTTTGATTGATTTTGAAACTATTCTTTAGTTTATTCACAACCTTTCCCGGGAGCTATGAAAAACTTTTCTTTGATGCACTCCCTCGATTATGTACAAAGCACAAAAACATGCGCGGACCGGGACTCGAACCCGGGTCAACTGGTCGCTTCGCGAATGCATTGCTTGGAAGCCAGTTATACTAACCGCTATACTATCCACGCTCACAATTAGATTCAGGATTTATTTAATAAATCTTTTTGTTCTGGATAATGAGAAATTAAAAGCGCCCGGGGCAGGATTTGAACCTGCGACTTCCACCTTAGGAGGGTGGCACTCTAATCCAGGCTGAGTTACCCAGGCATTTAACTTTTAGAGAATAACTTTTTAAATAACTTTTGCATTCCACCACGATGGAAAAGAGGGTGAGGAATGTCCCCGGGATTGTGCTTTCTATTCTTGGTATTCTTACCTTGGGATTTTTGATTGCATTTGTTTATATGTCTTTCAATGGTGCAGATCACAGTCAAATGTATGACCAGAGGATAAAAAGCGGAAGCATAAAAAATCCGATTGAGATGTTTGCCCTCCAGCCTGTGCCGTTGAATTTGTCGGGATATGAAGAGATCAAGTTAAACACTTCGGACGGTGAGAAATCAATATTTGTAAATCCGCGGGACCTTAACATGAGTGGGCTGACAGCAGCAGAAGTAGAAAGATCGCTGATAAACTATGCTTTCATAATCCTCAAAGTTTATAATCTCCACAATATCCCTTTTACTTCTATAACTCCTCAGATACAAGTAATCATAGATTCTAATTCTTATTATGCGGAAGTGTCGGATGGGAATATCATAATTCATGATGGCGCAGCGCCAAACCCGGATATAATTGTGAGAACAACTTCCAAAGAGATTGTCAAGATGATTGCGGACTATAATTACGCGCGGAAATCAATCTTGAATGGGAAAACAAAAATCACAATCGTTGCAAACAAATTTGTCTTGCTCTCAAAAGGTTATTTGGAAGTTTATCTTGACTTATTCTCAACTGCAGGTTCATATGGGATAAATGCAAATGAGTCTCTTTCGAGGCTGAATCTTACTTATCCCGAAAATTCCAATTCTTCTCTCGGCAATGCAAGTTATTGATATGCGAGGACTAGGATTCGAACCTAGGTAAGGATAAACCACAAGAGCCTTAATCTTGCCCGTTTGACCACTCCGGCATCCCCGCATGATTAACGAGTGCTGGTCGCGCCATTTTGTTTAGCATCGTCCGACACTTCATTATTTAGATGACGGTGAGTTCTTTTTGAACTTTCCGGCATCCCCGCGTATATATTCTTTCTATAAATTAAGGGTATAAAAAGTTTTATAAACCATGCGCATCTTCAAAAAACTGAAGACGGCCATAGTAGGTTGGAAACACCTGTTCCCTTTCCGAACACAGAAGTTAAGCTTCCTACGTTATTGGCTTTAGTGTCCGACAAGATGCGAAACCATTAAGTCGTCTTTCATTTTTTCTTTTAATTTTTTTCTTATTTTTTTAATAACCTTTATATATCGAAAACTTTTCAAAGTTTAATGGAAGAAGGAAAAGGTGGGGCTCCAAATGAGCCCGTTCCGTCTGAATCTGAATTGAAGCCTGCGGAGGTGCCAAAGCCCGCAGAACAGGTGAAAAAATCAGATGAAGCTTCAAGACCGGCTCAAGTTCCAAAAAAATCCTTCTTTAAGCTTTCAAAAAAGCTTAAGCGCAAGTCTTTTGAATCAGACCCAAAAAATAACTGGCATGACAGGCATTACAAGCTTTTGTTTCTTATACCTCTATTAATGATAGCCTTTTGTTTTGTTTATATAGCCGTCTTCTATCACAATACAGGCGATTTCATAAGGAAAGACATCTCTTTAACCGGCGGGACTTCTATCACGATCTATGAGAGCAATGTCTCTTCTTCAAAACTTTCGGGAGATCTTTCAGGTAAACTGCCGAATCTTGATGTGACAAGCATCTATAATTTCGGAACAAGCACCCAAAAGGCGATAATAGTAGACACCACCGCAAATTGGGGCGCCGCGCAAGAAGTTCTTGAGAACTATCTAGGTTATAGTCTCACTCAGGGGAAGAATGTCGATGTTGAATTCACAGGTTCGACTTTGAGCAATAGTTTTTACGACCAGATTATTATAGCTATCCTTGTCGCTTTTGTGTTCATGTCTGTTGTCATCTTCATACTTTTTAGGACTTTTGTTCCGTCCATGTCAGTAATCCTTTCTGCCTTTGCGGATATTTTCATGGCCCTTGTGACAGTTGATATTCTGGGAATAAAAGTCTCGACCGCCGGCATTGTCGCTTTCTTAATGCTTATAGGATATTCTGTTGATACAGATATTCTCCTTACTACAAGGATGCTAAAAAGGACTGAAGGGACACTTGATCAGAGGATTTTCGGTGCTTTCAAAACAGGGATGACTATGACTCTCACGTCGATTTTTTCGATAGGTTTCGCACTCCTGATTGTGCAGTCGTTTTCCGTCGTCCTCGCGCAGATATTTGAAATTCTTATTATAGGGCTTTTCTTTGATATGCTCAATACTTGGATCACAAATGTCGCTATTCTGAAGCTTTATCTTGAAAGGAAGGCCAAGAAGAAGGGGGTGAAAAATGAAGCTGACATTTAGGATTTGGCTTCTGATTGCGCTTTTTTTTATCTCGATACTTTTTATATTCGGAGTTCCTCCGAAAATTTTTGAGTCAGGGGTTGTTGTTACAAGTGTAGGGGTAAACTCAACTTTGGCAAATCAGGGACTAAAACAGGGGGATGTAATAACAGCGATAAATGGGCAGAGCGTCTCCAATCTTGAAGACTACTCCAAAATAATGGCTGGTGCTTTTGTTCCGGGGCAAAATGCAAAACTTGTGATAGACTCAAGCTCAGGAGAGTATACTTTTTATGGGAGCAATTTATCGGATCTGGAAGTCGCCGCAATTTCCCCTACAAATATTCAGCTTGGGCTTGATCTTGCAGGGGGTGCGAGAGCTCTTGTGAAGGCTCAAAACGTCACCTTGAATCAAAGTGATTTAAACACACTTGTGCAGATTACTCAAAACAGGCTCAACACTTTCGGGCTTACGGATATGCAGGTTTCTCCTGTAAGTGATCTTTCAGGGAATAATTATATGCTCATCGAGATTGCAGGTGCGACTCCTGCAGATTTGCAGTCTTTAATCTCTCAGCAGGGAAAATTTGAAGCAAAAATAGACAACACGACGGTTTTCGAAGGAGGGAAAAGGGATATTGCTTCTGTTGGGAGAAGCGCGCAAGACGCAGTTGTTGAGTCATGCAGTCCTGGAGGAAGCGGATATGTTTGCCCCTTTTATTTCAATATCGTGCTCAGCCCTGATGCTGCGCAGAGGCAAGCGAATATAACTGCCAATATTCCTGTTCAGGGGGGGTACTTGACAAAGAAACTTGACTTGTATCTCGATGGTAAATTAGTCGACAGTCTTCAGATAAGCGAAGGGCTCAGAGGAAGGGTTACAACCCAGATTCAGATTTCAGGGTCAGGCACAGGGGCGACGGAAAGTTCAGCTTTGGCCGACGCACAGGACCAGATGAAAAAACTTCAAACGATACTTATGACAGGCAGTCTTCCATATAAACTTGAGATTGTCCAGCTAGACACACTTTCCCCTCTTTTGGGGCAAGAGTTCATAAGTTTCATCCTGCTTGCAGGTCTTGTTGCAATACTTTGTGTTTCATTAATAGTCTTTATAAGATACAGAAGGTGGAAATCTTCTCTTGCCCTGATTGCATCAACTGTATCCGAGGTTGTTATAATCCTCGGTATAGCTGCATTCATACAATGGAACCTCGATTTGCCGTCAATAGCAGGGATCCTCGCAACTATAGGAACAGGTATTGATGACCTTATTGTCCTTATGGATGAAGCTGGTTTAAGTGTCGCGCTCAATCTTAAACAAAAACTGAAAAGAGCATTCTCAATAATCATGGGGTCCTATTTCACTGTCTTTGTTTCGCTTCTTCCTCTTATGTGGGCAGGAGCAGGACTTCTTAAGGGATTTGCCATAACAACAATAATTGGGATTTCAGTGGGGGTATTTATCACGAGACCCGCATTTGCGGATTTACTCAGAATCTCAAAAGAAAGATCCGAAAAAAATCAGTGATAACAGAAGATGCTTCCGAAAAATCATGCACTTTTTGGATTCATTCTTTCCCTTGCTGCCCTCTCACTTTTCCCGTCGTGGGTAGATCTTGCAGGCGCTGCGATAATCTTTTTTTCAAGTTTCCTTATAGATTTTGATCATTATCTTTATTATATTTATAAAAATAGGAATTTTGATCCGGTAAGAGCTTACAATTGGTTCAGAAAAAAAGGAGAGGAGCTTTTCAAGCTACCCAAAGAAGAAAGGAAGAAATATTTTGTTGCTCCTTATATTTTCCACGGACTTGAATGGGTGCTATTATTTATCCTGCTGGGGTTGTTTGTATCCTCTTACTTTATTTTCATCGCCGTCGGAATGGTTATCCATCTCGTCCTTGACTGGATAGCTGCATTGAAAGAGTACGGAAGGTTCCTTAAATTTTCAGTAATAGTTGATTTGGTCAATGAGAGAAGCTTGAAGCAGATATAAAGACTAGTAATAAACAAGTTTTAAAAACGGTTTATTCTTGGTAGCTTAATGGATTCGGAAGAAAACAAAAGCAATGCTGAAACCGGGAACCTAGATAACAAGGATAATCGTCTTGGCAACATGCAATCTTTGCCGGATGCGAATAAAGAAGCAAATAAATTCTCTCTCGAAAGTCACGATCATAAATCTGAAAACTCAGCTGATGCAGGGAAGGAAGAATATACAAAACCTGTTGAATCTTCCAGGTCACACATAGAAAAAAGGTCTCGCAAAGAGCATAAAAAAGAGGATTCTTCGTCGGAAAAAGAAGATAACGAAGTGATAAACCTCAATTTTAACTGGAGCTTTTTGAAAAACAGGAAATTTCAGTGGGGGCTTGTTGTAGTACTTTTTGCGATCCTTGCAATTTTATCTGTGGGTATGAGGCTCTCCAACCTTCCTTTGTTGGTTGATCACACTACAGGCAATTATACTCTAGCTGACCCTGATGCGATGTATTGGCTTAGGCTTGAAGGGCGTCTTGTGTCCGGAGGAAATATTTCCGGAATAGATACAATGAGAAACCCGGGGTTAAATGTTACATTTACCCATGACTTAGTTGTTTACGCGGTCGTCGGAGCTTATAAGGTTCTCCATGCTTTCAATAGTGCGATAACTTACCAATTTGTTGATACTATCTATCCTGCTTATGCTTTTCTTATCGCTCTTGCTATTTTCTTTTTCTTAATTTATTATCTCACAAAATCAAAGACAGCTTCCATCATCGGAAGTATTTTCTTAGCTTACTCTCCAGCTTTCTTATTCAGGACAGTAACAGGTGTTTCAGGCCATGAAGCTCTTGGAACGATGTTTCTTTTTGCCGTTTTCCTTGTATTTATAATCAGTCTCAAAGAGATTGGAAAAGATAAAATTAAAGCTTCAATATGGGGAATTGTCACAGGGATCTTTATAACTTTAACTTATGCTTCATGGAACGGGACTGCAAACTTCATGTTCCTTATTCTACCTATTGCATTATTTTTATATTACATTTTTAATCTGAGAAATGAACCAAATGGGAAAGTTAATTTCATTTTGTATTATATTATCTTCTTAGTTGTTTCGTTAATTACAACTTTATTTGTGCATTATACTCCCTCTTATTTGTATTCATTTTTCTTTATTGCATCAGGAGTCCTTGTTCCTGCTATCCTTGTATTCTCAATCATTGACTATTCTTTTGATTTTTTCAAAAATAAGTTTTTTGTGAAAGTTGAGAAGTCCAAATTTAGACTTTTGATTTCAGCGGCCTTAACTCTTCTCTTTGGAGTAATTGTCTTGGCAATCCTGAGGGGGGAAGGCTTTGGAATATTTGCAGACCTGTATGCAAGACTCATCCACCCCTTAAACCAGGCAAGGGTAGCACTAACGGTTGCTTATTACGCTCAGCCTTACCTTACAGATTTCCAGTCTCAGATAATACTTTCTTTCTTCTGGCTTTTCATTTTGGGAAGTGCTCTTCTTTTAGTTGAATTTACAAAAAGTATAAAATCTCAAAAAGAAAGATTCTATTTATCTATTATTGGGATAGCTTCCATTATTGCTGTTCTTTTCAGCAGATATTCCTCTACAAGTATTCTTGATGGTGTAAACTTCTTGAGTCAGCTTGTTTACTTCCTAGGCTTTATCGGCCTCCTAGGCAGTCTTGTATTTATCTATCTAAGAAGCAAAGAAAAGATTGACACAAATTTACTTTTTCTCTATTCTTGGATGATTGTAATGCTTGTAACAATAAGGGCAGCTCAAAGGACGATCTTTCTTGTTGCTCCTTTTATAGCGATTATGGGTGCTTATCTGATTTTAAGGTCATTGCAGGGAATAAAAGGTTCCAAAAAGGAAGGTATGAAATATCTTTATGGAATTGTTCTTGCTCTTGCCATAGTTCTTTCTTTTGCTTATATGTTCGGAAATCCCTTTTCAGCAAATGCTCCCGGAGCTTATTACATTTCAAATGTTCAGGCAGCGAGCACGGGGCCTCTGATGGACAATTACTGGCAGAATGCAATGGCTTGGGTAAGAAATAATACTGCACCTGACAGTATTTTCCTGAGCTGGTGGGATTATGGTTATCTCATTCAGACAGCGGGTCTTAGAACCACTGTTCTTGACGGGGGAAACTTCAATGCTTATTGGGATTATATGATGGGAAGATATGTTTTGACAACGCCGACGCCTGATACGGCTTTAAGTTTCATGAAGACGCATAATGTCTCTTACTTTCTTATGGACCCTACAGATATAGGGAAGTACTCAGCTTATTCATCAATAGGTGATTCTCAAAATGTCTCTGACAGATCTTCTTATCTTCAGACTTTTGTTTCAAATCCTTCTCAGACTCAGGAAACTAATAATGGGACTACAAGAATCTATCAGGGAGGCTTCCCTCTTGATGAAGACTTGATCCTGAACTCTTCGAGTGGCCCTATACTTCTGCCTTCAGGTAATGCTGGTCTCGGAGCTATTTTGATCCATGAATCGAACAGTTCGTATTACCAACCTCAGGGAATCTACATTTACAATAACCAACAATATGATGCTCCTATAAGGTATATGTACGTGGACGGGAGGCTCCTTGATTTCCATTCAGGCGTCAATGCCACTGTTTATGTTTATCCTAGCGTCTATAATGGCCAGTTTGACCTGCACGGTGCTGCTATGTACTTGTCAGAGAAGACCCAAAATAGCCTTGTTGCTGAAATTTATCTTATGAATGACCCAAGACATGAATACCCTGAGTTGAGCCTTGTACAGCAGCAAGGGGCATACCCCTTCAATTTTTATTATGGCGGATTCCAAGGGCCTGTCAGGATATGGTATGTCAATGAAAGTGCCATCTCTGATGCCGGAATACTCTCACAGCCCGCTTTCATGGCCCCATCAGGGGTTTACGGTGCTGATGACAATCTTCCTTTCACGAAGAGTGAGCTTGAAAGAGCGGGCTCCTTGAGCTCTTCTGTTCCCGTTAATTCATCATCTAATGCCTCAATGATCCCTTATTTTAATTCTTCCCTTGTAAATCAAGGTGCATAGCAATTAACAATTCTTTTAAACTCAAAAGCCTCTCTGAACGTATGGAAAAAGATGTGTTTATGAATTATCCCAAGATAGCTATAATTCTCGGAACAAGAGCCGAGTTGATAAAGACTTTTCCAGTCATGCTTGAATTTCAAAAAAGGAAGATTCCTTATTATTTTATACACACGGGACAGCATAATCTTCAAAATTTGTGTGAGATGTTTGGCGTGAAAAAACCTGATGTGACTTTGACCAAGGAGTCTAACAAATCTTCTAAATTCAATTCAAACCAGTTCAAAGCAATAAGGTGGAATATTGACCTACTTTTCAGGATAAGAAAGGAGCTTAAACGTATGGGGGATCTCGATTTTGTTTTATACCATGGAGATACTATGACTACAGCTACCGCTTCGATCGCGACTTCGAGAATACTTAATCCGTTCAAAAAATATAAAAATGTCCATTTGGAAGCAGGACTTAGGAGTTTTGACAATTTCGAACCCTTTCCAGAGGAGATCTCAAGGAGAATTGCAGGGAAGGTTTCAGATGTGCTCTTTGCAGTTTCAAGTCTTGCGAAGTCAAATTTGAAAAAAAGAAGAGCGAAAGTGATTCACGTTGGAAATACAATTTTGGATTCTGCAATCATTGCTTTGGAGATTGCAAAAAAAGATAAAGTAAAAATTCTCTCAAAAAAGCCTTTTGCGCTTATAACTATTCACAGACATGAAAATCTTAAATCAAAAGAGAGGATGGAAAAGATTATTGAAATCCTTTCTTCAATTCCAATAACTTCCTATTTTGCTATGCATGATAATACTGAAAGCAAATTAAAGGAGTTTGGTCTGTACGAAAAGCTTATAGAAAATAAAAGTTTAAAGATTATGCCCTCAATGGATTATCCTTCTTTCATTGCACAGATGGAAAAATGTTCTTTGGTTGTATGTGACGGGGGCTCAATGCAGGAAGAAAGTTTAATTTTCAAAAAACCATGCGTGGTTTTGAGAATGAAAACTGAAAGGCAGGAAGGGCTTAAAACAAACTTTCAATTCTTGAGCAAACTTGATGTTGATAAAACAAGAGGAAAAATAAAAGACTATCTCTCGCCGAAGTTCCGGATAAAACCTTTTAAGAATCCTTATGGTGAAGAAGGAGTAAGCAGAAGAATAGTCGATAAGCTTCTTGCTCTGGAAAGAAGATGAAAGTTTATTTGCAATACCCTTGGAAGTTTCCCGACTCACCGTATTATAAATCCTTGATAGAAAATCCTCCGGATGATGTTGAATTTGAAAACACTTCAAATCAAAAAGGGGTTATCACAAATAAAAAATTTTTTTGGATTTCTAATTTTTTGAAAAGAAACATAAGGAGGTTCGCAAATACTTTCAGGCTCACAACCCCTAACGCTCATCTTACTCATCCAGGAAATTATGATTTAATCCATTGTGCTCATTGTCTTTCAAAAAATTCCGATAAACCATGGATTGCCGACATAGAAAGCCCATGGCAGCTTTATATCGGGAAAAAGACCATATCTGCTAAGAAGAAAGTCGAAGAAATATTGTCTCATAAAAATTGCGAGAAAATTCTTCCTTGGACTCAAGCAACTCTGGACGAACTTGTTGGTGATTTTCCGAAGCTGGCAGATAAAATGGAAGTTTTGTATCCTGCAATACCCGAGAAAAAGTTTAATAAAAGAAAGAAAAAAGAAATTAATCTTATCTTTTCCGGGAGATATTTTTTTCATAAAGGCGGACTTCATGCCCTTGAAGCTATTGATGAGCTTACAAAGAAATATAAGCATGTTTATGGGATAATCAACTCTGAGGTGCCTACTGAAATAATAAAAAAATATTCTAATAATAAAAAGCTCAAGTTTTATCCGCTTATGCCTCAGGAAAAATTATTTGATCTTTATTCCCAATCTGATATAATGATATATCCCGGATATTCAGACAGTTTCGGATTCGCATATCTTGAAGCAATGAGCTTTGGGATACCCGTCGTGACTGTTGATGGTTATGCAAGAAAAGAAATCATTGAAGATGGGAAGACGGGGTTTATAATTCAAAGGAAGTCCAATTTAAATCCTAACCAATCTGATGAGGAAATTTCAAGGCAGATATCAGAAAAAACTTCTTTGCTTATAAAAAACGGGAAATTCATGAATGCAATGTCTAAAAATTGCCTGAAAGAAATAAAAAGCGGAAAGTTCTCTATAAAAGTGAGGAACGAAAAGCTGAAGAAAATTTATATGGGGGCTATAAAATGAAAATTTCAATTATTTCAACTGTAAAAAATGAAGGAAAAACTATAAATAAACTTTTGAAGTCGCTTTCAAATCAGTCTGTTTATCCCTCTGAATTTATCTTTGTAAACGATTCTTCAAAAGATGATACAAAAATAAAAATTCAGAGATATAAAAAAAAGTTAAGGAATTTAAAGATAATTGATGTTTCAACATCAAGTATTTCTTGTAATAGAAATATTGGCGTAAAAAACTCTAAGGGAGATTGGATTATCTCAATAGATGGGGGGTGCTATATTGGAAAAGATTACGTTAAAGATTTAATCTCTTGTTTTAATAAAAATCCAGATAAAATCTTATTTGGCGCTCTTACAAGAATTCCCTATAAAAGTTCATTTGAACATTGTTATTCTATCTTGATAGAACGGAAATTAACAAAAGGCTATTTACCCAAAGGACATGCACTCTTTTTTAAAAAAGAGCTTTGGGAAAATCTTAAAGGATTTAATGAAAAATTAAAAACGGCAGAGGATACAGATTTTGTAATAAGAGCAAAAAACAAGGGTTATCCGTTAGTAATATGTGGCAAAGCAGTAGTGTTTTGGAAACCAAGAGGAAATTTGAAAGAAGTTTTCTCCCAATTTTATAGATATGGCATGGGGGATAGAAACGCTTTTGGAATAAAAAATCTCCCTTTAAAATCAAAGTTGAACCTTATTATTACTCTTCTTTTTCCATTGTCTTTAGTCCATGCTTTAATGATCTCTTTTAAGAATCTCTATAAACTTAAATCTATCTTTTCATTAGGAACAATTTTTTTGATAGATCTAACAAAAATATTCTCTTATTCTATAGGGGTATTATCTTCCAAATTAATAAATAAAAATTTATAAACTAGTTTTTGTGAATAGATTGATGAATGAAATAAAAAAAATCGAAAAATGTAGGAGTTGTGGCTCCGAACAGTTAGTTCAAATAATTAGCTTTGGAAATCAATATGTAACAAATTTCGTGGATAAAGATAATTCTGGGCAGGTAAAATGCCCTCTTGACCTTATGATCTGTGAAAAGTGTAAACTCGTTCAATTAAGGCATAATGCTCCTCCAGAGTCTATGTGGGATGAACAGTATTGGTATAAATCAGGAATAAGCTCAACAATAAGGGAAGATTTAAGGAATATTGTTGAGTCTTCTAAAAAACTCATTGCTCTTCGGAAAGGTGATCTTGTTGTAGACATTGGATGCAATGACGGAACGCTTTTAAGTTTCTATGAAAATAACCCTTTGAACCTTGTAGGTTTTGAACCTTCAAAGAACGTAGCAGACGATGCAAGAGCAAAAGGATTTAAAGTAATAAATAATTTTTTTAACTACTTTGATTACAGAAAAAATTTTGGTGAAAAAAAAGCAAAGATAATCACTGCAATTTCAATGTTCTATGATTTAGAGGATCCAAATAAATTCATGAAGGATATTGTTTCTTTGTTAGATGAACAGGGCCTCTTTGTAATTCAGCAGAATTATCTTTTAACTATGTTGTCAAATAATGCTTTTGATAATGTCTGCCATGAGCATAGAGAATATTATTCCATCCTTTCCTTAAAGAATCTTTTAGACAAATTTGGACTAGAAATCTTTGATATAAAACAGAACGAGATTAATGGAGGAAGCATAAGAACTTACATAAAATTCAAAAATAATAAGAGTTTAAAAGGATTTCAGGGAAGTGCAGAGAGATTAATTGAGATAGAAAAAAAAGAGAAAGATGTAGGTCTTGACACGCTCAAACCTTATCTCGATTTTGCTTCACGTATAGGGAAAATAAAAGAGGATCTTTTAGAATTCATAAAAAAGGAGAAGGGAGCCGGGAAAAAAATATGTGCTTATGGCGCTTCAACAAGGGGTAATGTCATTTTGCAGTATTTTGGTTTGAATGAAACTTTAATCTCATACATTGCCGATAAAAATTCGGACAAATGGGGAAAAAAAACTGTGGGTAGTTTGATTAAAATAATCTCTCCAGAAGAATTGAGGAAGATGAATCCGGATTATATTCTTGTAATGGTCTGGCACTTTTTTGATGAAATAAAACTTCAAGAAAAAGAATACTTTGACAAGGGGGGGAAATTCATTGTCCCTCTACCGGAATTTAAAATCATTCAGAATTAATCTGCTTTTTTATTAATTTTACAGCCTGTTTGATAGAAGTGGTTTTTAGTCCCAAGAAGCCGATTTTGGAGATATTTAATGTTGAGTTTTCGGGTATTTTAACTAAATTTTTTTTGTTTGTTTCTTTAATTAATGTTTTGTTCCTGATAATCTTCTCCAAAATTTTCATAAAATCTATCATCAAAACTTTATCCGGTCCAGCTACATGAAAAATTCCGCTTTTATTTTTTATTAAAGTGAGTATAATCCCAGGAATATCATCAACAAGCACGGGTTGCCTAATTTGCTTGGAATTGTTAATCTCAATTACCTCATTCTTTAAAATTTTTTGGAACACTCCGTTTGGCTTTTTTAATCCGTTGAATCCATACATCAAGTCTACACGAATAACAATACCTTTCTTTAATTTGATTATTTCATTCTCAGCCATAACTTTAGTCTTTCCATACTCATTCAGGGGGTTAGGTGTATCCTCTTCGGAATAATTGCCTTTCAACCCATCAAAAACATAAGATGAGGATATGAACACAAGAGGGATATCCATCTTGCATGCACATGCCGCAATATTTTTTGCAGTTTGATAATTTAAAGCCAAAGCCCTTTTTGGATCTTTTTCGCATTCAACTGAACTTGTAAGTCCAATTGTGTTTATTATGAAGTCTGGTTTTTCATCATTTAAAAATTGAGAAACTTCTTTAAAATCGGTAGCATCTGTCTTGGATTTTAAATCTCCATTTAGATCCCCCCCGCAAATCTTGTGACCTTTTTTTTCAAATTTTTCTTTTAATTTTGTGCCAAGAAATCCGGAAACCCCAAAAATCGCTATTTTCATTTTTTTTGGTGTTCTTTCCAATACTGGATGGTCCTCTTTAGTCCTTCATCCACAGGAACAGTTTGTTTCCACCCCAGAACTTTTTCTGCTTTTGACGGGTCCAAAACCAGATAAGGCTGGTCAGAAGAAATTGGCCTGTAAGGATACTCTGGGGGGTATTTGCCAAAATGGATTTTCTTCTCTGAAAAGTCAAGCATTTTTGCAATTTTGAGTGTCCAATCTTTATTTGAATAACCTTTTCCTCCTGCAATATTAAAGGCGTTTCCTTGAGCATTTTTTGTTTTCATTGCGAGGAGATACGAATTAACATGATCATCCACATACATATAATCCCTTATGGAATCAGGTGCTCCAACATAAATGTCTTTTCCATTCAACATTTGTGTAATTAAATATTCCGTAAAAAATCCGGAGTCATACTTTCTTCCGAAGGTATTTGAATTCCTTAATATAACCCCATTAAAATTATACACTTTGAAAAGCATTCTCATGTAAAGGTCCATCGCTGCCTTGGCAACTGCATAAGGGCTCGATGGTTCTAATTTCAAGTCTTCTTTAAACGGGTTTTCATTTTGTATCCCATAAACTTCTGCCGTTGAAGCAACAATAAGCCTTACTTTTTCAGGCCCATATAATTCCATTAGTGATTCTGCGATATTAACCGTTCCTAAATAATTCGAAAACTGGAATTCCATGGGGTGTTCAAAGCTGAGTCTTACAGGTGAAAGCGCCCCAAGGTGCATTACTACATCGGGATTTATCTTCTTTAGTGAATTTCTTACGGAGGCATAATCCTTAAAATCGCATGTGACAATTTTTACCTTATCCCTTATATCTTCTATTGACTTGAAATCTCTTCCAATCACATGCCTTACGAGGCCATAAACTTCGTAGCCTTCTTGGACAAGCCTGTGAGCCAACTCAGATCCTATAAATCCGGTTATGCCTGTTATCAGCACTTTCATATCCTCCAAAAAGGGAGAATATTTATAAATATGTCGTCTTTGAAAAAAGTATGATTTTAAAAACTGCGGTAGTCATTGCCGGAGGGAAAGGTACAAGGTTAGAAGAGAAATCATTGGAAATTCCAAAACCACTCATTCCCGTTTATGGTGTTCCTTTATTGGAAAGGATTCTTAAATGGCTTAAGAAAAATGGTATTGAAAAGGTGGTAATAGGTGTTGCTTACAAAAAGGAGATGGTAAAAAATTATTTTGGTGATGGATCTAAGTTGGGATTAAAAATTATTTATACTGAGCATGATGAAAATGGTGGAACCGAAGATGCTTTCAAAGCTGCGATTGAAAAATCAGGCATAACTGATGAAAATTTCTATGCTATGAACGGAGATCAGATAACGGATCTACATCTTGAAGGACTGACTAATTATCATTTACAAAGAGGCTCTATTGCGACTATTGTTTCAATAAAATTAAGAACGAATTACGGAATAATTAAAGTTGATAATAATGGAAAGATAATGGAATTTCAGGAGAAGCATGAAGTTCCCGGGGTTTTGATGAATTCTGGGATTTACATTTTAAATCACAAAATAAAGGATTACCTTTCCGGGGGAAACATTGAAGAGAATGCTTTTAGGAAACTGATCAAGGATAATCTAATCTCAAGTTTTTATTATGACGGTATGTGGTTTACAGTTAATGACAAAAAGCAACTAAAGCAAGCTGAAGAAATATTTAAGGAGTATAATAATCTTCTTGAATGAGCCTAACTTGTGGATGCTGCTTTTTTAAACAACATTTCTGCTTCGTCAGATATCTTTTTCCAATTAAAAAATTCTTTTGCTCTCTTCAAGGAATTCTTAGACAGCTTCTCCCTCAATCTTTTGTTTTTTATCAATTTTTCCATCTTTTGTGAAATATCTTTCACATTTCCGGGGGTTGCTAAAAGTCCGCAGTTACCTACTGTATCGGGGGATGCATCTTTATTGGATGCTACAATAGGCAATCCCGCAGCCATTGCTTCCAAATAAACAATCCCAAAATGGTTTCCTAAAATGGGAGTATGGACAAAGATGTCTGCGGCATTATAATATTCAATTAGATCATCTCCGAACACATTTAATATAAAAAATTTATTTTCCAAATTAAGCCGCTTTATCAGGCTATTCAATCTTGTCTTTTCTTCACCGTCTCCACAGATAATGAATCTTGCATTTGGTGATTCCTCGGAGACCTTTTTTGATGCTTTTACAAAGCTAGTGAGATCTTTTGATTTAACTAATCTTGCAACATTTAAGATAATTGTATTTCTGAATCCGTATTTTTTTCTTATTTTCATTACTTTTCTTTTATCTGGATTTTGAAATTTATGCTGATCTACCCCAATTGTGATAAGTTTAGGTTCAAAATTATGTACTTCTTTGCATTTTTCTTTTATAAATTCAGATATTGCAAAAACAAACTTTACTTTTTTTGCGCCTTCTGCTTCTATATAATCATATCCCTCTAGCGATTCAACATAAGGTATCTTTATTAATTTATTCAAAAATTTCATAGATAGGGTGTCTGTATATTTGCTTGTCCAAACAACATCAAATTTCTTGTGATTAAAAGCAATCCATAATCCGGATTTAATTATCCACTCAGTATTGCTAAATATTCTTAATATTCTTGTTAAGGTAAGATGGTTAGTCGTCTTCTTTGAGACTCCTCCTGATATTTGCTTGAACTTATTTGATCTATTTGCCTTAAGGGAGAATAAATACTTGACCTTACATAGTTTATTTGATCTTATAGACTCTAAGGGGTCTTTTTCGCCTTTTTCCGTTAAAAAAATTACCTCATTGCCATTTTTCATAAGCAATTTTGATAATTCTCGTATATGGTTTTCGGTCCCTCCATAAAAATATCCCACTTCTCTGTGGTTTACCAGGATTCTCATTGATAAAGGAAAATTATATTCTTTAAAGAATTATGTATTCATTTAATCTTTCACATTTTCTCTGAAATTATCTTATTTTAATATTTTTTCATATAATTCTTTGTGTTTTTTTCCGACCAATGAGATATCATTTAATTTTTTAAATCTCCTAGCTTCACTTTCCATAAATTTGTGCTGTTTCAATGCTTCTTTTATCACTTTTGGATAATCTTCAACTTTTTTTGCAATTTTAATGCATCCGTAATCTCTTGCAATTTCTGAAAAATAGTCCAAATTAGAGCTTACTACTGGTTTTTCAGATCCCATTGCGTCGACAAAAATTCCGCTGGTTGTTGTTACACGATAAGGCAAGAGGATCAAGTTTGCAGCTGAGAAGTATTTCCACCATGTTGGGGATCTTGAATTGATATCTTCTTTTAAATCAAACTTTACAATTTTCTGCAAACCTTCCTGTTTAACATACTCTTGCAGTTCTTCAATGTATCCTTTTTTTGAACCTCCGAATCCACCGACAATCATAATTGTCTTTCCAATATTTTTTGCTTGTTTTAAAATTAAATCGAACCCCTTATTTAATCCCATCGTTCCGATCATTAAGTAAACTTTTCCTTTTAGATTGAGCTCTTTTTTAGATTCAGATTTATTAAAATAAGGGGTGTCAAGTTTGGCCCCATGAGGAATAATGACAATCTTGCTTTTTTTTACACTGGAATTTTCCACCAAGCTTTCCTTTAAAAATGGTGCATGGACGATGATCTTCTCTGCGAAGAGGTTTGTAAAAATATAATTCAATGGATATGTGATCCTTCTTTTGAGAAAATTTAAAAAAGGATATGAAGAAAACAGGGGTTCATTCTTGGTATGTACTGTATGCATTGTGATTATGATCTTTCCCCTGCTAAAAATTTTTAGTAGAGTTATAAAAGGCATAAACCAAACACCATCGACAACACCAAATAATCTATTCTCATGTTGTATATGGATTATATTATAATCTCTTAATTTTGGGATGATCTTCAGAAAAGAAGAGAATTTTCTGTTTTTATATGTAACAAGATCAATTTGTATTTTTTGTCTCTTAATTGATTCAACCAAATCTTTTGAGTATATTGAAATTCCCTTTTCATAACTCTCATCTGGAGCTAACATTGCGACCTTCATGAATGTTGGAGTAAACTTATATTTATAAAGTGAACCATAATTATTTTTTAATGAATATCTCATTATATAATGTTGCAGAAAGAGGTAAGTTGGTGAGAACGCTGGTTCATGAAGCTTATACTTTAAAAGACAAAATTACGATATTGAGCTATTATATGAGAATCGATCTCTTTTTGATTAATCGTCTAAGGAGGAAAAGCCCGTCCCCAATTCTGAAATCAAATGTTACAATCAAAAATAAGTATGGCATTTTCTTTTGTGGAAACAATAAATATTCTGTCTTTGGATTTAGTTCTCTTAATGAGTCAAGTATCAGGGGAAGGCCCTGGATACAGGAGGGTCTTGCAATTGATATTGGAGCTAATGGGGGTATGCATACAGTTCCCTTGGCAAGAGCATTGAAAAATCGGGGAGAGGTTATTTCCATAGAGCCAGAACCAAAGAATTTTTCCATTTTGAAAAAAAACATTCTTCTGAACAAATTAAAAAACGTCATTCCTCTTAATTTAGCTTGTTCAGATTCCGAAGGAGAATCCACATTTTATTTGGATCGATCTGGGGACGGGGGGCACTCTTTAATCAAAGAGACTCCAATAAAAAAGAGTGGGGAGATTAAAGTCAAAACAGATAGATTAGATAATATTATTAAAATTTTGAATATAAAAAGAGTAGATTTAATTAAAATAGACGTAGAAGGAGCTGAATCCTTGGTCTTAAAGGGGGCAAAAAAAACTTTAAGAAAATTTCACCCCAAAATAATTTTTGAGGCATGGGATGAAGATTATCTTAACAAATCCAGGAAAGTCCTAGAACCTCTGGGATATAAAATAAAGAAAGTTTCCGATGAAAATTATCTTGCGGAAGTATAAAAGAGATCCCTTTCAAATGCATAATCTTTAAAAAGAAATCTTTATTTCTACTTTTATCGGGTGGACACAAAAAATGGCACATTTTTATGAATCTGTTTTAATAGATACTATTGATGGTTTTCAATGTAAATCTTATTCAAATGAGCATCCTGATGGATATATAATTGTGAAGCCCAAATATATTCCTGGAGGAATGTTAAAAGGCGAGGGCTTAAAATATCGTTTTTTATTTGAAAAATGCTTAATAAGGTTCAATTTGTTTGCACAAAAAGATAAACTAAAGGATTATGTCAGTCAGTTCAGAAAAAAATTCCCAGATTATATATATGAAGATAAAAATTCCAAAAACTGGTTTTTTGTTGTTCCGAAAGATAAGATAAAAGAGGTTCATGACCCAAGAAAAGGGCTCAGGGAATTAATGAAAGTCCCTGAAAGGGACTTGGACTCTTATTTAAAAAATGTGAGAGAATTGATAGATTTTTTAGAAAAAAGCGGGGTGAAGTCCGAATCTATGGGCATAACGCACTCAACTTTACTTGGGAATTATACGCCTGGTAAATCGGATATAGATATAATTATTTATGGGAAGAATAATGGCTGGAAAATACTTAATTACCTGAAAACAGCAGAACATGAAAAGCTTCATTGGAAGACTGATGAAGAATGGACGGAGTATTATAAGGAGCATAAGACATCAGAGTCATCACATTTTACACAAGAGGAGTATGTAAAACATATGAGAAGGAAAAGGTACGAAGGAATGTTTGGAGGCAATGTATTTACCCTTTTCACAGTAGAAGAACCAGATGAAACTTGGTTTAAATGGGGAGAAGAAAAATATGAACCTCTTGGAACGGTTACAATAAAGGGCAAGGTTACTGATCATTACAATAGCCATGTGAGGCCTGGTTTTTACGAAATAAATAATGCAGAGATACTAAAAACGGAAGGAATAATCCCAACTGATCCTTCAATTGAAATAAAAAAGATAGTTACCTTTTCTATTCCTTTTGTTCAGCAGGCGATTAAAGGAGAAGAAATAAGTGCATGTGGGCTTCTTGAACTCGTAACTCCCAGGGTCGGAAAGAAATATTATCGTGTCGTCGTAGGTTATTTTGATGCTTACCTTAATGAAAGGAGGGAAAAAGAATTCATAAAAGCTTTAATTTAAGATGTACTTCCCAGAGTCTTCTATTATCACAACTAAGGATGGACTTCAGTGCCTTGTATATAGTAATGAACACCCAAATGGTCGTCTAATTGTAAAACCAAAATATATCCCTACTGATAAAATTTCGAGTGATGCCCTTCCATATAGATTTATTCTTGGAAAGAAAGTCAATAGATTGGATCTTTGGATTGATAGAGTAAGTCTGCAGAAGTATTTTAGAGACTTTGCAAAGGCTTATCCTCATTACATATTTAAAAGTGATGTCCATAACCCGGATTTACACTTCTTTAGCGTCCCTAAAGAATACATTGACAAAATTTATTCACCCAGAGAAGGCTTAAAAGAACTTATGGCAATTCCTTACAAGGATCTTGATGAACATTTAAAGAAAGTTGTTGATCTTGTTAATTTTTTTATTAAGAGTGGGCTAAAACTTGATAATTTCGGTGTGACTTATTCAACAATTATGGGATATTATTCTCAGAACATGTCTGATATCAACGTCGTCGTTTACGGGAAGAAAAATTTCTGGGCACTTATGGAGTTTTTAGAAAAGCATAAACATCCAGATTTGAGGTGGAAAACTTACAATGAATGGGAGAGTTTCTATAAAAAAAGGAACAGGTATATTCTTCAGGACAAAAAGGATTATCTTGAAAGGATGAATAATAAGAAATCTGAAGGTTTTTTCAGAGATACTCTATTTGTTGTTTTTGGAATCGAAAATCCAGATGAAACTTGGTTCAAATGGGGGGAAGAAAAATACAGGAAGATTGGAGATGCAAAATTTAAGGCGCTTGTTAATGGGAATATAAACTCTGTTGTAAGGCCCGGCTGTTATGAAGTTGAAAAATGCAGATTTATTGAAGGAGATAATTCATGTAAAAATTTAAACATAGAAAAAGTTGTTTTTTATTCAAGAGATTATTGCATGCTTGCATTTCCAGGAGAAACCATAGAGTTTAAAGGTGTCGTGGAAGAAGTTTCAAAAAAAACGGGAGAAAAGTATTATCGGGTTGTCGTGGGTTATTTCGTTTCTCATATCAACGGAAATAGAGATAATGAATATATAAAAGTTATAAAAAAATAAGATGGAAAAGGGATGTAATTTATGCGATGAATCCAAACTGGATTTGGGTGAAAAGACGCCGTATGGAGCAAAGGTAATCTATAAAAAAGATGGATGGTTTGCCACACTTTCTCCTAAGACGGGTGGTAACCCCGAAAAAGACTTTACGGTTCAATTGATGCCTATGGGTCACTTAAATCACATTTCTGAAATTTCTAAAAGTTTAAATCTTGCTAAAAGTTATGGGATTGCTTTTTCAAAAATAAGTAAAGCTGTGACAAAGATTATGGAATTAGAGAATCGTTCCTCTGAAAACGATGAAGGGATAATTCGAGTTGGGACTTATGGAAAGTCTAAACATCCTGAAGAGCATTTTCATATCAAGATTTTCCCTTGGACAGGTAATATTGGTCAACCATACACTGTAGATTCTACTTTTGAACATAGCAGAAGATATACCGACAAAGATGGAGAAGCTTTTATAAAAATGAAACCCGTGGAAAAAATGATGATTAAACCAGAAAGAATGCAATATTTATCAGATAAGCTGATTTCTTTTTTAAAATGACCTTTCATGGTTTAAATGAGATTGAAAATGATTATCAAAATATAAAGTGCAATTTTCAAAAAAAGAATAATTTGCTTGAAGCTTATAAAATAGCTGATCAAATTTTAATGCATGATAAAACAATGAGGTCTATTTTTAAATTTCTGATTCGTTCTTTTGAAGGCAAATTAAGGAATGATAAGAAAACCCCTCTTGTTTTTCATTCTATCTATATGACAAGACTTATGAATTTATGCGGCGGAGAGGATATAGATAGTTTGCTTATTGCCTCCCTCCATGATTTATTAGAGGATACGGATGTATCTGAAGAAGAACTTAAGCAAGAGGCATTCATGAAAAATAAAAGAGACGTCATAAACAGCTTAAAAATTTTAAAGGAAGATAAAAATCTTTCAAGAGAACCAGATGGGATCAACCTCCCTCCAAGATATCTCGAACATATCAGTAGGATTATTGGTGCAAAGAGGGAAGTTATAAATACTGAAATTCTGGATCGATTTTCAGATTTAATGGATTTGGAGTACATTCTTGATCTTCCTGAGAAAGAGAGGGATTTAAGACTCAGGGCAAAATTACTCAAGGTAAAAAGTTTTGTTTATAATATAATAAAAAACAGGAATGATTTCAATAAAAATTGTTTAAATCTTTTTGAATCAAAAGTTTCAGAAATTGAGTCCAAATATCATTTGAAAGGAAAAATACAGCAAGTTTCTAAAGCAAAGGGGGAACCTATTTCTTTTTGAAAGAACTTTTTTGTTTATATCTCTTTTTAATCCTTTTATTTAGTTCTAGGGCATACTTATAAAGCTTGTAATCTAAGGGGTTGTCTCTATAGATCATCTCTCTTATTTTTTCGTTGGTATCAATTATTTTTTTCCTGTAAGTTGAAGATCTTTCCCATTTTACCCCTTTTATTCCCATCAACTTGAAAAGGAATTTCGAATCTTCTTTGCTATTTTCAATTATAGCAACAAAATGGCATTTGTCCAGAAATATCTTTGCATTTTCTAAATCCTTATTTGTCTGGGAATAAGGATGAACCTTCCTGATTGAACTTTGTAAAAAATTGGACATTTTGTACCCAATCTTAATAAATTTCAAAAAAAATGCCAAAATTTTTGGAATTTTTATATGAGACGACTCGGAGCCCTGTAATTTTAAATTGTAAAAACGAACTAGCTCATTTTTCGGTTGTGATTTATACCATTTTTCAAAAGGTACAATTTCAGATCCCGGGTAATTCTTAAACTTTTCATTATAAAAAGAGACTATCCTTTCTGCAGGGTCCCTTAAAAAAGTGAAATATATTGGCTTTTTCCCAGAAAACTCTTGGTGTATTCCGTAATATGTTGCATGGCCAAGGATGAATCTTGCTTTTTTTTTGTCAAAATCTGGACTTTCAAATCCGTATCTGATATTTGACGGGACTATTATCTCCTCTTTTGGAACTGACTGTTTAATATAAGTTATTAAGCTTGTTCCGCCCGTCCTCGGAGCGTGTATAAATATCCATAATTTGTTGTCTTTCATCCTTTTAATGATTTTTCTGGCTTTTTATATATTCTCTTCTTCGCTTTATGATTTTGCTGATAAGTACTCCTTATTATTATCCTAAACTATAATAAATCTTATAAATTCATCCTTCTAAAATCTGAGATGGATTTATGGAATTTCCTTCATGGAGAGAAAAAAGTAGTCTCGAAGTTCGAAGGGAAAGATGTTGAATCAAAAATAAGATTTACGGATTATAACCCAAAGACAAGTGTCTTCCGTGCAGAAGGAAATGATGAATGCGGGGACTTCGAAGTTATCGGTTCTCTGAGAGATGGCACGGTAGGATTTTACAAATTTTATAAGAGATTCCCTGTTCCATCAGGGTCAAAGTCCGCAGACCTTCTCGGAGAGGGTTATAAGTCTTTTAATTATTATGGCTCTTATGTAGAAGACTTATCAGGAAAGTATTTTTCCGGTTTATGGAAAGAAGGCAACGCTGTGATTCCTGACTGGGGCAAGTGGCAGATGGCTTTATAATTTTTCCTTCTTGCTTTTTATATATTTCCTTCTTGCAACCGCAAGTCCGCCGAAATATATAAACCTTGATATTATTGTTGCGAAGCATGCGCCAAGAACTGCGTCAAGCTGGCTGAAACGTAAACCATAAGTTATGAAGAAGAAATTCAAGATTATGTTTAAAATAGTAGTTCCTATTAAAAGCCATGCGATGATCCCGGTCCTTTTTCTTGATATTAAATAAGTGCTGTAAAATCCAAGAAGAGGAAGGATAATGATGAGTATGCTAAACCATTGGAGGATCGGGACGGCGGTCAGGTATTCGCTTCCGTAAGATAGATCAACTATCTCTGTCGCGAAAGCATAGGCTATCAGCCCTGTTACGAGGGATATCAGGAAAGTGAAGGAGAGCGATTTTTTGAATATCTTTTCGAGACGCTTTCCATTCGCTCTGGAGAATATGGGGAAAAGAGCGGTGGCAGCGAACCCTATCACCGCAGCTGCACTGCCAATGAGGTTGAATGCGGCGCTGTAATATGAGATGTACTCTGAACTTACGTAATGTCCGAGCATTATTGTGTCAATATACCCGAAAAACACTCCTGACAATGACATTGTCACGAGAGGAGCCAGGAATCTTTTCAAACCTTCTGTTTCTTTCACGTTCAGGTTTTTTGATTTCACGTTCAGGAAGGCGACTTTCTTCCTTGATACAATTGCCATGTATGAGACCCCAACCAAATAAGATAAGTTGAGTGAGAATATGACTATCCCTGTGGACTGGTCAGGTGTAGTGCCTATACTGACGACAAGAAGAGCAGCAATGGGAACAAGTATTAGTCTTGCAATCTGGAAAATCAACTCTTTTTTTGTTGGGGTTCTGAAATCATTGTTTAACTTGAATAGGTTTTCGAAAAATCCCTCGAGCCCGACAAGAGGGATATATGCGGCCCCTGTGAGGAGAGCATAAAATATTGGTTTTTCGTAATAATCTTTTGCTATGAAATATGAAAGAGCAAGGAGGACAAAAGAGCAGAGCACTATCAGGAAAACTTTCCATTTGGCCAATTTTTTCAGATATCCTTTTGCTTTTCCGGGGTTTTTTCTCGCGAGCATTTTCGGTATGAAAGTCATCATCGCCGCTCCGACCCCAACGTCGGAAAAAGATGAGAATAAGACAATGGTTGAAAGTGCAAGACTATAAAGTCCGAAGAGATTCGGGAGTAATATCCTTGCAACTATTATTGTAAATATCAACGACCCAATCTTCATCAGGATATTCTGGGCCACCTGGTAGCTCGAATTTTTTATTGCCTGTCCTGTATCTCCTGTGAAATTTCTTTTTTTGAACCTTGAAAGAACATTCCTTATATCTTTTCTTTCACTTTTTAGGAAACTATCTGCCATCATCTATTAAGAGATATTATCTTTAAAAAACTTGATTTATAAAAAAAGTATAAATCCAATGATTATCACAGCAATCTGGAAAAGATTTATCATGAGGGGTATCTCCCATTCGTAAGCTTTGTGGGAAGGTTTTATTTTTTTCAGGAAGACTATTGCAACGTGGGTTAGGCTGTATATTTTCGGGTACATCAATTCTATGCTTCCGTCTTTTTGGACTTTTCCGAAGCTCTGCTTTTCAAGTTTTCCTCTCAGTTTAAGCACCACTTCCAGAATATAAGGTATGAAAAAGAATACTGCAATCTTTTCCATATTTCCCATTATGGCGATCGCTCCTATTAATGCACCTATAGTGTAAGTCATTATATCTCCCGGGAATACTTTTGCGGGATATTTATTGAACAGGTAAAAAGCGATGAGGGAAGCCACCATGCAGGCAGATATCACTGTGAGCCAAAGGCTTCCTGTCACAAATGTGACCACAGAGAGCGCCCCTATTATTAATATGCCCTGGCTTGTCTCGAGGCCGTTGTACCCCCCCAGGAAATTGAAAGTCGCGGTCGTGCCTATTATTGCTATTGGAACAAGGATCAGCGGGTAGATTAATCCAAAATCTATCCCTAGTATATTTGATGTCCCTTCATTTAGTGCCATCAAAGGAATAGCCGCAAACAGGAGGAGCAAGAGCCGGGTGGAATTTTTCAGTCCTCTTTTCCACCCAAGAAGATCATCAAAAAGTCCAACAATCGCAGCGAAGAAAAGGACACAGAGGAGGCCAAGTATGTTTATAAGGTTCACTTCAGTTCCAAAAAAAAAGGTTTTCACGGAAATATAAAGGAAAACTCCTATTATGAATCCGACGAGGACTGCTATGCCTCCGGATTCGGGGATTTGAACTTTGTTTCTTTTGTGCATGTCTTTTCCCGTGAGTTTTTCTTTCCTGGCTCTCCTTATCCATACAGGCGTAACTAAGAGGGTTATAAGAAATGAAAGAAGGATCATAGGGATAAAAAGAATCCCTAAAAACATCAGCCCATCCATGAAAAAAGAAGGGTTCGGCAATTTTTAAACCTAATGAAAATCATGCAAACAGCAAAGGCGTGATGTAAACTTCTATGAGCGCGGCGATTATCAATATCGCAACGGCAGCGGACATGAGTATTACCACATTCTCGACTACATGGAGAAACCTCTGGTTATTTACACCGTTCCTTATAAGCCCTGTCCCCAATATTCCTCCTGCAAGAGCAGCCAAAAAGTAAGTTGTTATTTCAGGTATTCCGTGAATCATGTACCTTAATAGTCCAAGAGGTATATCCGCTACCTGAAAATTTGTGAATATCCCGACGGCTCCGGCTATTACTGTCGCATTCCATGCAAGTATAAAGATAGCACCTGCGCCGAAGATAAGTGAGAACAGAAGGGTAAATATCATGACGTAGAAATTGTTCTGCAGTATCGAAGCGAATCTGTCAAGACCTGTCACATCACCAGTAGGTCCGATAAACTGCCCGGTTGTATATTGCGAGACGCACTGAGACATCTGTCCGGGAGAATTTATGGAGCAGTAAGTCTGTATCTGCGCATTTAAGAGTGTTGAGTCATGCAGGACAAGGAACCAAAATGAGAAAGCGACGACAAATCCTAAAAACAGCCATATTAGCGAGAACACAACATCTTTGTGAACACTCCATATCCTTTTTATCCCCCCCCCGATATACTCGTCTTCTCTTTCTTCCTGTTTTATTATGAAGAACATGAATGGGAAAGAGAAGAGGACGCAGAATAAAACGACTATTATCCCGGAATATTTTATCAGCACCGGATCACTTGTGAAGAATAATTTCACCAGTATGAGTGAAAGAGAAGCGTACAAAAGCCCTATGAAAAACATTTTCCACGGCCCCTTTTCTGCTCTTCTCGGATTTATCAATGATTCAAGCATGATGCCTCTAAGCCACCTGATTTTTTAAAGGTTCTTAGGGTTTTGCATTTTCACAATCTTTCCTTGGCGGCTGAGTTTTTCAAGGTCCATCATATTCTCATCTTCTGCAATTATTGTAAGATTCACGTAATTTTAAGACCGCTTCTATTGATTTGTTATCACAATTAATCTCTCAATCTCTATCTTCGCATCAAGAAAGCTCCTATTGAGAGCCAAGAGCCGATTTCATGGAATTGAACAATTTTGGGGTATGCTTTGAGTTTACCCTTAGTGTTCTGCAAATTATTGATGAATCCCGTTACATAAGAATTCAACAACTCCCAACTCTCTTTTATCCTTTGTTATTATTTCCTCTGAAAAATCCACTAATTGCTCCCATAAAACCTGGATGCCAAGAAGAATTTAAATTTTATCAATTGTGCATTCACTTCTTTTCTGCATTTTTTCTCTGTGACTCAGCCATGGTTTTAGTGATATCTTTCCCTATCTTTTCGAGTTCTGCTTCGAGGTCTTTTCTCATCGAATCCAGTTTGTCAATTTGATCTTTTATCATATTCTTTGCCTCTGATATAGTTTTTTTTATGAAATTTCCATCTCCCACATCCACTATCAATTCATCTGAAGAGAGTTTCGACGGGATGAATATGCCTCTTCCTACGGGAGCGAGAATGTCGGAGTTTTTTTTCCCTTTCAGGTCATCAAGCCCCAGGCTTATTCTGCCCAAATCAACTGTAGCCTGATCTATAGCTCCCATTTGTTCCTGGATCTGCCTTATCTCTTTTTCATATACTCTAAATTTCTGATTAAGCTCTTCATCCATATTTTTCTTAAAAGAAGTTTATTTTTAATTGTTTCTAAGAGAATCTCAGACAACATTCATCCACTTTTTTAGGATGGATGAAAAGATTATGGAAGTTATAAGGTAAAACACGAACCAACTCATGAACCCCAGAAAGACGGGATTCCCTTCTGCTATGAAATAATCATTAAACCACCTAAAGAAAAGTATGAATGGGACGGCCGTGTATACCATTGCCCTCATGGAAAGCCTGAGGGTTTTCATGAATGTTTCGGGCATCTCTTTCATCTGCTTTTTCTGCAGTTCAAGGTATTTTTCAGGATTGTCACGCACGCGCTTCATTTCTTCTTGCATTAACTTTTGTTCTTTTCTGAGCTCTTTCAAGGTCTCCTGGTCCGTTCCGTATTTTTGTATTATTGTTGTTACTATATTTATCGCAAGTACAATCACAAGCATCCCGAGTGTGAGATTCCAACTAAGGAGAAATCCCGCCGTCGGATCAAGCACATAATGGATGGCACTTTTCAGCCATGTAAGCTGATCCCATAGTGCGGCAATCAGTAGAGAGAGGATCATGATCAATCCTATGACTTTGAAACTTCCTTCTTTTTTCGTCATGAATTCTAAAGTAGAAAATAGTTTTTAAATTTAGTGACTGGGGAAATATTTATCAATCCAGATTATATAGAAAATTCGTGCCGAAAAAATTGATTGAGATTGACAGCGACGAGATAAAGAAACTTGAAGGTGTCGTGAAATATAAGTTAAGGGAAGATATTGAAAATGATTTTTTGGAGGATTCATCTATTTACCATCGATAGATCTTTATGTTTCAAGAGAGCCACGGAGTATTGACAAAGACCACTGTGAATCTAACCGATTGCTGCATCCCAAAAAAAGAGAAAATGCTCACGCCTTTTGAAATGAGGGAATTCCTGGCCTATTCAAGGAATAATTTTCCCGAGGTTTATGAGAATCTTGTTGTAAGCGGGTCAAGCAGGGCTCTTGGTGCGGAAAGACTTGATGCTGAAATTTCTTGGGATGGAAACCGCTTTTGCATGTCATACCATTTTTTTAATGATTCGGGAAATGTAATAAGAAAAACAGAGAAGCTTGATGAAACGACTCTCATAAAAAGCAAGCTTTTTGGATCCGTTTCTTTTGGAGTCTCTATTGAAGATTATCTTGGTGAAGGCTCAACCTTCCAGGGATTTCCCCATCGTGGAATAAAAAAAGGTGGCTTGAATTACACTCCGCCAAAGAAAAGGAAAAACGGGTCAGTCGGGGTTTTTTCCACAGCAAATCTCTAGTCATGCTCAGTTTTGACGAGAATCCCAAATTGAATCAGCCTTACATGAAAGTCAGGATCGCAAAAAAAGAGATATGATTTCTTTATAACTATTGTCCGCCCATGAATTTGCGGAGCGACGGATTCATATCTGTCATATGCTGCTGTGCTATTGATTGGTAGAACTGGAACATTATCATTATAACAAGAAGTATCGCGGTTCCTGAGACCATTGCTCCGAGGAGATCTGTGAATGCCGCGAGAAGTCCTATTGCGATTCCACCCATGACTGTAAGAGGCATTATATACCTGTCAAGTATAGATTCTATTATCCTTACGTCCTGCCTGAATCCTGCGACCTGAAGTCCTGATGAGATAATATTTTTTGCCTGCGACTTTGCATCCATAGATGATGATTTTACCCAGAATATGCTGAAGATCGTACAAAGTATCGCAAAGGCTATTATATGTATAACTCCCTGGATAAGGTACTGTGGAAGAAGCCCTCCTTTTATTGCAAGGCTAAGGATATTTGTGCTTCCAAGCCAGAATGAAAGGCCGGATATTGCCTGCCCGTTTGAGAACTCCCCGAGGATGGTTGCATGGCCCAGCCAGTTTTGGAGCAACCCCCCAAAAAGTTGCAGGTTCGCTATCAGTGCAGCAGTAAGTATGACGGGAATCACATTAGAATAGAAAAATGAAAGAGGCCATTTTATCCCATATCCTCTTACAATCCCGTATGACAAGGGTATCTCAACCTTGAGTGACTGTGCCCAGACTACTGCAAGGAAGACTATTACAGTGACTATTATAGCGGCGAGAGCCGAAAGGAAGGTAGTCATATCTTTGTTTACAAGAGATTGAATAAGTACGAGGACTTGCCCTGAGCATGCCACATTTGAGAAATTTGTGAGGCAATTTGCTCCTTGCTGGTTGACAAACTGAAATGCACTTGTGATGAGTTGCCATGAAACCCCTGCGGCAATAAACAGGCTTACTCCCGATCCGAATCCCCATTTGTTTGAAAGCTCATCCATATAGAAAATCGCGAGACCTCCAAGGATAAGCTGGATTATGACTATAAGCGTGAAACCCGGAGCAGCTTCAAGCCCGTTCATGAGTACATAGACACATGCTTCAAATATTATAAAGAAGAAAGTGAGGATTTTTTGCAGTCCTTGGAAGAATTTTTTTCCTTCTGTTGTTGCCGTGTCTATATTTATTATGCCGGCACCTGTGAGAAGCTGCAATATAATCGAAGCCATAACTATCGGACCGATGCCAAGAGAGATTATGGATCCGAAATCAGTCCCGAGTATTATTGCAAGGTACTTGAATTGTGAGAGTGAGTTTGAGCTGATTCCAAATAAAGGGACATTGGCAAGCACGAAGAACGCGACGAGAATTATCAGAGTCCATTTGAGTTTTACATTGAATCCTACTTTCTTTTCTTCAGGAGGAGTTATCTCTGGAATGTACCCGAAAAGGCTCTTTAAATCCATGGGTTTTAAACAGGAAAATAGTTTTTAAAGTTTGTTAAGATGTCCTCGTTTTTTTTGTACTTACTCTTTTTTGGCCGCTTTTCTCTCGTGCTTGGGGTTTGATATGACAGGGGTGATAATCTCTTTTTTTTGCGCAACTTCGATGCTTCCGCCTGCTTTTTCAATTTTTTTCCTTGCGCTTTCTGACACTTCGAAGCACTTCACAAAAATTTTGTTCTTTACTTCTCCTTCTCCGAGTATCTTGTAATCTTGAAGATTTACCACATATCCTGCATTTGATCTTTTGCCGTACTTTTCAATATGTAACTCTATGTCTTTGATATTTATCCTTTGTCTTGTGTCTCTTTGAGTTCTTCTGGAAGTCACCCCCTGCTTTCCAAAATAGTTGTTTCCGTAAAGCTTCAGGACAAGAGTTTTCAGGTGATCAGCTCTCTTTCCTGTTCCACTCATCCCTATTCCTCCCCTGTGCCCGGATTTTCTCCAGTTCTTCCTTGAACCGTGGCCATTCGAGCCCATTCCGCGCCCGTGGTATCTTGATGACTTTCTCCTTTTATGCAGTTTCATTATAACATCCTCCCCACCAGTTTGTCCATCTCTTTATTTTCTCCGAGTATCCCTTTTGGATAATGCATTTTCGTGTTTGCGCCCCCTCTTGGTGGATGCAACCTAAAAAAAGGTTTTAATTTCCCCTCCGAATCTTTTTTTCCTCTTGCTTTAACAAGGTTTTCGTAAGTCTCTTTTGAGATTTCTCCATAAGAGACGAAGTTTCTCAGTTTATTTACCATTCCGATGTTTTCTTTAGTAGGTTCAAGTACGACGCACACATATTTTCTTCTCAGCCTCATCCTGAATAAGGTCTCTTTTATATTTTCTTTTATTCCGATCTGTCCTTTTATTCTTATTGCTGCTATCATTTTCTGTTTGTTTTTTGCAATGCATCCATTGCTGCTTTAATTAAATTGAATGTAGTCCTCACTTGACCGTCTGTCCTTGAATATACGTCTTTTATTCCTGCTAAGCTCAATAACTTTTTGAGCTCGTTTGCGACGACAAGGCCTGTTCCTTGAGGTGCAGGTATGAGGGTCACTCTTACGCTTCCGCCTTTTCCTTCAACTACAAAGGGGACTGTGTGCGGGTCTCCGCATGAACAGTCGAATGCCGAGCATGCCCTCTTTATCTTAATCAAATTTAGTTTTGCCTTTTTAGTTGCTTTGTCTCTTGCCGGAAGAGTCTCGCTCGCTTTTCCAACTCCGTATCCTATGTGGCCGTTTTCATCCCCCACGATGGCCATCGATGAGAAAGTCATCACTCCTCCTTCTTGCGTTACCCTTTGAGTCTGCCTCCATGCTCTTCTTTTCCCGCCGCCGAATTTTCCTTTCGCTTGCCCTATTAATATGAGATCCGTCTTTATAGGAAGAAGCGTGTCTACAATTTCATCCTCGAGTATCTTTTGGTTCTTATCAAGTATTTCATTGATATTCTTTATCTTCCCGCTTTTGACCTCTTTTCCGAGCTTTGTCTTAGGAACCCACTCTGATAAATGCAAAGACCTTTCCTCGGATTTTTTGTCCTTTGGGGTGCGCTTCTTTTCAGGTTCTTCTGCTTTTGCACTTTTCGCCACGCCACTTTCCTCTTCTTCGAGCTTTTTTATCTCTTTTTTAATGTTCTCATCTGCCAGGAGTTCTTCTGATACCTCTTCGTCATTTTTGAATTCCTCTTTTGCCTTCTCTTCAGAGACTGTTCCGTAAGCTTTCGCTGTCTTTTCAATTGCTTCTATTTCTTCTTTTTTCTTTCCCATTTTACAAATTGTCTATTTTTCCTTTTATCTCCGCAACCATCTTGGAAATATCCTCTTTTGTGCTTCTCCCTTCAAGTCTTTCCTCTTCCGGGAAGTTCTCACTATCACACTTTATCTTGATTCCTGAGTCGACAAGGCCTTTTATGAAAGCAAATACCTTTGATTTTTTTACTGGTCTTTGCATTCCCAGGTCGACTATAGGTTCTTCCATCTCCTCTTTTATTACCTTCTTGCCGGCAAGGTATCCCGTAAGGTATGAGGCAGGTACCGACTTTAAGCTTCCTACGAACTTTTCGGACCACCCGTACTTGATCAAAGCTTTTGATGTGACACCGAAGATTACGCTGTCTTGGCCGGCCTCACTTTTTATATATTGTGCTATCACGTGCTTGTTCGTCTTTCGGAATACAACTCTTGGCTTTTCGCTTTTTAATAATTTCATCCTCACAAGGTAGTTTGTTTTCCCTTCATTTCTTCTTCTTTTCTGTGTCTTCATTTTTTCGTCTCCGTTATTGCCTCTTTAAGGCCTGCTTTACTTCTAAAACTTTTATTTCTAATTTGTTTTCTGACCTTCTTTGCCTCTTCTTTTGAAAGGGCTCCCTGATTTTTTAAAAGTTTCACATGTTTTCTTAGTTTTCTGGTCATCTTTACGTACTCCTGCTTTCTCGTGTTGACTTTCTTTCTTATTTTCCCTGTTTTTCTCCTGTTCTTTCTTTTGATATTTGTTTTCCTCCCCTTTATCGGTTTCACTATTATTGCTCCTGCATTTGCAAGATCTTTTATGTCCTGCTTAGTTATCGCCTCTTTTACCTCGTCAATTCTCGCGTTCACAAATTTGATTCTTCCTTTGCCGACATTTAAGGCTTTTGCGGCAAGTTCTTTCTTACTTTTCATTTTTTCCCCCTTCAGGCTTTACAGTTTCTTTTTTCGAGGCTGATTTATTTTTCCTTCCGGCTTTTTCCAGGAAAGACTTGGCATTCATATTCACAAGCCTTATTTTCATCTCCTCGGCCCTTTTTGCTATCTCTATTTTTTTTCTCATGCCTATATTCGGGATAATTCCGATTTTTCCCTTTGGTATTCGCTCAAGGTCTCTGACGTTAAAGATAGCAATTGGCTTCTCGCTTTTTGCCTTGCTATATCCTATATTAACTCCTGCAGGATGGCCTTTCACTTTTTCTCTTATTTTATTGTGCCTTCCGGTGGGGTTTCTCCATTTTGCTTTCTTCCCCCTTCCCTTACCGAACTTAGCAAATCTTCGCGCATCACGCCTCAAAAACTTTTTCATTTTATATCTTTTTACCGTCCTTTTCGATTATGTAAACCCCATCTTGGAATATTCTTAAATCTCTTGCTTTAACTTTTGTTGCTGTTTCAAAATTTGCTGCCATCTGTCCAGCCAGCTCTTTGTCAGCCGATTTTACAGTAATTATCTCTTTCTTTATATCGATCTCTGTGCCATCAATAGTTTCCATGATTCTATCGATTTTCTCGCCTAGGAAATTTTTTATGAATATCTTTTTGCCTTCCTGCCTGACCGTGAAAGGGAAATGCCCGAAGCATATCTTCAGCTTGTACTCAAACTTTTTCTGGACTCCTTTCATCATATTCTTCACATGAGAATATATAGTGTTGATTATCTTTTTTTCATTTTTTGTTGCCTTCTCGTTCTCAGCAATGAATTTGTTCTCTTTAACGCTTATTCTAACCTTTCCTAAGTTGAACTTCCTCGAAACTTCCCCTTCTGGCCCTTTTACCTTCACTAGCCCCTCATTTATCTCAATGCTGACTCCGTTTGGGATTTCAATCTTTTTTAATATGGGTTTTTTCATCAGTAAAAATAAGCGATCAGGCTTCCTCCTGTTTTTTCTTCTTCGGCTTCCTCATGGGTCATGAGTCCTTTATTTGTTGAGATTATCACAGTCCCTATATCCCTTGAAGGAAGATATCTTCTTCTGTATCTCTCAATTTGTGTTCTGTCACAGCTGAATCTCGGCTTTACTGCCCGGCATTCCGTGAATTCTCCCAAAGTGGCCTCGATAGATTTGTCTTTAGGGTCAATCTTGTATTTTTTTATCGCGCCTTTCTGCTTCATTATCTTAAGTATCTCCACCAGAAGATTTGAAATTCTCATTATCTTTACAGTTTCTTTTCTTGCCTTCTTCGTGTTTCTTATCATATTCAGAGCGTCTGAAACTACATCTTGTGCCATTTTAGGAGTATTTTTTGAAGCCTATTTCCGTTGCTATTTCCCTGAAGCAGTGCCTGCAAAGGTTTAAGCCATATGAACTTATATGGGCTCCGAACCTTCCGCACTTTTCACATTTATTCACTGCAATACCTATCTTTCTGTCTTTTGGCTTGCAGTGCTTAAGGTATTTCTCCTTCATTGCGGGCTTCGCATTTAATTGTTTGAACATTTTTTTCCAGTCACTTGCTGTCATTTTCTGAACCTCGTCTGGAAGTTGTCTTCCATGAATTTGATTATTTCTTCTTTTGTTATTACCTGCCTCTTTGGTATCTTTCCTTTTTTTATCTTTTTAAGGCTGACCCTTCTTCCAGTTCTTTTGAAAGTTACAGTCACGTCAAGGCCCATTATTCCGATTTCCCTGTTATATTCCATTCCGGGTATCTCTATGTATTCTTTTACGCCGAATGAAAAGTTGTTCTCGCTTATTTGTTTTCTCCTCAATGTGTTTTCAGTAGCAGCGAGTAGTTTTTTGAGAATCTCTTCCGGATTTTTCCTTACTGTGACAACTGTTCCGGTTTCAAGGCCGGGTCTGACTCCGAATGTCGGAATTCTCTTTCTGGAGATCCTTTTTGCAGGTTTTCTCTTGGTTATTATCTCAAGGAGTTTATGTCCCTTTGCGAGATAATCCCCCGTACCGCCAACGCTAAGAACCACTTTCTCTATTTTTACCGTTCTCATTATATTTTTTTCTTTTTCTGCCTTCATTTTATTCGATCACCATTATCTGTTTAATTAATGCCCTGAATTTTTTATCCGCGGATTCAACTTCTGCTATGTTATACTCCCCGATTATCTTTGTTATGGTACCTTTCGCTCCTGCGTGTTTCCCGCCGACGATTAATATGTTCGAGTTTTCCTTCATTGGAAGGATTCTTGAGATTCTGTTTTTTGTGAAGTCAACCACTGCCGAGTCGCCAACTGAACATGTCAAGTCCGAGATGTAATTTCTTCCGTCGCTTAGATTAACTTGTGTCTTCTTCTCTTTTAACGATTTTTTCCCGATAATCTTTGCGACTTTTGTCTTTGATTCCTTTTCCTGAACCTCTTCGAGAGTATATTTCCCTTTCTGCGACAATATGAGCCTGTATATTTTGCCTGAAGGAGCGACCTTCAGCGTATCGAACAGCTCCAGGCTTTTTTTCTCGTCTCTTACAGGCTTTTCGGATATGGACAGGTCATTTTTGTGTATTGCGCTTTTGACCTCTCTCCTGGTTTTTGCTATTTTTAATAGGTCTCTCAAAGCCACGAGAACGGGAATCCCGGTGGAGTTGTTTTTAACAACGAAAGTTGTCCCTTTTCTTGCTATCGGCCAGTTTTTCGGCGCTGCCTCTCTCTTAAGATGCCTTCTCATTTTTTCTTGTCTTCTCCTTTGTTCTCTTTCTTTGTTTCATCTTTTTTTTGTGTCTCTGTTCTTAGTTTATTGAATCTTTTTTTATCGTCAGTGTTCAGTTCTGTTATCTGAAGGTTTGGCGCCCTGAACGGGATGTTTACCATTGATCCGTCCTGTTTCTTCTTTTGTATTCCTTCAATATAAACTTTCATGAGGCCGACTTTAACTTCAGAGATTTTTCCAGCCTTCCCTTTGAATTTTCCTTTCATGACTTTGACTGTATCGCCTTTTCTGAGGATGATATTTCTTCTCTTGTGCTTTGTCCTGAGCTCTTTTGAGAGGTTTGTGCTTAAAAATTTTATTTTGATGTGCATCGGAGCCTTAGCCTGATACTTTCTTTGCTTCTTTGGGTTCTTGCTTGATTTCCAGTGTGTTGAAAACTCTTTCATTTTTATCTGTATAAAACTTCCTCCATTCTCATTTTAAAATATTCTCCGAAATTTTCCCGGGTAATCTCCGTGAACTGTTCTTTATACTTCTCTGTATTTACCCCGATAGATTCCGCAATTACTATGGACCCAGCAAATTCTATTTCTGCTTCTACCTTGTCAAACATTTCAGGATAGTCAATTGCTCTTTCCAGTTTATTTAATTTGATTTTCATTATTTCTTCTGATCCTTTTTTTGCGAGTTCTTCATTTGGTATGCTATATGTTCTCATTTTATAATCTCTCCAGGAAAGAGCTTCCTATGAATTCCTTTCCCTCTTGATTTAATTGGTTATCTCTCCGCCATAAATTTTCTTCATACTCCCTGTTGCAGATCACATAGCTAATGCTATTTCCATTTCCTCTCTGTGCAATCTCCAGTAGATAACTTCCCTTGTATTTTTCTTTCATCTCTTCTGTCAATATTCCTGCTTCCATTTTAGTATACTATTGAGGCAATTTTGGCGACCTGCGCCCATCTTTCCATGATCTCCTTTGCAATTGGTCCTTTAATCTGGGTCCCTTTTGGGTTTCCTTTGTCATCTTTCAGAAGAGCGACAGCATTATCTTCGAAAGCTATCCTTTCTCCTGTTAGTCTTCTGAATGGTTTTTTTTGCCTTATTATGACTGCATCAAAGACTTTACCTTTCATTTCTGGGTTGCCGGATTTTACAGAGACTTTGACCCAATCTGCAAGCTTTGCCCTCATCTGCCTGCCTTTTGTCCCTTTTCCTCTTACGACCGAAACGATTTTTACAACTTTCGCCCCACTGTTGTCAGCTGCGATCATGTACGTCCCGATATTACACCCTGCCGTGGTTCTTGCGCTTATTGCTTTCATTTTTTATTTTCCCCATTGTTTACTTTTTCCAAAAATGCGAAATGGATTATTTTTGAGAGTGGCCTGCACTCTTTCACTCTTACCAAATCCCCGACACCGATCTCCTTCTCCATGCATTTTGGAAGCCTTGCATGGATCTTTGTCCTTGTCTTCCCATACCTTTCATATTTTCTTAAATAAATCATTCTTTCAAATTCTATTGCAATCCTTTTTTCATGTTTTGAAATCACATGCCCTTTGAAGGTTCTCCCTCTGAGCTTAAGATTACCGTGGACAGGGCAGTCTATGTCAGCACAGCCTGCGCTAGCCATTTCCTGCACTTTCTTTCCTTCTGTTTTTTTTGTTTTTTGTTTTGCCATTTTATTCCACTGATTCTTCGTCAAATCCGAGTTTGACGAGGATTGGTTTGATTTTTTTTGTGTGGTCTCCCTGCAGCTCGATTTCCTTGTTTTTTATCGTTCCCCCGCAGGCAAGTTCGCTTTTGAGCTCCTTTGCTATTTTCTTTATGTCTATTGAGTTGTCAAAACCTGAAACAATAGTCACAATCTTACCATATCTTTTCTTATCATTTGTGACCTTGATTCTCTGCGAACTTTTCTGTATCTGATCGCAGATGCACGCAGGCATTGGCAATCCGCATTTTGGACATATCTCCATATTTATTTTATTGTTAATATCCTCGCTATTGTTTTTTTTATTTCTTTTGTCTTAAGGCTCCCTCCTTGTGAAGCTTTTCCTTTTGACTTTATGAGTTCAAGCTTGAGTTCTTTAAGCTTTTTCTCCTTGTCTTCTTTGCTCATTGACTTTATGTCTTTTGCTTTCAGTATGGTCATCTTATTCTGATTTCTCCTTCTTCATTGTTGTGCTTTTGCTTTTTTGCTTCTTGTCAGACTTTTCCGCCCTTTTTGAGTTCTCTTTCAGTTTCTCTATGAGTTTTTCATCGACTTTTATTCTGTCTTTTAGGACTGCCGTCGGAGGCAATATGCTCACTTTAACGCCAACAACTCCTGGTTTTGTGAAAGCGATTGCCTTTGCTCTATCAACCACATTTGCACTGTCTCCCGTTTTTTTGAGGTAACCCTGAGCGAATCTCCACGATTTTGCCCTTGCGCTTGGCAGTTTGCCTGTGAGTCTTATCTCAGCACCAAGTGCATCTGCTTTCATTATTCTTTGGAGGGCCCTGTAAGCAAGGACCTTGAACTTCAGAGGTCCGAATCTCTCTAGTCCCAGTGCTAAGTCGTCAGCGACAAGTTGTGCATCAAGGTCAGGATTTTTTATCTCATCTATTTCGATGTGGGGGTTCTCAAGTTTGAAATTTTTTCTTACCATCTCGGTTAGTTCCCCGATTTTCTCTCCGCCTCTCCCTATAATTAGTCCAGGCTTGTTTGTTGAGATTATTATTCTTTCTCCGATAGGTGCGTATTCTATTCTGACTTTTGAAACTTTCCCCTTGCCGATTTCTTCCTTTATTTTCTCTCTCATTTCGAACTCTTCCTTCTTGAATTTCACTGTGCTTTTCTCTTCCATTTTAATTTTTCTCCGTCAATAACCTTTTTTCTTTAGCTATTATTGTCACATGTGTCCTTTTCTTTACTCTCCCGCCTGAGGCGTATACCTTAGATCCTTTGTTTGCATAAGCTTCGCTTATTACGGGGTCATCAAGGTCATGGTTGTTCGCATTCGCTTTTAAACTTTTCAGCAAGATGATGAACTCTTTTGAAGCCCTTACAGGATAAGCACCGGACATGATCTTGCCCTTCCTGTGGGCGTATTCTCCTTTCATAGGAACCGCTTTCCTCAATTTTGTTACCTCTTCAAGGTCCTTTATTGCATCATCTATTTTTTTTCCAACGATGAACTTGCATATCGCGACCGACACTTTCGTTGAAAACGGGGCTTCCTCGACTCTTACTGAGGTTTTGGTCATCTTTACTCTCTTTGTCTTGATCTTTTCTTTCTTAGTCTCATCTTTTTTGGAATCCAGTTTTTCCTGTGTCTGAACAACGTTTCCATTTTCCTCAGCTAGAACCCTATTTTTTTCATCTTCTTTTATCAGGGAGGTATTTTTCATCTCCTGCTTTTTCTCCTTTGGAAACTTTGGAACTGTCTTTTTCATCTCATTCTTCCCCGTAGGTTTTTCGGTGTTAGTCTTTGCCATCTTATTTTTTATCAGGAGCCGGTTGTCCTATCTTAGGTTGTCCTTTTTCGTCTTTAGTGTGCCTTGCTTTTATTCTTGTCATTGAAAACTCCCCTAGCTTGTGCCCCAGCATGTCAAAGGTTATTTCTACGGGTGCAAATTCTTTCCCATTGTAAATATTTATTTTGAATCCAACGAGTCCAGGCAGGATCACCATGTCCCTTTTATGAGTCTTTATTGACTTTTTGCCTTTCTTCCTGACTAGACTGAGGAATTTTTCATGCTCTTGGAAGTTTCTTAGGACGTTTCTTTTCCTGTTTGATGAAAGGAGTTTTGCAAATTCCCTTACATCGAGAGCTTTAAGTTCATCCAGAGTCTTGCCTCTGAATGTTTGATCTTTCCTTCTCAAATCTACTTCGTTTGATTCGTTTTCTCTTGCCATTTTACTTCCTCTTTCCGGTTCTCCTTGGTCTTATAAGCCCAACTTTAGCCCCAGGGGGCGCATTTCTCTTTGCGATTTTGCTCTTTGGATTTTTACCTCTACCTGATCCAAATGGGTGATCTATTGAGTTTACCTTAAGTGCGGAAGTTCTTGGCCACAATTTGCTCTTGGTTTTCTTTATATGAAACATTTTTCCCGCTTTTAGTATAGGTTTTTCTTTCCTTCCGGCACCCGCGATGACGCCGACAATCGCTCTTACGTCAGGATTGAATCTCTTCTCCTTTTTCGAAGGCATTAAGAGTGCCACTTCATTTTCTGAGACTCTTGAAACTGTTGCGAAAGTCCCGCCGCTTCTTATGTATTTCCCGCCATCGCCGGGTCTGGATTCAACAAGATACACTTTTGTCTTTACCGGTGCATATTTAAGCTTTAATATATTTCCTTCTTTTGCCTCGACATTTCCGAAAAAGATCTTTTGCCCTTCGATCATATTCTTAAACGCAGGAATATAAAAGACTTCATTGCCCCAAAGCACTTTTGCGACAGGGCACGTGTGGGCGCCTGAATCAATGAATCTTATCACCTTGCCTTCTCCCTCAACGTTTTTTGGATATTTCAATCTGTATCTGAATACCGTCTTGTTAACTCTGTACGTTGAGCTCCCCTTTCCTCTTGCTTGTTGTATTATCCTTTTTCCCATTTTTACATCAATCCCAGTTTCGTCGCTGCATCAATTGCGAGGGCGTCTCCTTTGAGTTTTACATATGCATACTTCTTGTTTTTTCTTATAAGCGTCCTTACTTCGCCGACTTTTATATCAAAGACTTCCTCTATTTCTTTTTTTATCTCTTCTTTAGTCTTTTTCACAGAATCCTGAAATACTAGTATATTGTCTTTTTCAATCATCATCACGGCTTTTTCAGTCATCATTGGCCTTAATGTCGTTCCGCTGAGGGTGATTTGTTTTTTTTCTTTCATTCTTTATTCTCCTTGGCTTTTAGTGATTTTTTTGGCTTAATATTTTCGCCGGAGTCCTTTGGACTTGCGCTGAACCTTTTTTTCAGACCTTCTATCGCTTTTTCTGTGTATAGTGTCAGTCTTCCCGGGCTACCGTTTGCCAAATCCGTGACTGACAAGGTGTCCGCATCTTTTGTGTCAAATATGGTGGTCTTGAACTTCTCGTCTTTCCCAAGGACTATGAGGAGCCCGGCATTGTTTTTGTATTTTCTGCCCCTGAGTTTTCCTCCCCCTGTCCTTATCTTTTTTTTCTGGACAGCCACTCCAAACGCTTTCTCGCCAAGAATGGCTTTGACAGTTTTGAGCAGGTTCTTTGCTTTTAGTCCGGAAAATTTTGATTCAACAACGAAAGGGAGCTCATTCATCTTTTCCCCCGCGAGTGAACTGTATTTTTTTGTTATCCATTTTTCGGAGGCTGTTGCGCCAAGAGCGGACAATTCAGCAAGTTTAAGTTCTTTTTTATTTACTTTGTTGAACCCTATCATAGATATGACTTTGGGTGGGTGCGCCCTTCTTCCCCCCCGGGTGTTTGGAACGGTCGCTCCGACCCAGTTGAACTGTGATCCTTTTCTTGACATCTGTTTTCTTGGAATCCTTGACATACCTCTGCCATATTGGCTTTTCCATACGTGCCTGTGGTGTTTGAGTTTTCCGCTCGCCGAGTAATTGTTTCCGGCAAGGGGATTTGGTGCGTAAGGTTGTTTTCTCTTCATAGATTCTGTTATCTTTTGTATCAAATCTGTTCTTACGACTGCACTGAAAATCTCGGGAACCTCAATTTGTTTCAGCTTCTTTCCGTCTGCGGAGTATAAACTTGTTTTCATCTTTTTTTGAATTTCACCCCAGCTTTTCTTAGATCCTCTGCAATTGGAAGATATTCAGTCTCATCGAATGTTTGGCTAATCACCCTATAAGTGTCTGAAATCAATCCTCCCGAATCTGGAGCCATAAAATATACTCTATCTTCAATTATTGAATCAAAATTTTCTTGGTAATAATGCTCAGTTACCTCTATCGACCTTTGGCCTTTTCTTGTAATAATGCCCCTTCTATGGTGTTCGGAATTGTTCTCTCTTGGTTTCCATGTTAAATCTCCAACATCCATATTCTTCAGGTCATCCAGTGACTTTATCCTTGTCAAATCTTTTGCTCTCATTTTAATTTACCATTTCAAACTCCTTTTTCTTCTGCTTTTTTGTTTCTCTGAGCGCACGTGTTATAAGGATTTGCCTTTTTGCCGGTCCTTGAATGGATCCTCTTACAAGGAGATAGTCCGTGTTCAAATTTCCGTAGTTTTTAATATTGGAAAATTTGCCTTTGCCTATGTCTATTATTTTGCTGTTGTAAACAACCCTTGTAAAAAGACCTATCTGACCGGCCATTGGAGCCCTGAATGTTGTCCTTGCAGGATTCCATGGGCCTATGGATCCTGGTCTTCTGACACCTTTTTCTGTTTTATGAACCTTCAGATTGAGCCCGAACCTTTTTACAGGTCCCTGGAAACCTTTTCCTTTTGTAAGGCCTCTTATATCCACGAGATCACCTTTTCCGAAATTTCCAATTATTGGGATCTCTTTTCCGAGGTTCTCTTTTGCGAAGTTGAATTTTTCATCATAACTCCCGGATAGCCCTATCTCCGAAATGTCCGGGGTTTTCTTTATTCCGGTTTTCTTGACTACAGAGTAAGCGATAATCTTTAAATCATCAAAGTCCTCTTTTTTTACCTCGTCAATCTTCTTTAAGTTTTTTGGAGATTTTATTTTCTTCCTGAGCTCTTTATCTGCATTATCCGAAAGCACTTCCGTCCCGACTTCCCCGTTTCTGTAAAACCTTACTGAAAGGATTTTTAACGGAGGGCATTCAATTATTGTGACTGGCTGGACGATTTTCTTATCTTTTGTCAGAGAATTAGGAGTCATATCTTTCACTATCACTGAAGTCATTCCTGCTTTGTAACCTATGAACCCTTTAAGTACCTTTTTTGAGTCAGAACCTGCTTTTATAGCATTCCAATTAACATTTGGCAGAAATTTTTCGGCTCTCTTCCTCGGCCAAAACTGTAAACTTCCTTTTCTTGGTGATTTTCTCGTTGGCATTTTCTTCTATTTCTAAATAGCGGATTGTCATTTTACTTACCCTGGATGAGATTTAAAGAAAAAGTTGGTTTATAAATTATTCGGTGTTATCAAAGGTTGGTAAGATTAGTTTTAACATGCTTACAATATGCTTTTTCCTTATATTCCCCCTTGCTGTTGGATGACCTATAAAACATTTTCTATTCCCGCTTTTATTAATTACCCGTCAACTTTCTCTCTTATCGTCACATTGTTCTGCAATAGTGCCTTACAAATTTAGGGTTGTACTCTTCAATAGTTCACAAATTTTACATTGCCAGAATTTATGCTGTAATCTTTGAAAGGCCGCTTCTTTTTCCCGATAAATAATACACAATTCAGCAGCAAAATTACATCTTTTTCTTCGTCAAAAGATAGATTATCCCGATTATAATTACAGCAACCACAATTATGACAACCCATTCCCACCACGAGGAGGGTGTTACTTCTGGAGTTGTTTGAGTAATAGAGGAATTATTTTGTTGGTTTGTTTCCAAGGAATTGGTATTTTGGTTTTTTTGGTAACCTGCGAAGATTGTATAAGTTGAAAATCCTGGTGAGATTGCTGTGTAATAATAGTATTCCGAATCTTCAGAGGTTAATTCTGTTGGTAATGCAACCCATTTATTTCCCGTGCTTGTTGAGTTCCTGTAAAGAACCACGTTGCTGGCATTCAGACCATTTGACTTTACCCAACTTGCATTTATCCTGAATTTTAGTGAGACATTGGTGATCTCCGAGTCATTGATTTCTGTCGGAGTTATAAGAAACGACTGGTAAACTTGTCCGCCACTTGAAGGTGATGAGATGTTGGTAGTGTTAATTTGGGAGAATTCTATTGAAGGGTTTGTGACATTCTTGTTTGTAGTTATTGTAAATGAAGTTAGTGCTCCTACACTTATATTTCCTCCGGAAGGAGTATGTGCAAATATCTTGTCCCATGAGTAGCTTGTGCTTGGCAGAGGTAATGTTGTTGGGATCCCCTCCCCGCCTGATGAGGCTCCTGAGCCTGGATTGTTGCTTGTTGCTATCGTCTGTCCGGTTATCGACGGTCCTATTCCCGAGAAGTGAGGTATTTTAAACCATAGCATATGTGTTGTTTCATTTCTGTAGCACAATCCTGAGGTCAGGTTAATATCGCTTGTGCTGCACAAAACTCCTGTTCCATTAATATAGTCAGTATAGGCTCCTGAATCATAATTTGCATAATTTGTTGAACTGAGCTCGCTTGTTGAATTTTTTCCTTGTTGCCATTCAGGACTGCTGAAACTGTTTCCGAAGAATTTTGTTATTTTTATGTATTCTGAAAAATATTTTGTATCGCCTTTTTTACAGTTACTAACATCTAATACAACATAACGCTCTTTATTCTGGTCTGTTAATTTGATGGTATCGTTATTTGTTGTAATAATAAAATTAAATGTGTTCTTTTGTAGATATCCTGGGTTCCACATATCGCGACATCTAAAAGAGTCTTCAGTAATCAAAACTTTTAATGCATCTGTAACGCTTTTGATGGCATTT
>JAJZAH010000001.1:202572-207727 GCA_021799535.1 Nanobdellota archaeon
TATGCATTCATTGAATTTTTTATTGCTGTTGCATTGTAGGGAATCCCAATCAGAACATAATCGTAGATGTCAGGGCCTTCGCTTCCAAATCTCCAAGCCTCTTCAAGCCCGCCATTGCTTGAATTTGACTGATTATCAAACATTGCATTTGGAGGCCCGGATGCAAGAAGGTTTACATTGATATATCTGACTGTTATATTTGTGGTCATTTCTTTTATCTCAAGGTCGAGTTTCCCCCCACCTATCACCATTGAGAATGGGTTGAATGCACTTGCATTCTGAGAAGGCGCGCAAGAATGTGATGGATAAGGAACAGAACAACTTCCATCGTCTTTATGCATGTACATCATCATCTGAATGTTATTTAATGTACCTCCGTCTGGTTGCGTGTTGCTGAAATGTGATAAAATAATCTTCACAGGATTTGCTTGTAAGCTTGTCTTGGAAAGCTGTTCTTGAAGGGGAGCATATTGCTGTGTGAAGACCTGCATTTTTTTTATGGAATAATTTAATAATGGGATCCTCACCATCCCATTATCCGTTGTTCCGGCATCTGCCACCCATGTGAATTGTGCGTTTGATCCTGGGAATGAACTCTGAGGATAATTTATATCAATCTGGATGTGCGCTTGGCTTAATGCAGCGGATCCATTCGTCAGGTTGAAGGCCACTTCGTCTGTTGTAACATTTTTTGCACTAGGATCCCCTTCAAATCCTACGCTTATGTTTGATTTGGTGCCGAGAAGAGGATACATTGTGAAGTTTGTGGAATGAATAGTCGAATTACCTAACTGCAGAGTCACATTTCTGAATCCGCCATAATACTTAAGGGTTCCTGAATTATTCACGCTGCCTGTTGCAAACAGGAAAAGATTTGCTCCAAGTACGGAAGCTGGAAGAGTCATATTGTAAAACCCGCTTGAAGCATTAAATGTATCATTAATAGGGTCTCGACCGGTGGAATTCATGTGCCACTGCCCCATATTCGCAGGCAGAGTTGACCCTGCAAAGATCATATTGCCTCCTTCAAGGAGATAAGCAATAATAGTGAATTTTGTCAGCTTTTTGATTCCTACAGTTGTATTTATATTACCTGATAATTGAACAAATCCCGTTGTCATATTTACATTTGAAAGATTAACATAAAGGCCACTTCCAACAGAAGTGATATTCCTTGAGCCCGCGCCCCCCAAAGAGACAGATTTTCCCGCTGCAAGATTAGTAAGGTCGACTTTAGCAGGGAACCCCGGCCCATTGTTGGGATATATCATAAGAGAATAGTTCTCATCTGCCGGGATCGAGAAAATTGCATTCATCGCATTATTTGTTCCCCAGTTTTGTTTGACTGGATACCCGAGAGAATTATCCTGAACTTGGTAATTAAAAACGAATCTGTCCGTTTCTGTGTTGAATGCAGTAATGTTTTCATTGCCTGATGATCCAGAAGAGAAATATAATGATTTATTCTGCGAATTAAAAGCCAAGCCTCCAATTTTAAGGCCAGAAGTAAAATTAATTATTGCGTTGTCATTTTCGCCGCAGTTAAGCATCACTCCGTTATTATTATCACAATCATAAAGTTCATATACCCCGCTTTTGTTTGCGACAAAACTAATATGCCCTTGATTGTCACCAACTATGAATCCTGCAGGAAGTGGTCCTTTGCTGTTATTTATCACTTGCTTTCCTGCATATGTTAAGTTAGAATAAAAATGCTCTAGAATATTCGAGCCACTTTTCTCTCCCGACACTATTATGCTCTTTCCGCTCATGCCATTCATAGTTCCGATTCCCGCAACAGAAGTGTAATTTCCTGTTATATTTGTGCTTTCATTGCATTTTAAACTTGGACCCATAGAACATCTTTCGATTTTTGTCTTATTCAAAAAGTAATAATTCCCCGCAATTTGTGCTACTCCCACAGTATTTGTTATATTGGAAATCTTTAGGCTTTGGTTCTTCACAAGTGTCGACGGGTTTACTTTGATTAGATAGTTTGAACTGTTTATGTAATCATAAAATGCGCCCCCGCTGCCATTCTCAAAAAACAGCCCTGCTGAATAATCATTTGCGAGGACGTGGCCTTTTCCATAGCTTATTATGTTTCCTGAGTGCAAGTTACCGACAACTGATAAGTCAATAGTAATCGCTTTCTTTAAGTAAAATGTTGTGCGGGAATTTTGGAGCTGAAGCATCTGCATCTTCGGAAATTGCGGCAGGCTCTGGCCGATATATTCGGCATATTTTCCGGTACCATTCGTTCCGTTGTATCTTACAAGTGAGATTTGGTACATGTAAGAAGGGTTATCGTAGGTGTTATTAACCGTTAAATTAAAAATCCCTTCCGGGCTTGATCTGTTTGATAATACTGCAATTGTCTGCATGCCTTGCATAGTCATATTAATAATACTGATGCTTACATTTGTGTAGGACATATTTGACCCGTTAGTGTACTTTGTGTATCCTGCGAGATAAAAATGTGCGGAAACATTGAGCGATAAACTAACAATTGTAAGCAAAAATGCAAAAATAATAATCTTACTTTTTATCATCTCTTTTCTTTTTTTAAGAAAAGAATCTTTTTAAACTTTTCTTTGATGAAAACGTGAAGAAGTTTTCATACGTAATCTTTATCGATAGTAAGTAAGTGCTGACTGTGTAAATCCTGTAACCTCATTAGAAGTTTTTCCTGGAAATTCCTCCATTCTTAGTTTTTCTCCAGGCAGAACCTGAAAAGCAACTGTTCCTGCAAACTTGCCATCTCTTGCCACTGTCAGCGGTTTTGCCGGAACAGAAAAATCCAGCCAATGAGAGCCTGAGGCGGTTAGATAATAATTATCATATTTAAGTTCGTATTTAACAATCCCTGAAGACGCATTAACTATTGAGGGGTCTATTACATCTTTATTGACGACTACAAATGCTTGCCCGTAACCTTGTGATGAAGAAGCATTCTGCCAGTTTCCAATTGAAACAATTATCGATGATGGATCTAATATATCAGGATAAATGGCCAAATGTCCGGCACTGTAGTTTTGCTGCCCATAGTTATTATACCCATCCGTTCCCTCAAGAAACCAGTTGCCGATTAATTTTCCTGGCATGTCATAATCAGCCCTGCCTCCAAAAGGTGAAACAGTTCTCAAGCTTTTTGAGTCTAATTCTTTTCTTAATGCTCCGATATAGACGGAAAGCGGGTTAATGGTATGGACCAGCCACGGTTCAGTATTATATAAACTCGGAGTAATATAGTGAGGCGTTATATTCATATCAATCATAGACCAGTCAACTCCTGGGCTGTTTTTGTCTTTTGAAAAATCTCCAATATATCCCACAATGTCTCCTGCTTTCAGACTTATGTTAACATTGATCATATTGTTCTCTTTAGATGACAAACCCACTGCTGCAGCCTGAACCTTGTTGCTTAATTTTGGAATTAAAAAATAAATTCCAAAATACCTGCATGAAAAAGAAATTGTTACCCGATACATTATGCCAAATCCATAGGTAAACCATACAGGCATTGCTTCGATATTAACAATAGTGCCATCCGCAGGCATAAGAACGGGAACATTGCTTGTCGTGGAAGTTGTGTCTGCAGGCATAATCCCTGCGTGGTCAGAAGGAAGGCCATGGTTAAATCCTCGAGGGAAAATGTAGCCAATGGAATCAATTGGTACTGGGGGGCTTGTGAAGTTAACTTCGCGATTTTTACAATTCTGGCCGTATTCTCTCATGAACCCGTCTTGAGGGGTAGAATTTTCAGTAGTGTTTTTTATATAATTTACATTTGGCTGCTCGTGAAAATTTCGCCCCCCGTTAGGCGCCTCGACGAAACTTTCTGGCACATTTTGCATAGTTATGTTTACTTCTGCCCAAGATTGTGAGTTGCTATTTTGTATTTTCCCGACGAGAATATATGGACCTCCGTTGCTCCCAAAATCTGCAAATTGATTTTCACCCAATACGAATTCTGCCGTATTTTCATGATTATAAGAGACATTTAAAAGGGCATAATTTTCTCTTCCGTTCCAAGTTACATTGGTTAGCTTCGCTGAAATCCCCTGTAAGCTTGATTCTTGTCCAATATGTAACTGTTCAAAGCCTTTGTAATTATTGGTTTGCTTAAATGGATGCAAAAACAAAAATACAAGGATAATGGCGACAATTGCGGCAAGGATCCAAATAAAAATCTTACCCCCATTCTTCATAAGACCTTTACGGGGACTTTATTTTTAAATTTTTTTACCCGTCGACAAATGAAAGAATTTTCATGTATTTTTTATGCTTCAAAACTATATTCTTTTGTTGCTTTCACGCCGTCTATATTTGAATATCTTATAATTTTCCCTGATCTTTTTGCAGCTTCGCGGAGCTTTGCAAAATCTTTTTCTTCTGTATCCGAGAGGGTTATCTTTTCAATGATGAAATCATGTTTTATCTCCGCGGATTTGAAGTCCTCTTTATCGAATACAAATCCCCTTCCTATGGCTGGATCATCTGTCACAAGTTTGCAGAAATCGGCTTTTGGCTCCTCATCCCCCTTTCCCGGTTTTCCTGACTTTGGGGCTTTTGCTTTTATTTTTAATGCATTGCCCTCTCCTGCCTGAAAACTAAGAGCAAAAAATATCTTCGGGAACTCATCAAGTAATTTTATAATCTCTTCGCCGGACATTTCTGTATCAATGAGGTATCTTTTGACCCCTTGGAATTGTTTTTTCTCCTTGAATTCGATTTTTCCGGACAGCTCAGAAGTGGAAATTATAGCTCCGGTTACATGGGCTTTTTCATTCCCGAGCTTTTCCGCGACTATTTTCACAAGTTCATTTGCGAATTCCGGCCCGGTTGAGATAGTATACTTGTCTTTGGATCTTTTTGCGCTTACTAATGCTCTGTTTTTGAAGACCCCTTTGCTGAATTTCTGAAATTGAAGGTGAACGGAATCGTCAATCTTTTTTTTGACTATCTTCTCTATAAAATCCATCCTCTAAAAAAATAAGATTGGGTTATAAACCTTTTTGTAATTTTTGCTATTCAAGAAAATTTTTAAACTTCGGTTACCTTTTGGAAACATGAGAAGATTGGACCACAAACGTGAACTTGTAGACTATTTTAAGAAGAATCTTTCAAAGAACTACACTGAAGACTCCCTCAA
>JAJZAH010000005.1 GCA_021799535.1 Nanobdellota archaeon
TCGCTTCTCCTATACCTTGTGCGTTTATGAGTTGATCGACGGAGACGTAAGGCCTTGCATCGATTATTGCCTGGGCTTTTGCAGGCCCTATGCCATATAAAGCATCAAGCTCTTCAGCGGAAGCGCTGTTTATGTCGATTTGGCCCGAGTCGCATGAAGCGGAAACAATCCCTAAAAACGCTATCGAAAGCAGGAAAAATCCAAGCAGCCTCATTTATTATTTAGCAGAAAAATATTTTTAAATTTTGTTGGAGTTCATCTAATATATCTCTCTTTAAAATCAACATACTCCACTTCGGACTTTCTGCCGTCTTTCTTTTCTTTTGCTATCCATATATCGGAAAATATTCCTTTTTCAAGATACCACCTGCATTTTTCCTTCTCTTCCTTTGAGAGGATCCCGTTTATCTTCACCTCAACACCTATAGCACTATAAAGCCCTTCATGGACTTTTTTCAATGCTATAAAATCTGGAAAGCCTGTTCCAATCGCCATGAATTTTGTAACTGGGTTGTATTTTCTCTTTGCTATTATGAGCTTTCCTTCGTTTTCATCCATTTCGACATTATTGCCCCATTTGTCCACTGTCCTGCCTTTCTCCTCAAGGTCGCGCCTGACTTTGAGCTCAAACCTTGCTCCTCTCGCGCGTGAAGCGCGCCCTTTTTTTATCTCTGATTTTTTCTTTGATACTGGAAGGCCTTCCTCATTCCATGAAGTTTCATAATTCTCGGAGTCTCCGGCTTTCCTTTCCTTATTAAGAAATCTCTCTACATCCTCTTTTTTCAGCCTATTCATGAAAAAGTCAGTCTACGCTGGTATAAAAGATTTTTCCGGTCTTGCCAGGATAAAACAACTGTTTTTTCATGTTCCAATCTATTTAGATAATACAAAAAATCATAAAAATAAGAATGAAAATTTTCATTCACAAATATCGCGTCAGAGAATGCGGCTTTGTCTTGGGTAAATTAATATGATAAATGACCACCTAAATTGTTTTAAACTCCCCATGTAAAGTGTTTTTATGAGCCACGTGAACGTTGAGATAAAAGCAAGGTCTTCTTCCAACGGCAAAATAAGGGAGATCCTGCTTTCGAAACATGCGAGATTTGTCGGCCTTGATAGGCAGACTGATACCTATTTCAATGTGAGTTTTGGACGCCTGAAGCTCCGTGAAGGAAACATAGAGAATCATCTTATTTATTATGCGCGCGAGGACAAGGAAGGTCCGAAAATATCCAACGTCACTCTTTATAACGCGGGCCCCGAATCTTCACTTAGAGATATACTTGAAAGATCCCTCGGGGTTCTCGCCGTCGTGAAAAAAGAGAGGGAGATTTATTTTATAGATAACGTAAAATTCCACCTTGACAGAGTAAAAGGGCTTGAAGATTTTGTGGAAATAGAAGCGATAGATCTTGACGGATCCATAGGAAAAGATAATCTGCGTGACCAGTGCAATTATTACATCAGTCTTTTTGGAATAAACAAAGAAAATTTTATTTCGGGTTCATACAGCGACTTGCTTATCGGTCAAGTAAAGTGATATCGCCCACTCTTAATCTTTCTAATTTATCTTTTGTATATGCATTGTCTAATGCATGTACTAAAAAGGAATACCTTCAGATAAAACTTCAGAGATCTCTTGCCTGGAGGGTCCTTCTTTTGTTAGCTCTCGCCCGTTCTATGCCGGCTCTGAGAAGGTCCTCGGCCTTTTTCTCGAGTTCGGTCTCCACTTCCTCAGCAACAGAAGTCACATCTTCATTTGCACCCTGCAGTTCTTTCACGACTTTTTTTATATTGGACTTTATTATCAGGGCCATATTCAAGCAAAGGACAGGGAATTTATTAAATTAACCCTCAGTGAAGCGGATGTTTGTTTACCCCATAAATCTTTAAAAATGCAGAAAAAGAAGAGACTTTATGATAAAAAGGACTCTTGATGGTCTTCCCATAGTGAGTGAGGAGACTTTCCTCGAGTTTCTGAAAAACTATAACCTCATCCCTTCTGAGAATGATCCCGAAGTTAACGAAAGGATAAAAAATGAGAATCCCCAAATATACGGAATACTGCATTTAGGGATGGAGAATGCTCCTACAAAAGAAGCCAGATCTTATTATGAGTACGGGATGCGGATTTGCTATGAACTTTTGAGGATGCAGGGTGCTTCTGATTACTCTAAAATGATAAAGTAAGCTTGTGCATGCCGTTTGTCTTTTTAACCATGCCGAAATTCAGGCAGTAAGCTCCCATCGTATTATATCCTATTCCGGCTCTTCTTCCCTTTGTGAATTCGAAAAAAGCCACAGGAAGTTTCTCAAGCCTTAATATTCTCTCCAGCTTTCTCCTCTAGAGTCTGAAAGTCTGACTTCCCTTTATCTTCATAGAACTTAATGGATGTAATTCTGTATAATGAAATGTAGTCTTAGAGTACTCTAAAAAATCATGAAAGGTCTATTTCTTCTTTTATCCCGGTCACACCTCTTATTGCAGCCTCGAATAATTGGTCAAGTGTGAGTCCGGTCTTTTCTATTTCGGATATGACATCACGGCGGCATCCGGCGGCAAAAGCCTTGTCTTTGAATTTTTTCTTTAAGCCTTTCGCCTCCATGTCGGAGACTTTCTTTCCCCTCATGAGTGCATAAGCATAGACAAGTCCTGTTATCGTTTCTGAAGATGCAAGAGCGTACTCGACTTTCTTTGTCCTTTCTTTGTCTTTAAGATGAGGAAGTTCTTCAAAACCATATCCGTGGGAAAGTATTGTCTCTATGAAATCATCCTCAAATCCCAATCTCTTAAGTATTTCAGGAGCCTTGGTGAGATGGGTCGAGACATCAGATTTTGTCATTGTCCAGTCTATGTCATGCAATAACCCAAGCATCCCGAAATAATCTTCATCTTCGCCGAGAAGTTTAGCTACTTCTCTCATCACAGCTTCTGATTCCAGATAATGCACCATGTCGAATTCTTCAGGATTATAAGACTTCAGAATTTCAAGGGCTTTTTCTCTTGATATTGGAAGTTGTGCCATGCTTTTCCAATGGCTGCGTATTTTAAAGATTTATGGATGATTCAGCCATTTTGTTTTTTTCTCGTTAGAATCCATAAACTAATTAAAACAAATTCTCCTCGTAAAAAAAATGAGGAGGAAGATATACAGCGAGAAAGAATTCATGAAACTCGTGAAGAAAAATGCTTATCAGGTTTTCTTCTTTGTCTCAAGAGTGTCCATGCCTCTTTTTTTCGCGGCTCATCCGTGGATTGTGACGAACGAAAAAGGGAAGATGAGAAGGATAGAAGTTCTTTCGTATAAAAATAAAAAGAGCGGGAATTACGTTTGGATCTCAGAAAAAGAGTTTTCGGCCCCTTTGCCTGTTTTCACTGGCAACGATGCAAAAAAGTATAGATATTCCCGGGTTATAAAACTCTTTGAAGGCTCCCCGGCAAAAGAGATAATCTCTTTTCTAAAAGATATAGATAAGAAATATCCCGAGAAGGGCAGGTACGTTTATTTTCCTGGCCCTAATTCGAACACTTTTGTGAAATGGGTCATACATTCGCTAGGTCTTGGCGTAGAGCTCCCGAAGAACGCTTACGGAGAGAGGTATATGATAAATTAAAAGTGAGAACAGGTTAATTCTCCCCGAACTTGTTAAGAAGGCTTTTTCCCATCTTTATCGCGCTTTCAACATTTGGAAAATGTACAGAGATTCAGTTGAATTTTATCTGCAGGGTTTTTAGCGTGAAATCGCTTCTTATCCTTGTATTTTCATACAGTATTGATTCAAGCTCTGCGATGCGCTCTGCCGCTCCAATTTTCATCTCCGGATTGATTGCTTCGTCCGCAAATTCTGACACCCACATGATTTCATAACGCATGACTTTGCTGCTGCGTCTGCCCAGATCGTATATCCTGTTCCTGATCTTTGTCGCTTCATCCCCGTCCAATCTTTTTATTGCATTATCATAATCATTCTGCAGCTCTTTAAGTCTGTCATTCATTTCCCTATAAGATTCCAAATTTCCCACTACTTCCGGAATTTGTTTTTCTATATAAATTTAACGGGTTTATTCTTTACAACAGAATATGCTCATCGCTTCACGCTTGGTGCTCCGTCAGGATTGCCAAGGGGTATTACCTTTTCCGGGCAGATTAACGATCCTAAAATAATGTAAAAATAATTTAATTATAAGTTAGCTTTTACAGGCTTACTTTGAGAAGAAACTGCTGACAAACATCAAAAGGAAAGCCGCTCCGACGAGCCATGAGCCTGCGTCAGATGGCATTTGCCATACAACTCCTACAGTGCCTACAAGTCCGACAACAAACTTCCACCAGTCAATCATTTTTCGTGCCCTCCCTTTTCCTTGTATGAAGTGCTCATGATATTGCGGTATTCACACAAGGAGACGGTCATTTAAATATCTGGTGATGACAGCTTTAAAGTATAATCAGTAGATTTCCCTCATTAGAGAGGCACAGGGAAGATTCTCAGGATGAAATTAATACAAGAAAACCTCTTAGAATCGATTATACAGTCTCTTTCAATATGCCAGAACAGGGCTTTTTTCTTTTATGTGGGGAACGAGTATTGTTGCTTTCTCTTCATTTATTCCATCTGAGACTGAGAATTTTATCGCTTCCATATTGCGGAAGTTTATTATGTCCGCCCTGATCTCTTTTATCTTGGATATCTCTATCATCTTTGAAAGTATTTTCGATAAAACTTCTGTGACATTTATTATTTGCATAGCGACAAGGTTTCCCTTGAGATCGAAGTCAAGCACGAAATTCCCCATTTCGACAGCTCCTGCTGATTTTTTCCCTTCAAGATATACGAAGAGGTCATCGTTCTCGGAATCATAATCAAACTTGAACTTTTCCATTTTATCCTATTGCTTTTTGCCAGTCCCTGTTTATCTTAATTATCGTTACTATAATAACTTTTCCATCAACAGTCAGGGCATATCTGTGATAGAGGTGCCTTGAATAAGCAAAATAGCAGTCGTATTTCTCTTCGTTCCTAAACTTCGCATCCTGTTCCTTGGCATAAACCAGCTTTTCGGGATTCATGATATTCCTTCTGACTTCTTCAAGGTCAACATCTCTTGAGAACGCTTGAATCTCAGCGTGGGGTGCGAAGATTATCTCTTCTTTTTTGTAATTTCTTAATTTCTCCTTTAACTCATTTAATTCCACAGGTCTCTTTGTATTGCAAACTTTTTAAGTTTTAATGAAAAGAAAAATCATCCATTGACCTGTAGATCAATGGGGACATGTTATAACTATGACCCCCTAAATCTAAAAGCCTTTCTGTAGGGGCCTTTATGCTCTCACAGTCTGACCAGATCAGAAATCTCTTTTCTTGATTCTGCATTCCTGAGGCTGGTAAATTCCTCATCAGGGTCTTTTATGTTCCACCTGTAGGCCTGAAATACCATCTTGCCTATGTCTTGGACTCTTTCCTTGTCTAGGGAGCTTCCTATCTCGAATATGTCTTTTGTGTATCTGCAAAAAGGACTGTAACCCACTGCTTTCGAGAGCTCTGCGACAGTGAAGGTGACTTCATTGTCAAGCTCCCCTTCCATCTCCGCAAGGAAGTGCCTGTCGGACGATCTGTATATTGAGAAGAACTTTCTTGCGTAATTTGTCCTTTCTGAGAATCTCCTCGCGGCAGAATGAATCTTTTCTCCCATGTCCTGCTCTTCATTCATGATATTTTGTAAGGGTGGGAGGTTATAAGGGTTGCGGGGAGGGTTTTGGATTATAGAAATTGTTAAAAAGTTCTATTATATGTGTTTTTTTATGGAAAGCATAGATGAGTTGAGTAAACTCATGGATGATGTTTCTTCTGTGATAGATCAAGAAAATGTCTTTTGCTATGGAATCTGTGATCTTTTGAAAGAATATAGAACGTTCTATATACCTGACTTTCAAAGATTTTATATCTGGGGGGAGAAAAATATACTTGAATTTTACAAAGATATAAACTCTTCAAAGGATAAGAGAACCGAACTATTTTTGGGGAATTCGATTTTTAGTTTTAAGGGAAAAGATGTTGAAGTGATAGATGGTCAGCAGAGATTAATCACATTTTTAATTCTTTTAAGATGTATTATGAGAAATAAAAAAGCTAATCACTCGGATGTAGACTATTTTAAGGGAATACTCGAAAATATAACCTTAGGAGGAGGATTTAAAATAAAGCTGTTGAATCCCACTCTTAAGTTTTTTGATGAATATATTTTGCATGATAGGATGGAAGAATCTGAATTTGATCCATCATTAACTAAAATCGATCCTGTGAAAAGGATAATTATGTGCAGAAACAATTTTGACAAAAATATCCAAAAGCTTGGAAGTGTTGAGATAAACCAATTATCTAATTTTGTTAGAAAATTTATAAAAATTGTTGCCATCTTTCCAAAGATTCTTGGAAATCAAATATACGATTCAATTAATTCTAAGGGGGTTCCCTTAACGGATGCAGATAAAATAAAAAATTTCCTTTTTCAAATTGTAGAAGAAAGTAAAGAAGAGGAATTATATAAAAACTGGTACGATCTTCTAAAGATTTTTAATTATTCCTCAAAAGAAGTTTCGCATTTCCTTAAGTTATACTGGACAACTACAAAAGAAGATCCAAAAAATACTTTATATCATAAAGTTATAGAATTTTTTGAACAAAATGCAGATGGTAAACGGGAAGATCCATTAGAATTTTCAAGAGAATTGTTAGGCTACGCAAAGATTTATTTTGAGCTTACTAAAAGTGAGTTAGATCTTAATTTTTGGGGCGGGAAAAAATATGGCTTAAAAATAATTGAAGTGCTTAAAAATTTAAAATATTTAGATATGCAAAACTCTTACTTTATCATTTTGGAAATAAGATCTTCATTCAAAGATTATTTTGAAAATGATGCTCCCGGGAAGTTCTTTGAGTCAATTGTAGATTTTTTTAAAGATGTGGAATCATACTCTTTTTTGCACGTAAAGCTTTTTGATAAATACCCTCAAGAAATAAAAGATTTATACTCTAATTTCTCGATCCAGCTTAAAAAGAGTGTTAAAAGAAAGAAAGAGGTTTTTAGTAAGATTAGGTCAGAACTTAAAGAAAGGATACTTAAAAATTTAGAAAAGAACAACTTTGAGGATAGGATTGTTTCCAAGTGTCGCCCTCCAATTTTCTTTACAAGGCAGGAGAAGATCTACTTATTATATAGGATTTTTTTAGACCTAACAAAAACAGGGTTACATCATCTAGATATCAATTCGATTAGTGAGAATTCAATTGAGCATATAATGCCAAGATCTATAAGGAATTGGAAAAAGGATATAGAAAATTATGTCAATGACTGGGAAGAATATCCTTCAAAGGAAAAAGATGAAAGAGTTAAAAAGTATCATGAAACTTTTTTAGAAGATTTGGGTAATCAATCAATTTTAACACAAGCTACAAATAGTGAGTTAAACGATCTTTCTTTCTCTGATAAACTAAAAATATTAAGTGAAAAAGAAGCGGACAATAGGCTTTTTGAGGGAATTATAAGATCTCCTGAATGGTCCAATAAGGAAATAGCTCTAAGAAGAAACAGTTTTATTGAACGTCTACGTCTGATCTTTTCTCCCTCACCAATGAAAAATTTAAAAGTGGATGAATCTTAGAAGATAAAGAGATGATAATCCCAACATTCTTAAAGTGGGTAGGGGGAAAGAGAAAGATTCTTGACAAACTTAATCGAAATCTGCCTATACAATTTAATAATTATTATGAACCATTTCTCGGTGGAGGAAGTGTTTTTTTTTATATGAAGCAGAAGTTTCCAAATAAGAAATTCGCAATTTCGGATATTAATAAAGATTTAATTAATACTTACCAAGATGTTCGTGATTATCCAAGAGAATTGAGAAAATGGCTTAAGAAACTGAAAGAGAGTAATTCAGAGAGATTTTATTATGAAGTTCGGGAATCATTCAATAAGGGAAAAGTCAAGGGTGTAAAGAGAAGTGCAGTTTTTATTTATATGAATAAAGTTTGCTTTAATGGAATTTACAGGGTAAACTCAAAAAATGAATTTAATGTCCCTTATGGAAATTATAAAAATCCGGAAATTTTTGATGATGAGACAATTTTATTGGCAAGTAAATTATTGAAAGGTGTAAAGATTGTATGTCAAGATTATGAGGATCTAATAAGCTCAATTAAAGAAGACGACTTTGTTTATTTAGATCCTTGTTATGACCCTCTTAAGAAAACTAGCTTTGCAAATTATACTCCAGATAGGTTTGATAATGAAGAGAACATTAGGATGTCTCGTTTTGTTAAAAATATCAAAATAAAAGGTGCAAATGTTTTATTTAGTAATAATTTCACAGAAAATGTAAGGAGGTTATATCCTAAAAGTGAAGGGTTCTTTTGGTTTAAATTTGAATCTTTCAGAAGTGTCGGATCGAAAGGAAAATATCGTGAGATGACCCCAGAATTATTAATCAGAAATTACAAAATTTAATATTATTTCTTCCCTATTTCATACCCCCGAATCTCACTCACTTCTTCCCTTTTTCGTCATCTGATACAGGTTTCATCAAAGGGAACGCGACACATTCCCTTATCGGACGATTCATCAAAAATGCGAACAATCTTTCCGAGACTCCAAAGCCGCACGCCGGAGGCATCCCGTATTTCAGGGCTTCTACAAAACTCACGTCGTGCTCCATCGCTTCGCTGTCACCCTTTTCACCCAGTTTTCTTTGTTCTATGAATCTCTCTTCCTGATCCATTGGGTCATTGAGCTCCGAATATCCGTTCCCGACTTCGCTTCCCGCGAGTATCACCTGGAACTGCTCGACTTTTCTCGAGTCCTTAGGATTTCTTTTAGCAAGAGGTGCTAGTTCAACGGGCTGTCCTGTCAAAAATCCGGGACCAGAGAGTTGTTTCCTGCAATATTTCCAGAGAGCGTCGACTAGTCTCCATTTCTCGACTTTTGGATCGAACTCAACCTTGAGATCGTTAAGTTTTTTTATTATCTTCTCTCTCTCTGCTCCATAAATTTCTATCCCAGTCTTCTCTTTTATGAGGCTTTCAAAATCATAGTTCACCCATTTTTTCGATAAGTCTATCTTGTGTCCCGCCCTCTCGAACTTGAGAGTTCCAAGGACTGCTTTCGCGACTTCCTTGTACATATCCTCGACAAGCTTCATTCCGTCTTCGTAATTGGCGTATCCCCAGTAGAATTCCATCTGCGTGTAATCCTGGAGGTGTTCAGCGTCCATGCCTTCGTTCCTGAACTGCCTTCCTATCTCGAAAGTTTTCTCGTAACCTGCGACAAGAAGTTTCTTCTGCCAAAGCTCCCCCATCGATATCCTCAGGTAGACATTCATATCAAGCGCGTTGTGGTGAGTCGCAAAAGGAGTCGCTGCCGCTCCGCCGGCGGAGTTCTCAAGTACGGGAGTCTCAACTTCAAGGAAACCTTTTTTGGAGAGAAAGTTCCTTATAGCCTGCCAGAACAATTGCTTTTTCACAAAAATCTCCTTCACATCTTCATTCATTATCATATCAAGATATCTTTTTCTCAGGCGTTCATCTTCATCTTTAAGACCCTTGTGCTTGTCAGGAAGAGGGAGTATGGATTTTGTCAGGATGTAAAACTCTTTCACAAGTATGGAAATCTCCCCTGTCTTTGTTTTCATGGGGTTTCCCTTCGATCCAACGATGTCTCCCGCGTCAGTTTTCTTGAAAAGTTCAAGGGCTTCTTTTGGAGTCTCATCTTTCTGGAAAACTAGTTGTATCGTCCCATGAAGGTCCTGCAAAGTCGCAAAAGATATCTTGCCGAAATCCCTCATGGTCATGACTCTTCCGGCGACGATCTCTGATGATTTCGATTTCTCTTCGGATTTGAGTTTGGAATATTTCTCTTTTATCTCCCGCGACCAGTCTCTTTTCTCGTGCAGCGGGAACCTATCCGGGTAAGGGTTCATGCCTGAATTCCTCAGATCAGTGACTTTCTTTATCCTTTCCTCTATTATCTGTTCTTCACGTCCCATTCAATCATTAGAAAAATGCAGTTTATATTTTTATTGGGGTCTCGCCCCGCTCAAATCCGATTTTTACCGTTTCGCGGATTGATGATTCTTCTCAATCTGTTAATAACAACCTACTTTAAGCGTCAATGTTTTATCCCTTCATAGATTATTTAAATTATGAAAGATTAACCAACTCATGCCTGACGCGAGAAAGAGAAGAAGTCCGAAGGAAGTTATCGAGAGCACCTCAAACCAGGAATTAGAACATTCCTTTATTAAATATCCTGGTGAGGAGCCTGTTGACATAACAAGAAAATCCTCTTCTACAAAAGTATATTCCGATACTTTTGAGGCATTGAATATAATGGATAAACATGGTATGAAACCTTACACTTTTATTCATACACATCCGACAACTCTTGATAATCTCACAAGATATAAATATTCCACTCATTTTTCCCGTGCGGACTTAAGGCATTTTATGATGAGTACGCTAGCAAAGGCTTCCGTCATTGCAGTAAGAGATCCATCAACTGGTAAGGTCCAGGGTTACAGCATTATTTCAAAAACCGATAAAACTCCTATAATCTTGAGTTATCCTTTAAAGGGGATAATCAATCCTTTTCTTAATAAACTCGGCAAGGGGGACCACCTCGAGGAGGATATCAGGGATATGGTCTCTTCTGATAATTTAAGTTCGAAGATGAAAAAATTTGCCAGTAAATATTATCTCAAGCAAAAAATTATTCCTGCAGAAGGTTATCACCCAAGAGCACATTTTTTTGAAAAAGATTCTGATGATCCTGGCTATGCAGAGTATATTAGGAAATTAAACGAAGATGGATTTTCACATCTCCAGAGTCTCGAGAAGAAAACCGAATCCATTTTAGCTATTCTTGGTTTTCTCGGTGCGATATTTTTTCTCTCGCAAAATTTCACAGGAAATGCCATTGGGTTTGCTGATTCATCAAACTGGAATTGGGTCGGAATAATACTCTTCATGGTAGGGTTGATCGAGACTTATCTTTACTTCAGAAAGTGAAAATTATTTCCATATCCCGTGCCGTGAGGCCAGGAAGTCATCTCCTTTCATCACCGAGGATTCTGTAAAAATCAACAGGTATCTCAGTTATCATGTCTTTCACAGTTCCAGGGGCCCCGATGAGGAATCCGAAAGGCTTTTCAGGAAGTTCGCTCATCTCAGCGACGCGTTCTTCTATCTTCTTTGGCGGGAGTTTCCCGTCAACATTGTAATAAAGAGTGTAGGGGTGACTGTTTATCCTCTCGACTTTGACCTTTTTCATGATCGGTTCTCCCCTTCCGTCATCTCTTGGTCTGTGTCCGGTAACTACGCAGTATTCCCCATCTTCAAAAAACAGCTGTATTATCCCGTCAATGTTCATTTTCAAGAAACCGAAAAATGGTATTTAAAGATTTATGGGCTATGCATATATGCCGTTATGCAAAAGTCATTTTAAAGTGGTTAAAAATCAAAAAACTTATAAAACGCCTTAACCACCTGGTTTGATGGATTACAAGTCTCTTTTTGACAGGCTTGTGGAGAGAGAAGGCAAGTTTGATTATGACTATAATCTTTATTATAACGGAAACCTTGAGGAAGTGATTACAAGGGTAAGCGAAGAGCTTGGGAGGTGCAGTCCGAACCTTTACAATCTTATCCTTGATCCCCCCAGGATCATAAGAGCCTTTGTCAATTACAAGATAGAAAATCCCTGGGCTTTCGAGGCTGAAAGTCTGATAAAAAGTTCGATAAACCTCGGGCTTGATATATACAAATGTGAGCCCTGCACTGCAGAGGAGCTTTTTGAGCTCAAGGACTGGACGATAAAGACGGGAAATGGGAGTCTTTTGAGAAATCCTCTTATTCAGCCTGCTGACAGCACCACGTGGAAATCGACTTTTCCCGGGAGGTCTGATAAAACTGCAAGATACCTTACCGAGCAGCTGGAAAAGAAGCCTGTGCTTTTCATAGCTCTTTCACATGGCGGCGTTGCTGCGGGGATGGATGTATATCTTAGATACTGCGATAGCATGATGGACGGAAAGGAAGGAAAATCAGTCTTTTACACCGCAAGGTTATCAACGGACAAATCCAATGATGCGTTTCCGTGTTTGAGTGATAATGAGAAACGTTATCTGAAAGACAAATCTATTGGAAGAAAAATAGTCATATTTGATGAGGATTCTTTCAGCGGCGTTACTCTGAAAAGAGCGAAGAGGTTTTTTTCAGATGAAGTCTTCAACGGGAAGAGCCTGGAAACTGTAGCCAATTTTTACGGCAACGCTTCCAGATGATCTCAAAAAATTATAAAGTGACTGTAGATAATCTGGGCCTCATGATAGTCGGTGGAGCCGGTATAATAATTGTTGTGGCCTTGTCATATTTTGTATGGTTTCATGAGAAAAGGGTTTCCGACCCGGCTCATCTTTAAGAGGCATCCATCCACGTTATTCATTGCTCCGCATCAGCCTCCGACAAGATGCTCCGCTTAATGAAGTCTGCCGTAAATACTTTCTTATTGAAATAGGATCATAACTATGGAAACTTTTACGCTTTAATATTCGCCTTAGGTTTTTCCATGATGAAGTTGGAGAAAATCACTTCTTCTTACCGAATTTCTCGTCGAGTTTCTGGTTAAGGATGTAATCTGCGCGTTTTTGGAATCTGTCTGTTCTCCTCACGTGCACATAAGTTATCTTGTCGAATCTATTTTGCATCTTCTGGACTTCAAGGAAAAGCCTCATGAGTGCCGGATTCTTGACTCTGTATTTTCCGAGAAGCTGTTTCACGACAAGCTCCGAGTCAAGGACGCAGGTTATCTCTCCTTGGGTATATTTTGAAGCTATCCCGAGAACTTTCAGGAGTGCCATATATTCAGCGATATTGTTTGTTGTCGGACCTTTCAGGACCTCTGCGCTCTCCTCAATTATCTTGTCTCCATCGCGGACAATCACTCCTACAGCTGCAGGTCCCGGATTCCCGCGTGCTCCACCGTCAGAATTTGTGAATATCATTTTGCCTTGTTAATCCTCCATATCCTCATCGAGAGATCAGTCCCGTGCTGTTCTTTCCATTCCGGGTCCTTGAGCTTATAATCTTTGTATCTTTCAATAGCTATGAGTGATGCTTCGAATATATCTCCCGCTTCAACTTCAGTTTCAAATTCACCCCATCCAAGATTAGCTGAATAATTGTAGCGGCATTCCCCGATTGTCATATATGCAGTATCTTGAATGAGGTGAAACCCTGGTTCCTCTCAGTCTTTTCCTCCACTTTTTTCACTTCAGAATGTTTTGGGCCTTTCTTGCATATTTCTATCATTTTCCTTACATCTTCAGAATCGCCCTCAAGGAAAGTCTCGACTCTCCCGTCCTCTAGGTTTCTCACGAATCCTTTTATGTTCAGCTTCTCTGCGTTTTCTTTTATGAAACCCCTGAAAAATATTCCCTGGACGAGGCCGGATATATAAAGCCTTACAGATTTCTTCATAAATCATGGAAGGCTAGGCTGATTTTAAATTTTGTGATATATACTTTGTAAGATAGTTTTATTTTTAAACAAAATACCTTTTCTGGAGAAGAGGTAAACAGTGATGGTGGAATTTATACACAGGCTGACTTATGAGGATTTTGGCAGAATCGCCAGGAACTCCTGGTCGAAAGAAACTATGCTTCACCCTGAGAAGTGGGATGAGGTGAATCCTGCATTTGACCAATGTGTTCCGACGGCGGCTCTTGCTCAGGATGTATTCGGGGGGATCATGCTAAATGCAAAGGCGGAATTCCCGTCAAAGGAGAACCCCACTTCGCATTATTTCAACCTCGTAGACGGAAAAGAGGAAGATTTCTCAAGAGAGCAGTTCCCTGAAGGCACCATCATCCCGGCTGGCGCTGAGAAGAAAGGTGAATTTAATTCTACGAGGGAGTATGCTCTTATGAAGAATCCCGTCGCAAACGACAGATATGAGCTTTTTAAAGAGAGATTCAAAGAGAACATAGATATATGGGATGATAAAATGGACCTTGCATGGGAATTTGCGGATTATTTCGCTTCCTGCAAGAAAATGAAATTCGGGGCCGTGCTTGTCCTGGATGATGAAGTGATTTCTACAGGATATAATCATTCAACGCACCCGAATCTTGCAGTTTACTGTGAACCAAACTGTATCAGAGAGGGTATTCCTTCTGGGACTCATGGGGAGCTTTATCCCGATATCCACGCTGAAGCAGATGCAATATTCAACGCTTACCAAAAAGGGCATCGTGATTTGTCGGGGGCTGAGATATACGTCGCTGGGAAGTTCTCTGACGGCAGGAAACTTGTGAAAGACATCCCGAGCTTTTATTGCACGAGCTGCGTTGTGCAGATGTCGAAAGCGAAGATAAACCGAATAATAGTGCCTTCAATACAAGGTGAAGCAGTGCTTAACCTTGAAGAAGTGATAAAATCTTCCTTTGACGTTGCTACAGGACAAAGAAAAGCTTATTAATTTTTGGAGCCTTTCCTTAGAGTGGTAAGAATAACTAGTACTGAAGATCTCAGCAGGAAAAGGTCGCTTGAAAAAAAGCTTATCGAAGAATTCTTCAAGGAATTGGGGAGAGTTAAGATAGATACCGGCGGTTATGTTCACTCTGAACGTGGCGGGATGCCGGTCATGAACCTCCTGTTGTCCCCCTATCGGATAACTGTATATGATGAAAACCTCTCTGATGAAAAGCTTCTTGCGTTTGGGGAGGAATATGAAGCCATCTTTGGAGTAAAAGACATTGAAATAATAAAAGATTATTCCAGAAGGTCATAATTAAATGCTGTTGAGTTTATATCCCCCTATAATCGAGTTCATTATTCACAACAGCAACAGTCTGTGAGGCAAAATACATCTTTGGTCCGACGGAGACAGGGGTGATGGACTTTTTGAATCTTTTCATCTCTTTTTTTGGCAGCCCGTCATGATCTCCGAGTATGAAACAGCAGTCTTCAGGTATTTTGGCCGACCTTATCGATTCACCATCCTTGTCAAGTATAAAACATCCGATTCCTTTTCCAAGGAGTTCTTCGACCATATTTAATAAAGACTTTTTTTCTATAAAACATCCGGGAAACACTTCTGTTTTTTCGCCGGGCTTGTATTTATACAGGATCTTTTTGATGAGATTACCGACGTCTTTTTTCGAGATGTCAAGTTCATCTTTTACAGTTATTTCAATGTGTTTTGGCGGATCAGGCATGCCGTAAAATATGAAATGAAAAGTGACATCTTTCCTGAATCCATGGGAAAGGAAGACTCCCTGTATCAGTGAATGTATCGCGATATCTATCCTTCCCGCTTTCATGAGGTTACCGTCAGAAAGAGCCTTGCCGGAAGTTGCCGCAGTTGATGAGAAGTAAACAAAATGTCTCATAGGGTACTGAACTGCCTAAGAGTTATAAAATTATTTATTTTTCCTGAAAATCATGAAACTTCCGCTTTTGTCTGTGTGTGAAGATGTGAATCCTCCTTTGTGAAAAAGTTCCATTTCTTCTTTCTTGCTGAACAATCGGTATATTGATTTTTGATAAGCAACCCTCTTTTTCCATCTCTTTACAATATATTCCTTCTCAATCCATCTTGCTTGTGTTTTTATCCTCTGAGAATATTCAAGTTTTTTCCCGATAATTAGCCCATCAATATTTTGATGCATAGGCTGTATATTCAAGGCCAGCAAGCCGTTCTTATTCAGGTGATCTGAAACTCTCTTGAGCGCTGAAATATTTTTTTCAAAATCTTTTATATGGCTTTGCAGATTAAGGCTCCTTCCTCTTCTCAGGAATAACCAAGGTCCGCCTTCTGATATCGCCGCGTCGTACTTTTCTTTTGTGTCTAGCAGAGAGACATCCTGAAGAAATAGCTTTACTCTGCCGGTGAGCCTTTTTTCCGCCCTCTCAATCATGCTCTTTGTGAAATCTATCCCTGAAACAGCATATCCTGATTTTATGAGCTCCTTTGCGAGAAGTCCCGTGCCGACGCCAAGCTCAAGGATTTTTTTCCTGTTTTTTAATATCTTTTGCAATATGAGAGCGATATCCCTGTGATTATAGTATCCTGCTTTCATTATAGCATCATAGTATCTTACGATGGAGGGAGAATATCTGTTGTTTTTCATTGAAGTAATCCGACAAAAAAATTAATAAGCCTATCGATGCCTTGCTCTTGGTGCCTGCGGATTGCTCCTTATCGCCGGAGAGGGGGCTACTTTTATACGGGCTTGAGGAAATTCTCTGACTCTTATCTGTGGCGTCGTTCCCGCTTTTGTCTGTGGAAGTGCGCTCATTCTGGTCGAAGATGCATAAGGTATTATCATATTAGATTTCACAATTTCAGGAACTCTTGTTCGCGTTATATTTACTTCATCTCTTTGCCCGACATGCGGAGCTTCCCCTCTTGGTCTTGCAGGGATTTCTCTGACTTTTTCATGACTTCTTACATCTATAGGGGTTGGGTAATAAATTCTTAGAAAATATCCCCCATAATACATCGTATAATTGAAATAACTGATGAATCCGAGAGGAGGATAGATTCCAAAATAGTCTCGGTTTATTCCCGGCCCGTATAAGCAATAATTATCGATTCCGAGTCCTACATATACATCTCCGGCATCTATCCTTCCGTCACCGTTCGTATCAACATAAGGTCCGTAAATAAAAGGATATGGATCATATATATCATAAATCCCGTCGCCGTCAGAGTCAAGGTAAGGTCGGTTTTGTGCAGAATTCTGTATACTCTCGTTTTTTGACTCAGGAGAAGGATTTGTGTAAAAGGTCGTATAACATCCCGCAGCGGATGCCGTTATGACTGCCGGAAGAAATATCCTTCCCAACAGGGATTTTGCAATCCCAGAAAGTTTCCTTTCTTTATGCATACTATAATGTATATTTTGAAGTATATATATTTTATGCATTTATCTGAGTTTGTATATAATTTTGCACTTTGTCGTGTCTTTGCTATATCTATCCGCGAAGTATTTCCTTATCTTTTTTTCCAGACTACCGTTTGTCATGAATTGATAGCTCTCTTCAAAATCTTTAGGATCCAGGTAACCGTTCCCGTCCCTGTCAAGGTACTGTCCTGCTCCACTTATGTTTATTCCCAAAGAATAATATATCCTGTCTAAGTTGAAATCCTTCACTTTTATGTCCATTGAGACCACCGGCCTTTTGTCTTCTTTTATCATGACCCTTAAAGTGTTCAGTCCTATGCTGCATCCTGAAATGGACGCTGAGATGACTAGTGCACAAAGTGCCTTTTTGAGTTTCATTTTATAGGCTGTAATGTGAATTTTGACTTCGCGAATATATCTCTTTCATTCGTGACCTCATACATACCAATGAACCTGTTCCCGCAAAAGACAGATATGAGCTTCCCTTTCTCATATTTATCTCCTTTCTCAATATCTTCGTTATGCAACGGCTTCCCAGTGTATATCCTTTCCAGGTTCTTCTCTTTTATGAAAGTCGTGTCATAAACTTCTGATATTATCTCAGCAGGTATAAGTATTTCCCTTAGTTTTCTTTCGTCTCCGTTCTTGTATTCTTCGGCTGCCTTCTCAAAATCATACAGGCTGACAGAAGGATAATCTTTGTCATTTTCGCTGAATATGCCTGCCCTAGTTCTTCTTAACTCGAGCATATGAGCCCCTATCCCAAGCTCTTTTCCAAGATCATCAATGAGTTTTCTTATGTAAGTTCCCCCCTGAACTTTTGCCTCGAAAAGGGCATCTTTCCCATCGGTCTCTATAAGTCTGAAGGAATATATTTCTCTTTCTCTCATTTCTCTTTTGACGCGTGACTTCACAGGGGGCATTTGTTTTATGGTACCTGAAAATTTTTCTCTTATTGCTTTTTCTATTTCATTTATGGATATTTCTTCGTGAAACCTTGCGATTCCGACATAGGTTTTGTCTTCCCCCAAAAAATATCCTGTAAGCCTGCATGCTCTGTTGAGAGCTACAGGAAGTACACCTGTGACCTTTGGGTCAAGGGTTCCAAAATGAGACGTTTTCCTTAGTCCGAGAGTTTTTCTTACAAACTCCGACACATCGAAGCTGGTAGGGCCTGATGGTTTATCCACATTTATTATTGAGAATTCAAGCAGATCTGATGTCGGCTTTTCGCCTTTTATCTTTTCAATCTCTGGTTTCATAAAACTTCTTAAGATCGGAGATTATAAAATCTTGCCTTAAAACGCCGTTTCCGCTTTGGCTGGGCATTGGCGTTTCTGTAAGGTTTGCTTCCTGATCCCTCCTCTCGGTATTTTCTATCCTTTTTTCGAGATTTTTTAATTCCCTGTTTGCTTTGTTGGCAAATTCACTGCGGACCATGTAACTGTACACAGCGTTTGACCCTGAAAAAAATCCGCCCAGACCAAAAATATATCCTGTGCGCTCCTTGATGTGAAAAAAGTCTCTGCTGAAACCTTGGATGAATTTATCTGCATACGGAAAGTATCCTGCTATCAGGTCTCCGAATTCTTTTCCGACCATCCATCCCGCAAACGCACCGAGCGCAATGAAGCATCCATCTCTGAAATGCTTTCCAAATCCCATCAATTCTGGTGAGCTCTCACGCTTATAAGTTTTTATTTTCATGAGAACTGGACTTTTTCCCTTAGGATTTCCTCCCTGTCATAAGTTGGGTATTCTTCAACTCGAAATATTTCTACCCCATTTCCTATTTTTCTCACGGATAAGGGGTTTATGATTATTTGGTTTTTCTTATTGTCCCGAATGAAATCTTCTTTATTGAGTAGGGTTTCATTCTTTTTCTCGATAGAAAAGTAGATTATTGTCCCGTCTTCCGTCATTTCAGAGAATTTCGGGATCCGGTAGTTTTTTAACCTGTTCCCATACTGGTGCCAGTTTTTTAACCTTGATGTGCACATATGGATATTGAGTTCTGGGAGACTTTTTCTGATTCTTTTCGCTAATTTGATTCCTGATGAAACAGAGCTCTTTACAGTATATCCGTTTTTATTAAGGGAGTATTTTTTTGCCATGAGGGGGCCAAGGATTTCGCCAGCTTCAAGTTCGTTGAGGTTCAAGAAAGAAATATAATCTTTTGCTTTCATGATGAAATCATACATCTTTTTTGTCTTGTCTGGGAAAGATGGAATCTCAACTCCTATATTACTCTTTTTCCAGAATTTCCCGGCAAGTTTTATCTTTTCAAGTTCTTCATCCTGGTTTTTATCAAAGTCCGGGTGGAATCTCACCTCATCTACGACTTTGGACAGTCTTTTTAGTTTATCTTCATTGACTAATTTTGTGGATAAATAAATATGTATATGAAAATTTTTCCCAAATCTTTTCTTAAGTGTTCCTGCAAGTTTCATCGTCCTGTCAAATTTTAATAGGGGGTCTCCTCCCGTGAGTGAACAGCTTTTTGCGCCTGAAACCTCAACTTCTTTTATTAAACCTTTTATTGATTTCACTGGTCTTTCATTGGCATAAATATCGTCCACATTTTTCCTCATCTTTGAGAGCGGGCAAAAGTTGCAGCCACGCGAGCACATTCCAGTAACAAAAAGGACCATCTTGCGTCCTTCAACGCATAACTCGCATCCTCTCACGAGGTTTCCCGATAAATAAGATTCATAAGGTGTCTTTTTCATTTGAATTCTCCTTTCAGAAATTTTTTCCTTTCCTTTTCAGGAAATCTTTCTATCGCGTAACGCAAAGTTGTCCTTGGAATTTTCCGGTAATTTATCCTGATAAAATCTTTCAGAATTTCAACGTCCTTTTTTCCGACTTCTCTGAGCATCCAACCCATTGCTTTGTGTATCAGGTCCTCTTTGTCATCGAAAAGTACCTCGGATATTCTGAGAGTGTCAGCGAATTCGCCGTTTTTTATGAAAGCATAAGTCGAGACTATAGCAATTCTTCTTTCCCACATGTTTCTGGATTTTGCAAATCTGTAGAGCACTTTTCGGTCTTTGTCAAGCAAGAAGTCGCCAAGGAGATTATAAGCAGAAATATCCACGAGGCTCCAGTTATTCACTTTTCTTGCGATTTTGAGGTAAAAATTCGCTATCTCGTCTTTGTTCCCGCTTTTTTTGTATTTCCTATGGAGTATAAGAAGGCCGATTGATTTGTAATCGTTTATGTTTTTGTCCATGAGCCTTGAAACTTCACTTAATGATAAGTTTGAGTACTTTTTCGCGAGTTCCCGCCGGGTTCTGGTGTCTACTCCGAGAAAAATGTGACCTTGCGCATAATCTCCCGGACCTGTCTTTGAGAACATGTTGTCTTTTTTTCCTTCCGGGTATTTTGCATTCTTTTGTATTTCTTCAAGCAGTTCTTCTAGCATAAATTTTTATAGCAAATTCCCGTTAAAAACTTATGTTCTTAGAAAAGTATTATCAAAAAATGAAAGAAGCGGAAAGTTATCTGGATTTGTCAGATATTGCTATTGAAATCTTAAGTGGAATGCCTCAACCGGTTTCCATGGTTTCAGGCCCAATCTCATCTGGAGGCAGGGGGTCTATAAAAGAGAACCTCTCTGAGCTCAAGAGGGTCGTTTCTGATCTTAAAGAGAAAGGCGACGTTATATTCGACAACCTCAGCTTTGAGGAGCATATAAGTCGTATAAGAAGCAGCCAGTCCAATCTGTCAAAAGAAGAAAGTAATCAGATTCTTCTTGAAGAATTTTATGGCCCAATTTTTGATTCGGGTTTTATAAAGAGAATATTCTTTCTGCCAGATTGGGAATCTTCTCAAGGTGCGAGTTGGGAGCATGGGAAAGCAGAGGAATTGGATATGGATATTGTTCATCTTGATTGAATCAAAAAATTTAATAGCTCCCGATTCTTTGACAGGCTATGTTCCCGCGTGAAAAGGCGATAAAGCAATTGGAAAAGATTAAATTAATGGGCAGGAAGATGCGTCTTGCGGCGGAAGGCTGGGAGAACCCTTTCCAAACTTTGATTGCGATAGTCCTTTCGGCAAGGACGAGAGATGAGACTACAATTGAAGTCTGTAAAAAACTTTTCGAAAGATTTCCGACAGCAGAAAGGCTGTCGAAGGCTAATCCTGCTGAAGTGGAAAAAATTATAATGCCTGTAAATTTCTTCCAGAATAAATCTAAAAATATTGTGAACTGTGCCAGAGATATTGTAAAAAAATTTGGCTCTAAGATTCCGGAATCCATAGAGAAGATGACTGAGCTTCCTGGCGTAGGCAGGAAAACTGCAAATGTATTCCTGTCTGAATTCAGCCATGATGCCCTTGGCGTCGACACCCATGTGACTTACATTTCAAACTATCTCGGATGGGTTAGTTCAGATAAACAAGAGATTATAGAGAGGACCCTAAAAGAGCTTTTTCCAAAAAATCTTTGGAGCAGTGTAAACCCTGCTTTGGTGAGGTTCGGGAAGACTTATACTTCATCTTATGAGAAAAACAGGCTCCTTGATGAAATAAAGAAGATTGAATAAGTATTATAAACTTCCGGGTCTTTCTGCCTCTTAATGATTGGTAGTATTGACAGCAAGCCTGACCTTGAGATATTTCTTGATCCTGATGTCGATAACCTTCCTTTTGGGCCTGTAACCGGGACTTTGATAAAGATAAAGGAGCCAAAAAGGCAGGGAAGACTTGAAGTCTCTGTCAATGACCTGCGTAAATATGAAAATGGTTTTGGTATAGGGGTATATAATAAAGAGTATTGGGGGATCCCGGAAGGGTCCGGCTCTACATTTTCCTGGGTATGAATTGGTATGAGGAGTTTCTTGAAAAAAGCCATCTCAGCACGAGACACAGAATGAGAGACAGGAAAATTGAAATATGTAATACTGAGTCGCTTGAATTCTATGATAAAGACAGATTTGAGTCCCTTGGGTTTTACCGCGACAATAGGAATAAATTACCGGAGATGAACTGATAATCTCTATTTATATGTGCTTTTTTTCATATGTTGAATAAATTTAAATACTTTTTTTCTCTTGATTTTATATGAAAGCAGATTTTGAACTTCCTGATAAAGACGGAAACTTGGTTTCTCTGAGGGAGCTTAGGGGCAAGTGGGTTGTTGTTTATTTTTATCCAAGGGATATGACCCCCGGATGCACGATTGAAGCGCACGAATTTACAAGATTCCTGCCGGATTTTAGGAAATCCCGGGCACAAGTCCTGGGGATAAGTCCTGATTCAGAGGAGAGTCATTGCGATTTTTATGACAAGGAGAAGCTGAAGCTGACGCTATTGTCTGACAGGGGGGCGATTGTCGCAAGAAAGTTCGGGGCTTACGGGAAGAAGAAGCTTTATGGAAAGGAATATGAAGGAATGATCAGGTCGACTTTTCTTGTAAATCCTGAGGGCGAAATTGCCTTTTTATGGAAAAGTGTCAAGCCTCTGGGACATGCTGAAGCAGTCTTAAAGAAGCTTAGGGAAATAGAAGATGCAGCTTAGCCTTTTTTCCGATAATGGGGGCAAGAATTTCGGACCTGTAATCAAAGAGATTGCTTCTCTTCGGTCTTCCTCGGTAAAAGAGATGATAGACTCGAAGATGAGGGAATTTGAATTGGTGGGCTTGTCAGGGCCTGACAGGATTTTCAGCGAACTTTGCTTTTGTTTCATGACTGCGAATTTCTCAGCCGCAGGCGGAATTAAAATTCAAAATGAAATCGGTGATGGTTTTATTAATTTAGCTCAGGGGGATTTAGCTGAAAAACTTGCACAGCTTGGTCATAGGTTCCCGAATGCAAGGGCAAAATATGTTATAGATTCAAGGGCAAAAAAAGATGAGCTCATAAAAATGTTGAAAGAAATTGATGACGATCTTGTTTTGAGAGAGTGGATAGTGAAAAATATAAAGGGCGTCGGTATGAAAGAAGCTTCGCATTTCCTCAGAAATATTGGTTACAAGAACCTTGCTATAATTGACTTCCACATTATTGACCTTCTTGTAAAACACAATTTGATAGAAATGCCTAAAAGTAAAAGTCTTACGCCTAAAAAATACCTTGAGGTTGAAGATGTCCTCAGAGAAATCAGCAAAAAAACCGGACTTCATCTGGGAGAACTCGATCTTTATCTTTGGTATCTTGAGACAGGAAAAATCTTGAAATAGTGTTACTATTTATAAGACACAACAGTCCGAAAAATTTATAAAGTTCTTATCCATAGAAATTCTATGAAAGCAAAGATCGGAAGGTCATATTTGACTGAAATTCCTCACGAAGGAGGAAAACTTGCTTTCCAGTATCCCGCATTCAAAGGCACTTTCGGAGAGGTTGCGGAGCAGATTGACAAAGAAGGGCTGAAAAGGCCGACTTCTCCTGAAGTTGCATCCTTGGTTTATGATGCGTGGAAAAATCCAAAAGGAGAATATGAATCCCAAGTTCTTGGTATACTCAGGAGAAATTGGATATGGGAGTTCATAGGAAACCTTTATATTCCAAAATCCAATGATGAGATAAACAATGGAGTCATAATTGAATATAACCCTAAAATTGTCAAGGGGAAATTGTCTATGAATAAAAGTTCTCTTGTGAAAAGATTAAATGAAAGTGATCTAAATGTAAAATTTGTGCCTTTTGGCTACAATATCAAAAGCCAAACCCTTAAAGAGTTCGGGGAAAATCCTTATATTGTTGCAAGATATGGCGAGGAAGGAGCTGAGAAAATTGCGGAGATCGCTTCAAAGTATAGCTCCAACCCTTATCTTTGGAGTTTTGATTCTGTTGATGAAGAGACTGTAAGAGTGTCTGCTTTGTTCAATTACCTCTACGACGGCAGGTTGGACGTCTGTGGCGACGTTAGGGCTGGCGACTCCGATGGTTGTTCTTTTGGGGTAAGTGTCGCAGACTAAATCTTATGCTCGCGATTCGCAAGATTGGAACATTTACAATTGAGAACGTTGAAATCGTTCGCGCTCACGGGCAGTGAAGTTGCACTCAGACGCGAAAATTTTTTAGGTGGCTTTTGTTTTGATGTCTTGTCCTGGAGAGTTTGCATTTCCCTGAGCAAGAAATGCAAGTAAAGGACTACGCGCTAGTTAACAGCATTTCCTTGCGGAAATCATAAAATTCAGCTTTGATAGGATTAAAAAGCGGCGACTAACTTAAGGTTAGATAATAAACAAAAACTCATAGGATTGTCAATAGGTTAAAAAGAGAATTAACGCCCTCTTGAAGTTGCGTCATATCCTTTTCTTTCGGATTGTTTTTCTTTTTTCGGATTTGTCTTTGCAGTATGCTTCATTTCTTTTGCGCTCTCTTTTTCGAGTAGTTCTTCAGAGACCATTGAGGATTTTTCTTTTTCAGTTTCCTCTTCTTTTTTCTCGCTGTCTTTAACTGGTTCCTCCCTATTTTTCATAGTCTCCTTTGCTTTTTCCATGAGGGTCTTTTTCTTCTCCAGTTCCTCTTTTGCCTTTTCTTCTATCTTCTCCTCTCTTAATTTTTTGAATTTTATATTCTTCGGAAGGTCGGCGGAGTATACCCTCACTATATCGTCTTCCTTCACGGCTTTGACTTTTATCTTATGGACCGGATTTTTTATTCCCCTCATCCAAATCTGTTCATTTAAGTAACTGTCTATCCTTATGCTGTTTAAGTCCCCTTCTCTCATCTTCATGTGTCTGAGTAGGAATTCTTTTATTGTCCTCACAGCTTTTGGAGTTTTTTTATACCTTGGGACAGGTCTGCATTTTTCTCTGAGGGGGATTATGTATTCTCTTTCAATTTTTTCCGCTTTTGTCTCTGCTTTTGCCATATTATCCAAAGTGTGACTTTCTCCTTATTCCCGGTTTAACATGCAGTTTGGTCCTTCTCCATGATCTTTTTTGCCTTGTCATAGACGAAGGGTGTATCTTCTTTCCCGGCCCGTATCTTTTAAGAACTGCCCAAAATGGCGCCCACTTTGTTCTTCGACCCAGCTTCGAGAGTTTTTCCTTTTTTCCTTTATATTTAATCCCCATCTTAATTTATTCTTTCCAATGTGACTCCCTTTTCTCCGATTAATTGATTGAATTTTTCCAGAAGTTTGCTTTTTTCTTTGAGGTCGACTCTCAGTATGTTTATGCTTGGGATGTATTTTATCTCTCTTCCGGCGGATTTATTAACGTAAATCGTGAACTCATACTTTTCATCATAATAGCTTTCAACAGTATCTTCACTACTCAATTGACTGAATACACCTTCCATCTTATCCGCTCCTTCCGTGACTTTGTAGTCCATCTTATTTTATCGCCTCCAGAAATTCCTTCCCTTTTTTTGTAAGCTGCCTTCCTGGTCTTCTGCTCCTGACATCCTTAATATTTTTTGCGATTTCTGTAAGTCCGGCTTTGTCCGATTGTTGCAGTATTGTCCTTATTATTTTCCCACTGCCTCTCATGAACATTTCGGGTTTCATCCCCCTGTTTTTCTTGGACCCATACTTTGTCCTGAGTCTGTTCACACCGACGATCTTTTTCTTGTATATGTTCCTGAGGATGCTTGCCGCCCTTTTGTGCCAGAAATCCGGGTCATCTATTGGTCTTTCCTTTGATGGTCCAGATTTTACAAGCCTCGACCATTCAGGCTGTTTAAACTCGGGAATTTTTTTTAAAGCCTCAGCTAACTTTAGGTTATACTCTTGCGGACTCATTTCATATACTGATACCATTTTTCTATTCTCTCCTTGCGGAGATAGATTGGCCCGAAGGCCATTATTTTGAAAATATTGGGAAATGCTGGTTTATAAATTATGCGATTTCCTTTTTCTGGTCAAACCGCTTCGCTGTGACGATTTTTTCATAGCCTTCTATCATGCTGACAATGGGTCTTACTTCTTTTATTGCTTCTTCGATTGTATAATCTCCATCCAATGAGAATACGCTTCTCCCGCCAACACCGTAGAAAAACCCTTTTTCATTTTTACAGTCCAGTCTAACATCGAAAAAATACGGGAAAAGTGAATTGAACAATGCTAAACTGGTAATTTTTTCCCCCATTCGAACGTAAAGATTCCCGTAACTGTGATGTTTGTATTTTCCAACATAGATATTCTCCGGAATTCCTTGTCCTGGAATCAGCTGTGTTTGGGCTATAAACCCAAGAAAATCTGTTTCTTTCATGAAAAATTGCCTTTGTGCTTCCAGAAGATTGTCTTCTTGAGGCCTTTTTGCAACAAACTTCCTGAACATCTCCCTTGCATTTTCGTTTGCAATTGCTCTGTTTTCTTCATCAGAGAGTATTCCCTCAATTCTTGTCATGAATGAAATCCGGCAGGGTCATTAATAAATATTATTATCTTTAATCGGTTATTTCTTTATATAAATTTCTTACGTCCTCCGTGGCAAACTTCACAAGTCCTCTATAATCCTGGTTTTTTATGAAACTTTCGAGGGGATAAGGCCTTCCGAAGTTCACATAAGCATCTGGTTTTGGGCGGAAAGGCTGTGTCGCAAAAGCAAAAAGGTCGAGCCCAAAATATAAGGGGAAAAACTTTTTTTTGAAAAATCTCACTGCTCCCGAAAACGGTCCTTCAATTGTTTGCGGCCTGTAGCTTACTGCTATATCTATCGCATAATCTTTTACGAGATCTTTACTTTGTTCTGATAGCTCATGCAGATATTCTTTTATGTATCCGTGCTTCGGGGCCATCATTATCTTGCTGGAGTCATAGACTCTTCCGCCGTCCAAAAATATCATTATACTCCGGTCATCAGAGACGATCTCTTCTATGTCCTTTTTTAATTTTTTTCTTTCTCTTTCACCGAGATATCTTTTCATTATGTTTTCCCTGTCAACAAATATCGCTCCGGTATCTTTTGATATAAGTTCATTTGCAGGCCAATGATCCAGATTTTTCCCGGCTATTATAGCAGGGTGCGGGAGGGCATTTTGGTTTATGAGATAAGGGATAAGGATATAGTCAAAATGGCTCAGATGGTTAGGGAGATATAACATTCTTTTGCCCTCAAGAAATTTGAGGTTTTCTCCGCCAAAAACTCTGAGTTTGTTTATGAATCTCCAAAGATGCTTCTTTCTTAAATCTCGTCCTATCTTGTCAATTCTTCCTTGGTTTATTCTCATCCTAGAACTATTGTTTGGAAATTTAATAATTAATCGCTTCGCATTGGACTTAGTCCGAGCGCCCCGCTCATAAACGTTAACGGCAAAAATCTTTCCAATATTGACTTTAAAAATATCTCCGGTAAAAGTCAAGCCGACCATTTATTCCGGTCAGGCAAAATGATTTCAATTCTTTTTTTTCAAGCCCTTTTCTATTTCGATAAGTCTCCTTATCTTCACTTCCCTTTCTTTTCCTGTTATGCCGCACTTTAAGAAATCGGCCCCGAATCCAAACGCCAAATCAGTGATTATGTCCTCTTTGGTTTCTCCGCTTCTATGGGAGAAGACTGTCTTTATCCCTTTGCTTTTCGCGAGTTCCACAACTCTTGATACTTCTATAAGGGATCCATTTTGGTTCGGCTTGACTATAAGCGCGTTTATGGATTTCATCTCTATTGCTTTCTCTAGCCTTTTGTAATTCGTGACGGTAAGATCATCGCCGACAATGAGTGTATTGGGGAACTCTTTAAGCAATTTGGCGAAACTTTCAAAATCTTCCTCATCAAAAGGATCTTCCACGTAAAGCATGCTGAAATTCTTTAGCAGATTTTTCATATACATGATCTGCTCTTCAGGAGTCCTGTCAAGCTGTGGGTTTTTGTAGTGGTATTTTTTCCTTTTGTAAAAAGATGAAGCGGCAGCGTCGATTCCGAACGGTATACCAAGCTCGGACAGGATTTCAAGGACCTCTTTTTCATTCAGTGAAGTCACCCATGCATTCTCATCATTCTTCTTCTCAGAAAACTTTTGGTCTTTTGCCTTTAGTATCTGCTTTTCCTTTTCTTTTGATTCGAGATTTACTCTGAAATTCTCATGCGGAGATCCGGTATCCGGAATAAGGAGGAATTCCTGAAAATCTGGCTTCTTTGCCGTTTCTGAATGAAGACCCCCTCCTATAGAATTCCCGACGAATCGGGGGAATTTTCTCTGGTTTGGATTTATAAGCTCCCATATTTCTTTTTTCTGCTCTTTTGATATTGCCTTAAGTACAGCGGATTCAAATGCGAAAAGGGTATTCGCGCCTATGTGCCCTTTGACTGTATCTTCAAGCCTCATAAGGTCATCAAACTTCTCGAAATATTCTTCTGAAAAATAATCCGATATCTTTTCAAGGGCTTCTATATCCTTTGTGATGGATTTTATGTAAGGTTTTGCCTCATATTTCCCTTTTGATTTTCCGTTTGGCGCTGAAGCGCTGAACTTTCCGGCATCAGTTTTTATAGAAACTTCTATCGTCTGGTCTCCGCGAGAATCCTTTATGATTTTTCCTTCGACCCCTTTTATAAGCATGAACTAAAAAAAGCAGAAGACATTAATAAATGTTTAGAATTATCCGGGACTTGACCCCTTAATCTTCACCAAGATCGTCGCCTGCGCCTTCAGATCCTGCACCATTATCATCCATTTCTTCGTCGTCAGGTTGGGCGAGTTCCATGATTTCACCTTCTTCAATTATCTCTTTTTCTAGCCTCTCTTCGCTTTCTTCTTTTCTTTCGTCGTTCACTTGGGGGACCTTAAGCCTTTTGAGGGCACCTTCTTTCTTTTTTGGCATTGGTTTATGGACTGAAATAGGAAGTACATCGGACTCAAACTCGATTTCCGCTATTTTCAGGGCGTCGAAGTTTATCTTTTCAAGATCTTCGGTTTTTATTTTTATCAAGAGCGGCGCATTCATTGCAATCTGGAGCGCTCTCGCACCAAGTATCCTTGCTCTCTCGTATTTTGTGAAGATCTCTTTTGGCATGTTAATACTAATTTTTTTATGTTTTAAAAGTTTACTTTAGGTTGTCTTCGATTTTTTTAAGGATTTTTTTTGATGCTTCTTCGGATATCTCAAATATATTTTTCATCTCCTCGACGTCAAGTTCTTTTGACTCACTTTTTTGCAGCGAAGATATTTCTCCTTTATTATTGGTCAGGGTGACTCTACACTCACTTAAGTCTTCTTCCTGCCTTGTAGGATCAACTATCAGAGATTCCCCTATCTTATGAACACTCACAGCTATCGGAAAACTTTCCGTCAAAGGGATGTTATTCTCACTTAGCTCCCCATAAACTACCTTCCCGCTTTCTTCATCATACTTTGGCATCTTTGCAATTTTTAGCGCCGCGACAGCCCCTATGGTTGCCGCATCCATAAGGTTTCCGTCGTCATTTATTGAGTATATGTCTACAAATACAGTCCATACTTTTTCTCCTTCTTTTATGCAGAGTTTTTCAAGATTTATGAACTTAGATTCTCTTATGCCCCTATCGGTAACTCTTCCAAGTTCTATTGCATCGAATTTAGGGGGTCCAGCCTCAAACCTCTGGGAACTCAATGGTAGCATCTCGGCTGTCACCATAAGATTTCCTTTGTTTGGTGAGTCGGCATATGGGGCTGATACATCCAGTTTGACCCCAACGACCATTTCAGTTTTCCCTATCTTTACTTTTACTGAGCCTTCAGACTTTTTAGATATATTCTTTTCAATTGTGATTTTTCTGAAATCGAGCAGGCTTCTCCCATCAAATCTTTTTCCTTCCCTCAGGTATTTTTTTATCCTTTCTCCTGTTGGTTCTGGTGTAGTCATCACTTTGTCCATTTTATTTACCCCCCTCAAAGTCTACAGCATCTTTTAATGCTTTCTTTTGTATTTCATATATTTTTGCGCATGCTCCTTTTGCGAGATCGACAGCGTCTTTGAGCTGTTCTGCACTTATTTTTCCGTCGAGCTGCATATGGGTTATCTTCCCGCTGTGTGTCATCGATATAGGTATGTCTGTTGGCCCTTCACCCTCCTCAAAATCTTCCTCTTCTTTTGTCAGGTCCACTACCAGCGTTTTGTCAAGTTTCCCTACTGCAATCGAAGAAACCATGTCTTTCATAGGGACTCCAGCGTGGGCAAGCGCAAGTGAAGCTGCATTTATCCCTGCACATCTGGTTCCTGCGTCAGCTTGTATTATATCTATGAAGACATCAATCACTTGATTTGGGTATTTGTCAAGAATAAGAACTGGCTCAAGCGCCCATTTTGTTATCTCGCTTATCTCCATCGCTCTTCTGTTTTTACCAGGTTTTATTCTCTCTGAAACCGAAAAACTAAGCATATTGTAATCACATCTTAACTGCCCTCTTGAAGGATCCTGCTGATGCTGTGGGTGCATTTTTTTTGGTCCGTAAACAGCTGCTATAGCGATAGTGTCTCCAGATCTGTACATCGCGCTTCCGTCAGCGTTTGGGACTACTCCCACTTTTGCTTCTATCTGCCTTAGTTCGTCTATAGCCCTTCCGTCTCCCCTTTTGAATTTCTCAGTCATTTTTTATTCTCCTCGATGAATTTTGTCACTTTCTCAGTGAGGCCGCTTATAAAAGGTTTTTCGGTTATGAAGTCCACAACCTTTTTGGCGAAAATTTCAATGCCAATGTTTTCCCCTTCTATAACCACAAATCCGTTCTGTGCAATGTCTATATTGCATCCTGTCCCTTCTTTTATTATTTTTATCATGCTGCCTTCTTTTCCTATCACTCTTGGGACTGTGTTTGGATTTATTTTAAAAATTATGCCTTCACTGATTTTTCCAAGCCCCCTTGACTTTATTGACAAGTCTATCCCTCTTTTTCCAATTGACCATATCTTGGCTATGACCATATCGTCTATTTTGAACACTTCTTCCATTGCATCCTTGTTCACATATCTTGGGACCTCGTTTATTGAAAGGAATGCGCTTTCCGCACAGCCTATGTCGACTATCCACCCGTTCTGGGTTATGTTCTCGATCTTTCCGACGACAACATTTCCTCTTCGTGGAGCATAAACTCCAGATAGCGCAATTACTTTCACAAGATTGTTCTGCTCTTCAGCAAGGCCATATCTTAATGAGACAACTTTTCCGTCTCTTTTTTCAGTGTTCTCTCCAGGGAGATAATCTTCACCTTCAACGATGACTTCCCCAGGTATTACTACTTTTCTTTCCATCTTATTTGTTTGTTTAAACCATTTAAAAACATTTTGCAAACCCTAATCCGGCTGTTCCCATTTTATTCTGTTATATCTTCAGTAAGGGCCGAACCATGGGTCATAGAATTAAGCTTATCATAAAACTCAAGAGTGATTCCCGCAGGGATCTTGACGATAACCTCTAAGCTTCCATCATTCAGCCAATTTTCCTTTTCTCTGTATTGTGAAAGAAGTCCGTAGACTTTGCCCGTCTGCACCGCAGGGACAGTTATTTTTATTTTCCTTGTCTCGATTTTTATTGGTATTACTAGGCTTATCTTGTCAATTATCTCTTTTGTCTGTGATTCTATGGGGGTGTTTTTTATGACAAGTCTGGACTCTTCAATTGCAGTCTTTATTCTTTCTGGGGTCAGTGGGTTGCCGGTTCTCGGGTCAACTGCATTTTTAGAGAGGAAATCCACGACCTGCTTTATCTTCCTGTCACTTTCCCCCTCCCTGTGTGCCTGATCATTCTCCAGCTCTCCTTTTTTTACAATCTCTTTGGCGATTACGTTTGAATCAGTCGTCCCGAACGCTATCTCAAGGTCGTTTTTAGCAGCTACATCCCCCCTTTTTATATTCTCGAAGATTTTGTCTGTTAAGGGGACAAGGTAATCTGATTCGCCTTTCTTGAACTTCAGGGCTTCGTCAAGATCAACTAAAACTTCAAAATGCAGCGATCCTTTTTTTATCCTCGCAACTGTTTCAGTCATTTTATTTTAATTCAAGAATCTTTTTTCCTTCCATTCTTTTTATTTCTTCTTTACTGTTCTCTATGTACGCAAGCTCAAGCCTGTCAATCTTGAATTTGTCGCCTTTTACTTTTTTCATTGCATCAATCGCGGCTTCGACCCCTTTTTTGATTGTGAACTCCTTTTTGTATCTCTCTCTCAATATATCTTTTATCGCAGAATCATCTTCACCTATCGCATTAGCGTAATACTCGTAATAATTTCCAGTTATGTCGCTTGTGTAGAGCCTTCCCTTCTTGTCTTGTACCCCCCCAATCATAACAGACACTCCGAATGGTCTTGCGCCCCCGTATTGGGTAAACTGTTGTTTCAGATTTGCAATCTCTTTTATCACCAATTCCGGTTCTATAGGAGAGTCATAAGTTACTCTGTTCTGTTGTGAAAGGAGCTGGACTTTATCTATGAGAACCCTTGCGTCAGCCATTAACCCTGCGACGCTTGATATTATATGAGTGTCTATTTCGTAGACCTTCTGAGCTGAGTCCGGCGCTATAAGGACGTCTTCATTTCTTTTATCAGCGAGTATGAACACGCCGTCCGAGCAGACCATTCCTATGCTTGAACTTCCGAGCCTGACAGTCTTTTCGGCATATTCTACTTGAAGGAGATGCCCTTCTGGTGAGAACATAGTCGCTGCCCTGTCATAACCCATTTGCTGATGTTGCATATCAATTGGCATTTCCATTTTAGAATTTCCTGTATAATTTGTAAGCCCATTCCATTTAAAAGGTTTTTGGACAAAAGATTGATTTTTTTTGCAAAACGTTTTTTGGCGTTTTTAAGGCTTTTTTGGCCTGTTTTTTGCGTTTTCCCTCGATAAAACCGGAGCCGAAAGCTTTATAAACCAATTTCCTTTATAAATGTTACGTAAAAAATTAAGTTCTAAAATGTCAAACATAAAAGAATGTCCTGAATGTGGCAGCGTAAACCTGACTTTCGATCCGCACCTTGGTGAGGTTATATGTAATGATTGTGGTCTTGTTGTTGAGGAGAAGATGGTTGATACAGGTATAGACCTCTCCGGAAAGTTTGATAAGGGGGAGAAAAAAGGGAGGGGCGGTGCTCCGATATCAATGCAGAAATTCGACAAAGGTCTCACGACAAATGTAGGGGAAATTTCCGATATCTACAGGCTTGAGCCAAAACAGACAAGAAAGTTCCTTAGGCTTAAGAAATGGCAGGAGAGGGTCTCAACTTCAATTGAGAGAAACCTGAGGCTTGCTATGGCTGAATTAAGGGTAATATCCTCTTATCTGGATCTGCCCAACGTTGTAAGGGATGAAGCTTCCAGAATTTACAATTATGTGCTTCAAAGAGGCCTTGTAAGGGGGAGAAGTATGGAGTCGGTGATAGCTGCATGCCTTTATGCCGCGTGTCGTTCTTACAATATTCCAAGGACACTTGATGAGATGGCAACGGCATCTGATGTTGAGAGGAAGGAAATCGGCAGGACTTACAGGTTTATCATAAGGAAACTTGGAATAAAAGTAAAACAGAGTTCGCCAAAAGATTACATTTCAAGGTTCTCTTCTGTCCTCAAACTGTCCCCTGCGACCCAGAATGACGCTCTTAAGATACTCGACCGTGCTAAGGACGTTGAACTCACCTCCGGAAGAGGGCCGGCGGGAATCGCTGCAGCTGCGCTTTATGTGGCTGCTTTGATGAATGATGAGAAAAAAACACAAAGGGAAGTTGCTGATATAGCTGGAATAACTGAAGTTACTATAAGGAACAGGTATAAGGAACTTATCGAAAGGCTTAATCTTGAGGAGAAGATAAAACAAAAAGAAGCTGAATCAAAAGAGAAGAAGAAAGAGAAATGACTTCTACTTTCTGCCAATTAATTCTTTGACTTTTTTTATCCTGTAATACCAGAATATAGATAGCGCAAGGAAAATTATCCACCCTTCGAGGAACCATTCTGGACTTTGGATGAATCTAAGGTTTAGATCAAATATCCATATAACAAAAAATACTCCGGATAAAATTATTGTCAGGATCATATAACTAACATATTGGTTGTTTATCACTCTTGCTTCATTCTCTTCCATAAGTTTTTTGGGTGAAAAAAATTTATAAAACTTTTGAAGATTATAATTCTGATGCAGGAGTAGCGAAGTGGTCAAACGCGCAAGCTTCAGGGGCTTGTTCCTTTATGGATTCCCAGGTTCGAATCCTGGCCCCTGCATTTTTTTTGGGTTGGATTCGAACCGAAGGTTTGTGTTTTGTCCGAAGGGGGAAATGCAGCGAGCGACTTGTTCGCGATGCCAAATCCTGACCCCTGCATTCATTCTGCAAAATTATAAATACTGTTCCAATCTACTCTTTTGAAGATGCTGGGATGCCGGAAAGTTCAAAAAGAACTCACCGTCATCTAAACAATGCGGGGATGCCGGAGTGGTCAAACGGGCTAGATTTAGGCTCTAGTGGTTTATCCTACCTAGGTTCGAATCCTAGTCCTCGCATTTTTATTTTATAAAATCATAAGATTCGAACCTCGTATTGGTTATCGAATCCCGAGAACTTTCAATTCTTTCAATTACAAATGTTTCAGAATTGCAAGGTTTGAGCTTAGTCCTCGCATTTTATCTTGGATAAGAACCGTTGATTCGACGAACATTTTGCTGTGGAATTTCATATGGTTCAAATTGTGAAATAAAGAATCTGGGCGGGATTGTGAGCACTTTTGCATATTTTTTGAAGAGTCGTGAAAAGGTTTGATTTGAACTTATGTCTTGCTCGAAGGGGAAAATGCATCTTTGACATATGAAGTTTATTGCTTAAAAAGAAGAAATGTTTCAGGAACTTGTCAGCAAAGTCGAATTTTAAGTCCTAAATCTGAAGTGTTAAGCTTGTAATGTTGCAGGTCCCCAATACATGTAAACGGGGTGCTGTGAGTCGGAAAGGCTCTCGGTGAAATAATGGTACGTTCCTCCTGGGCCGTTCCAGTCGTATAGGTTTGCTACTTGGTTGGCTTGGTTGGCCCAACTTATAAATAGGACATTATGCGGTTCATCGTTGCCGTAATATATTGACAGTAAGTCTCCTGGTTGGATGCCGGCGAGTTTGTCTCCGGAGTAGATTGGGCATAGGGTGGGGTTCACCACAAACGGTCCTGAACTGCTTGATGTTGTCGTGATTGTATTAGTGTTCCCATCGACGGAATACTGCTTCCCGGCAGGGTCAGAATAAACACAGCTCCATGTTACGCCTGCGTACGTGTAGATATAGCTTGCGGCATCCCAGCAATTCTTGAATTCCACCCTTGAAGCAGGAGTCCCATTGAGTTCTTTTGCCGCTTCAAGGACTTTCTCCTGGGCCGTTGTTAAACTTGAAATGCTTGCAGGGGGCGTGATAACCGGGCAGGTGGCTCCTGTCAGAGTTTGGTTACTGAAGATATTCAGGTTTTTCAACTGGTTTAAAATATTGTTCACATTTTCAACGTAATAGTCCTGTGCGGGATAATTAAGGTTGCATCCGAGGCCGTTATATATTCTCAGCGATGCATTCCAACCGGAGTAGTTTACTCCTTGCACATTGCACCCATTGAATGTTATATTCCTACCTGCATATTGATTGTAATAACTTGCAAGTATCTGTGCTCCGACGTTTATGTTTTCCTGTGTATCTGATAAAAGTGAATTTTGGCATTGAGTAATATTAGAGGGCAGCCCAAACTTCCCGCACCAGTAATTTGGATTTATCTGCATCAATCCATAGGAACTGTCGGATGAAGTTGAGGGGTTGCAATTTGACTCTTGTATCATTACCGCCAAAAGAAGGTTTGGGTCTATGCTATAATTTGATGCGGCATTCTGCACTTCGGAATAATATTGTGAGCATTGCTGTAAGGTTGACTGCTGTATGACTGCCGACGATGTTCCTGAAGATGGACTTTGTGCCAAAGGAACCTGTGTGACTGTGAAAAAGTTTCTATTCTCGAAAAGATATGCCGCTCCCTCGGCGAAGCTTTTATCTGTTAAGTTGGAGATTATATTTTTGTAATAACCTGAAATAGTCCCTCCTGCACAGTTAGGGCCTGAAGGGGGATTTATTGTCAAAACACTCTGCCAATTCTTATCGTCTGTTGACCATTTCCAGCCGCTATATAAGTTTGTATAATTAAAATAAATCTGGGAGATTGTGCAAGCAACGAGGTCAGTATTTTGGTTTATTACATCCACATTTGGACCGTCAAATGTAAAGATTCCCGCATTATCCATCGTCGTATTTCCAGCATTAAGGCTTGTCTTTCCTAATCCAAAAAGGAACGATGTCCAGCTGTTTTGAATGCTTTTCGCGTACTCAACTGTTCTGTTTAGCCCTGTGAGGAAATCATTTCCGGCAAGTTGAGATATGAAAAAATAGTCATTGTTATTTAATCCTGCAGAACTTGCGTCTGCAATGGTATACCAAGGGTTTTGAAGCGTTATTGCTCCCCCCTGCCCATAATCATTTTTAGGGGTTATGTCTGCGCAGTTTGTGTTTCTGAACAGCCATCCCTCGCTTCCATTGTACATAAGACAAATTGAAGATGCAGCACCTTCTCTGAGGGTGTACTGTGAGGATACGAAATTTTGAGGAACGGAGTACACATTTGCATAGTTGACTGTCTGTTGTGTTCCGGAATTCTGTGGTGTAACTGTGACTCCGGATAAATTTATCTGGCCTCCTGGAGAAGTTGGCAACAGGATCATGCCTTTTTGCATGAGGCTTCTGAAGAGGTTTATGGATAAATTTGAGTAAGCTCCTCCTTCAAGATAGAGAAGATAAGCCTTTTTGTTGTTCCCGAAAACTTTATTGTAAACATTCTCAATAAGATTTATTCTGGTTTTAGGGTCAGCTGTGTTTATTATTGTGCTTAAAACATTGCTGAACTGGGCGTCAGTCATAAGGCCGCTCTGGTTTGCTATCTCTTGGGCTAAAGTTGTTGATAGACTCTGAAGCGTCTGATTAGCTGTGACTTGGAAATTTGTTGCACCGGCTATGCTTTGCGTGTCTATCCAACATTTTACATTCTGGCTTCCGCAGTATCCTACCTGTATCCATCTTTGCTTTGTAGTGTTCATGTAAGGGTCGCTGTTGCTTCCAGGATTCACGCTGGCGCATACTCTTGTTACTCCGGAGGCTGAGAGATCTGGTGAGACTGTGTTTGTTATTCCGTTTTGTATATTAGGATTGAGGAGTGTCATAAGGTTTGAGCTTCCTGAAAGACATGCACTTTGCGTTGTTATATTCGCTGAAGTAGCTTGGGCTTTCACATATTGATCGCTTAAGTAGTTCAATGCGAAGTCTGTTGATACGGTCCCGAATCCGCAGTTCTCCTGATTATTCACTTGTATACAAAGCTGGTCATATCCTTCGGGTCCAGTAAAGACTTTGGTGTTGTCTTCGGATTGCCCTGCAGGTATGTAGCCGGAGTCAACTATCCTTGGGACTGATGTGTCCTGATAATATGATCCTCCGCTGTTCTTCAGATAGACTTGGTAATATGCACCTGCGTCATTGCCTGCGAATATGTGGTAATATACGTTATATTGCGATTGTGGGGGATTGGTCACAGTCGAGAAAGGTATTGTCTGGAAATTGCCTGTATATTGCGGAGGACTCTGAGTTTGTGACAACGCATCAAGAAGCCCCTGACCTTGGGGGTAAGCAAGTGACATAGCGTTTTGGCATACCGCAGTTCCTATCTCGCTTTGGCTTCTTGCCTTGAATGCGTCGAATGCGCCGACGGCATATGTTTGTGTGAAATAATTCACGGAGTTTTCAGCATTTTTTAGAGCTCCCTGAATTCCTCCTACATATTCGCCTCCGCCTGCTCCTGTTCCGAATATGAGACTGTCAATTCTTGGAACTCCCAGATTGATAAGCGGAAGTGCTTGGTTCCATCCTAGTTGGCAAAAGTAAACGCTTTCTATCTCGTTGCATATTCCGACTGTCTGTCCTGTATTGAGACTTGTGTTGAGGCAGCTTTGATAGGAGTTTAAAACAGATATTATATTGTCAAGTCCCGCTTTCACTCCTGTAAGGCAGACCGGGACATATATTCCTTCTTGAGCATTTGGAAGACAAAGCATTATGCTTCCTAAAACGCCGGATTGGATTACATTTTGCACTGGGTATTGGCCTCCAAAGTTGCACCTTGAAGACGGACATATTACCGGATCACATGCGTTGAAAAGAAGTTTGCAGTCAGAAGGGCTCATTATATCAGTACATTGCGTCGTAGGCGTGCTTGTTGCGGGAGTTCCGACCGGATATCTATGGCCCAAAATTACGACGCTGCTTACACCTGCCTTGTACTGCAACTGCGCTTGATTTATAGCTGTTATGGCGTTATTAAGCATGGACTTTGACTGGTCTGCAGTGAGTCCCATGATCTCCGCGTAAGTCCCGCTGTTCCCGAGATTTATTAACTGGCAATTATTCTGGGTCGTGCTTTGAGTCATTAGGCCGTTTTGCTCGGCGTTACATATCCAGAAGCTGTTGACCCTCGCTGACGCATCATATGCTCTCTGGGATGAAGTTGTAGCAGTAGTCGAAGACAGAAGAGGTGATGCTGTTGTTGAGGTGTCCTGTATATAAGCGTACCATCCATTTTCGGGATCTATAGGTACTAAAGCAGGGAACCCGGCGTATGTTCCGGTATTGTAATAATCCACTTCCTGATTTTTTATGGCATTTCCCGTCGCGCCCGCAGGTTTTGTGAAATATATATTATTGAACTGGGAAAGGATATTTTTGTCTGTTATCCTGTTGCCAGAGAGGTCATAGATCATCATAACTCCTGATTGGTCCCTCTTTATAGGATATGTTGAGGTTCCGGCGGCGTTGTCAAGTAATGCGATATATTCTCCGCCGGAAGTTGGCTGCATTACCGCGACAGGGGTGTTCAGGCCAGATCCCGGTATCTGTATGTTTTTCATGCTCCCCAGAGTGGCGCCAGTATAAGTGTATGCTTGGGCGTTTTTGATCTGTACTGTAGTAACTTGGTTTGCTTTTATCCCAAGAGTGTTCGCAACATTTATCCCTTTCTCCCTCTGGTTAGCGCCGACCTGTACAGCGTCGAGAGCCGCATAAAGTCCGCTTTGATAAGCAGTGTTGCTCGGATCCTGTTTGTACAGGTTTGAATAGAGTTCAATTTGTTTAGCCTGATCTAATGTGAATCCTCCTTGATTAAATGATGCTGAAGTCAGGTACGAGCTTAATATACTGGGGTTTATTGGAGTGGCTTTTGGATTATTAGGGTCAGCTATAGAAGTTGAAGGAAGGCTGCTCACCACATCTGGGGCATAAGATTCCATGAGCTTTGTTTCATTCACCACGTCATTCCCGAAAAGCCCGCCGCTTGAGACAACGCCGCTGATTTCCTGTATTTTTAATATCTCATTGTTTTGTGTATCCATTGCGGAACTCATCTGTGAAACATCTTTTTCTATCTGGTTTGAATTGTCAAGAAGGCACTGGTCCACTGTAGAATAAACTTTGCCGTTGACTTTCAATCCTGCACATATGGAATTCCATCCTCCGGCTCCGTTCATCACTTGCGATCTGGCTGCAGCTTCAGTTCCGGAGTTCGCTATCAGGTTTTTGATAGTTAACACTGCGCCGACTCCTAAGCATACGTCCTGCATAGTATTCACAACTTTTCCGAGCGAACTTGAGATACTTTGCAATTTCGCATTCAGCTTTCCTGTCGTCGTAATCTGGGATCTTATCTGGTCAGGAGATAGTTGTATGCCCCTTTTTTCAATTCCTATCTTGAATTGAAAATTCACATTGCTTGTATCCCTTATATTCGTGTGCACGGAAACCTTTGCGACCTTGCTTAAGCTTATCTTACTCAGAGTGAATACATAATTGTTGCTGTTAACTGAGTTAGGGACATTTAGTTTCAGGTTGTAGCTGTTTGAAGTTAAGAAGTTTATCACCGCTCCTGTCTTTGAGAAATTTGCTAGGTTGAAATTGAAAACAGCGTCATTCTGGTCAGTTATCTGGTTAAGGGTTACGGATTCCTGGTACTCGGGATTGCCCTGGGCCCCGAATATTTTGGTCTGCCCGTCTGTGAAATTTACTCCTGAAAGGGAGGCTATAACCTGCTGAACTTGGGGTGCCGGGCTCTGTCCGTTAAGAGGACCTGCTGTGACTTTTGAGGATCCGGATGTACTCATCCAGTTTTTTTCATCAGTCGACCAGTACCATTGTGGTTTTGATGACTGAGTCAGATTTGTGTACTCAAAGTAAACTTTCGCGTTTCCTATCGCATTATTCAAGGAGAATATCTGGCTTGTACTTGTTCCAAACAAAGAGTCAAGATATATGGTGTCTCCTTTTGCCATCGAAACTGTCTGAACCTGGTTTCCTTTTCTGATAGTTAGCCCGACTCCGTAATCGTTTATGCTTGGTACATTTATTCCATCAAACGAAATCTCCATGTACTCTCCATTTACGAGTATTGTCTGTGTCGACACTCCCGCATTTGAATACTTTGGAACTCCGCGGCAAGGGGAAATATCCAATGTAGACTTAGGGTATCTGGTTTCAAACTCATCGCAGTATTTTTTCAGGTCTTCATTCTGCTGCAATATACTGGATAAGTTTATCAGTTGTGAAAGTGATTCCTCTCCGAGTGTCGTTGGAGTGCCGTCGGGATAAACTTCAGAGGCATAATTATCCTTTATCTGTTGGTACTCTTTTGCTGCGCTTCCATAATATCCCGTCAGCGTTGCGTTGTTGAACGGTAAGTTGGTGCCAGCACCGAAATTTACTATCTGGACATTTTCTCCGAAAGCGTTTTGTGGACTTCCATAAGTTATCTTTTGGTAGCTGTTGCCGCTCAGCAACCATTGGAACCCCTGAGCAAGATTTCCCAATATATTCTTAGCGAAATCTCCGATATTCTGGTCGTTTCTTAGCTGTCTACCCGCTACGTTTGAGACATCAGCGAGTGTTGAGCTGTCAAGTTTGGGTACTTGCTGTCCGGGTATGTTCTTTTGGCTAGGAATAGCGACTAAGTATACAAGGGAGTTTGTGAGACTTTCTGAGTTCGCATTAGGATCCGTCCCGACATATCCGAGATAGACATTCTCGTCTTTGTAAGAGTAAAGATAATCTCCTACCTGGTATGGTTTCGTTGAGCCGTTTATGCTGAGGTTTATAGTTGGTTCTATCCTTAATGTGAAAGATTTTCCGCCCTGATCTGTGTTGCATGAGATATCAACTGACTCTCTGAGGCCTTCTTTTATAGGGTCACTTGTAACGGCACATTTTCCATCAAGGAATGTCTCGCCTTTTTTGACGTCGAACTCTTCTGAATTGACCCTTATGACTGCTCTGGTGTCTGCTCCTCCTATTGAATCTAGCTGAAGAGTTGAAGAAGCGAAGCATCCAAACCCTGGAAGGAAGAAATTAGGAGAACTCTGCCCTACGTTGAGATTGTAACTTAATATCTTCTGTTTCTGGACGTTAGTGCTTTGGTCAAGGGGGTTCGAATTGATTGCGGAGTATATGGAGACTGTGGCAGAATTTGTCTGTATATTGTCTGCTCTTAAATACCCCATATTGTTAAAGAAAGCATATTGTCCCTGAAGATCGTTGAACTGGCTGTCTGTCAATAGAGGCAGATACATTGTTCTGTCGACTGAACCAAATGCGTCGTAAGCATTGTACTGCACAGTCGCACTGAGGTTTCCTGTAACGAAATCAGGAAGCGCGGATTCATTCCCCCCCCATTGTTTCAGGAATATCACGGCGTATCCTACCTGGTTCCATTGCATGTTATTGAGGAGCGAATTAAGCCCCAGTGCTGGATAGCTTGGCAGAAAATCAACTGTCTCAACTTCGGGGGGATAATTACCTCCAAAGCTTACTGAAGTGATGGATTGTATGTTGACTGCGGGGTTTATCTTCATGGCCTCAATCGGGCAGAAGACCGGGACGTCCTGCTGTTCTAACAGGTCACTTCTTACTATTGTTGGGGTGCACCCCCCCGGGACGATTTGCATTATGAAATCCTGGCCGCTTTGACACATCTCGCTGTTGAATATATTTGTCTGAGTCGTGACTCCGCTTAAAAAAGAAGTTGTAAGTTGCGGATTCGTGAACTGCGGGTTTGAAACAACATATGAAGCTGAGACTAAATTTAGCAAGATCATAAACGCCAATGTTGATACAAATAATTTCTTTATCATGAAAGATTCACTCCTATTGACTGGCCTTCTACAAGAGTATATACTATCTGGAGCTGCTGAAGAGAAGTAGGTGTGTTGAATCTTGAAGTGTCTATCTCAACATGGTTGTTTTGTGATAACTCTTCTGCTGAGAAATAGACATTGGAATTTCCCCCAGCAACTAAAATATTTGATATATTCTGGGCTGGGATGTCTGTGCTGCTGCATTGTCTGCTCATGACTCCGAATATGCCAAGAATTCCCGAAGGGACGTCAGTGCAAGTTTGTATCGTTGTTGCATTGAATTTCAAAGTTGAATTGTCGAAAACATAAAGCTGCACATTATACTCCCCCTCACTGAGATTGACTTGATTTTGCTGGGGATAAAGTACCGTCTGCGTATATGAAGAATTGGCTCCTGAAAATGTTATGATCGCTTTTTCATTTGACCTGCTGTTTGTCAGGTTGAGAAAGACTGTTTTTTGGTATATCCTTCTCATTGAGACTGTAGTACTGCCCCCGTTCAGGGTCGTGAACATGTGAGACGCTTCCATATAACCGTTGCTATCAGCAACAATCTGTCCGTTGACGCATTGTGGGAAAAGTCCTGTTATCGTTCCGCCTTTGGTTTTTCCTATGTAACAACTTGAGCTGAAACAATTGTAAGTAATGTTCCCATCAACTGGACTTCCGCCGGAACCGATTAGATTGACTGTCACATTGGAATATGGCCCGGCACACAGGTTAACATTATTGTCTGGGACCGAGCTGCCTGTTATGTTTGCGCCGGCTGGAAGATTGTTTTCAATGTCTATCGATAAAGGGAACTGGAAAGTTTCGCCGTTTTTCGTAAGCTGTACGAGAACAGGGTATCTAAGGGTATATACAAAATGATATGGGACATAACAAAATCCAAGCATTCCAAGTCCCTGTTGGTTTCCAACGGGATTTGCGACGAGGACGGGGGAATTTGCCGGCTCAACTTCATATGTGCTCGGCCAGCCAGGGGAGTTTATTATTCTCACGCTTGAGCTTATCGGAAGGTGCATGGCAAAGTAATCATTCTGAGGGCCGTTATTTCTTATTGACATGAAATTATCCTGTGTCGCATTTTTCAGCCCGCTAAAAATCTCATTTGCATCCCATGTCTTCGGGGAGCAGCTGAGGTCGAATCCGTCAACAGGAGCATAAAGGTTCAGAATATCTACAGAATAATTCTCCAAGAACTTCTTTGTATTTTCAATGTCATAAAACTTTATCGCGTCATTATACAATGATCCTATCTCTGAATTGATCTGAACTTGGTGCGTTGAGATTGTGGATGTCTGATTCCCTTTTTTCATAGATACATCCATCGAAAGTGAAACCTTCACGCTACTGCTTCCTATCTGCACCTGCGCATCCGGGGACCCCATGCTTATGGAATATCCTTCTTGTATGAAGGAGCTTAAGTCGCAATTCTTTATTTGGGAATTGATATATCCGGCTATCTGGTCTTGCATATCTTTTAGCGTCGGAATCTGATTTATTGGGAGGTTATTGCCTGATATTGAACGCCAATATGGGATTGTGGTTCCTGCAAAATCAAGCTGGGAGGAGTAAGGCATGTAGCTTGATCCTGCGACGAATGCAGGGGAAGTTATATAACCTGCGTGAGTCTCTGCAATTTTCACTGCATTGCTTGTGTCTTGACTTATGCAGTTTAATATCTGACTCTCGACAGGATTAAAAGTAGGTGAAAATTGGCTTTGGTTTGTTATGCTTCTGAAAAGGAAATAAAGTCCAACAGCAGCAACAATTACCACCGCAATAATCACAAAAACAGCGACCTGGCCCTTCTTTTCCCACCCCTTTTTGCCCATCAATACAAAATGAAATTCACGTATATAAATATTTGTTTAGGAAAGAATTATTTCAGGCTAATCTTATTCTTTTGGCAAAGAACAGGAGATAAATGAAGTCTATAAGAAACAGGGCCCCTCCGGCGAGAATCATTATCCCGTTGGCTGATGAAAGGAATCCTATTGACTTGAAAAAAGACAATTGCGAATTGAGGAAATAAAGCCCAAAAATAAGATTTAATATTACAAGGATGACTTTTTTGCTGTTTCCTGGATATCCCCTCATGGATTACATGACTTATCTTGAGTATTTAACTTTTCCGCCTTTCACTTGTCCCCAATTTTCCGGCAGTTTTTCTTTGTCAAAACTTTCAGGATTGATTTTGGCAAGGCTGCAGAGGTTTATGAAGAGCTCTTCAGGAATTGTTCTTGATTCATTCATGTAATTTTTCAGTGTAGAATATGGTATGCCAAATCCAAACTGGTTAATAGCTCTTAAGCTTGGGCAGTTTAATGCTATAAGGATCTCCTTAAGGAATCTTCTCTGGTAATCTTTTTTGAATTTTATCCTTGACATTATTTGTAGAAGTTACATTCATTTATATAACTGCGGGACCATTCTCCCCAAAAGTTTATAAATGAAAATTCCGCTCATAAAGCCATGAAGATCCCCAAAACAACGAAAAGGTATTGTCCGTATTGCAGGAAACAGACAGAGCAGAAGATAAAAACTGTCTCGACAGGGAACAAGAGAGGAACCCTAAAAAGGGGAGGTATTGCTAGAGCTAAATTCAGGGGTCTTGGTATTGGCATAGGAAATAAAGGGAAATGGGGCTCCAAGCCGGCTGTTTCAAAGTTCAAGAGGAAATCCAAGACCACGAAGAAGACAAATATAATGTATACCTGCAAAGAGTGCGGTAAGTCAAAATACCAGAAGAAAGGCAAAAGAGCAGGGAGGGTAATCCAGGAATAATATGGCAACTGCTAAAAGAAAAAAGAGATTTTTCAATGTTGAACTGCCTTTGGTGAGGAAAAAGACTCAGCTTCAGGCTTATGAAGTCAAGGACTTGGATGGTAGGTTCATAAAATATGACCTGACGAGGATTTTGAGAGGAAAGGCGATAATTGTGACTTTCAAGACGAGAGCCATAGGCGATGAAGTTTTTGCTTCTCCTAAAGATATGAGACTTCTGCCTTATTATCTGAGAAGGATGGTTAGGCGCGGGACAAATTACGTTGAAGATTCTTTTCACGCAGAGTCTAAAGACTCAACTGTCAGGATTAAGCCTTTTTTGGTGACAAGAAGGAAAGTTTCTAGAAGGGTAAGAAAAGCTTTAAGAGATAAAGCGAGAGAAGAGCTTCTTTCATGGGTGAAGGATCTTGATGCTGAAAAGATTTTTGATGAGATTCTGAAAGGAAAAATCCAGAAAGACTTAAGCTCCAAACTCAAAAAGATATATCCGCTTTCTCTCTGTGAGATAAGGGTTGTTGAAGTCGAGAAAGAGAAAGAAGTGAAAAAAGATTAAATCTGTTTTATTTTTCTAAATTTTCTTACGAAAAAGTATCTGCCCCCTTGTTGATTTTGAACATGCTTTGTTAAAAGTAAGGATAAATTATATGCTTGGCGGTTATTTTCAAATCTTATTAATGAATGTTAATGTGATTTTTATGAACTATATTTTTAATATTAATTCTATTCTCTCTTTTACTCATTTCTTTATCGTAGAAGATTTTTTAAAACCCTCTTCCTAAAGAATCCTATGCCTGTGTAGCTCAGTGGCAGAGCGGCTGCCTTGTAAGCAGTAGGTCGGGAGTTCAACTCTCTCCACAGGCTTATTTCCACAAAACTTAAAAGTTTCTCTTAACTTTTCTTTTTGATGTGGCAAGACTTTGTGTTGATGGTTATATCCCTATTTCTGTCCTATGCAATGATACCTCAAGTAAGGAGGGGTCTTAAACAGAAAAAGAGGTTAATCTCGATAGCGACATGCACTATAAATTTCATTGGTCTTTATGCAGAATCGGCAATATTCCTTACTTTAGGTCTTTATTTTTCTTCATTTGTTATATTTTGCGGAGGGACACTTTGGCTTATCATCTTCGTCCAAGGAATCATTTACAGAAATTAAAACTAAATTTATCTCAATTTCACAGCCGTCCCGAAAGCGAGCATCTCTGAGGCTCCAGCCATTATTGTCGAGGTCATGAATCTCATCCCAACGACTGCGTCGGCACCCATTTGTATGGCTTCATTAACCATTCTGTTGTAAGCCTCATCCCTCGCGTGAGTTGCCATATCGGTATAAGTCTTTATTTCACCTCCAATAAGGTGTTTGAGGCCTGCAGCAATATCGCGTCCAAGATTTCTTGCACGAACAGTGTTCCCTCTTGCTACGCCGAGAATTTTTGCAATTTTCTTTCCAGGAATTTCATTTGTTGTTGTTACTATTATCTCTTCCATTTTTTCCCCCTTTTTCTTTTATTATTTTATAATTAAACCCGTGAGGAGCAAATATATTACAATTAAAAATTACTCCCATTCCAATATATGATTTTATCGACTGCCTGATGAAAAAATCCTTCTCTCCCGCTTCCGTCATGCCCGAAAACATTTTCATTTTTTTTGTATTATTCCCTCAAGAATCATTTTCTTCTTTTTATTTCCTCTATTTTATCTTCTTTTTTATTAAAGAGGATAAAAATTCCGACTATAATGATGAGAATTCCATAAGTTCTTATAAAGGAGGTAGTAAAGAAGGAAATGACTGCCAATATAACTCCTGCAAAGGTGATAGTTATCCCGTATATTTCTCTGCTGTCCATACAAAAAATAAATGTTATGGAAATTATTAAACCTTACCAAGCGGATATTTTGCTCTTGAATACATTTACCCAGTTGTCTATGGTGTCGGTCACTATTTTTCTTATGTTTCCTTTGTCCTTAAGGCTGTAAAGAAAGATATATCCCCCTACAGACTGATTTACCTGGGATCTTGAAACAAGATTCTTCTCATGAAGTTTTTTCACAGATCTTTGTATTGTCGACTTGTCAAGCTTGAGTTTTTTGGAGAGGTCTTCTGTTGTGAACTTCCCTTCATGCTCAACTAGGAATTTCAAGAGCCTAAACTCTGCCTTGCTAAGCCCAAGTGAGCACTTTATAACTTCTTCCAGGTCGAATTTCTTGCATGCAAAGTCTATCATGTGAAAAATTAAATCTCTTCTAAGATTTCGTCGATTTTTGCCTTAAGAGGGTCTTCACCGGCATATCCCACTATCCTTCCTATCTCTTTGTTGCCTTTGACAATCACGAGCGACGGGATTCCCTGTATTCGGAATTTCATCGCTAAAAATTCATCTTTCTCTGTGTCAAGTCTCATGAATTTGAGTTTTCCTACATACTTGTCGCTCAGAGAGTGGAAAATGGGTTTCATCATCTGACAAGGCCCGCACCAGTCAGCATAAAAATCTATTATGACCGGCGTTTTTGATTTCAGGACTTCCTCTTCGAAATTGTTTAAGGTCAATACATTAACTGCCATTTTATCTCCTTATGATTTAATTACTGCTACAAAACGGCAGCACTTTATAAATAATTTCATGAACTGCAGAATGCTGCAGGGTTTTTGCAGGACTTATTATGTTTCTGCTGGTCTGAAGAACGTAACTAATGTCGATGAAGTTCTGTTTGGGTTGCAATTATCGGGACAAATTAAATTATTTCTCCATACTTTCCGCAACATTGTCAGACAGAAATATCTGGGCAATTCTTTTTGGTAGATTTGAAAACTGGCCTGCTGAGTATGGCCCGAATTTCTCACCTTCGGGAGATTTGAATTCGTTTACATCTTCCAGAAAAACGACCAGCATGTTCTCTTTTTCACTTTCTTCTTTCCCGCCGTTGAGGATATTGTTCATTTTTTTATCTGAAGTTTCTATAGCTTTCATAAGCTCTTCAAACAGCTCTTTTTCAAAAAGGAGCATATTGTTGAAGTCCTGCCTTGATATTCCGGTCTCGCTTGCGATAAGGACAAGGTTGAGTATTTTTTTCCTTCTTCTCCTCATAAGCTCCTGAAAGAGTGTGACTGCATTTTCAAGCTGCTTTTTTGCCTTCAGAAGGACATCAGAGAAAACGTCGCCCTCTTGAGACGATGCTGATTTTTTTTCATCCAAGTAATTTGAAACTTCTTTGACAAAATTTTTTTGTATGGGCTGAAGTTTTTCGGAATATCTCTCTTTTTTTGCGGCTTCATATATATCTTTGTAAGTGATCATTTCCGGAAAAAGCGCTTTTTCTTTTAATATGTTGCTGTGCCACTCAAAAATTATTCCAATCTTTTGTATGAATAATACTATATAGCAGATAAAACTCTTTTTATCTCGTTTTTTTTGTAATATATTACAGATTCTATGATATAATCCACTCCTCTTGAAAAGTTTTCTTCACAAAGCGTGAAAAACAGTCTGCTATTGAAATGATAATGGGATCTTTCGAGATAATCATACAGTCCTTCCGGAGTGTTTATGCTCACGTCTTTTTCACCATTCTTCCCCGAGACAATGAAGAAAGGGTCAGATCTATTTTTTCCGATGGCTATTTTTGATGCATTTTCCCATGATGGTTCTTCCATAAGGACTATCTCTAAGCTGCGAAGGTCCGGATTTTTTTCGGAGAGCTCTTCCACATCCTTTTCAATGAATTTATAACTCTCTTGTATCTTTTTTAGGAAATTTCCGAAACGGCCGATGCATTCATCCTTTGAAAACCTGTCAGGTAAGTTCATCTCTCCAGCCATGTTTCATCCAGTGAGGTTAGCTTTTTATTGTTTACGGGAGTCGTGGATTTAAGTTTTTTCCGGACAACTTTTTAAATAAAGGGGTTTTTATATATCGATGTTCGGGAAGCTAAGGGAGAAACTGAAAGAATGGGCAGGAAAAATCTCCGCTCAAAAAGGGGATGAAGTTTCAAAAGAAGCGCAGAACGCGGCCACGGAAGAGCTGGGAAAGAAAAAAGAGTCTTCAAAAAAGGCGGGGAAAAAGAGGGAAGGAGCAAAAGTCATGGAGCCGGAAAAGTCCGGGAAAGATGACGTAAAATATTCTGATATCGATGAAAGCCTAAAAACTGAAGTTTCAAAAGAAGCTTATGCGGAACCTGAAAAAGAATTCAATGCAGGGATTGAAGCTTTCGTTCCGGATGCCCAAAAATCCGTCGGGAAACTTGAAGAGAAAAAAGAGAAAAAGTCAATATTCAGGAGTATTTTTTCTGGAAAAAGAGTCATCTCCTCAGATGAGTTTCATGATTATTCTGAGGATCTTGAAATGATTCTTCTGGAAAACAATGTTGCTCTTGAAGTGGCTGAAAAAGTAATAAGTGAGCTTGAAATAAAAATTGTTGGTAAAGAAATTGAAAAGAAGGATCTGGAGGGGGTAATAAAAAAGAGCCTGAAAGAGATACTTGCCGAGGTTCTTGTGAAGCCTTTTGATATTGTCAGGGAAATTGAGGAGAAAAAATCTCCCTATGTGATTTTATTTTGCGGGATAAATGGTGCCGGGAAGACAACGACAATTGCAAAATTTGCAGATATGCTTAAGAAGAAAAATATTCCTTTAGTTTTGGGCGCTGCGGACACTTTCAGGGCTGCATCGATTGAGCAGCTTGAAAAACACGGTGAGAAACTTGGGGTGGCTGTCATAAGCCATGAATATGGCTCAGATCCAGCTTCTGTCGGTTTTGACACTGTGAAATATGCAGGGAAAAATGGAATAAAAGCAGTCTTGATAGACACGGCAGGAAGAATGCACACAGCAAAGAACCTCCTTAGGGAAATGGAAAAAATCAAGAGGGTGACAAAGCCAGATAGAGTCATCTTTCTTGGAGAATCGATAACAGGAAATGATTCTGTTGATCAGGTTCGTGCTTTCGATGAGGCAATCGGAATCGACGGCATTATCCTCTCAAAGGCGGATATAGATGAGAAAGGCGGAACAGCCCTTTCGGTCGGATATATAACAAAGAAGCCCATCCTGTTTCTTGGTACAGGTCAGGAGTACAAAGATCTTGAGCCTTTTGATAGAGAAAAATTTATCGAGAAATTAGGGTTGTAAGAAATCTTTCCATCTGTGATTGATTATTTCTTAGGACTATAAAGTACAGTTACCCAATAAGTATCTTTTTCAGTTTCCATAACCTTATGTTTCATATGCCTCGGGATCGTTAGGTAATCCCCGGGATTTATCTCCACAATTTCTGGTTTGTCATTTTGCTCTAAAAGAAGTTTTGCCCTACCTTTGACAATCATAACGAATTCATCTTCTTCCTGATCATAAATCCTTGAGGGAATTTCATTATAATTTGATCTTACAAGTTCAATTCTTGCATTTTCCATAAGTTTTATATTTTTGAATATTTCCGGCTCATTTTCAGGTTTCTGGATTCCGGTGAATAAATTTTCTATTGTTGTTGTCATCATTCTACTCTGTCTTTTCGATTTTTAAGAATTATTGTGGTCAGAATTGTCGGAAAGATTATATACCTTGAAGGTTATTGAATAAATATGGAACAGTATTGGATGCCAAAAAAATTGGATTTCAAGAGTTTAAGGTTGTGTTTGGATAATTATAAACCAATTTTTCTGTTCATAAGGGATTGCGGGGGAGTCCGGGAAGATGGAGAATACCATGTCCAGGGAAGAGAAAAAGTCAGTGAGGATTTAACTGATAAAACCTTTGATTTCAGAAAAGACAGTTCCGGATTACATATGATTATTGATTCCGAGGAAGTTTTTCATTTTCCATTGGAAGATTATGTTAAAGGATTTTCCCTTGCTTATGAGAGAGTTGAGCCGACCGAAGACGGGGTAGGGAGAATGATTATGCTAAGCACAGGGGTTGACCCTTACGATCCTGAACTGCCAGAACCAAGAAAATCAACATTAAGAAATATACTTGATAAACACCTCATGGAAATAAGTTTTGAAGGTAGAGTGAATATAAAATTCCATTCCTGGTGGAAGAAACCTGACTGGAAATATTGGACTGTTGACAAGCCGAAAAATGTCCAGGAATCATCTTAAGTTATTCTCAATTAAACCCAAAACCTTAATAATTATCCTTGGACTTCTAAAGTTATGTTAGAGAAACTGGGGGCAGCCCTTAAAAAAGCCACAGACAGGATATCAAATGCGATATTCCTTGACAAAAATCTTGTTGATGGGATCGTGAGAGAGCTCCAAAGAGCGCTTATAGAAGCGGATGTGAACATCCTTCTAATAAAAGAGTTGTCTGAGAAGTTAAGGAAAGTCGCATATGATGAGAAGATAAAAGGAATTGAGAAAAAAGAGCACCTTATCAAGACTCTCCACGATGAGCTTGTGAAAATCCTTGGAGAGAAAAAGGAGCTAGTTGTGAAAGAAAGTGGCCAGATAAAGATTATTCTCGTGGGACTTTATGCGTCAGGAAAGACAACGACGGTTGCGAAACTTGGCAGTTACTTTCAGAAAAGGGGGAAAAAGGCGGCTCTTGTGGGTCTTGATGTATGGAGGCCGGCGGCGAAAGAGCAGCTCATCCAACTAGGTGAGAAAAACAATCTTAAAGTTTTTACTGATATGGAAGAAACGGATCCTGTAAAGATATGGGGGAGATATAAAAAAGAGCTTGAAAGATATGAAGTTGTGATAGTAGACACCGCCGGAAGGCATGATCTTGATAAGGATCTGATAAAAGAGATTAAGACTCTCGAAAAGGAAATAAAACCAGATGAAACGATTCTTGTTATGCCGGCTGATATTGGCCAAGCGGCGAAAAATCAGGCCGAGAAATTCTCTGAAGCGCTCCATATAACAGGTGTGATAATCTCAAGGATGGACTCAACTGCAAAAGGTGGAGGAGCCCTTTCAGCATGTGCAGAGACGAAATCCGGAGTCTATTTTATAACTACCGGGGAGAAAATCAATGACATAGAAGTTTTCAATCCTGATTCATTCTTGTCAAGGCTTCTCGGGATGGGGGATCTTAACGCTCTTTTGGAAAAAGTGCGCTCTGTGGCAGATGAAACTTCACAGAAAAAACTTGAGGAGAAGCTCTCTGAAGGGAAGCTCACCCTCACTGATGTTGTTGAACAGGTTAAATCTATGAACTCTATGGGGGGTTTCGGAAAACTCAAATCCCTTGTACCGGGGATGGGGAATGCGAAAATACCTGATGAATTACTCGAATCACAGGAAAAGAAAGTGAGTAAATGGGAACATATCCTAAAATCTATGACCTTGGAGGAAAGGGAAAATCCGGGCTTACTCAAAGAACAGACTTCAAGGATATCAAGGATAGCGAAGGGTTCGGGGGTCACAGGAAGTGAAGTGCGTGCTCTCCTCAAGCAGTATGACATGCTTTCTTCAATGATAAAAGATTCTTCAGGTTTTGATCCTTCTCAGGGGATGAACCCAAAACAGCTCCAAAAGATGATGAGGAAATTTGGGAAAAGAGGGATGAAATTCTGATTAAGGTTCTGGCACATAACATTTGCGTTGTAATTGAAGAAGTGAATGAACTTGGAGTAAAGGCAGAGTTTAAAGGCGATAAATTGATTATTGAAAAAATAAATTTTTTTGCCTCGCTAACCTGACGTTAAGGTAACAATATGCCCATATCCAAACCTTTATAAATTCATTTTCTGATTTTAACATATGGAACTTAAAGTTCTCAAGAGAGAGAAAAATGAGATTGAGGTCGAGTTTGATGACTTGACTTTTCCTGAAATATTAAGGGTTTACCTTAACAGGGACTCCGCCGTGACTTTTGCGGCATGGAAAAAAGAGCATGCGACAATGAATCCTGTGCTTCTTGTGAAGACAAAAGGGAAAGATGCCAAGGCAGCAATAGATAAGGCAGTTGAAGAGATAGTGAAAGATCTTGAAAAAGTGGAAGAAGATTTCAAGAAATCCAAATAATCATTCTTCGATTTTTCAATAAGAGTGTTTTTTCTCGTTGAAGAAGTTAACAGGATAGGTGGATATTTCAGGTCTACCTTCTGGGAATGCTCTCTGGCTTTCTACGGAATAGAAATTAGGTATGTATCCTAAGTGATCTTTTATTAAGCTGATAGTTTCGATATATTTTCCTTCCTGCTCCGCAGATTTGAATCTGCCGCTTGTTATATTCCCCAGTTCAAGTGAAGAAATCATATGGGGTTCAGCCCCGTTATTTATTATCATAAATCCTGAGAATTCCATCTCCGATTTTAGATTTTCGTCAATCTTTTTTATTACTTTCTCTATCATTTTATTTTAGGTTTATATCATTTTTTAGGATCAGCCTTTTATAAAACTTTATCTTGTAACTATTTTGTGATAATTACACGATATGATATAAATGCTTATTAATTCACGCTATGTTGTTCTTTTATGGAAGAGTTAGAGAGGGTTTCAACAGGAAGTTTTGACCTTAATGACTGGCTTGGCGGCGGTTATGAAAAAGGCATAGTGACGATGATTGTCGGGCCTCCTGGGTCAGGGAAGAGCAATTTTTCTATGCTTGCAGCCTGCTCACAGGCAAGGGAGAAGAAAGTGATCTTTGTAGACAGCGAAGGTGGTTTTTCAGTTGAGAGGGTAAAACAGATTGTCGGGAACGAGAACTCTGAGAGGATCTTGGGCAATATCCTGCTTCTTAACCCGACAAACTTCCAGGAGCAGAAAAAGTGCTTTTCAAAGCTTCTTGATAATGTGAAAAAGGAGAATGTGGGTTTGATAATTATCGATTCTATGGCGATGCTTTACCGTCTCGAGCTTGGCGATGCAGTTGAAGGAGATGATGAAGAAAAAATAAGGGAAGTTAATCGTGATGTGGCAAGACAGATGAGGATACTTGTCGAGATTTCAAGGAAAGAGAGCGTTCCTGTTATAATAACTAATCAGGTCTACGGGAATTTTCTTTCATTTGATGAGATGAGAAGCGGGGTCGAGAAGGAAATGAATATTGTCGGAGGAGATCTTTTCAAGTATTGGAGCAAATGCATAATAGAACTGAAAAATAACCATTCAAGAAAGGCGGTTCTCTTAAAGCATAGAAGTTTGAAAGAGAGGGAGATGAATTTTGAGATAAGGAATGAAGGAATTTTCAAAAAAGGGTTGTTCTAAAATTTACTATATCTTAAAACCACCGGCTCAGATTCTTTTGTGTTCCGTAAAGACGAAGGAGTGTGCTTCTCTCATAGATTATTTTCGGATCAAAATCGTACTTTTCCTTGGATATTCTGACTGCCTCGTCAAGGAGATTTTCTTTTGACTCGAACTTTGTAATGTCCCCTGCAAGAGCTTTTCTGACGCTTTCTCTTACAACCCACACGCCGAGGCCTGCCCAATAGCTTGGGGTTTCCAGTCTTATCACGAGGACTCCTGCTTGCCTGCCTATTGTATTTAAATATTCAAGGATTGGGAGCCTTGTTGCGTAATATCCTCCTCCGCAATTTGAGGCATAAGCTGTCCTTCCATTGTACCCTTCTGAATCTGTTGATGCTTTCATGTCTTTTGTGGGATTCCAGCTTGATCCTGGGTAGTAAAGCTCAAAAAGTTCGTAGCTCCAGACATTGGGGAACAGGAAAATCAAGTACTGGTTTCCTAGGTATTCTCCCGAGAAAAATTCATAGTCCTCTATCCATCTATAATTTCTTACTTTTTTCAGCAGCTCTTTTGCGATTATATCATCTGTCGCGGTTATGCTCCACCTTGTCGGGACCATCTTTTTGTCTTTCTTCAATCCAAGGACCCCTACACTAAGTATTTTTGATAAGCTGTACTCATTTATTCCTGAAGTATAAAGAAAGCTTATGCCTTCGTTGGCTTTTATCTCATCGTTCATGGCTCTGTCGATTTTTGAGTCTATCTTTACATTGTCATGAATCCGCGCGTCTTTGAGTTCCGCTCTCATACCGTTTGGCGTCAGTACCCTGTCAGGGTTGCTTCCAACGTCAACTCCTGATTTGAGCTCAATCTCGACGTCTACCGGGGTTTGTGAAAGTGCAATTTCTTTTGATATCTCTGTAAATTTCTTGTTCATCCTTGAGTCTGTGACCTTGGATGTAAATCGCGAGTTTAGGAGGTTTTCCCTTAGCTTGAGGACATCTGTTATCGAAAACCCATCTTTTGCCCAACCTTTTGGATTATCAAAAACACCGGCATCTTCGACCTTTTCTATAGGCGATAATATTCCAACATTTACGAGGGGGTATTTAAGGCCTGATCCTATGAAAACGGTCGGCGGTGAAGCTCCCTCGAACTTCGACAGGTTTCTCAGGTCTTTTGCCCTGAAATTCAGTTTCGAAAGTTTCTCTACATATCCAAACTTTACCTCTTCCATGAATCTATTAGAAATTCCAGATTTATATTCTTTGGGAACTCCAGGTTCAGGTTAATTCTGCAAAATTTTCTCTGGGAAACATTTTTAACCGCTGGATTCCTCTAAAAAATTATAAGGAGGTGGAAGATGGGAGGTTATTACAAAGACGGCTTTTTGGCTTTGGTGGCACTCGTATTTGCAATCTTCAATTGGTCCAACGTAGTTGTTATCATTGCAACTGCACTGATAGTACTACACTCTTTGCTTCATGTTTTTGGCTGGTGCAGATGCGCATGGCATAAAGAAGCGCCAAAAGAACCGGTGAAATCTGAATCAAAGAAATCTGCAAGAAAAAAATAGTCTTGCATTTTCTGATTTTAATTTTTATCTTTTAATTTTCGTTGTTTTGCCCCGAATTATTCTTTAATTTTTCTCTGTATTCTTCTATCCTTTTTTTGTTTGTCTCGCATTCACTGTTGAAACAAAATATCCACGGCTTCTTTCCTTTCCTTAATGATATGAGGAGTGGGAAACCGCATTTTTCGCAGTTTTTCCCGGTTTTACTTATGGTCCCGTTTGGCGGAAGCGAATATGTATTTTTGCATTCGGGATAACCGGAGCAGGAGATGAAAAATTTTCGGTTTTTAGGAGAGTAAGTTATCCTTAGCTTATTCTTCCCGCACCTGGGACAAGTGTTGAGGAGATTCTCTTCTCTCTCTGCTTCCCTTTGATTCTCCTGCGCATTCACAAGGTCCTTTCCTATAGATGGCCCGTCTTTTTCGAACTCTTCCGCGATATCGGATATCTGCCTCTTGGCTTTTCCCAATATGTCATCTTCTTTCTTTTTCAACTCACCGAGGGATTCATCACCTTTTTCTACTATTTCGTCCATCTCATCCTGCAGTTCTTTGGTCAGTTTCTCGTTTATTATTATGGGTGAGTAATTTTCGAGCGTGTCTATAAGGGACATCCCTATTGGTGTCGCTTCAATGGATTTGCCTTTTATATATCCCCTGTCATAAAGTGTTTCTATTATTGCAGCACGTGTTGCCTTTGTTCCAAGGTTCCTTTTCTCGAGCTCTGATATTATAGATGCAGGGGAATATCTCTTTGGCGGCTGGGTTTCCTTCTCATCTATTCTGGTTTCCTTTATCTCTTTTTTCCCATCCACATCAGGAAGCTCTTTTTCATTTGTCTTTACCGGATAGAATTCCATCCATGATTTTTGTCTGATGTGATATCCTGATGCTGAAAAAGTGTATTCTTTGATTTTTCCCAGAATCCTTTTCCTGTCTATTATCGCATCATCGCAGAATAGTGCGAGGAATCTTTTCACTATAAGATTATATATCTTCTCTTCATTCCCAGACAAGACTTGATCGTTTCCGGTAGGATAAATAGAGGGATGCGCTGGGTCTGTTTTTTTGCCTTCTATTGGTCTGTCTCTTGTGATAAGTTTTGCAACTTTATATCTTATTTTGAGCGTTTCAAGTATTGACTTATAGTCTATTGAAGGTGGAAGCTTTTGAGAGGAAGTTCTCGGGTAAGATATAAGCCCTGCAAGATAAAGTGATTGTGCCGCCTTGAGGGTATTTGAAGGAGTTATTCCGTAAAGTTTGTAAGCTTCTGTTTGAAGACTTGTCAGATCGAACGGCGGATAAGGCGGGACTCTTTCTTCGGCTTTTTTAGTTTCAAGTTCTATCTCTTTTCCGGTAAGGTCTGCGAATTTTTCTAGCTCTTTCCTGTCGAAAAATTCTTTTGTGCACTTTAGCTCCAGCTTTGGTTTTGACAGGATTATGAAAAGTTCCCAGTAAGGTTCTTTCTTGAAATTTTTAATTTCCTTTTCCTTTTCCACTATAAGCTTGAGTGCCGGGCCTTGGACACGTCCTATTGACATTATCTTGAATCTGCCTGCCGCTTTTATTGCGTTCATTAAAGCTCTTGATAAGTTTATTCCATAGAACCAATCAAGGTAATGACGGGATTCTCCTGCGACAGCCTGGCCCCAGTTTATATGCGGGGATTTTTCTTCATAGGCTTTATTGAGTTCTGAATTTGTGAGCGTGGAGAATTTCATTCTGCTCGCGTCAGGCTGATTGCATATCAGGTTCACGACGTTTTTTCCGATCACTTCCCCTTCAACATCAAAGTCCGTGGCAACGGTTATGGAGCCGGCATTTCTTGCAAGGTGCAGGATTGTGTCATAGTACTTTTTTGTGAAATCACCTTTTTTTGCGATGTAATTTGGCACCCACGAGATGTCAAAAACCGGAACCTGGGAGCCCGAAATATTCTGCTTTAATGTGAAAAGGTGGCCAACGGCGCATGCGACGATTATCTTTTTTCCTTGTCTGTCGACTTCATAATAGGGGACTCCTCTTATTATTTCTCTCTTCGTTGAAACTCCAAGAGCGTCAGATATCTTTAGGGCGGCCTGTGGCTTCTCGGTGATTATAAGCTCATAACCACTCTTTTTTAGGAGTATTTTAGGCGCTACATAGACTTCTTCCTTGATAGTCGTCGATTTTTCCTTTTTCAGGGCAGCCTTTTTACCGTTTCTTTTCCCATTCTTCCTGCCATTTTTCTTTTTTACGATCTCTCCTTCTTTTTCTATAGTAATTATGTCTGAAATTCCGGGCTTGTATGAGGCTTTCTCAACCATCCTCAGATTCTCGAAGTTTGGATCATAATCTTTCATTTCTTTCTCCACTACACTTCTCAATATCTCTTCACGCGGCAACTCGGGTCTCACTTCTTTTTCTGTAGTCCTTTTGAAGTCCACGCTTGGCCTGAAAAATGTTTCGGTAGCCCTTTCCTCACGCGATTTCTTTTTTGCCATCTCCAATTTCAGAAGCAGGTGTTTTATATAAGTTTTTGTTTGCTTCCTAAAAACTATGTGCCCCATCATAAAAAATGATTTAAATCCCAAATTGTAATTTATCCTATGGAAGAGATTTATTCCCCGAGTTTTGATGAAACCTTTGCTCTAGCGGATAATGAAGAGGAAGCCGATGCATGTAAGTTTGGGGAGAGATAGGAAACTTATTTGATCATCTTTCGATTGTTTCTTTTTAGATGTGTTTTGGAAATCTTTAAAAGGAAAAGACGTGCTATAATCCTGTAGTTGTCAAAGCGGGGTAGAGCAGCCTGGAGTGCTCGTCGGGCCCATAACCCGGAGGTCGTGTGGTTCAAATCCCACCCCCGCTATCTTTCCAAGCATACTTTTTGAATTAGTAAAACAAGAGGGTTAACTTTTGCTCTTTTGTTCAGTATAAACGTTTTTTGGATTTTTCAGTCTTGCAGCCACTATTGGATCGAGCATTTCCTCGGGAGAGTCAAGAAAGCTTCTTGGAATGCAGTCCATTCCCCCGTCTGATTCTGCTATCAGGAATCCGACTTTATTGTCTGTTCGTATGACTCCGAGTATATAAGCCGGGAAATATCTCCAGTCGTAAGGTTCATCTCTCAGATATTTATTGCCGACTGCATAAGGAACTATGCTGCTTGTTGTGGACGGAACCTGCTCCTCTTTGGTCAGCTCGCATCCTTCCATATAAACAGAGTTTTTGACAATATTATCAACTTCATCTTTGTGTGATTCCAGATATTCTTCAATAACTTTCCTTCTGTCAGCTAATCCAGAGGTTTTATCAAGAAGTTCATAAAGTGAATTCATGGAAAGATCTGCATAAGCTGGTTTTTATCTTTTATTGCCTTTCTTGATATATTTTCCGCTGATCGCTTTTAGTGGAATCTTGACTGTGTCGTACGCAAAGCTTATGCTTTCTATAACAGTTCCCCAGAAACAAATCCCCGAGACTGCATAGAATGCGAATTCATGTGAAAATATGTTTATGTTTTCCGGGAGAGGAAATGAGACAGGATTTTTCAAGACATTTTCGTTTATGTATTGCAAGCCCAAAAAAGACAGGCCAAACCCTGCGGTGTATATTCCTTTCTTTCCGGTATCCACCAAATCCTCTAGTAATTCTTTTCCTTTTAGCTTGTATTTCATACCACTTTGGGATGGAAATAAGCTTATAAGCTTTTCCCGAACTCACTTCTTTGCTTATGAAGTTCTACAAGTATATTGAAATCTTCCTCACTTATCTGCTCTGTGTCATTCGGGACCCCCTCAAGGTTTGAAACCGCCTTTTTCCATGCATCGAAATCTCCCTTATTTATGGCTTCTATTACGGCTCCCTCGTTGACGGAATTTGATATTGGTTCCGGGGATATACTGAACGTTTTCTCCCGGAACTCCTTATTAAGCTCATCAAAGTAATCAAAATTTTTGGTGATCGCCAGATTATTTATTTTTATGAAATCCCCTGGCTTATCGGTGACGGGCTTTACACTTTCAATATGCGGCGTTGCAGGAGTTACCTGATCGTTTCCCGAGGGTATGGCAAGCGCCCCGCCGCTGATAACAAGCATCCCAAGAGCAAGAGCAGACATTATCTTGCTCTTTTTTTTGTTTTTCCTCTTTGCTCCCATATGCAACTGAAAAAACAGTTTTTCTTTAAAAGAAAAATGGAACGAAAATCCTTACTAATATTTAAAGGGGTGTTTTTGTTTAAAATTCGGATGGAACCAAAATCCACACAGGTATATAAACAGCTAAATCATTAATTTTCCATGCCCCCTATAGAGCAAATATTATTCCCAAATACTTTTGGAATGGAGTTGACTTACTCATTTGTCATAATCTTCTGCAGCCTTATGATCTACTTCAGCACGAAGAAAATGTATGATATAAGCAAGCATGACGGAATAAAGTATTTCAGAGAATCTTTTGTCTTCTTCGCTGTAGCTTATTTTTTTAAATCTTTTATCGATTTCCTGCTCCTGATATTCGGATTTCACGAGGTATTAGAGTTTGATTCTTTCTCTATAGGCATAGTCACTCTTTTTATTTTCATGTACGCGAGTACAATGGCCATTTTCTATCTCTTTTATAGTGTTGTGTGGAAGAACCTGAAAGACAGGAAGTTCATAATCCCGGTCGTTCATATTGTTGTCCTTGTGATCTCAGCTGTAAGCATTCTGACAAGGTATGTCGCGCTTCTTCTGTTGCTGCAGATATTTATCTTTATCCTCATAACTGTATACAATTATGTCCTGAATAAGAAGTTGAAAAGCAAAAAGAATATGGGTCCCCTTTACACTGTATATTTCTCCCTTTTTGCTTTTTGGATATTGAACCTTGTTGACTTGCTTGTAGAAGGTTTTGATCCGATACTTGAATTATTGGTGTCTATGGTATCAATAGGGATATTTCTTGTCATTTCATATAAAGTAATGAGAAGTTTAGGTCCCGATTAAAATGGTAAAGCGAGACAAACTAGAGATAATAAGAGACATTTTGAGGATAATAAAAGACAATCATGGTCATATCAAAATGACCCCTCTGTTAAGAAAGTCCAACCTTTCATCCAAGAGGTTTGCAGACTACAGAGCTGAACTTCTCAGGCGTGAGCTCATACAGGAGATTGAAGAAAGGAAGCTTGGGAAGCAGATTCTCATCACTCCTAAAGGAATGGAATTTCTTGAAAAGTACAGGACAATCGTGAATTTTGTGAATGAATTTGACTTGTAACAATCCCATAAGTTTTTATACAGAACATAGCTGCCTTATTTATGGTAATCCTCGATGAAAAGGACAGTAGCTTTCTTAAGGAAGATGAAATTGTTTCGGGAACATTTAATGTTATGGAAGCAGAGTATGGTCAAAAAGAAATCATGGGTTCTAATGGTGTTTTCGGACCAGGCTATAACTCCTGGATAACCGGAGCCATACCTAAGGCTAGGTTCAAGGTTTTTAACGGAGGTCATACGCACTTTGTGGAAATCTATGGAAATGTATCCGGAATAGATTCGGGGGATATGATAAAGGTTTATTATTCTCAAGGTAGTTTTTTGGGTGAAAATTCCAAAAAGGGGAAAGTTTCAAAAATAGAGAAGATAGATAAAGAAAATCGTGTCAGATCTACTTTCATAAACCTTGAAGGGATTATTGATTAACTTTTGCCCCCATTCCGTTATTGTATGCATCTAAATTTATATTTGGGCTTGTCCGCTGTTTCAAAATATTTATAAGCCAGAATGTTAGTTTTAATTTGTTGGCTGTGCCCAGATCGCATAAGCAGGAAGTTTCACTTCCTTTGCAAATGCTTCTGGGGTAAGCAAAGCAAAAATAATATGCCCAGATCGCATAGTGGTATTGCACGGGATTGCTAATCCCGGCCCCATCGGGGCTCGCAGGTCCGATTCCTGCTCTGGGCGTTCCTTATTTTGTTTACAACATAATCTCCGCCATGAATCCAACCTGCGTAAAATTCAGGCGAAGTTTTTGTGGGCAGATCGCTGATTCCCGAAAAACTCCCGAGTCATCAACTGTAACTTTTTTGACGTTGTGGGTTTTAAGTCACCCAGGATTTTAACAAAATTAGCTTAGCTAATTTTCAGCTTATCCTTCAGCCTATCGATAAACTCCCCCTGAGGTTTGTTTATCCTTTCTTTTGCCTTTTCAGCATCGAAAAATTCAGCTTTGTCGACTTCCGGAATTCTCATTATTTTTCCGGATTTGTAGGGCCATTCGATCTGTGCATAACTCTTGCACATCAAGAGGCCTATCCAGTCCCCCTCAAAAGCCCAGCAATAGACTTTCTTTCCGGATTTTTGCACAATGAATCCTAAATCAATGAGCTCTTTTCCCGATGCGTCGATTCCAGTCTCTTCTTTAACTTCCCTTATCGCGCAGCTTAGCAGGTTTTCCCCCTCTTCAGCCTCTCCTTTAGGTATGCTCCATGCTCCAATATCCTTGCCTTTCCAGAACGGCCCTCCCGGATGGACGATGAAAACTTTCATTTTCTCATCTTTGATTTTGTACATCAAGAGTCCTGCGCTTGTCTTTTGCATGTTTGTTGAAAGGATGGGAAGTTTTTATCTTTTGTCTTGATTTAAGATTGTTTAGCTGCTTCGCGCCCGACTTCGTCAAGGCGCTTCGGCCGGATTCGAGGATAATACTTGGAACTTTTGGATTGGTAGCTAATTTGTTGCAGATAAATTTATATGATTAAATCTTTGGATTAACTTTTCCTCAAAAATTTTTCCTTGCCGCGAGGCTGGAAAAATCCATCTCAGTTTCATGTTCTGATGATTCAGTAAACTTTTTAACTCTCCTGCTTTTCCTAATTTTTATAAATCCCGGATCGCATAGGCAGGAAGTTCCACTTCTTCGCAAATGCTCCCGGAAAAAACAACTGCCTGGATCACATAAAGGAGAACCGCATTGTCGGAATTCTCAATTCAACGTGGGAGGCAGAATAAGCCCGGATCGCATAAGGGTATTGCACGGCCCTGGAAAGGCCGACCCGAAAGGGTATCCAGGTTCGAGTCCTGGTCCGGGCGTGAATTGGGTTGCTTCTGCAACCCAATATTCATACTCCATGAATTGAACCGTAAAGGTTCGACGAGCAACTTCGTGGTAGAGTTTCAAAAGAGTTCAGATTAAAAAGTGAAAAAACTCGTGCGAGGTTGCGAGCACTGGTCCGGGCGTTTTATGATAGATTTCGTCAATTTCAAGTATTACTTAGAAGTTACTACATCAGGAGAATTTAAAAACTCTTAGTGCTTGCCGATTCTATGAAATTGATCCTTAATGAATTTGGATCCTACCTGTCAAAGCAAGAAAACCGGTTTGTGATAAAGAACAAAGAGAAAAAGGATGAATATTCAGCTGAGAATGTCGAGCAGATAATAATCTCTTCTCCATCCTCAATTTCAGAAGGTGCTGTTAGACTCGCAATTGAGAAAAATATTGATATTGTTTATACAAACTTCTACGGAAAACCCTTTGCAAGAATCTACCCGTGTACTCTTGGCGGAACCACCTTGACAAGAAGGGAACAGGTGAAGGCTTATACTAATGAGAAAGGACCGGAAATTGTGAGGAAGCTTTTTGGAGCTAAACTTAGAAATCAGCTTTTTTTGATAAAACGACTGAATAAAACAAGGGATAACCTATTTGTAGAGGAGATAAAGAAGTTTGAAGAGAATATAAAAAGATTTGAAGATTTTAGCTTTTCAGATATTGAAAAAAGCAGGGAATCGATTCTTGGTTATGAAGGTTATGGAGCTTCCATTTACTTTTCTTGCCTCAAAAAGATTATTCCATTTAAGGAAAGAGACCCGAAATCAGAAGACATCTTCAATATATGCCTGAATTATGGTTATGGGATTTTATATTCAGAAATAGAACGTTCTTGTATCTTATCTGGGATGGATCCTTATCTCGGATTTTTGCATGTGGACAGGTACGGCAAGCCTTCTATGGTTTTGGATTTGGTAGAGCAGTTTAGACCAATAATTGACAGAGCAATTATTAACCTCTTTGTTAGGAAACAAGTCTCTGATATAGATCTTGAAAAAATTGGAGAGGGTATTTTGTTGACAAAGGAAGGAAGAACTAAAATTATCAAGGAAGTTATGCAATCTTTATCGAACAAGATAAGTTTTAACGGAAAGAAACTGAAAATCTCCCAGATTATCCTGGAACAATCAAGAGAGATAGTTCGATTCATCCTAGGGCAATCCGAAGAGATCAGGACATTCATTTGGGGTTGACAATGTTATATTGGTTAATTTACGACATAAGCGAAAATGGGATCAGGAACAGAATTGTTTCTATCTGTAAGAACTACGGCTTTTTTAGAGTTCAGAAAAGCTCTTTTATGGGGAATTTGTCAAGGAACAAAATGGAGATGTTGGCCTTAGAAATAAAAAATCTGGATCTTGGTGAGGAAGACTGCATTTTTATAATCCCATCATGCAGGTCTTGTTTTTCCGGGAAAGATATAATTGGGCACCTTGACGAAGAGAGAGTTAAACAGAAAGATTTTGTTATAATTGGAAAATGAGAAACGATAAAATTACTGCAGCCGATTTAATGAACTATGAATATGACCCAAGAATTGTCTATTTTACGAGAGTCCTGAAATTGCCACAGACAAAAAGTGCTAAGCAGATCAAAGGTCTGCAAAAAGATTTTTCTTTCAGAAAGGATACTGGGAGAAATAAAATTGTAAATAAAAAGAGGACGTATGAGCCAAGACTTACCAAAAAGTACGGGGTTTCCCTTGAGACTGAAGAGTTTGCTACGAGGGCAGATTGTATTATGATTAATGAGGAAAAAAACGAAGCTTATCCCTTGCAGTTAAAATATGCGAAGAAACCGAAGTGTGGCTTTTATAGAACGCAAAAACTCCAGCTTCTTTTTGAAGCAATGCTTACTGAAAGAGTACTTAAATATAAAGTTCCTTATGGTTATATAAAATACGAACTGTCCAAGGATTTGATCAAAGTAAATTTGGAAAATCGGGAGTTACTATTTGAAACTATAATGAAAGTAAGAGAAATTTTAGAAAAAGAGATATACCCTGAAGGAACGAAATATAAAAAAAGGTTTGTTGATAACTGTTATAAGGAGATGTATTAAAAATGATACCCACAGAACTAATTACCAAGACACTTCAATTAAGAGTTATTAGGCCTTTGTACTCTGAAGAGATAGAAAAAGAGTTGGCAGATTTGAAGGAACAAAAAGAGAAAGAATTTGAAGAAAAAGATACGGTGGAAACAGGGAAAATAAATGCTAAATCGTTAAAGAAATTAAAAAGAAAGGCTAGATCATCTGCATCCTCTGAATTCTGGAAAATTGCAGAAGAAAAATATCCAAATATTTTAACAAAACCTAAAATGGATTTTTTATTCTCTGAATTACAAAAATTGATAACACGATTTTATAATAAATCTATGACAAATATATTTATAGAAATGAATAACGATGAAAAGTTTAATCCTCAAAGCCTAATATCAAAATATTCAACAGAAGCAAATCAAATAATAAAATGTTCATCAATTTCATCTGGTCTTAATAGAAAACTTTCTAGCGGAATCGGAAAAAGTAAATTTAAACAAGTTAAAGAGGGTTTAATCTCTTTACCAACTGCTAGAACGGAAACTTTTCCAGTTTCTTTTTATAAGAGCACAGCAAACAAAGATGAAATTCCAGTAAAAAAAATAAATCTTCCTTCTGAAGAAGAAGCAGATTTGACAATTAAACTGCCTTTTCCATTTTTTGAGATTAATAAAGAGAAAAAAGGGCAAAATATTTATAAAAATTTTAATATTTTAGATAAACCGGGTCGGGAAAATAACCAAATTGATTTACTTTTATCAACCCATAGAAGACAAAGAAGAAAAGGGTGGATGGATGAAGGTGGAACTAGTTCTGAAATAAGAAGATTGATGGAAGGAGAATTTGATAAAGAATGGGATATTTATCTAAGAGAAGTAGAAAGAGATGAAATCGCTAAAAAAGAATTAATGAGGAAGGTAAATAAGGGGAAATTATCAAAAGACATAAAAGAACAAATAGAGGAGGTGCAGAACAAATATTTCGAAGAAAATAATATTGAAGATTGGAGTTATTTATCCAGAGAACAAAAACAAGAATTAGTCGATTTGAAAAAGGAGAAATTAGAAGATTTGAAAGATTGGGACCATGTTAAAGATATTTTGAAAAGTAGGGCTAAAATTGGGTGGGTTGAATTAAAGAGGGGAAAAAGACAAAGAGACAGAAATATTTGGTTTGTTAATATTACAATAACCCGCCCACCATTCATTAACAAAGAGCTGAGTAATTCAACATTTGGTGGCATTGATTTAGGTGTAAGGGTTCCTTTTGTTTGTGCAGTGCATAATTCTCCTGCCCGTTTGATAATAAGAGAAAACGAGGTGTTTCAGTTCAATAAGATGATTAGTGCGAGAAACAGACAGATTACAAAAGACTCTGAACAAAGAATAGGTAGGGGTAAGAAAAACAAGTTCATTAAAAAAGAACTGTTTAATGAAAAGAACGATTTGTTTAGGAATAAAATTATAGAAAGATGGGCAAACCAGATTGTCAAATTTTTTGAAGACCAAAAATGTGGGACGGTTCAAATAGAAAATCTTGAATCTTTATCAAACAGGAATGATGATTTTTTTAATTTGTATTTGAGAGGTTTTTGGCCTAAAAGCAGAATGATGGACCAAGTTGTGCATAAATTAAGAGAAAGAGGAATTAAAGTTAAGGAAATCACCCCAGCTGGAACTTCAAGAATATGTTCTAAGTGTCATATTGAAAATCCAATTTTTACATTTAGTTATAGAAGAAAAAATAATTTCCCAAGATTTAAGTGTATTGATGTGGAAAAATGCAAATATCATGAAGGAGCAGATTATAACGCTGCTAAAAATATAGCAAATCCAGAAATCGAGAAGTTAGCAAAGGATTTAAATATTAGATACTCTAAGAAATATTAATAACTTTCATGACTGAGTTAATTAGATTAAAAATTAATTCATGATGTACTCTGCGCTAATCACGAGTTGGGTCAACATTCTCCAATCAAATTAAGGCGAAGATAGTTTGGATAACCTCTTGTTTTTGAAGTAAGGGGGAAGAGATGATTAGTGGGACCATTTGCATGCTTCGCTAAAAGTCCAAAGCTGAGAAGTGCTAATAAATTTAGTAACTCTCACGACAATAATTCCTTTGTTCTGCAACAATTTTATATTAACACCTTATCTGACGCTAAAGTCAGAATACCTTTAAAAACAAAATGCAAAAACCATACATTCCGAAATCCAAGAAAAATTTAAGCTTTTCAAGGCTTAATCCCCTAAATTCGGATGCTATTTCATACTCAGAATAAAGGGATTAAGGAATGCAACGTGTATATGTG
>JAJZAH010000008.1 GCA_021799535.1 Nanobdellota archaeon
CACTCCAAACTTTTGGGCGACTTTTTGATTTTCATCGACGTCCACTTTCCCGAATTTGACCTTCCCTCTGAACTCTTCGGATAGATCCTCTATTATCGGGCTCATCATTGTGCATGGCATGCACCATTCAGCGAAAAAATCTATGAAAACAACCCCTTCTTTCACGAACTTTTCAAACTCCCCGTTTGTGAGCTCAGGAACAACATCGTTATTAATCATTTTTTTCACAGGAAAAAACAATTTATAAAATTTTAGTTAACCCGCTGCAATTTTGTGCTAGCAATACTTATCAAATAATACAACTCTTATATATATTATAAAATAGAGATTTGTTTAAAAATATTAATGAGGTGATAAGAAAATGGGGATGAGAAAAGAGGGAAAATTAGTCGATCTTGTTGTCGGAGGCCCAGACATGAGTGGTACTAGCACGCAGATAAAAAATATGATTGATTTTTTCAAAAAGAGCGGATTGACTGTGAGAGATTTAAGAGGAACAGAATTTGACGCTCTCTTTCATGCTGAGATGTTCTCAGATATAAACCAGGAGTATTCAAGTATCAGTGAACTTCCAAAAGAATTCAAGGAATATTTCCTGCTCAAGAGTTATGAACTCCTGACTGGTGGAAAAAGAAATTCAGATCTTATGGTTGCCTCGTGTATAAGAAATAATGTGTCGACTTATGTAAATCCGGATTCGGCTGACGTGTGGATTATGGAGGAACCAACAAAAAGGGGGGCCGGACAGGTTAACAGATCTATTGAGCAGAATCGTTCAGAATATAATTTCCCAAGGGATCCTGTTTCCGAAGCGATAACGCATTCAGTCTATAGAGTTGATGAATTCTTTAGGTTCAGGAAGCCTCTCAGGGATAAGAATAAAATTATTGTAAGGAGCAGGAGTGAAGAATCTGCCTGTTATCAGATAAGAAATCCCGAAGTGTTTCCAGAAGGAATTTCGGGCGACGAATATTTTAATCTCCCAGGGCATAAAATTGCATTCCATTATGCACCTACAAATCTATTCATCGTGTGTGGACCAAATGACTGGACAGAAAAAGAGTATCTTCATCTAAAATCTCAAAGGGGTCAGGGGAGAAGGTTTGATGATTATGAGATAAATGCACCTTTTCAAGTTATGGTGAACAATCGATATGCCTCGGACTGGGTTGAGGAGCTATATGCAAAAGGTGCATTTATGCATGATGGGAATATACCTGATATAACAAGATTTAATATTTACGATTCAGTTGATGAAATAAACAGGCAGATGGAAAAGAAGCTTTCTTCAGTATTGGAGTTGAGTTGAGATGCAGTCAGAAGAAAACCCATTTGGAATAAGCATAACAAAAAGAACAGTTTCATCAGGGGCTGAGAAGGAACTTTTTTATAATCACAGAATAGGGAATAATGGTGAAGTTGAACTTGTTGATTATATAGGAAGTGATGATGCGGGGAAAGATGTCGTTATAGAAGCAAAGCATGCCGAGAAGTCTTATCTTGAATTACGCCGGATGTACGACTGGACCAAGGTAGATTGCGTCATGGGGAGAAAGATAAAAGTCTCTGAAGATATACACGAGGAGATTTATTCAATTTTTAAACCAAGTTTAACGATTTTGAGAAACTAAAAATGGCAATATCTTATATTTTCAAGCCTGAATTTGTGGAAGAGCATCTTAAAGATAAAAGGTTAGACCCAGAAGTAATGGCTGCCTTGCTTGCTAGGTTTAGCAGGACTGGGGATGGTATGGGGGGGATCCTAAAAGATATCTCCGGATTAGACTTCAACGATTCCCAGAAGATGGTTGACAGGATTTTAAAATTCATAGATTATGGTCATGCCAGTATTGGAGGGCTTACCGGAGGAGTTGTGGTTGGTACGGACATGATTTCAATGCTGACTCCTTACCTTACATTTTTCTTGCAATCCAAACAGGACGGCCAGGAAACAAGTACAAGATATTGTGAGTACGTTGGTGGTGTGGCAGCTCCGTCCGAATTGAACGTTCCGGTAAGATTTCGCCAAAAGTGGGATGAAGTTATGCTTGAGGGGTTTAATATTAGCAGGCTGGTTCGTCAGGAACTTAATAAGAGAGTTGTCGAAAATCCTGAAATTGCTCATATTCCAGATGGAGTCAAAAAGTCTGTCGCAGACAGGATGAGAAGAAATTATGGCTTTGATAGGTCTAGGTATACTCTCCCGCTTGCGGCATTAACGAATTTCGGAATGATCATGACTGGGAGGGAGTGGGCTGATACGTTAAAGTATCTTTCAGCCTCTCCAATCGAGGAAATGCACAAGTGGGCGGATGAAATTAGGACCCCTCTGATTGAGATTGTTCCTCATCCTATGAAGCATTCTTATGCCACGGCCATGACTGCTAATTATATGAATGATTTTTTTGAACGTGGGTTTGAATATGTAAAAAAAAATGGGGTCAATACCTCGCAACTGGAAGACCTTGTCAAGACAAGCATCCAGCTCCCTCCTGATTCTGATAAAGTAGACTCTTTATTTTCCCTTGAAGAGAATCTTGCAAAAGCTTATGCTGGGAAGAAAAACAGGTATGATATTGCAAGAGGGTATCCTGAAAAAATACATGTCTCTGTGTACTGGAATAATATGGCTATTGCTGAGGCTAGAGATATAAACAGACAAAGGCCGTGCCACAAAGACACTCTTCTTGCTCCTGTTGGGTTTTATATGGCTCCTGAGATGGCAGAGGCAATAAAAGATATTGGGTTTTCGGATGATTATCTGCGATTACAAGATAAGAGGGCAAAACTCATGGTTGAACTTGCAAAAAGTGAAGCTCCTTGGAGTTATTCCTCGCTGTTGTTTCTGGGGGACCAGACTCCATTTGAGATGCACACGGATGCTGCTCATATGACTTATGTTCTTGAGTTGAGGACTGGACTTGGAGTTCACTTTAGATATGATGAACATATGAGACAGGCATTCAGTTCTTTTGAAAAGCAATTACCCCAATGGACTAAATATGTAAACCTTGGAACAGGAGAGCCGGAATAATTTAGACTTTGTCAAAATCAATCTTCAAACTTCTGGATTGTGATTTCAGTTGCACAAGTTCGACTCTTGCTGTCGTGAGCATCTTTCTTGAGGCTATATGTGCTGGGGTCTCTTTGTATTTGTCTGAGAGATAGACTACTTTTTTTATTCCCGATTGTATTATAGCCTTCGCGCACTCATTACAAGGGAAAAGCGCAACGTAAATCGTGCATTCTTTGAGATTCTCTTTTGTTGAATTTAGTATCGCGTTTAGTTCAGCATGGCAAACGTAAGCATATTTTGTCTCGAGAAAATCTCCTTCACGTGCCCACGGAAAACTGTTATCTTCAATCCCCCTTGGAGCTCCGTTATATCCTGTCCCGACAATCTTTTTATCGGGGTCCACGATGCAAGCTCCTACTTGTGTCGACGGGTCTTTGCTTCTCATAGATGACAATACTGCGACTCCCATGAAATAATCGTCCCAAGAGATGTAGTCCTTTCTGCCAACGGATCCATTTGATTTACTTCTTATTAAACTCAATGCCTTCTCTAATTCTCCATGAAATTCCTCGACTGTTCCGTTGTTTTCGAACCTAAAGTCTGCCCTTTCTATACAACCTTTGAGATTCTGTTTTGTCGGATCCAAATTCTCTAATTCTCTTTCTTCATCAGATACGAATTTTTCAAAGCTTACATGGTCCGTTTCGTTTCCTCTTGCCATTGCCCTTTCGTATCTCTTTTCTATATCCGCGTCAACACCAAAAAGATAAAAATCATTTTTCTTCCTTAACGCTTCGACTTCACCGACGCTCCTTAAACTTTCTATAATGAAGTCTCCTCCTTTCTGGGAAGCTCTTTCGTATATCTTTTCAGCGATGTAACTCGGAGAATTTTTTTCACGGAGATAATTTGCCATTATAACCATAGAATCTCTGTTTATCGGCATACCTCTGAGCTTCATTTCATCTATCAGGAACTCTCTCACTGAATAATGGCCGAAGCCTTTTTTCTTAAGATATTCCACAATTGTCCCCTTCCCAGCCGCGAGGGTTCCGGTTATTCCTATAATCATAAAATTCAAAACAAGGAGAAGTTTAAATTAATTATTATGGTTGATTGGTCCTATGTGAATTTTCCGATATTGAAAATTACTACAAAAACCAGTTTATATATAAACCATGCGAAGATAATCCAGTATAAGAACGAGGATATACCAAATAAAAACGTGACCAGAAGATAAGTCCCACATAAAAGGTCTATTATACTCATAACATCCTTGAATATGAACCCCTTTGCAATAAGATAAAGAGACGACATTACCGGAAGCTGGAATGCGACAGGTATCTTGAATTGGACGAGGGTAAGCGAGACTAAAGAGATCATATCCAGAAGCATCAAGATTATTGGAATCATTAGTACTCTACTCCCCCCCTTGCGAGAATACCTTTGTCATAAGGGTGTTTTATTTTTTTTATCTCTGAAACATAATCAGCCTTCTCCAGGACAGATTCTGGAAAGTCTCTTCCCGTCATGATAAGCTCCATGTTTTTTGGCTTGTTCTCAATGAAATCGATTATTTTCTCTTCAGGTATAATCCCCCAGTTTATTCCTGGTCCAACTTCATCAATCAGTATTAAGTCATATTCACCAATGTTCTTCATCGCTTCATCCCAGAAATTGCTGAAATCTTTTTTGAGGCTTTCAAGCTGTTCCGAGTCATAGTTCTTAAAATATGGGTGTAGAGGGCTGAACTGGAAATATTCGACTCCTGAATTTTCAAAAAAGAATTGTTCTCCTGTATCTCTTTTGAACAGCTGTATTATCTTGACTCTAAGTCCGCGGCCAAGCGCTCTTACTATAAGGCCCATTCCTGCAGAGGTTTTCCCTTTCCCATCTCCTGTGTAAATATGCACCAGACCGAGTTTTTCTTTTTCAAAGGTCATAGCAGGAAAAGTGCCTTATTTTATTTAAAGATTTATATCCTTCCTGTCAAAATATCTGGTGCAACCGATGATAAAATCAATTATTTTCAATGGCTCACTCTTTTTTGTGAACTAATTTCACATTATCACTCACCTTGTAAGCGAATATCGAATCCTGCGAATAATAATCCAATGTATAATTTATTATCTCGTCAATTTCTTTTTCTGTGCAGTAAATCTTGACTGGGATCATGTCTTCAATCATGAGTTCTTCATTTGGTTTTATCCATTGTCCTTTTGCTGGCTTTAGAACTGTGAGCCCCCCTGATATTTTCCTGACCTTTTCATCCCATTTTCTGTGAAATTCTATGCTGAATTCTTTTCCGTCGTTAGAGAATCTAGGAACAAGAATTTCCCAAAGTATCCTCTTGTCTTCATTCATGCTTTTTCTCTTCCTTACATTTATATTTCTTTAATATGGAGCCTTTCACATAATTGAAGGAGTCTTCTATCTCTATCCCAAGTTGATTTGAAAGCCTGCATAACGCAAAGAAGAGATCGCCTATGCCATCGGCAAATATCTGCCTGTTTTTCTCAATAAATCTTATCCTCTCTTTTTCGGATTTGTACCGAAGATGTTTTGACATTTCAATCAGTTCTTCATGCAAATGATCAAATTTGTCAATGTTTGGAACATCTTTCCACTTATTTTTTCTCGTGAAGTCTCTGACAAATTCCTGCGCTTCTTTTATTGATAATCCCTCATCTGCCATGAATTAAACCGGCTGCCTGCATTAAAAAAGGTTGTTATTCCCTAACTGCATTTTGAATACCCGCAGTCAAAGCAAGTAGGTTCGGAACATCCTGAAATCATGCCAACATTAGAACTAAAACATTTGGGGCAGTGAAGGTCTTTTACGTCTCTGTCGATTTCTATAACTTTTTCCTCGCTTCCGTTGCTTCCGTGCATCGCGAACCCATTCTCAACTGGCTTTATTATTCCCCTTTTGATGAGATGATTTCTTATTGCAATAGAGAATGCATGTGGAACCGAGTCTACTTTATTCTTCCCGAATCCATATGGTTTTTCCGATTTTATTGAATTTAAGTGCTTCAGTATCCTGACAGGATCCCCTCCGAGTTCGAAATATTTTGACAATACAATGGCAAGTGATGTAGCCATTCCGGAAGTTTCAGTCCCGGTCGGTGATAGATTTGCAAATATTTTTGAGATTCCTTCTTCATTGTAATTTATGTGTATGTGTATCGGACCTTGTCCAGTCTGTATCATGTAATAATCAGCTAATTCCGGAAGATCTTTCTTTATCTCTTTCTTTTTTTCTTCCTGGGATGGTTTGCCTTTTTTATTCTCGTTTATGTTCAGTATCTGGAACTGCTTTGACCCATCTCGGTATATTGTCACACCTTTGGCGCCGTTTTCATATGCTAGCATATATACCTCCTCAACATCCCGGACTGTGGCTTCATTTCTTAAGTTCACAGTCTTTGAGACCGCATTGTCAGTATACTTCTGAAAAGCGCATTGCATGAGAACATGTTCCTTTGGATTTAGGTCATGCGAAGTTAGGAACAGATTCTGTATCTTCTCAGGAATTTCTTTTATTCCGAAAAGTGATTTGTGGTTATTATTTATCTTCATGAAGAGCTCCTCCTTAGTCAGTCCGAAATAGTTATTCTTTTCAGCTATTTTTTCGAACAAGGGATTGACTTCAAAGAAAGTGTCCTTTTCAGCCGGCTTTTCATTCTTCTTCAGGGCGTCAATTCCTGCAGCATTATATCTAACGTAAACTACTGCGAAGAAAGGCTCTATTCCGGCCCCCTGAAGTCCTGCTGCAATTCCTATTGTCCCTGTTGGGGCTATGGTTGTTCTTGATGAATGTCTTGGGAAGCTTTCTTTTCCTCGGAAATACGGACTTGTTTTATCATATATGCTTCCTTTGTATGCTGGGAAAACGCCCCTTTCATCAGCTAGCTTATTTGAATAGTCCATGCAGGTTTCATTTATCGCTTTCATGACCTCTTCAGCTCTTTCAAGCGCTTCTGGGGAATTATAAGGCGTCTCCATCTTGACAAGAGACTCTGCCCAACCCATGACCCCAAGGCCTATTCTTCTTGTCTTTTTCGCGGTTTCCTCGATTTTCGGAATCGGATAAGAGTTGACATCTATTACATCGTCAAGGAATCTCGTTGCAAGTTTTACGGTTTCCTTCAGCTTGTCATAATCAAAATCTTTTTTATTCTCATCAACGAAGTTCGATAGGTTTATTGAACCCAAATTGCATGGTTCATAGGGTAATAACGGCTGCTCTCCGCACGGATTTGTCGATACTATTTTACCTAAGTGTGGTGTCGCATTGCTTGCAGTATTGTTTATCCTATCTATTATGATTATCCCGGGATCCCCGGTCTCCCAGGCGCCCTGCACGAGTTTTTTCCAGACATCTCTTGCGTTAAGCTTCCCGGTGATCTCTTTGTTTCTGGGATTTATCAGTTCATAATCTTCATTTTTTTTGACCGCATTCATGAATTTCTCATCTATAGTCACAGAAACATTGAAATTCTCCATGACTCCCGGCGTTTTCTTCATGTTTATGAAATCGAGAATGTTTGGATGAGTATAGTGCAATATCCCCATATTTGCGCCTCTTCTTGTTCCCCCTTGTTTCACAACTTCTGTAGACTTGTCAAATATTTGCATGAAAGAGATTGGCCCTGAAGAGATGCCTTTTGTCGATATGACTACATCTTTTGCAGGCCTCAGATCTGAAAATGAAAATCCTGTGCCGCCTCCGCTTTTATGTATCAAGGCCATATTCTTTACGGATTCATATATTTCTTCTATTGAGTCTCCGATGGGCAAGACGTAGCACGCTGATAGTTGCTGAAGTTCCCTTCCAGCATTCATCAAAGTCGGAGAGTTTGGCAGGAAATCGAAGTTTGAAAGCATTTTGTAGAATCTGTCCTCACTTTTTTTCGCGATTTCCGGATATTTTTTGTATAACTTTTCAAGATTTTGGATGAATCTGATGAAATTTCTTTTTCTTTCATTCAAGTTTTCAAGTCCTTTATGAAGGAGGTACATCTTTGCTGTTTTCCCATTCGAATCATATTCAACGATGCTGTGTTTGACCCCTTGGAATTTTTCGTCGTCAGAGATTTTGTCGGAATGGATAATTTCCGAAAGGGCTATGTTATGGCATATAGTTTTGAGCCAGTCCTCCACAGTCGGAGAATCCTTAAGATACTTATCTTTTATTACTTTAAGCTGGTTTATGCTTAAATCAAGTTTGGTCAGTTTTCTCAATTCTTTTTCTAGTTCTTCGCCTTCCATTATAATTCCTTCAGTTCCTCCTTGAAATCATCTATATCCTTGAATTCCCTGTATACCGACGCAAATCGCACGTAAGCTATTTTATCCATCTTTTTTATCTTTTTCATTACCATCTCTCCTATTACTCTGCTGCTTATTTCGTTCTTCCCTTTTTTTCTTATCTGTTCCTCAATCTCTGCTATCGCTTGGTTTATTTTGTCTTGTGATACGGGTCTTTTTTCAAAGGCTTTGTCAAGGCCTTTTTTGAGCTTTACCGATTCAAATTTTTCCCTTGAGCCGTCTTTCTTTATCACATAAAGGTCAGGCTCAGCAACTTTTTCGTATGTTGTGAATCTTTTTTTGCATTTGAGGCATTCCCTTCTTCTTCGTATTCCCTCGGGTGAGTCTCTCTTGTTCGTGACCTTAAATCCCGTACCACTGCAAAACGGACAGTTCATTTTTTTTCAAGCAATACAATCTATTGTATTATGCGCCTCTTTATACCACTGTAAGTTGTATTCACAAGTATTTTTATAAAAAGTTGTATTTAAATTTTCCTTTTCACTTTTGAATGAAAAAATTGGAAATTAAGTTCATAATATTTTTAAAACAGGTTTGCTTCCATAAAGCATGCTTGAGTTTTTAGGAACGCCGGTTGCTCAGGAGATTGTGAGCATATTATTGCTTGTGTGGGGACTTACTTGGGAGCTTGTTGCCATGTGGAGATCAGCAAAGAAAGGTCATTGGGTATGGTTTATTTTAATTTTTGCTGTGCAGATGTTTGGGGCTGTTTCCATCGTTTTTGCCATCCTTGGATCATTTGGTATCCTTCCAATAGTTTATATGTTCTTTTTTTCAAGATTCAGGGTGGAGAAGAATAAAATCACTTTTGATAAATGGAAATTCAACAAAGGAAAAGAGATTTCCAAGTCAAAAAAGTAACCCTTTATGATATTCATGTGTGTTACTGAATCAAGAAATCTTAAAAAGTCCTTTTATTTTCCATCTGGATGAAAAGAAAGTATGAACTTCTTGCTCCTGCCGGGGACTTCTCCATGCTCTCGGCGGCTGTGAGAGCCGGAGCTGATGCGGTATACTTCGGGCTCAAGGAATTTTCCATGAGGGATAATGCGAAAAACTTTTCCATAAATGATCTTGATAAAATAAACAAGATCTGCGGGAAGAAAGTGAAAAAGTATCTTACTCTTAATGTGATAATCTATGAGGATGAAATAAAGAAAATTGAGAAAATAATTTGGAGAGTAAAAAATAAAGTTGACGCGATTATATGCTGGGATATTTCAGTGGTAAGGCTCTGTTCAAAATGGGAAATACCTTTCCATATTTCAACCCAGGCATCCGTATCAAACTCAGAAGCTGCCAAATTCTATAAGAATCTCGGAGCTGAAAGGGTCGTTCTTGCAAGAGAACTCAACCTCGCTCAGATAAAAGAGATTTCAAAGATTGTTCCGGTTGAGTGCTTTATACATGGTGCCATGTGCGTTGCCGTCTCTGGGAGATGTTTTATGTCACAGGAGCTTTTTGGAAGAAGTGCCAACCGCGGAATGTGCACCCAGGTTTGCAGGAGGAGCTATATTGTAAGGGACGATGAAGGGAGAGAGTTAAGGGTAAACAGAAGCACCGTGTTATCAGCTAAGGATTTATGTGCTTTGCCTTTTGTAGATAAGCTAAAAAAGGCTGGCATAGTTTCGTTTAAAATTGAAGGTAGGAACAGAGATGCGAGGTATGTTGATACTGTAGTGCGCGTCTACAGGAAGGCATTAGATAAAAATCTGACAAAAAGTGAAGTAGAAGAGGGATTAAAAGAACTTGGGAAGGTCTATAATAGAGGATTTTCGTCCGGGTTTTACCTTGGCGTCCCGACAAATGACGATTTCTCTACCGTGGAGAACTCAGCCGCGACGACGGGGAAAAAGTTCGTAGGGAAGGTGACGCATTACTATCCGAGACCAGGAGTTGGCACAATATCTATACTTTCCGGCAGCCTGAAAGTGGGAGATGAAATTGCAATAATAGGAAATACTACAGGCATAGAAAACGTGAAAATCGAAAGGATGGAAATAGCAAAGAATGCAGTTTCTGAGGCGTCCAAGGGAGAAGAAGTCGGCATCAAACTTCAGAGAGTAAGGGAAGGCGATGATGTTTACATTATCGTAGCCAAAAACAAATAAAATCCCCTCGATTCTTCCCCTTTTAGCATCTCATTAAGCTATCATTGTTTCCTCAAGCTCTTTTCAATTTAAGACAAAATTAAAAAAATAAAAAACAAACTTATGCGATTGTAAAGTCGAACGATTGTGAAGTTGTACAAACCTGCTTCTGACCTGTATTTGGATCAATGTAGTAAGGTGTAACTTCAACACTTGTAGCGTTTGCAAATCCAACACTGACAGTTTTAGTCTGAACCTGTAATGGCGTAAACATGCTTGCTCCAGAGTCTGACTCAAAGTCTATTGTTGCACTGCTATTCTTTGCACTGTAGAAAATGAGCTTAGCACCTGCACTGTCAACTCCATTTCCAGAGTCTTCTCTTTTCAGGGTGACTAAATAGCTCGTAGCGCTGCCTCCAGGCGATGTTGCATTTGTGACCTTTGTTGCTTGTACATTAAGAGAGAAACATTTTGTCTGATCCAAAGAATTTGAGCTGTTCGTCAGAAGATTCTTAATCGGACCCCAAATTATTCCTATAGCAGCAAGGACCAAAAGTATGATTATTAACGTCGTTACAATCGTTGACAACCCTTTTTTTCCTGTCTTCATTTTAACCTCCTTCTAACTTTCTTTTACAGTTAATCTAATAACAAAAAACTACTATAAAAAGGTTATCCTTTTTCGGGATCAGTTATTTTTGTTAAACCCGTCAATAATCTTAAAAAAATCTTTGGAATTTATCACTTTGTCGACTTCTGTAAGCCCTCTTTCTTCGGCAAATTTCCGGAATGCTTCGGGTTTGTATCCTCTTTTTTTTATTGCGGATACCGTCGCAAGATTTGGGTCATCCCACCCCGAGTACTTGCCCTCACCTATTGCCTTTACAATTTTCCTTTTTGAGAGTTCTAAATCAGTGAATTTTATTCTTCCTATGAAGAAAGTCCAAGGGAACTTTTTTTCAACACCTAATGCTCGGTATATCATTCTCTGCCTCTTTGCGTTGTCTTTATGATCTTTCCCCCTTATGACGTGAGTCATCCCGAGTTCAATGTCATCCACTGTGACTGAGAGATTCATAAGTGGCCATATTCTGTATTTTTTTTTCTGGAGGGGATGCTCTGTTTCATTTATTCTTGCGAGTGGGAAATCTCTCATAGCCGGGTTCGGGTTCTTCATCCCGCCTTCTTCCTCCGGCGTTTTGAATCTTAAAACAGCTTCGCCCTCCTTGAATCCACTTTTCACGCTGAGCATCCTTTTCCAGTCCTTTAGGTTATCTGAGGGGGACTTTTCCCTGCAGGAGCATCCCTCTCCTTTAGCAGCCAATTCTTTGAATTTTTCAGCTGTGCAGGTGCATACATATGAGTTTCCTGTTTCAATAAGTGTTTTTATATATTTATAATAAAGCTCCATTCTGTCTGATGCGTTAATGTACTCTGTCACATTTCCAAATATCCAGTCGCAATCTTTCCTGATATTTTTGTAAGCTTCTTTAATCGAAGTTTCGGGGTCAGTGTCATCAATCACTACATAAAATCTTCCTCCATATCTTTTTACGTAGAGGGAACTGTACATGTTCGCTATTATGTGCCCCAGGTGGAGAGGACCAGAAGGTGCCGGACGGAATCTCATTATGACCCCCTTTTCCGCATTTGGGAGTTCAGGAAGGCCTTCTCTTGATTCCCTTTCTGAAAGCTTTTCCTTGACTCTTTCATATTCTTTTTGCATTTCTTCCAAAGAAAGTTTAGAAAGTTCATCTATTGTCTTTTGGATCTCGGGCATGACAGATTTAACTTCTGATTTTTCCAATCCTTCATTGAAAAGCGCAGAAACTATCGAACCGGGATTTGCTTTCCCATTGTAATGGAGGGCATTTTTCAGGGCATACCCATGAATTTTCTCTTTTAAGTCTTTTATCATGATGAAAAATAGGGCGTTGGATTTATTAATTTAATTAAAATCCATAAATTATATAAAACCTCTTTTCAAAATTTCTTTATGGAAAAATTGAATTTAAAAAACGCTGCGCTTGTAGTGATAGATTTACAAAAAGGAATTGCTTCGATGGGGAGAAACCTTGCACCCTATTCGGCTAAAGAAGTGATTGATAATGCGGCAGAACTAGCTGATGCTTTCAGAAAAAAGGGCTTTCCGGTTTTTCTCGTTCATGTGAATCCCGGGGAGAAAGACAGGCTTAATGTTCTAACCGATGAAGTTTTGGGATCGGGGTACGGAAAGCCGCCTGCAGACTGGGCGGAATTTGTCCCTGAGCTGGATAAGCAGGAAACTGATATAGTCATAACAAAAAAGCAGTGGGGGGCATTTTACGGGACGGAATTGGATCTGCAACTAAGGAGAAGAAAAATTGATACTATTGTGCTTTGCGGAATAGCGACAAATTATGGTGTCGAAAGCACTGCAAGGTTTGCATATGAATATGGTTACAATCAAATTTTTCCAGAGGATGCTATGAGCTCGATGTCAAAAGAAGCCCATGACGCTTCTGTGAACTTTGCATTGAAAAGGATGGGAAGAGTCAGAAAGACGAAAGACGTCCTCGAGAATTTGGATTAAAATCAATTTGCCCTTTTTTCTCAAGAAATGCCGGCTGACGAAACCAGAATGATTGATGCACTGGTCCATCAAAATTCTCTTCTTGGTACCTTCAGGCCAATCTGCCTCTTTCGTGTGCCCCACGCTTAATTGAAGAGATTGACTTTGATTTTCGTGTGGACAGTAAGATCATTTTTTCATTCTTTCTTCTTTTGTTTTCTCAAGACCCACTGCACCGAAGGGCTTATTGGTTTATCCTTTCGATGAATGCAACCAATCCAGCAGCACGGACGGCGCATACCATCTTTAAGTTCCGAAACAACTCTTTTGACATGCTCCTTCCTTGTCTTTGGGTTTTTAACGTACGTTGTCCAGCAAATCCATTCATTGCGTGCAAGTGGCGTGATGTCTTCCCATATTGCCAGAGCTTTGGAATCCGAAACCAGAGCTTTTTTTAAATCAGAAGGCAAATCATGCACAACGCCCCCGGAAATCCCATTTTCTGTCATATTATTTTTAGTGAATAAGTTCTTATAAATTTTTTTACCAAATTCCTGGAATTAATCTTTTAGTCCTTTTTATATAATCTTCATATTTTTTACCGAAAAGCTTTACCATTATTTCTTCCTCTTTTTTAATCCTCCACAAAAATATTAATGTGTCAACGATTAAGATCGCAAGGACCCATACGCTCGGATAATAAATGAAGGTTCCGGTTATCATTAAGATAAGTGCTGAGTAAATGGGATGTCTTATCAATTTGTAAGGGCCGCTTGTAACAAGTTCATGGTTTTTCTTGTATGTTACATATCCGCTCCAATTTTTTCCTAAATAAATTCTGGCCCAGATAGCTAAAACAAGTCCGGTGATTGTCAAAACGGACCCGATTGCTTGGACAAAGAAGTTTGGACTGAAAATTGTAAAACCAAACAAAAAATAGTACGCAGGTTTTGAATTCTTTGAAAAAGTTATTGCCAAAATCACCAGGAGGATAAAGATTATCCTAGGAATCCAGTTTCTTTTTTTCACTGATTTTTTTGTAAAAAAAGATGAGATTAACCAGTAGATTAAGAAAATTATCCAGCTAAGAATTATTATATTGAGCCCATTATTAAAAATGGCAATCATTTTTAATATCCTATCTTTTGTTTCCTTTCCAGAACTTCAATTCTCTGTTTCATGCGATAAATTTGGTTCTCAAGGTCTTCTATTTTTGTTGTCATGTCAGAGAGTTTTTTTGAGAGTTTCTTTCTCTTCTCATCCGGATTTTCAGTTGATGAATCCTCGGATGAAACATTTGAAGCGCTTGTGCCGCCGCCAAAGAAACTAAAAAACCCGCCTCCCGAACTTGGATCTTTTTCCTCGGACTTTTTTTCGGTTTCTGGAGGTGATTTGAAGCTCTCGATCCTTTCTTGTTGCCTTCTCATCCTCTCTGACAAATCCACATACTTACCTTCTTTTTTCTTGAATATTGCCATTAATAAATCAGTCAACTTAGTTATTTAAACATTCCCAATTAGAATATTTTTTAAAGACGTTCACCTAATAAAATAAATGGTGAAAGCCATATCCGAGATAATAGAAGAGGTGACAGGCAAGAAAGCGGAAGCAGAACATAAGTTAATCTATGACTCCCCAACGGAAACACTTGAGCCCATTTACTTTTTTATAATTGACCTTATGAGTGACATGCGCCTTAATCCTGAGAAGCTTGTTGACAATTTTGTCTCAAGTCCCGGTTCACAGCACTTCGGTGATATAGGCCAGAGGAGAACTTACATGGAACAACAGGGTTCGAAACTTCTCGGGGATATAAATGCGGTTTTGAGGAGCGTTTTGAATATAGTATATGATCTGAGGGAATTTAAAATAAGACTCCAGGCCTATGATGACCTTAATGACCCAAAGAAAAAGATGAGCGCTATGCTGAGCCTTAAGCAGATATGGATGGATAAAGTTGATATTCAGAAGGGTAATTCCTCGATAAAAGCGATGGCCCTTGGGCAGGGCGGATTTAATACTCTCATAGACGCTTTTCTTGTTGTAAACAATGAAGATGAAGTTGACAAACTGGATCTTAACCAGATTGTGCAAAGGATACTCAAACCAAGAATTCATGAGTTCAATATTTGGGTAAACGAATCCGAAGGGGAGCTTAGAAAAAGGTATCAGATAGAGAAGACTTACTTAAAAAGTCAGGTAAACTCCCTGAAACTATACGCAAGGTGGGCGAGGCCTTACCTGAAAGCGGCTCAGGAGTTAGAGATGTCTGATGGCGGGAGAAATCCTTCTCTTGTGAAGATGTTCAATTCATTGATACTGGAACTGACTATTTTCGGGAAACAGGCACTCAAGGTGAAAGATGAATCAAAATCAGGCAATTTCCCCCCGTTTTTTGCAAACGAGAAATTTTTAAGTTCTTTGGAAGAGACTTATAACTCTTGTGTGCTTGTTGATTTTCATTTTAGAGGCATTCCTTCGAGAACTCAGGCAGGTTTTGTTGTCGGTGGAAGGGCGGAGGTCATCTTTAGAGGGTATTCGCTAACAGAATCTGAGATAAAGAAAATTTATGAAGAGATAGACAAGTCGGACTTGGACAGCGCTCTGGGGTTGATTGATGGGGTTACTGATGAAAGCCTTGGAGCTCTGAAAGATGACATTGAAGAATACCTGAATGATGAAAAAGAGGGGGAAAAAGAAGATAAAAAGAGGGGTCCGCTGGGAGATAATCCTATCTTTGCGCTG
>JAJZAH010000002.1 GCA_021799535.1 Nanobdellota archaeon
GTAACCGAGCTTTCCAACTCCGGTTCTCCTCTTGCAACTTATGCCGTAGGTAAGAATCCTTCTTCTGTTGTTATAGACCCGAGTGGAAATCTTTGGACAGCCAATGCAGGAGATAATACTACAACCAAGTTAGGTAATTCTAACTGTTTTATTACTTACACTTGTACGGATACAGACGGGGGGCTAAATTATACTACTCCTGGAACTGTCACTTCTAATAATGGTGCAAGTGGGACTGATTATTGTATTAACAGCACTACCTTAAACGAATTTTATTGTTCTGGGACTGCAGGAGCTAAAGTTTCTTATTCTTGCTCAGGTGTTGGGTCAGGATACTTATGTTCAAATGGCACTAGTGGGGGTGCCTGTGTTTTACCGAGCTTTTACTTTGGCAATTCTAAAACCTATCTGCCTGTTTCATATTTAGGCAAAGGTACTACTTTACCATTAGACTTGGATACTATTGCGCAATCTTACCCTTATGGCGGAACTTTCACAATATATGAAAGGAACTATATCAAGAGTTTTTTTGGGGGATATAGTGAGACCACTCCTTACAAGATTGGGACTTTCTCAGGGGTAACAAGCGATGTAAATGGTGATGGATTTATTGACACTAAAGGGGGCACATGGACAATTGATAATTCAACTTTGCACAATTCGCAGGTTCAGCCTGACCCATCAAAAGGATATGAATTTTATTACACTTTTACCAATGGAGGATATTCTTACAATACTGGTGGAAATCCTGTGACAATGCTTGTGCTTAATTATTCTCTTGGGACGTGCTCTGATGGAATTAAAGATAATGGCGAACTTGGAGTTGATTGCGGGCCTGTGTGCGGGAATACCTGCCCGATAAATCAGACTCAATGTGCATCAGTAAACTTCTGCAGGGACTATAACTCAACAAATCTTGGGACTAACACGGACTTAGCTGGAGCATGCAATAGTGACCTTTGTCATGTCGCAAGTTCAAGTTGGCCAAATGGTCAGCCTATTTCAGGGGCTACTCCTTATTGTCAATGGAATTCTTCATCTAATAGTTGTGGGTTTGGGTATTACTATACTTACGGTAATGGGACAAACGGTTACACTTATATTGCAGGCAATTGTAATACTCAGTATAAGCCTACAAACGACACATGCTCTGATGGATTTTTATACCAATCATGGACTGCTTCATGGGTTTGGAATTCTACAGATAATTATTCCAGCCTGGCAGCATGTGAAGCCACGGGTTGCAGCGCAAGTGATTGCATAGTAGATGGATCTATATACCGTTGTGATCCTAACCATGTTTCAAGTACGTGCCAGAGCGGGAGCGCAACAATTCCTTGTCCTGCGCAAGTGCAGCTTAACTTCTTTGACTGGAGAAATCTTATAGTTGCAGTTATTTTGATCTTTGTTCTTTATGTTATTTTTGAAGTTAATAGAAAGAAGGTAAAACGCTCTGTTAAGGGAAAATCCCACAAGAGGGGATAAACCTCTTCTTGAGCAGGCTGTTTTGGAGACAAGTTATATCTGATTAGTATTGATTACTGGTGGCTTTTGTTAGGCAAAAGATTTATAAATAACTAAACAGTAGTAACATCATGGTGAAATTAAGAGGTTTGTCAAAATATCTTGGTGTTGGAGCGATTGCTTTAGCCTCGCTTATGCCAACGGGAGCAAAAGCGCAGTCCAGTTTTCTTAATAGTGTTCCTTTAATTGGAAAAGCGCCTTCTCAAGTCATCACCTCCGACTCATTAAATAGTCCAACCCCTTTTGAAATGCTTATGAATCCCTACTCTCAGCCGAATATTCAATCCTATCAAAGTGGGGGGGGGTCTCTTGATTATTATGGCTCAGGGGATGTGAATAACGATGGAAAGGTAGACTCTACTGATGTCCAACTTATTGAATCAGGGACTGTGCCGAACTCAGATTATCGCGCTGATGTTAACGGCGATGGTGTTGTGAATCAATCTGATGCAACGCTTCTTCAGGAATATTTGAACAAGCAGATTCCTTATCTTCCTGGACAATGGGATTCTCTTACAACGAGAGCGGAGAGAGTTTCATGGCTTGAGAAGATGATGAAAATAGAACCTGCTGTCCCCAGCGGAGATTTGAGCAATTGGGTGTGCCAGAATTTTGTCACGAGATTTGAAACTGATTTTTATGGGGTTTCAAATATTAATGGGTTTATACCTTATTATAAACAAACTATGGGCATTGATTTGACTGGAAAGGTTACTTCAGCAAGGTTTAATATCCCAGTCTACCAAGCTAATGATACTCAACAGGATGGGACACCCCATGACGTTTGTGCAGTTTTAGTAGGGAATAACGACACAACTTTCTCGGATTGGTATTTCTTCTACTTTTATGGAAATAAAATGATCCAAGTGATCCCTGGTGATACAAATCCGGAAGATCAGAATATGGATGCTAACCAGCCCGTTTCAGTTGGTAAAATGGCTTATAGTAAAGGGCTTGATAACACTATAAGTTTTAGTTATATTAATGATATAGTAGATTTTAACCTAAAAAATGGAGAAGGAACCATAAGTAATTATCTTAAAACTTACAATCCAAATTACACTCTTGTCCTTGATAACCCCAACAAGATAAAAACTCATGTTCTCGGGCTTGAGAATATTGTTGTAAACGCATCTGGGGTTCCATGGGGGCAGGTGTTCACACCTGATTATCTTAAGAGTTTAGGGTATAATGCAGTTCCAGGAGTATCAGCTGATAGCACGAATCTCTCTCCAAATCTTAGTTATTCAGACAAAGACAGCGTCTGGACAAGCGACAGCACCGGGCTTTCATTCAACCGCTGGTTCTACTCTTGGATTTATTCAGGGGGAATCACAAAAGTTGACTCAACTGAACAGGGAATTTCCCTGACTAACCTTCAGAACCCTAACCTTATTAAGGTCAATGTTGACAGCCTTGCAGATTTCACAGTGAACTATCAGAAAGGGAGAGATATGAGTCCTTCGGGTCTTGAAAGTGACGGGTATGATGCGATTCCGAAAGTAACCACACAAAACACGACTCTTACGCCGGTCTTTAGCTATTTTGACGCTGACACCACTTTTATTTCCAAGAAATACCCAAGTATCAATTATTCATTTGTAAGAACTTACTATGATAAAATTCAGGTTGGCAACGTTGTAAAAGAAGATTCAACAAAGAATAAAATCACCGTCGCTGACCTTGAGCCCCCTTCATTTACCCTCCCAAAAGACACTACAATTTCCAAGAACGCGCCTTTGGATTCAACGACTATAGGATATCCGACAAATGTTTTTGATAATTCCGGGCTCCCTGTGAATATAGGCTACACTTACAATCAGATTTCGGAAGATTCCACAAAAAAAGTTTATGATGTCGTGTGGAAATTTGCAGACCAGTTTGGGAATGATACTACGGGTACGCAGAAAGTGACGCGAGATATAATCGATGCAATTGAAGAGCCAATAGGCTCTCCAAAGAACTTCAGGCTTTATCAGAATTATCCAAATCCTTTCAATCCTACTACAACCATCCAATATAACCTGAAAAATCCCGGAGAAGTCGTTGTGGATATATATGATATCCTTGGAAGGAAAGTTGACGAAGTGAGAAAAGGGTACCTTATGCCAGGACAATATAAGTTCGACTTGGATATGTCAAGGTTCCCGTCAGGTGTTTACTTCGGGCGCCTTACTGAGAAAGAAAAAGGTTCTAGAGTTGAAATGTCGAAACTGATGAAAATGGTTCTGATAAAGTAAATTTTTACTTAAAAGAAATTTGCGCATCTATTATCTTTGGGAGTTTTTCTTCAGTCACCATAAATTTTATTTTTGCATCCATTATTTCAGGGTGTTTTTGTGAAAGCTCTGAAAGCCTCAGCATTAATTGGGTTATTGTTTCATCATCTTCTTTTGGCAAAAATGCCGCGGATTCCTTTATCATCCTCTGGATCTCGTCTTTTCCGATGGGGGGGATCCTGAAAACAAAGTTCTCCTCTATATTCCCAAAAAACAATGAATGTCCGAACTCATTGGTGCATTTTATCCCCGCAAGGAATTCCTTGCCCGAGAGTTTTTTCTGAATGATGACCCCGTTTGATCCCCCTATTCTCCTTAAATCTTTGAATTCTATGACTGCTTGTGTATATGTCTTTATATCCACTTTTATCCCTCTTAAAACTTTTTTTTTCAGTATCTTTTCGCCCGAAACTTTCATTATGAAAGGAGGGCCAACTTTTCTTATGGCATTTTCGAGCTCGCTCAGGTTTTTTGAGAAGGCTCTTTCGACGACGGGAAAACCTTCTTTTTCTAAGAAATCTTCCGCTTTTAACTCTGAAACGACTTCCATAAGGGCTAAACAAAACTTATTTATATATATCTTTCGAAATACCTTTATGAGTGAAAACCTTAATTCTTTCTTTAACGCGAAATCCATTGCAATCATAGGGGCGTCAAACAATCGTAGCAAAGTCGGAAATGTAATCTTCAGAAAGCTTAAGAACCAAAAAGGTGTGAGAATCCCCATAAACCCGCATGAAGAAGTGATAGAAAATAAAAAATGTTATAAAAGGGTAAAAGATTATGACAAGGGAATAGATCTTGCAGTTATATGTATTCCTTCAAAGAAAGTGCCGAGAATTCTTAAGGAGTGCGGGAAAAAGGGGATAAAAAATGTGATAATTATCTCTTCAGGTTTCGCTGAAACCGGCAAAACCAGACTTCAGGAGAAATTGTCAAAGATTGGCCTGAAATACGGTTTAAACGTTCTTGGGCCAAATTCGTTTGGAATAATAAATCCTAAAAAAAATATAGACATTACTTTTTCTTCTCAGAATTTCCGGAAAGGCGATACAGTCTTTTTGAGTCAAAGCGGCGGTCTTGCAAGTTATATAATTGACAATGGGTTTGGGCTACGGGCTTTTGTCTCTTTGGGCAATATGATTGGTCTTGATTTTTCGGACTGGATAGAATATTTTGAAGGGGATAAGAAAGTCAAAAGAATAATCTGCTTCATTGAAAAACTTAATGACGGAAAAAGATTTGTCGAAGTCTGCGGGAAATCAAGCAAGAAAATAACTGTAGTCATGGGAGGGAAGACCGAATCCGGGAAAAAGATCACCTCTTTGCATACAGGAAGTGTTTCTTCAGATCATGGAATATACTCAGGAGCTTTTAGGCAGGCGGGAGTTACCGAAAGTATCTCTCTGATAAGAGCTTTTGGATTAAGAGAAGAGCATATAGTTTACTCTCTTAAGGGAAAAAAGGTTTTTATAATATCGAATTCAGGTGGTGCAGCCGCCCTTTTAGTTGATGAGCTCTCAGGAAAAGACTATGAAGTTGAAGTGGAGAACTTAAAGGGGACTGCAAATGAAGTAGATTATAAAAAAGCTCTGAATCATGTTGGCAGATTAAAAGTGGATTATGATTCTATTATTGTGGTGCTTACGCCTCAGGCTATGTCGGATCCATTAAAAGTAGCTCATGAGATTATTGGGTCAAAACTTAAAGATAGAATTGTAGCATGTTTCCTTGGCAGGGATTCTGTGGAAAAAGCTCTTGATGTCCTGAGAAAAGAAAGTATATCTGTTATTACAATGGCAGTATGAGTTTATCAGGCTATGGAAATCCCCGATTTTAAAATAAAGCTCCCTTATGCGCAAAAATATATAGTTTTCCCCCGAAACCTTTAAAAATAAATTTTCCATCCAACACTTATGAAAAGAAGTTCAAGACGCTGGAAGAAGAAAAACCAGATGAGGTGGAAATGGCAGCGAAAAAGACTCAGAAAAGAAAAACGCAAGAGAAAGATAAGAAGAGAAAGATCAAGGTAAACTGTCTATAATATATTTTGAAAAATATACTTTGCGATATATATCATTAAGTTCATAATCATGGCTCCGGAAGATATTGATGACCTTGTGAAATACCTTAGGTCGACACCCATTAAATCCCGGAAGTGCAAGGCCGAAAAATCTCCGAAAGAGAAACATTCTTTGGCGCTTTCCACTCTTGTCTCAAATCCAAGTATTATAGGTATAAATGAGAGAGTAATTTCAGAGAGGGAGCGTGATTTTTTTGACTATTCCGGGAGACAGGTAATGTCCCCTGACCTTATATTTTCCGGGAAAGACATCTGCTACCTTGTTGAATACAAATGTCTTGACAGTGAGGCTTTCAGGGGCAAAGCGAAAAGACAACTTGAATCAGGCAAGCTTTACCTCCCTTCAAGGTTCAGAAGAAGCCTCACCAGGCAGCTTTATGTCTATGAAGATTTTCGGGTCCTTGAGCTTTTTGAAGGAAATTGGAGGTATCCAGACGGGTTTTTTGGAAGAATAAAGTAATCTTTAAAAGATAAATATCCTTAAGATAATCATGTCAAGCGAGATTTGGACTGAGAAATACAGGCCAAAAAAATATGAAGAAGTTGTGGGCCAGGATTCAATAGTAAAAAGGGTAAAATCCCTCACAAATTCTATGAACATCCCGCATCTTTTATTTGCCGGACCTGCCGGAACAGGGAAATCCACGCTAGCATTGATAGTTGTAAAAGAGCTGTATGGAGATAACTGGAAAGAAAATTATCTTGAACTTAATGCTTCTGACGAAAGGGGGATAAACATAGTAAGAGAAAAAGTTAAAGACTTTGCGAGGACTAAGTCCCTGGGTGAAGTACCTTTCAAGGTCATTTTCCTGGATGAGGCTGATGCATTGACTCCTGAGGCTCAGCAGGCTTTAAGGAGGACTATGGAGAACTATTCATCGACTTGCAGGTTCATAATGTCGTGCAATTACTCTTCCAAAATAATAGATCCCATACAGTCTAGATGTGCAATTTTCAGATTCAAGCTTCTGGAGAGAAAGGATGTTAAAAAGGTAATAGAGAAGATAGCAAAGGGTGAAAAACTTGAGATAGGAGAAGAGGCTCTTGAAGCGGTCTATGAAGGCAGTGATGGGGACTGCAGGCGCTCAGTCAACCTTTTACAGTCTCTTGCGGCCATATCTCCAAAGATAACAAAAGAACTTGTCGGGACTATAATTTCAGATGCGAAGCCAAAGGAGGTCAGAGTGATTCTTGATTATGCGCTTTCCGGCGATTTTGAAAATGCCAAAGGGAAGCTTCTTGATCTTATGCTTAAAGAATCCCTCTCCGGGCAAGATATAATAAAAACCATGCAAAAAGAGATATGGAATCTTGAAGTTGAACCGGAGCTTAAAGTCAAACTCACTGAAAAGACCGGAGAAGCCGAATTCAGGATTGTGGAAGGGTCGGATCCTTTCATTCAGCTTCAGGCTCTCATAGCAAGTTTTGTCCTTGCCGGCCTCGGAAAATGAAAATAGCAATATGTGACTCAATGTATTTTGGAAAGGAAATGATTGAATTAAAAAAAGAACTTGAATCTTTTGGCCATCGAGTGGTGGTTCAGGAGGATGCGCAAAAATACGCGGATGGAGAGATTAAAGAAGAAGACAAATGGAAAAAACTTTGGATAGACCCGATAAAAACTTATTTTAATGAGATAAAAGGTTCGGACGCGGTAATAGTGAACAATTTCGACAAGAAAAACGTAAAAAAATATATTGAGGCAAATAATTTCATAGAGATGATCTTCGCCTACTTACTGGGTAAAAAATTTTCTCTCTTGAATCTATTTCTCAGAGAAATTGGCTATTACGATGAGATTGAAACTATGAAGCCAATAATATTAAACGGAGACCTTGAAAAGATAAAATGAAAAACTGGAGTGAAGCTTACAGGCCTAAGGCGCTTTTTGAAGTTATTGGCCAAGAAAATGCGATTGAGAAACTCGAAAACTATATCAAGAACTTTCCATCTAAAAAGAAGGCAGTCATACTTAATGGGCCTCCTGGAACAGGCAAGACTACGCTAGCTCACGTCATTGCCCGCGAGAGAGAATATGAAGTTTATGAACTCAATGCTTCAGACTTAAGGAACAAATCTTCATTAAATGAGAAGTTGAAGCCGGTTCTTGAGCAGAAGCCACTTTTTGAGTCAGGGAAGATAATACTTGCGGATGAGGTTGATGGGATTTCAGGCGTGGATAGGGGAGGAGTTACCGAGCTTGTTTCACTTATTGAAGATTCGGAATATCCGATAATATGCACCGCCAATGATGCTTGGAGTTCAAAACTTTCCCCTTTAAGAAAAAAATGTGAGATAATAGAGATGAAAGAGATTTCGCCCGCGGATGTCAAAAAAGTGCTTAATATTATCCTTAAGAAAGAGAAAGTGGCTGTTAGTGCTGACGTTGTCAACAGGATTGCGATAAAGTCCAACGGAGACTTAAGAAGCGCTATAAATGATCTTGAGTCTGCTTCGAAACTTGGAAGTTCCGAAGTGATTGAGATAGACGCAAGAAACAAGCAAACGGACATTTTCAAGACGATGAGGTATATCTTTCAGGATAAGGCGACTGAAGAGATGCTTTCTGCTTTTGATCAGGTCGATATGTCTCTCGATGACATAATTCTCTGGATAGAGGAGAACATCCCAAAAGTTTATTCCGGGGCTGATCTTGCGCGTGCATATCAGAGACTTGCCGAAGCGGATATTTTTAAGGGAAGAATATACCATCAGCAATACTGGAGGTTTTTGGTGTATGAGAATGCTCTTTTGAGTTACGGGATTGCCGAAGCTAAAGGTAAAAAAGAGAAAGGCGGGTTTTACAAGTACTCCAAACCTGAGAGGATTCTGAAAATGTGGCTCAACAATCAGAAGCATGCTAAAAGGAAATCTATTGCGGAGAAATTTTCATCAGCGACGCATGTCGGGCAGAAGAGGATATTGAGAGAGTGGAATGAAATAAAAAACATCCTTAAATCTCCCCTCGTGCAAAAGCAACTGAAACTTGAAAATGAGGAAGTTGAATATATTCTGAAAGGTTGTTAGGTTTTCACAACTCCAATCATTGCGTAGTGGTCCGATACTTCTGTCGGATTGATAAGTTCTGTTTTTACTTTTGGGGCATTTTTTGTTCCGATGATGTAATCGATTGTTTTGTTTGCGTGATGCGGCCTATTAAACCTCATGTTTGCGTATTTGTTTTTTATCGCGACTGTGAACTTTCCAAGAGGTTTGTATTTGAACTCATTGTTTATTCTTATGAACTCATCATCATGAATGTTTAAGTCTCCTGACAGGACAACTCTTTTGCCTTTAACCAGGCTTTCTATTCTTCTGAACTGAGATAATGTGATACTGATTTCCCCCTTTCTCTCGGGGGCGTAAAGCTGAGTGTTCACGATATGAAAGTTTGGCTTTATTTCAGCTATTTGATAACCTTTTTTCCCTATCTTTTCGTGTACACTATGTATTTTTTTTATTGGAAAGTGCCCGCTGGAGAAATGTTTTAGTTTTTCCTTTGTTCCAAATAAAAGCCCGCTTTTGTTAAAGACCTTTGAATCTGAGTGGAAAAAGGTGTACTCTTCAAGCCCATTTTTTATTTTTTGGACATATTTTTTTAGCCATACTTCCTGAAGAGTAATTATATCCGGATTATGCCTTTTTACAAGGGAAATTATCTTTTTGATTCTTTTTTTATTTTCAGAGGAAAACGGCGGCGGAAGGAGCCAGCAATTTAAGTTGAAAATTTTTAAGTTCATAATCTTAAAAGAAAGAGGCTCTTTTAAATGTTTACGGTTTAAATTTTGACCCAAGTCCCACAAAACCATTAAAAATAACGTCCGCTTTCTTAATTAATGCCTTATGATATAATCCTTGGCAGGAGTGAGTCTGACAGAAAAATCTTCGGGAAAGACGGGCTAGTCTATATCGGAAAAGGATTTGTGAAAATGGGCCAATACACGTCGCTTTCCAATAAGATTTATCTTGATGTTGCGAGAAGCCATGTCATCCTCGTTGCCGGAAAAAGGGGGTCCGGAAAATCTTACACATTGGGAGTTTTAGCTGAAGAAATTTCGAATCTCCCCAAAGAAATATCTCAAAATATAGCTTCTCTGATTTTTGATACCATGGGGATTTATTGGACTATGAAATATGAGAACGAGGGGGACAAAAAACTTCTTCAAGAGTGGGCTTTGAAGCCGGTAAACCTTCCCGTAAAAGTTTTCGTACCTTTTGGGCATTATGATGAATTCGTAGACAGAGGGATTCCTGTTGATGAGAGCTTTGCACTTGATGCATCTGAATTGACTGCCGAAGACTGGGTGACAACTTTTGGGCTCAATCTGATAAATCCCGTTTCAACGCTGATTGAAAGGGCGCTTTCATCGTTGGGCTCTCTTAAAAAAAGGTTTGAAATAAAAGACATTCTGGAAGTCCTTCAGGAAGATAAGAAAAGCGAGAAAGAGACTGTGAATGCCGCTGTGGGACTTTTTGAGGCTGCGGATACTTGGGGGATTTTTGCAAAAGGGAAAATAAAGGGGACTTCCACAAAGGACCTTGTGAAAGGCGGAAGAACCTCTGTTTTGGATCTTAGCTCTTACAGTTCAATAGGAGCTTTTAATGTCAGAGCACTTGTGATAAGCCTTGTCTCGAGGAAACTTTTTGAAGAGAGAACAATGGAAAGGAGAGCGGAGGAAGTCAAGTCGATTTCCAAGGGTCTTGATTACTCCGCGGGGGTTTATGAAAAGAAAGATTATCCTCTTGTATGGCTTTTTGTCGATGAAGCTCATGAGTTTCTCCCAATGGATGAGAAAATAATTTCTACCGATGCTCTCATACAAATCCTGAGAGAAGGGAGGCAGCCAGGCATTTCAATAGTCCTTGCTACACAGCAGCCTGGCAAAATACATACAGATGTTATGACCCAGTCAGACCTTGTAATTTCGCATAGGGTAACTTCAGAGCAGGATGTGAAGGCGTTAAACAGTATGATGCAGAGTTACCTAACAGACACTATTCAGGGTTATATGAATGAATTACCGTCTCTCAAGGGTTCAGCAATCATTCTTGATGACAATTCAGAAAGGATATATCCGATGAGAGTCAGACCTCGTTTTACTTGGCATGGTGGCCAGGCTCCTTCAGCTGTTCCCGAGAAGAAAGAATTGTAAAAATGAAAAAGGGCGAAATCTGTCCGAAAGAGTTTTATAGAATAGTTGGAAACTATGACGATTGACTATCTCATTTTGACGGCCCTCTGAAGCCTGTAAAAGGATACAGTGTCGCAATTTTTTGGGAGGTGTCGGATCATTGTTCGGTTTTTTCTTTTGGAATGAGAAATTTATAAGAATCGAAAGTAACCTATTTTACTGTAAACAATTTATCATCATCAACATCGAAGATTCCAAGACGTACGCCAGAGTCAATCCATCCGTGAGCATAGTTTAGCGCCGCAAAAGCATTCACGAAATCTTTTTTTCCGTAGAAGTGGTGTGCATCCGAAATGTAATTTTTTGCCATTTCAATCACCTCTTTTGCATCTTTCTCCCGACCTTCAATTATTTTTTCTTTTGCGATATTCAAAGCAGTTTCACTTACCTTAAAGTACCTTTTTAGCTTCTCTTCGGTTACTTTGTCCTGCTTCATGGTTAATTTTTTACTTCAAAATCTATCCTTATTCTCCTTTTAGAAGGTGATAATTCGCCAGCGTTCTTGATTTTTTTTATTTTTATTCTCTTCTTGTTCTCTTTTGCTTTTTCTTCAATCATCTTTAGTTTGGAAGTGATCTCTTCGGATTTGCAAAAGTCATAATAAACTATTCTAGTCCCTTTTTTTGACAGCATAAAAGCCTCATGAAGGAAAGAATCTTTAAGCTGAGGCCTTGGCATGATTATATCCTCGAATTTTATCTTTTTGTTCGCGAGTCTCAGTGCAACCTTTTTTATATCCCCCGGCAGAAGTTCCACTTTCTCTTTCAGTTTGTTCCTTGCAATGTTCTCTTTTGCGTAATAATTTGCCTTTCGATTTATCTCATTTGAATATACCATCTTAGCCTCTGAGTTTTTTGCTATCACAATTGGAAAAGGGGCTACACCTGCAAACATCACGAGGACTTCGTCGCCTTTTTTTATCATTTCTGCGATTTCTTTCCTTTCGTTTGATAGTCTGGATGAAAAATAAGTCTCATCAATGTTGAATCTGAAAACGCATCCATTCTCTCTGTAAAGCACTTCTTTTGTGTTTATTCCGGCCAAGAATTTTGTCTCTTGCTTTCTAAGCCTGCCTCTGAATTTTCCAGATTTTTCAAGCACCGTTTTCACATTTCTATTCTTGTCAATAAGGCTTTTTGCAAATTCAATTTTTTCTTCTCTTAATGTTCTATCGGGGAAATTGACCAATGCAAGATTTCCCATAAGACTGAAAGATCTATGCTTCATTCTTTAATGAAATAAGATCCTTTAAAATATCTTTCTTTATATCTTTCCTGCCCCAATAAAACTTAAATAAAACTTTGTTCAAGACTTTGCATGGATTTTTTGTTAATGGCGCTCGGGAGTGCATTCATAGAATTGTTGATGCTTTTCTTGTTATTGATATCTCTTGTCAGATCAGATCGTCAGTCTTATAAGGCTCCGAAAAATTATGGATTGGAGCCCAATTTGGTAAGTAAACAATTTCCTAAGCATTATTCAGGCATCATGAAAAAGGAAATTGCCGAGTTCAGGAGGTTTCTTATAATATTAGTAATTCTTACCGTAATAGGGTACATTATGGTATCAAATTATCTTGAAACCCGCATAAATGTCTGGACAATTATAATTCTTGTTATCGGAATCATATTGACTTCGTCATTTATTTTCTTTAAAGTTGTGAAAAGGTATACTTAATTTCTTCCAGTTATCTTTATAAAAATGCGTTTCCTAATCGGTTGATGAAAAAAGGGCTGATTTTGATTCTTGCTTCAGTTTTGAGTGTTAACATGATTCTCGCTCAGGGGTTTGGAGATTTCTCTTTTGGAGGTCTTTTTTCATATTTTAATGTTCCAATGTATCTTACTGCTCTTCTTTTTGTGACTATCTTTGCGGTTGTCTATTTCATCTTGGGAAAGAGCCCTTTCAGGGACAATGCTGCTGTGTGCTGGATTATTTCCCTTTGCGCTTCGGCTTTTGCTATTTATGGTATTGAATCAAGCGGGTTTTCAATTGAGAATTTGATCTATGGTCTGGGAATACCCTCTGGGCTTTTGCCTACTCTTCTTTGGATGGTTGCTCTTGTCGTGGCGATCTTCCTTCTGAAGAAATTTGGATTCAGGAATCTTATCGCAGTGATTTTTGCCCTTTTAGGAGCTCTTCTTATCATTCTTTCCTTGCTGGGAGTTCTTTATGAGCAAGGTGCGGGGCTTGTGATAGGGGCAATACTCCTCGTTATTGGATTGTTTTTGCATAAGAAAACGATAGGTCCGTTTAGAAGAGGACTCGGAAAAATCGGAGGCTTCGGATGGAAAGGTGTAAAAGGAGCTGGAAAGGCTGGGTGGAATTTTGGGAAGTGGGCAGGAGGAAAAATTCCCTCAAAAAACATACTTAAATCTATGAAGGGCATATCAAAAACCCTGAAAAAGCTCAAGAAGAAATATTCAAAGGCAGTTAAAAATAATGATTTAGCTGGCGCCGAAGATATAAGAAAACAGATGGAATATCTTGAAGCTCAACTAAATTCCGAGGGCAGGGCGCTCCAGGAAGTGCAAACGCAGGAAAGGGCTGCCGGGAACGGGCTTGTTCCACAAGATAAGGGGCAAATCAAAAGGAGCATAAGGATTCTTGCTGAAGAGTATAATAATATTTACAGGCAAAATCCACGGGATCCAAGACTTTCAAAGATATTAGATGACATAAAAGAGCTCAAAAGAAGGCTTTAATTAGAACCACTTATTCAGATTTTTCTGATTCTTCGAAATTTTGATTTTGTTTAACTTCTCCAGTTGGTTATCTATCCTCTCCTCGGAGAAGCCATGCCTTTTGACCAGTATTTCCTTAACTTTTTCGAAATCTCTTTCAGGGAATTTTATTTCAAAATCTTTTGTTCTTGGAGCTCTCAAAAGACTGAATATCACTTTCCAGTCAAACCTGTCCTCATCTGAAAGTTCATTGATCTTTTCCTTAACGGATTCGAAGATCTTTTCAGGACTCTCAAGTCCTTTCACTATCTTCAGAGCCTTTTTCTGCCCTATTCCTGGGATACCTTTCGGGTTATAGTCTGTCCCTACAAGTATCGCAAGTGAGATTAATTGGTCGAGATCTATCCCGAGTTCAGATAAGACTTCTTTTAGAATTATCTTCTCAGGTTTCACTTCAATATACCCTGCAGGAGTTTTTTTCTTTCGAGATATCGTGAGATTTCTTATCAAAACAGGTGCCCCGAAAACTAAGGAATCATAATCCTGGCTCACGACCCCATAAATGCCTTCTTTCCTTGAAAGATAAGCAGCTTCTGATTCTCCTTCTCCAGGGGCTTGGATGACGCATATTCCCATGGCTTCAAGGAGTTCTTTTGATTCCTTTATCATGTTATCGTCAAGTCTTATAAGTTGTGAGGAATATCTTTTCATCATTTCAATATTTTTTTCTTCCACACTTTCTTCATACCTTTCTCTGGCGATGTCCCTGAACTCTCCCCTGATTTTGTGGGCTTTATCTTTCAATTTTGGAGGCTCTCCGTCAAAAATATATATCAGTTTTATTCCCTCTGAAAGGAGTGCGACGTTCCTGTAAAATATTCCGGACAAGTGGGAGGTGATTTTTCCTTCCACATCCTGAAGAGGGGCCCCATCTGCCTGCCTTATTGTAGATAAGAACTGATAAAGAACGTTAAAAGCATCGACACAAAGAGTTTTTCCTTTGAGCTCAGACATATCAAGCTCTTTTCTTGAAATAATCTCCCTTATATTTAGTCCCATCTGAAGGAAAAGGGGGGAGATGTTAAATATTTAACCCTTCAATGATGCGTATATATTCTTTTACGAGATAATGGTTATCGGGAAGTGATTCAAGCTGAATTCCCAGCCTTTCTGTTAGGCTTTCTGCAATTATAGAGTTACCGGACGCCTTGAGTTCTGATAGCGTTCTAATTAATTCTTTTTCCAATTCGCTATTTTTTTTATTAGTCTTTGCTGCATTAGCTTCGTGGACGCTGACTGCTTTTTTGTATATCTTGCCTGCTATTGGCAATATCTGCCTTTCCTCCAGAGCTGAGATGTCTTGGCCGTTGAATCTGTTCCCATATACCATTCTTATAATGCTAAGGTGACTGGATGGTTTTAAGTTTCCGAAAACTGCGCCTCCGAATTCATGGTATATTTTCTCATAACCCTCTTTCTTCTCCCTCGAGACTTCTCCGGTTTTCATATTATAACTACTATAAAGTGATATATAAATCTTGTTATTTTTCCTATTTTGGCAGGATCCCAATTAAACTTATAAAAACCCCTCTCTTCAAGGTATCATGGAAACAGAATTCATCCCGATAGATTATGGCTCATTTGATTTTGACGGGAAAAATTACATCGAAATATTCGGAAAAGATACTGGAGGCAGAAGAATCTGTGTGATAGACGACTTTGAACCTTACTTATGGGCCATACTTAAAGATAAGCTAAGTGATAAAGAGGTAAAAAAAGTGCTTGATTATGTCAATGCAATTTCGCTTCACGAGAAAGGGCGTGAGACTAAAGTTGAAAAGTCTGAAATTCACAACAAAAAATTTCTTGGGAAAGATGTAAAGGCAATAAAAATTTATGCTACAAATTATAAAGATCTTCACAGCATTGCTGATAAGTTGGGCATTCCTGGGATTGAAAAAAGAAGGGGGTATGACCTGGGGCTCATAACTTCATATATCCTTGGGAAGAAGCTTTACCCTTTTGTCTCTTATAAGATTTCTGGAGAGGTTCTCAGTGGCTCGCCGGAGTTTGGCGGGATAGACAGTATAATCGGGACGGATTTTGTCATAAAGCTTGGGAAGAAAGAGGAAGTAAAAAAAGACGGGAAATTTTCTCCTAAAGTTCTTGCTTATGACATAGAGACAGATTCATTGAAACCAGAAAACGGAGAAATCCTCATGATCTCGCTTTACGGGAAAGGGTTCAGAAAAGTGATAAGCTGGAAAGGGAAATCATCCAAAGAAAGTTATGTTGAATTTGTAAAAGATGAAAAAGAGTTACTTTCGAGATTTGCCGAAGAGGTTAAAAATTTCTCTCCAGACTTTTTTGTGGGATACAATTCGGATAATTTTGATATGCCTTTCATAAAATCGAGGGCAAAAATACTTAAGTTACCTTTACCTATGGGTGTTGATTTAAGCGAACCGCAAATCTCAAGAGGCGTCTCTGGAAGAGCAAAAATCACAGGTATAACTCACATAGACATTTTCAGATTCATAAAAACTGCTTATTCACAGTATATGCAGTCGGAGTCCCTCTCATTGAATGAGGTTTCGAAGGAATTTCTTGGAGAGTCTAAGAAAGATTTTGAGCTGAAGCATTCTTCGAAAATCAAGGACTGGAACCGGTATTTTGAGTATAACTTGCATGACTCTTTCCTCACTTTCAGCTTGTTTGAAAAATTCTGGCCTGACTTGCTTGAATTTTCCAAGATTATAAGAGAGCCTGTTTTTGAAATCTCCAGGAACGGCCTTTCAAAGCAGATAGAGTCTTATATCCTGCATAATCTTGATAATTTTAATGAGATTCCTGAAAAACGTCCTAACGACTCTGAGATTGAGAGTAGGAGAAGATCTGCGACCGTTGAAGGAGCCTTTGTTTACGAGCCCAAACCAGGCCTTTATGAAGATTTAGCCATGTTTGATTTCACCTCAATGCATACGTCCATAATAATCTCACATAATATATCAAAGGAGACCTTGACGGATTCAAACAAAGGGTCTGTAGCTTCCCCTGAAATAAAAGTTGGGGGGAAGGAGAGGGTATTCTACTTTTCAAAAAAAGGGGGTTTTTTCCCTGAAATGCTCAGGGAGATATTTGAAAAACGCAAAAAGTTCAAGGAAGAGTATAAGAAGGATCCGAGCCCTATCACGAAAGCCAGGAGCAATGCTTTCAAGGTGCTTTCAGCGTCTGCACATGGTTATATAGGTTTTTTCGGGGCCAGATACTATTCATGGGAAGCCTCGTCGACGATTCTTGCATTTGTTAGGAAATACAATATAGAAACAATAAAAAAAATAGAGAAGGCCGGATATGAAGTGATTTATGGTGATACAGACTCTGTCGCCTTTACGATGGGCAAAAGCTCCAAGAAGGATATAAAAGGTCTTTTGGAAAAACTCAATTCCGAGTTGCCTGGGGTTATGCACATGGAGCTTGAAGATTTTTTCAAAAGGGGGATATGGGTAACGACGCGCTCCGGCGAGACAGGTGCCAAGAAGAAATATGCAATGATCGATGAAGAAGGAAAAATCAAAATAAGGGGTTTTGAAACTGTAAGACGCGACTGGTGTGATATTGCGAGAAAGACCCAAGATCATATTCTCAAATTGATTTTGAGAGATGGAAATGAAGAGGAGGCTCTCAAGTTTTTCTTGCAGGTTGTTGAAAGGTTAAAATCAAGAGAGATTAAAAAAGAAGAAATTATCATAAAATCTCAGATAAAAAAGCCCATTGAAGAGTATAAGTCCGTGACCCCTCATGTTGTTGCTGCGATTAAGATGAAGGAAAGGAAGATGCCATTTGATCTTTTTACCCCAATTGAATATTATATAGCGGAGTCCTTGACGAGAAGTAAACTCATAAGGGATAAGGTTAAATTAAAAGATGAACCCGGTGATTATGATGTCGAGTACTACCTAAAAAATCAGATAATCCCCTCAGCTGAAAATATCTTCCAAGTTTTTGGAATAAATGTGAAGGAAGTTGCGGATGGAAAGAAACAGGAAAACCTAAAGAAATGGTTTTAGGTCTTTTTAAAAAACCTGAATGGGTAGTAGATTTTCTTCAGTATGCTGTAAAACTCTGAAATCTTATCTGGGCTTTCCCCGAAAACCTCAATCTCGAGTCTTGGCTGGAGCTCTTTTCCGAAAAATTCATCGGTGACTCCGGTTATTTTAAACCTTGACTTTGAAAGTAAGTACATTTTAAGGTCATTAAAATTATGCGTTCCTTTGAAATCGAAATATTTCAGCTCTTTTACTTCTATCTCCAGCCCTGATTTTTCACCTGGACTTACAATCAGCCTTTCTTCAGAAATTGATTCCTTGAAATATTTCCCGAATCTATCAGAGATTTTCTCGAAAACCTGCTGCACATCTGTAGGTTTACTTTGATAAGGAGAATACAATTGAAAGTCTTTTGTTGCGACTCCATACTCCAAATTCATAATATGCTGTGGAAATCTTTTTTTATAAATTTTTATATCCGGCGAAACCTTAATCTTATAAACGACGTACTCTCTTTATCTTCATGAAAGAAAGGAGAATCTTTGAGCCCAAACCTGCTTTTGCGCAGAGAATGGAAAAGCTTTTGGTTGATAAGGGAGATCTTGGCAAATATTGGGAGATTGTGAAAACAGAGCCTGTAAATTCAATAAGAGTGAACACTTTGAAGATATGCCCCAATGAACTTAAGAAGAAATTAGAAAGTTATGGATGGATCATTTCTATTCCCTGGGAGAACTTTCCAGAGGTCATGATTGTTGAAGGAAAGGACCCATCTGGAAAAGAAGGAGAGATAATCTATAATGGAGTCGCAAAGCTTGAGCCCGGGGAACTCGGGAGGTCACTTGAGCACCTTCTTGGATATTACTATATACAGGAGCTATCATCAATGCTCCCGGTGATTGCGACGGATCCAAAAGAGGGTGAAGATTACCTTGATTTGTGTGCTTCTCCTGGCAGTAAGACAACTCAGGCCGGGGCGTGCATGAAAAATTCTGGGGCGATTGTAGCAAATGAGGTTTCTCTTGGCAGAATGAGGATTTTAGCATCTAACCTTGAGCGCTGCGGCATAATGAATGCTATAATCACAAGAAAAGACGGCCGAGATTTAACGAGGAAATTTTTCGGGAACAATTTCCTGTTTGACAAGATTCTTGTTGATGCTCCGTGTTCCGGTGAAGGGACTATCCGGAGTTCACCAAAGACTTGTCTCCTGTGGAATTTGAAAACTATTAAATCGCTTTCCAAGCTGCAGAAACAGCTTTTAAAAAATTCCTTCATGTGTCTGAAAGTCGGTGGTGAAATAGTATACTCTACTTGTACGCATGCCCCGGAAGAAAATGAAGGGGTTATAAACCAAATGTTAGAAGACCTTGGTGATTGCATAGAGATTGTGGATTTTGATCTTCCGCTCAAGACAAGGCCGGGTATAACAGAATGGGAAGGGGAAAAATATGACCCCCGTGTCAGGGTTTCCAAAAGGATATACCCCCAGGATAACAATACCGAGGGTTTTTTCGTCGCTAAGTTCAGGAGGATAAAATGAAAGTAGTCATGGCTTCAGGATATTTTGATCCCATTCATGTAGGCAACACAGAGTATTTGGAAATGGCAAAAAGTCTTGGGAATAAGATACAATCTTCATCAAATCTGACCGGTTTAAAAGAAATAAAATCAGGAGCATTAGTAAACTATGGCACAATCTGACTCAGAGATCAGGTTTATTGAAGGGAAAGAAAAGGAAGATTTCCTTGAAATGTTAAATAATCAATTTGGAGTTAAAAGCATTCCTGGAATAATTCTGATGAGAGGCAAAGAGAGGATTTTTTTGTTCAGCGGAAGTTTTGGCAAAGGCAAGATAAAATCTCTCGAACGAATGGCTTTTGTCGAAAGAGCAGGCGTCTACCTCGGAAAAATCGACGATTTCGGGGTGCGGCTGTCTATTGAAGGTTCTCAGATTCTTAAAAGTGAAATAAAAAAGAATATCGTAGATTTGGATAAAGCTGAGATGGAAACATGGATGATGGGCCATGAACTGCTAAAAAAGACAGGTCTTGCGGGGTTTGTTATTATGAGGTATAAAAGGGATATGCTTGGAACGGGAAAAGCTTCAGAAGATAAAATCACAAATTTCATTCCTAAATCAAGAAGACTAAAAGACAAAAATGTCGAATCTTAGCCTCTCATTAACATTTAAATAATCATTTTTTTTATTCTATAAAATGAACAGGGATGAGATTCTAAAGGCAGGAAAGATTGCGAGCGAAGTCAAATCTTGGATAAGGCCAAAAGTGAAAAAAGGCGCTCCATTGCTTGAACTTGCTGAAATGATTGAGAAGAAGATACGTGACCTTAAAGGGGGCATTGCTTTCCCGGTCAATCTCTCAATAAATGAATATGCTGCTCACTATACCCCTTCACATGATGATGACTCTAGCGCCCATGGCTTACTTAAAGTTGATTTTGGGGTCGAGGTCGGCGGGTGGATTGCAGATAACTCTTTTTCAACTGATCTGGAAGATTCAAGCTTGAATAAGAGGCTGATAAAATCTACGGAGGAAGCTCTTGAAAATGCTGAGCATGTACTTTCAAATGATACTTCCCTTGGAAAGATAGGGGAGAAAATAGAGGAAACAATCAAATCTCATGGGTTCAATGTTGTTGCGAATCTTTCTGGGCATTCAATGGAGCAATACGATCTTCATGCAGGCGTGACTGTGCCGAATGTGAATAATAATTCTCAAGCTAAGATTGGTGAGGGGCTCTATGCAATAGAACCATTTGCCACAGATGGTAAAGGGCTTATCCATGAAGGAAAGAAAGGTAATATATTTATCTTGCAAAAGGACAAAAATACGCGCGATTCTCTTGGCAGAGAGATACTTGAATTTATAAAAGACAATTACGGCTCTCTCCCTTTCGCTTCACGATGGATAGTGAGAGAATTTGGCACCAGGGCAATTTTGTCCCTTAATCATCTTGAGAATGAAGGGATACTTTATCAATATCCTGTCTTGACTGAGGAAAAGGGGAAATTTGTTGCGCAATCAGAAAATACCTTCCTTATAGAAAAAGGTAAAGTTATAAATACGAGTAAATAATTTTTCAATTTTCAGCCTTCTTTTCCCTCATCTTTTGCTTTTTTAAACTCTCTTTTTTTGGCAAGGCCTTAATTACACTGTTCATATCGACACTTTCGTGCACATATCCATGCTCATTCTCGTTTTTTTCTTTCCCGATAGCTTTCAAAGCAGTGTCAAAATCTTCTTTGGTTATCTTGAGTTCGCCTGGTTTTTTTAAGTTGTAATTTCTCTTTATGGCATTGACACCTGCAAATCTTACAACAGCTTCTATGTCTGCTCCGGTCCATCCTTCTGTTGATTTTGCCATCTCTTCAATCTTTACATCTTTATCAGCAGGCATTTCTTTCATGTGAACATGGAATATCTCTTTTCTTGTCTCTTCATCAGGCATTGGGAGTTCCACGTGCGCGTCTATTCTGCCTGGCCTCAAGAGCGCAGGGTCTATCAGGTCTTTCCTATTTGTTGCTGCAATTACCATCACATTTTCAAGTTCTTCTACACCATCGAGTTCTGTCAGCAGCTGATTGACGACTTTCTCTGACGAATCATTAAAAGATCCTCTGGATTTTGAGATTGAGTCGAATTCATCGAAGAAGATTATGGCAGGGGCTACCTGTTTGGCTTTTTTGAAAATTTCGCGGATATGTTTTTCGCTTTCTCCGACCCATTTTGATATGAGCTCAGGCCCTTTCACTGAAATGAAATTTGCATTTGCTTCATTTGCAACAGCTTTGGCTAAAAGTGTCTTTCCTGTTCCCGGAGGGCCGTAAAGCAATATCCCCTTCGAAGATTTTATCCCAGCAGCTTTGTAAAGATCGGGCCTCATAAGGGGAAGTTCGACGAGTTCCCTTAATTTATCTTTTGCTTCTTTCAGCCCGCCTATATCCTCCCATTTTACGTGGGGCTTTTTGATAAGGACTTCTCTCATTGCAGATGGTTCAACTTTCTTAAGAGCCTCTATAAAATCTTTTCTTGAGACTTTTATTTTGTCAAGCACTTCAGTCGGGATTTTTTCCTGCATCTTTTTTAGGTCATTGAAGAAGGGTTTTATTGATTTTAGTCCGGCTTCTTTGCTCAATACTTCCAGATCTGCTCCGGTGTAACCTATAGTTCTTATTGCGAGCTCGTTAAAGTCCACATCCTGAGCGAGAGGCATACCTCTTGTATGTATCTGTAATATCTCTTTTCTTCCTTCCTCAGTCGGGGGGTTTATTCTCAGTTCTCTGTCAAATCTTCCGGGTCTTCTCAAAGCTTCATCTATATCGTCAGGTCTGTTCGTCGCAGCCATCACGACAATTTGTCCTCTGGATTTTAAACCATCCATTAAGGTAAGGAGCTGTGCCACTATTCTTTTTTCTGTTTGGTCTGTGCCCTCTCCTCTTTTTGGAGCGATTGAGTCTATCTCATCTATGAAGATTATTGACGGCGAGTTCTTTTGTGCTTTCTCAAATATCTCGCGGATATGTTTTTCGCTTTCCCCGTAATATTTGCTCATGATTTCAGGTCCGGCTATTGAAAAAAACGCTGAGTCAGTTTCTGTCGCGACCGCTTTTGCGAGAAGCGTCTTTCCTGTTCCCGGAGGGCCTGTCAGCAAGACGCCCTTTGGAGCCCCGACGCCCAATTTCTGAAACACTTCCGGATGCTTCATCGGAAGTTCCACCATCTCTCTTATAGCATCGATTTCTTCTTTTAGCCCACCTATGTCCTCGTAACTCACGCCAGTTGCCCTTAGATCTCCACTATAGACTTCATCAGACACGGTAAGTTTTGTTGAGGGAGTCACAATAACATTGCCTTTTGGGGAAACTTTTGAGACAGCATAGCTTAATCTTGTGCCGAATACATCAATGACTATTTTCTGTCCGAGTGCAAGCGGCTTCTCAAGAAGCTTGTTGTGAAAGAATTCCGTGGGATTGTCACTGAACTGTATCCCTTCCTGGGTTGGTGATAACGTTATGGACTCAGCAGGCGAAACTTCTACTTTTTCAACTTTTACATCATCACCTATCGAGAATCCTATGTTTGATCTGACCGTTCCGTCGAGTCTTATTTTTCCTATCGATTTATCTCCGTCGAGCGACCTTAATACTTTAACGGCAACTGGAACTTTGCCCTCAATAAGCAGGACTTCTCCCGGGGACAATCCTATCGCTTTCATGTCTTTTGAAGATATCCTTGCTATCCCCTTATCTATATCTTCCTGTAGAGCTTCACTTATCTTGAGGTAGAATTCTTTTTCTTCTTTAGATTTTTTAGTTGTCATTTTCTCCCCTTATTTTTTTGGCTATTTTACGTAACTCCTCCGCTGATTTTCTCGGTCCAAGTTGTGTTGAAATATAACCTTCATAATTTTTAAAATATTTTTCTTCTTTTGCCCACGTTTCTTCGAATTTTTCACTAAGTCCATAAATTGGGTACAATTTTATATGAACATGGTTTACTCCAAGGCCTTCCATCACAATAGCAACTCGTTTAACCTTTAGTTTTCTTTCTAATAATTTTGCTACTTTTTTTGCGGTGACCATAAGGTCAGAAAATTCTTTATCCGGCAGGTCTGTTGCGTCACTATCGAAATGTTTTTTTGTCAAAACAAGAGTCATTCCTTCCGTGTTAGGATTAATATCTAAAATTGCCAAGTATCTCTTGTCTTCCCAAACTTTTTCCGATTGTATCTCTCCGCTTGCTATTTTGCAGAAAATGCACCCCGTCATTTTATTTGCGCCTCAATTTCAAGTATTCCATTGTTGAATGTCCAGTCATATTTTTTAATCTTTATATTTGGTAAGTTTTTCCTTATCCTAATTCCTTTTTCAAGCTTCCCTGCAAGATAGCTCTGAACACCATTCAGTTCTTTTTTCTTTGCAACAATCTCTATTGATCCTTTGCTAATATTAATGCTTATATCTTTTTTTGAATATCCGTATAACTCGAAAACAAAGTAAGCTTTGTCGTCTTCCTCTATATAGTCCACCATTCTCTCTTCCCTTTCGCTTTTCACTACATCCCTTGAGGAAGAAGTTCTTGGCCCGGTAGTTTCCTGGAAAAATTCCTTTATTATGCTGTCAAAAGGGTCATCATCTCCGAAGAATCCCATTTTAAATTATCCAAAATAGCCCCCTCCTTTTTCAGCACTCCCTGATTTAGCATTATTAAGAAATTGCTCCTCGATTTTTTTGTAGATTTCTATTGATTGCTTTGTGACGCTAGGTTTTACTTTTTTCTCTGCTTCGTCAAAATGTTTTTTTGAAACTTCCCCTGCATTCATAGATTCTCTCAAGGCAACCATTGCCGCCTCACGGACAAGCGCTTCGAGGTCTGCTCCTGTATAGCCTTCTGTCTCTTTAGCGAGCTCTTTTATTTTAACATCTTTCCCTAGCGGCATATTCCTTGTGTGGATTTTTAGTATTGTTTCTCTTCCATCTTCTTCGGGCGCGTTTACGAGGAGGATCTTATCGAATCTTCCCGGTCTTAGGAGTGCTGTATCCAGCATGTCCGGTCTGTTTGTTGCGGCTATTACGAGAATCTCTTTTATGTCTTCAAGGCCATCCATTTCGGCGAGCATTTGGTTCAAGACCCTTTCAGTGACTTTGTTTGTGTCAAATCCCCTTTTTCCCGCCAATGCATCTATTTCGTCGAAGAAAATTATACATGGTGAAACCTGCCTTGCCCTTTCAAATATTTTCCTCATTCCTTCCTCCGATTTCCCGACCCACATAGAAAGGAGTGAGGGGCCTTTGACCTGGATGAAGTTTGCCTCGGATTCCTTTGCAACAGCTTTGGCTAAAAGTGTCTTTCCTGTTCCCGGAGGGCCGTAAAGCAATATCCCCTTCGAAGGTCTTATCCCCATTCTTTTGAAGCTTTCTGGATGTTTGATCGGCCATTCGACAGCTTCTTTTAGTTCCTGTTTGACTTTGTCAAGGCCTCCCACAGACTCCCAATCCACATTTGGCGTCTCCACAAGGACTTCTCTCATTGCAGACGGCCTCACAACTTTCAGAGCCTCTGCAAAGTCTTCCTGTCTTATTATTAGTTTTTCAAGCACTTCATGCGGGATGACTTCATCGTCGAGTTTTATCTTGTTTATGTTTTTTCTAAGGACATTTATCGCGGCTTCCTTAGCGAGAGCCTCAAGGTCTGCCCCTACAAATCCGTGGGTCATTGAGGAAATTTTTTCAAGGTCCACATTTTTATCAAGAGGCATCCCTCTTGAATGTATCTTTAAAACCGCAAGTCTTCCTTTCTTGTCCGGAACTCCTATTTCTATCTCGCGGTCGAATCTTCCTGGTCTTCTGAGTGCAGGGTCTATTGAATTTATCCTGTTTGTAGCTCCTATAACCACTACTTTTCCCCTTGCATTCAGCCCGTCCATCATCGTTAACAATTGTGATACAACTCTTCTTTCAACTTCACCCTGAACTTCTTCTCTTTTTGGAGCAATTGCGTCTATCTCATCTATGAAAATTATAGATGGTGCGTTTTTTTCGGCTTCCTCAAAGATGTTCCTTATTTTTTTTTCACTTTCCCCGTAGAATTTGCTCATGATTTCAGGTCCATTTAGAAGGATGAAATGGGAGTCGGACTCATTTGCAACAGCTTTGGCTAAAAGTGTCTTTCCTGTTCCCGGAGGGCCATGCAGCAAAACCCCTTTTGGGGGGCTGACTCCAAGTTTTTGAAATATCTCGGGGTGTTTCATTGGTATTTCAACCATCTCTCTTATTTTTTTTATCTCCTCCGAGAGTCCGCCTATATCTTCATAGTTTATTGATGGAATTTTCTCTTCTATCATTTCAACAGCCTTTGGATTCAGTATGACCTCTGTGTTTTCGGTAATCATAACAGGGCAGTTTGGCATCGTTGATATGACTATGAATTTAATCTGTGCGACTCCGCCTCCGAGGTTTCCAAATCCCATCCCTCCGAGTATGTCTCCGAGGTTTCCAAAAACATCATTCAAATCTCCCATGTCTTCTCCCATGAGGTCCTTCCTTCTTTGAACCCCCCCAAGGACAATCGTGTCCCCTTTTATGACTGTCCTTCCAAGGAGCCCCCTCCTAAGCTCGTTTGGATCCCCCTGCACCATTATTCCTTTTTGCGCAGGCGCGATTGTTATCTTTTTAGCTTCTTTGACTTCTGCTTTCCTCACGATCACTTCATCGCCTATAGATACACCTGCATTTTTCCTAAGGATTCCGTCTATTCTTATTATTCCTTCTCCTACATCTGCAGGGTAGGCTCTGTCTGCGATTGCAATAGTGGATTTATTCTTTCCTATTAATATAGCGTCCCCTCTCTTGACATCAATCTCTTTCATAAGCTCAGTGTCCAGTCTTGCTATTCCTTTGTAAGCGTCATCCTGCAAAGCTTCTACTACTTTGAGTTTTAATTCTTTTTTTGAGCTCTCCTCCTTACTCATCTTTGTCCCCTCCTGCAAAACAAGTTTTGCTGAAAAAAATTTTCTTTGAAGTCCATGAGAAACCTCTCCCCGAACTTTCTTTTTCTTCAGATTCTCTGTAAAATTTCTGCTCTCCTGTTTTTCTGTCCTTCATAAAAATATATCTTCCCATTATCCGTCCTTTTCCTTTTTCATCGGATTTATCCAGAAGAATCTCTTTTGATATTAAGGACTTTTCCCCTTTATTTTTATTTTTTTCTGAGATTTTCTCAACTTTATATTTCCTGCCGCTTATATTTACAATATCTCCCTCCCTGAGGCTATTTGATTTTTTAGTGAATTCCATTTTCTTCGTCTTTCCCTTTATTTATTATATTGTCAAAAGTCAGGCTTAACCTTCCTGATTCTTCAAAACAGAGTCTCACCATATCGTTCATCAGTTTTTCCTGTTCCTGCATAAAAGATACAATCTCTTTTGGTATCGAAACGGCATAGCTATTTCCAACAATTCGCATCTTGACTTTAAATTCTTTTTGACGGAGTTCTCTGAATTTATTATATTCCTCTTCATCCTGCGGATGGATTATTTTGTCATGTCCCGAAGGGCATACAAGTGCCCTGAGTTTGAATCCATTTCTTATCACGCTTGCTTTTTCCATCGCTTTTCCGCATTTTGTGCATAGGATTTTGTGCTCAAATATATCTTGCATGTATATACATAGTGTGTATATTTAAAAATGTTGTGGATTCCCTAGCCGGCATGGCCAAAGCTTTTTTGCAAAATCAGTCCTTATCAATCTCTTTTATTATCGTTTTTGAGTTTTTTACAACTTCCTCAAGGACATCTTCTTCAGAGTAAGAAGGATTTTTCCTTTTCACTTTCATTGCAAAATCAGCTCCGGCAATGACTGCCCTCTTTAATACGCCGTCTTCAATGTTTTTCATCATATTCTAAGTGATCCTAAATTTAAAAATTTAATGAATGATTATCCGCCAGGCTTAAAAACCCCGAGAGTCTTTTTAAAAAATGGATAAAGAGAAGTGGAAAAAATTCTGGAAGAAATTTTGGTTCATAGTATGGAAAGATGATTCCATCAAAGGCTGGATAATCTCGCTTATTTTTCTTCTTATCCTAATAAGAGGGGTATTTTTTCCGTTGCTTTCCTTAGCGACTGGAACTTCTTTGCCGCTTGTCATTGTTGAGTCATGCTCTATGTATCATCAAGGAGGGGAGCTTTTCTCAAACTTTAACGGCTGGTGGACAATGCACGAGGAGAAATATGCCCAGAAAAGTATAAACAAAAGCGAGTTTTCATCATTTCCCTTTGCAAATGGGCTCAATAAAGGAGATATACTTTTTGTCACGGGGGTGAACCCAGCTGATGTAAAGATTGGCGATATAATTATATTCAATGCCGGTATGAGCGCTCCGATAATACACAGGGTCATGAGCATAAAAGATGAAAATGGGGCTTACTTTTTTTCGACTGAAGGGGACAATAACAATGGCCAGCTGTCAGTAGAAGAAAATATCAGTCAAAACCAGCTCGTCGGGGAACCCAGGGCTATCGTTCTTCCTTATGCAGGATGGATAAAACTTATATTTTTTGAAGGCTCCAAACCTCCTTCTGAAAGGGGATTCTGCGTTCAGGATTAAGTTTTTATGTAATCTCTTGCATTTGCCTACATATCAGCTGCTCAAAAAGGCTTCCATTTATTTTGCTATCTATTTAACCCTTCAATGACCCCATCTCTTTATTCTGAATATGTCTTTTTATCATACTTGGGATTATCCCGGCAATCACGAAATTCTTGTAAGTCAATATTCCTCTGTGCCTTCCAAGGGAAAGGATCATAGCTCTTTCTTTATGTACATATTTATTTAATGGCTTTCCTCTCTCCAAATTTATTATATTACTAGCTATAACCTTGGCATGTTCTATAGAATTTTGAGCTGTTTTTTCTTCTTTTATGTCTGTCACATCGCCCCCGACAAAAATGTTCCTGAACCCTTTTAGGTTGAGTGATTCGTCAGTTGATGCATACCCTTTTTTGTCAACAAGCTTGGGGAAACTTTTTCTTATAAAATCTGAATTTGGAGTTATTCCAACGCATAAAAAAGCTATGTCTGATTCTATCTTTTTTCCCCTGTCTGTGAAGAAATTCTCCTTGCTTCTGACTTTTCTGTTTCCTTTAATCAGTTCATTAAAAATTATCTTTACGCCCTTTTTTTCCAGGAATCTTTTAGCATACTCGCTTGCTTTCTCGGGCTGCCTTTCTATTAACCTATCCATCGCATGCACTATTGTTATTTTTTTATCATGGCACTTTGTTGCTATTTCTGCTGCAAGTTCGACTCCAGAGAGTCCTCCCCCTATTATAAGAACATTTTTTGAGTTGTGAAGGTCTTCATAATGGTTTCTTAGCCTGTTTGCCCTGCTTGTTATAAGGGCGTCGTGCTCTTTAAAGGGGAAACTGTATTTTGACCCTGAGCTTATAGCCAGATAATCGAATTTTATCTTTCTTTTTCCTACAAAAACCTCGTTGCCTGAAATCTTTTCAGCGCGTCCGATAATCACTTTCGCTTTTTTCAAGTAGTGTGTATGCATTATTTGTATGTCTTCGAGGCAAGCAGGGTCTGTTATTGCACTTAAAATAGAGGGAGTGAATTCAAAATAGTCTTTTGTATCAATGAGCGTGACATCAAAATCATTTTCGAGGGATTTCGCAATTTTGCTTCCAGCAAAGCCCCCGCCTATTATCGCCACTTTTTTCATCTATCTTTGAAAAACGAGGGGGCGTTTTATAAAATTTTCCAAACATGAAAAAGTATTTATGAATTATAATCCTCCGGGGCAAATCATATAAACTAAGGAAGTTTTTTTAGCATATGGAAGATAAAAGAGGTTTTTTTCATGCGACAAAAAAGTTTTTGCATGATAATATCTATATAAACAAGGTCCCTTCTTATGGCAATACAATATTTTACTCCTTTGGATTTATTTTGATAGCTCTTTTTATCCTTCTTGGGGTTACGGGGACCCTTATGGTCTTTTTTAATAAACCTTGGTGGCTGACGAGCTCCTTTGGTGTTTATGTAAGGAGTGTGCACATGTGGGCCGCCGAAGCTTTTATTATGTTTTTGATTCTTCACTTAGTCGTAACCTTTTCAACCTCCGCGTTTAGGAATAAGAAAATTGTGTGGGTTGCAGGAATAATCATGCTTTTCCTCTTCACTATACAAGCAGAACTGGGGTTTTCTATAAGAGGAGATTTTTCCTCCCAGTGGAGGGCTCTTCAGGGAGCAGATTTTTGGAATGGGAATCTTCTTGGCCATATAATAAACCCTCTTGATTACAGCCAAATTTTCGGGATACACACTTTGGTTATCCCGCTTTTCTTGGTTTTTCTTGTCATCATTCATTATGGTGTGGTACGTGCAAGGGGTATTTCAAAGCCGCAAAAGAAAGGAGTGAAATATAAGATGGTTGAAGCGAATCACAATTCGCTTTACCTTCGGGCTTCTATTGTTATCGCGGTCGTTCTTGTATTGGGAATATTTATACAATCTCCTTTTCTTTCCCCTGTTACCGTAAAAGAAGTCTCAATGCAAAATCCTTCATCTTTTGCCAGGACTTTAATTTCTGAGTACAATCACACTTCTGATACCTCAACTTACCAGAATACGGTGGACCCTTATACTTTTGACACAAGAAGTATTTACATAACCCTTCCTTATGAAGACTATTTAAAACTGAACGGTGGGAAAAACATGATTTCTGTTCTTGAATATGAAAATCCGCCTGATATTGAAAAGACCATCAATCTTGCTGATGCTTACTTTGCGAATAATGGATCAATAAACCTCTCTAATAGCAATCCGATGGTATCAGTTGCGAGTGCACTTACAATAATGGGGCAAAGCGGGCTTTATGATGCAGAGATGAAATCCAGTTTACAGGGCGGTAATTCCGTTTACCTCGACAGGATATTGTCGGACACGGGTTATATGGATGAGAAGGCGGATGGACTTGGCCTGAGTCTTGAAGATTATGGAATGATAAAAGATGAGACGGGCGCTGGGATATACCCCCCTAATTCATGGTGGATGGCCCCCTTCAACCTTCTGGATAATACTGTTTTGAAAAATGATCCTAATCAAGATGCTGATGGCGGTTTAATTATCGGGATTTTAGTTCTGATTCTGGCGACTTTTCCCTGGCTTCCTTACATAAATAAGGTTCCGGAAAAGTTAGGCCTTTACAAGCTTTTTTGGAGAGAAGGAAGCGAAAATAAGGCTTCTGCTCATAAGTAATATAAACTGCTTTTTCTTTTTCAAAGTATGAAAAAGTATGAATCTTTTGATCTTATAATAATCGGAGGTGGTACTGCGGGTGTTGAAGTTGCTTTTGAATCAACAAAGCTAAAGAAGAAGACTGCGCTTATAGAGCCGAATTTTATAGGGGGAATCTGTTTGAATACAGGGTGCATCCCCACAAAAACTTTACTTTTCTCTTCCCATTTATACTCCGAGATAAGGAGGGCACATGATTTCGGAATTGATGTTCCTGATGCTCGGGCAGATTTTCAGGCAATTATGAAACGTGCGAAATCCATTGTTGAAAACTCAAGGAAGAGTGTCGAGCTTGGACTTAACAATCAGTATCTTAAAATTTTCAAGGAGCATGCTGTTTTCACAGGGATTAGGAAAGTTAAAGTAGGGGATGTGGAGATTTTAGGAAAAAAAGTAATCATCGCTGCTGGTTCGAAGCCACACGTGCCCCCGATTCCAGGTCTTCAGGATGTCGACTATTTGGTGGGGGGAACTCCGAATAATTCCAAAGAGGATATACTCAATTTGGAGAAGTTTCCGGGGTCACTTATTATAATCGGTGGCGGTTACATAGGTTTTGAGTTTGCGACTTTCTTTTCTGAACTTGGGAGCAAGGTCACGATAATTGAAGGGATGGATAAAGTTCTGGGGGTTGTAGATGATGAGATTCGCGAAGTTTTGCTCAAAAAATATGTGAATAATAATTTTTCAATTTTGACAGATGTGAAAATATCAAAGGTCTCACAACACGAAAATAAAGTAACTGTTTTTTTTGCCGATAAAAGCGGAAAAGACAGTTCTGTTTCGGGCGATGTGATTTTCATCGCTACGGGGAGAGTCCCATCAAGTTTTGAATTACATCCTGACAAGACAAACGTTGAAGTTGACGAAGGAGGAGCGATAAGGGTGAATGCTAACCTTGAAACTTCATGCAAAGGCGTGTATGCTGTTGGGGATATCACGGGGAAATTCTTTTTCGCCCACACGGCGAAAAGGGAAGGTCAGATTGCCCTCTTAAATGCATTTGGTAAGAAGAGCAAGAAGTTTAGTACTAATGCTATCCCCTGGGCCGCTTTTGTCGATCCGCCCATATCTGGCGTCGGAATAACTGAAAATAAAACGGAGACTGGAATTTTGAAAGCCCATTTTTCCAGAGCTGCGCGTGCAGGAATAATGGGAGAACCTGAAGGTCTTTTGAAAATATGGTTTGACGAAAAGACAAAAAAAATTCTTGGGGCGCAGATGATCGGTCCAAATTCAGATGATTTGATCGGAGAATTCAGCACTCTTATAAATTGCGGAGGAACTGTGGACAATTTGCGTGAGATAATTCATATCCATCCGACGCTTTCTGAAGTTGCGGATAGTTTAGTGGAAGTGAAAGAGAAGTAAATTTATCCTCTTTTTTTAGTTCTAGCTTATACTTAAGAACATTGTCGTTTGCTTCTTTTTCAAACGGTCTTTTAATTCCCTGTTTTTTTAATTCTTCATGCCTGAACTTTATATTGGATAATTCATGTAACAGGACACCTTCATTAGCTTTTTTATAATATCTTTTTATAAAATACTTTTTATCCGGAAGAATCATTTTCATATAAGCTCCGCCCATTTTCTGTAATAAAATTTTTTTTATTAACTATTTTTATATTTATTATTAAATTTTTATTAAGTTTAATTTTTCTTCTTCAGAATTTAATGGATTCATTTAAATTATTAAGATTAATTATCTTGCTATTTTTGTATGTTTTTTCTATTCGACGATGAAAAAAGAATTTTATTATAATCAGTATGATAACCAGAATAAAAATATCATTTTGTGTTCCTATACATGCTTTATCTCTTTTTTATATACCCTACAATTCTGTCAATAGCGGTTATCGCAGAATGAGGGAACATAAAAACAGGGATGTTATGCTCTTCCAGTTTTTGCGACAATTTTTCCGTGAAATCGGACCCTGTCGAGACTACTATGATGGGTTTCTTTGTTCCTGCTTTTGCTTTTGAAATTATATTCGTTATATCTTCAGTGATGAGGGGGGTCTGGTAAAGTGCGACAAGTAATATAATGTCAACATTTTTGTCTGAAAGAATATTTGTCAAAGCATCTTTGTACCGTTGTGAAGTTGCATCTCCAGATATATCAAGAGGATTTCTTATGTGAACGTAATCTGGCATAGTCTTTTTCAGTGTTTTTTGAGTCTTCTCGGAAAGCTCTGCAAATTTAAGATTCCTGGACTCAGAAATAGCGTCAGTAGAGACGATCCCATAACCTCCTCCGTTTGTTATGATCTGAATTCTATTGCCTTTTATTGAAACTGGGTTTTCAAGAACGCTTGCGACATAAAACATTTCTTCCAGATTATCAGCCTTTATCATGTTGATTTGTTCGAAAATCCCATAATAAACTTCCTTTGTTCCGGCAAGGCTTCCGGTGTGCGATAAGGCCGCTTTTTTTCCTTCTTCGGAAAGACCGCCTTTCACCACGACAATCGGTTTTTTCTTGGCTACCTTCCTTGCTGTCTCGAAGAATTTTTTCCCGTCTTTTACCCCCTCGATATACATGCATATGACCCTTGTGTCTTTGTCCTCTGATAAGTATTCAAGGTAATCCGACTCATCGAGCTGGGTGGCATTCCCATAACTTATAAATTTTGAGAATCTGTATCCTCTTGCAGCTGCGAGGTCGATTATCGCAAGTCCTATGGCCCCAGACTGGCAGACAAAACTTATCCCGCCGGGTTTTGGAAATTTCATCCTTTCTTTAGGGATAAACAGCGCGTTTAATGAAGATTTGGCATCATATATCCCGAGGCAATTGACCCCAACTGCCCTCATTTTATTTTGGTTCAGAAAACTCTTTAACTTCTCTTCTGTTTTTTTATTTCCCATCTCTGAAAATCCAGAGGTTACAATTATAAGGTCCCTCACACCTTTTTCGTTGCATTCTTTCACGGAATCCATGACAGACTTTGCAGGCACTGCTATCACCGCAAGGTCAATTTTTTCCTTAGGATCTTTTATGCTTTTGTATGAAACTTTTCCAAGAACTTCTGAAGCACTTGGATTTATCGGTATGACTGTCCTTCCGGAACCGGATTCCATGATATTTTTCATGAGAACGTTCCCGACTTTTTCCGGATCTCTCGACGCTCCTATAACGGCAACGACTTTCGGATTGAAAAGATTTTTTAGCTCCATCTTAAATCTCTATGAACAAGTGTCCAGGGTCTTCGAGGTAAGTCTTTAATGTTTCAAGAAACCTTGAAGCTTCAGCGCCATCTATTATCCTATGATCAAACGTCAAGGACAGCGGAAGAACTTTTATTTTTTTTGATGGTCTGTTCACATCCAGATTTTCAAATATCTTTCCGATTCCAAGTACAGCGCTTTCACCGGGGTTTATCAGTGGTGTCGCGTAAGTTCCTCCTATCGATCCGTAATTTGTCAAGGTAAAAGTCGATCCTTTCATCTCCTCTGGTGATAGTTTTCTTTCTCTGGCTTTTGAAGCGAGCTCATTTATAGCTTTAGAAAGTTCTTCAATTGTCATGTTATCAGCATTTTTTACAGGTGGGACAACCAGTCCGACCGGAGTTTCAACAGCAATGCCTATATTGTAGAATTTTTTTACTATAATCTCGTTATTGTCTTTATCAAGATAAGAGTTAAAGTAAGGATTCTCTTTCAGGACAGCTATTGAAGCCTTTACAATGAAAGGAAGAAGTGTTAGATGAGTGCCTTTCACGTTTTTCTTTTCTTTCTCTTTTAGGTTCCACAATTTTGTTATATTTACGTCTTCCATTGCAGTTACCTGCGGAATCGTGTTTGAGATGGTCAAGTTCTCGCTTATGGCTTTTCTTATACCTCTAAGAGGAACTCTTTCGATTTTTCCTAAGGGAGTTTTCTCTTTTGTCACAGGAACTGTCTGTTGGGGGATTTCAGGGTTTAGTGGCAAATCTTTTTTGAGGATTCTTCCGTCAGTCCCGCTTCCTTTTATCTTTATCAGACTTATATTGTTCTCCCTTGCAAGTTCCCTCACTTCTGGAGACGCTAAGACTTTGTTGCTTTGCACCTCGCCCTTCTTCACAGAGACGTGTGATTTGTATTCAACGTCGGGTGTTTCCGGTGCCTCTTCCAAGACTCCCACAACAGCAAAGCCTTTTTTCTGCGGCTTTTCCTTGTCTTTGTTTTCCTTCACAGGAGGCTGCTCTTTTTTCTTCTGTTTTGTTTCTTCCTTTGGTGTTTCAGCAGTTTTATCCTCTTTTAATGAACTTTCGGATCCATCATCGATTGCACACAAGACTGCTCCGACTTTCACGGTGTCCCCATTTTTAAAGCCCAACTTTATTATTTTCCCGGTTTTTGGTGAAGGGAGGTCAACAACTGATTTATCTGTTTCTATCTGAACTATACTCTGGTTCTCTTTGACATTGTCTCCTTCTTTAACTAGCCACTTCACGAGTTCCCCTTCAGTTATCCCTTCTCCGACGTCAGGGAATTTAAAATCGTATGCCATTATCCTTTTACGGAAAGCACTTTGGTTATAGCTTTCTTGATTTTCTCCTTGTTCAATAAGTACAGTTGTTCGTAAGATGCAAGTGGCATGATAGTATCATACCCAGTTACTCTTTCGATAGGGGCTTCAAGCGAATAGAATGCACCCTCATTTATTCTTGCCATTATTTCGGCGGCGATTCCAAGATTCTTCGGAGCTTCATGAACTATCACCGCCCTACCCGTCTTCTTTACAGAACTTATTATTGTTCCGGTGTCCAAGGGGGAGATGGTTCTTAAATCAATGACTTCAATGTCAGTTTTTAATTCCTCAACAGCCTCAAGGGATTCCCGAAGCCATGAGCCATAAGTTATGAGGGTCAGGGATTTTCCTTCTCTCACTATGTTTGCTTTCCCTAAGGGTATTGTGTAAGGCTTTTCTGGAACATCTTCTTTTATTGCCCTGTATATCCTTTTTGGTTCGTAAAATATCACCGGGTCAGGGTCTCTTATAGAAGATATCAGGAGTCCCTTGGCTTCATAAGGTCCTGAAGGTATTACCACTTTTATCCCAGGAATATGCGCAAAAAAAGTTTCTGGAGATTCTGAGTGGTGTTCAAGGGCTCGTATTCCTCCCCCTATCGGACATCTTAGAGTTATTGGGCAATGATATAAACCTCTTGATCTATTCCTTATTCTTGACGCATGATTGTAAACCTGATCCAAAATGGTTATTGAGAATCCGTCGAATTGTATTTCCGGGACTGGCTTTAGCCCCATAACGGCCATTCCTATTGAAACTCCCATTATCCCTGCCTCAGCGAGAGGCGAGTCCATGACACGATTGTTTCCATATTTTTTCGCGAGGCCGTCTGTAACCCTGAAAACCCCTCCATCTTCACCTATGTCCTCACCCAAAAGTACAATTGATTTATCATTTGCCATCTCATTGTCCAGAGCATTGTTTATCGCGTCTACCATATTCATTTTTGTCATGCTGCCGTCGCCTCCGTAAATATTTTTGATATTACCGGGAGTCTAGCCAGATTATCGAGTTCAACTTGTTGGATAAATTTATATCCAAATTTCTCCTTTATCTCTTCCAAGATCAAGTCTCTGAATCTACTCTTGTCAATCTTTTTTCCCAAAATTCCTTCCACACTTTTCACACCCAATTCCTCTTTTGTATAACCACATGGGTTGATGTAATCAAAGCCTTCGATACCCTTGTCAGTTATGTAAAAATTGAATCCATGGTACGCAACGCCTTTGGAAATCTTTATTCCCTTTCCACCGACCTTGTAATTTTTTCCATCTTCAGTTACCCAGACATCTTTTCTGTCTTTTCTTTGCTTAATTTCCTCTCTTGCTTTTTCAATGTCGATGTCTTTGCTCTCTCCAATTTTTTCAACAACCTTAAATATCTTGGCATTTATGCCTATTTTTTTTAAAGAGCTCATCATAGTCTGATCTATTAATGATTCATAGTTTCCAACCCCAAACTGCCTGTTTACAATTTCCTCATATTTTACTATTGGATAAAAAACTAACTGTCCTGGACCGATATACGTTGATCCCCCTCCTCTTGTCGATCTTCTGAATCCTATCCCCATTTTATTCAGATAGCTTATGATATTTTTTTCATCCTTGCTTCCTACTTTTTCTATAATCTCCTTTGAAAATTTGTTGTGATAATCTGCTCTTCCGAAACTTATTGTTGGAAAATGTTCAGTTACAAGAATCAAATCTCCTATCCGATCAAATTCTCTTTTCTTTGAGAGAACTCTTTGTAAATTCTCTGTCTTTTCATAATCTGTTATTCCCAAATCAACCCATTGAGCGACTTTTCCTTCCAAATTCATTTACTCTCCTCTGCGATTTTTTTTATCTCATCAAGTTCTGGAATTAGTTCGTCAGGCAACTTTTCAAACAGGTAATTTATTATGTCTTCAGCAGGGTAAGGTTTCATAGCCTCAAAGCTTTTGACCCCTTCTTCTACCTCTTTTTTTACCTGTTCTTGAATTTTCTTGCCTTCGGCTTCCGTTAAAATTTTTGCTTTTATAAGGTATTTTTTAAATCTTAACAAAGGATCAAATTTTTCATGCTTTTTTGCTTCTTCGGGTTTCCTGTATTTTGAAGCGTCGTCTGAAGTTGTATGGTCTCCCATTCTGTAAGTCAGGCATTCAATAAGTGTTGGTTTTCCTGTGTAAGCCTCCGTGAGAGCATCTTTTGTCGCTTTGTAAACTGCGAGGATGTCGTTGCCGTCTACTCTTATTCCTTTGAATCCGTAAGCTATTGCTTTTTGTGCTATAGTCTCAGCTTCAGTCTGTTCAGCTACAGGTAATGAGATAGCGAATTGATTATTCTGGCATAAAAAGACAGTGTGTGCATTGAATACTCCTGCAAAGTTCATTGCTTCATGGAAGTCTCCTTTTGATGTTGAACCGTCGCCGAAATATCCAATTGCTGCTGCTTTTTTCTTCTGATAGGCGAAGGCCATTCCAGCGCCTGTTGCATGTGGTATCTGGGATCCAACTGGGATTGAGGGCATGAAGACATTCACATCTTTTGAAGATGCTCCCCTTTCATCCCCCTTGTGGTATAAAAAAAGTGCTTCTGGCTTTGCGCCCCTTGTAAGGTAGACTCCATGCTCCCTGAAGGATGGGAAGGCTATATCATCTTTTTCCAAAGCGTAGGCTGAACCCACCTGGGCCGCTTCCTGCCCATAAAGTGATGCGTAAGTGTAAATTCTGCCTTGTCTTTGCAATAAAATTGATTCTTCGTCGAAAGCTCTTGACAAGACCATGAGATAATAAAGCTTTTTCAGCTCTTCTTTTGAGAGTTTCGGCATTTCCCTTTTGCTGACAATTTTGCCTGTTTCGTCGAGAATCTGCAAATAAGGCACCTCGAATTTTTTTATTATTTTCATTTTTAGCTGACCAATCAAAAACGGGAGAGTTCTTTATAAAATTTATGAAGAATAAACCGCTGAAATTTATCCGAATATGCTCTCAAGCCACTTTATGAATTCCTGGATAATACTTGGTTGTACACACTGATTGTTTGCACAAAAGTTGCTCTGGCATTCAAAATTATTCTCACATGAAATTCCTCCCTCTTTCTGAGGAAGATATGTTCCATTTTGGGAACAATAAGTTCCATTCTCTCTAATTCCAGGAGTTTTGCATGAAGGTGTTTTGATACACATTCCATCGCTGCATCCGAAGGGGCATTTGTATGCCTGTGCAACATCGTAAGTCACATTTCCGCTTAAGTTCTGGTATGCACAGGTTGTCTCCATAAGATATTCCCCCGAGGTCAAATTTAGGTCTTTCATGCTCAAGTTGTTTTTTATGAATATGTTTATGAGCTCTTTGGAGTCTGTCCCGTTAATTATGGGGACCGACGAGTTAAAACAACTATTTGTTGCGCTTATTTTTACCTTCACGCCATTTGGCCCTGTTTGATTTATAATTACACTTCCTTTTTGGTATATATTGAATCCACCGTCGCTGTCATAGCAACCATTTTTTGAAGTTGTTCCATTAATACAAGCTCCGTCACTGCATCCAAAAGGGCATTTGTATACTGACCCCAAATCGAGCGCATTCCAATTGTTGCTACTGTAATTTATGTTTCCTAAGCAAGAACTTTCCATCAAGTATTCTCCTGAAGTTGCATTCAGATTACTTATATTTATATTGTCCTTATAGAAAGTAGTGAATACCTGGGATCCGGGAGTTCCATCTGCAAAAGGTACTGGAGAGTTGAAGCAGCTATCATATGAGGTTATATTTCCAAGGTTAGTTATTACTTTAACCTCTCCTTTAACATAATAATTTTTTCCACCGTCGCTGTCTGTACATGAAGGAGTTGTAAAATTGGTTTTACCCTGGACAGGGGCCTTTACGCATGCTCCATTGCTACACCCATAGGGGCATTTGTAGGATTCTCCCATAATAGCAGTGGTTGTTCCATTAAGAGTTTGAATTCCGCAAATTCCTTCAAATAAATACTGCCCTGAAGTTTGGTTTAAACTTCCCAGATTAATTCCTTTTGATGCGGCTATTTGAATGATGCTCCAGAAAGGGGTATAATTAGGCAAATTGAACGGCACATTAAAGCATCCGTCGTTGGCAAAAGCTTTTCCTGTTACGTTCGTTGTCAAATTAGTCATATTAACGCTAACTGAACCTTTTTGATAAATATTAAATCCTCCATCACTGTCCACGCATGATATTTTTAACTGGCTGTTCCGTGTAGAATTCGTATAATTGAAAGAGGTGTAGTTTCCGTCTGGTCCATAAACAACTCTTTGTATAGTAATCTTCATCCCTAAAGGAAAACTCCAGCTTTGCCCTGAAGCTAGGACGCCTGAGGTGACATAATTATATTCAATCTGAACTGAAGTTGAGTTTATGAAATCGACAAAAAATCCATTTGAACTGTTTAAGTAATTGATTGTGCATGTGTTTGCGCTGCAGGAGGATACTGCACCGATTAAACTTAATGACAAGAGCAATCCGATAAATGCTAGCATCGAAATGGTTTTATTCTTCATTTAATAGAACCTCCCCTGAGATAGCGATTTAGACCTTTTCCAGTAAAGCCAACCCCCCAAAAACACAAAAACCCCTATTCCTGAGAAAAACAAGTATTCCGAAAGCCCCGTAGTTATCGACATTACTATCCCCCCGAGAACAATTATTATTCCCGCAATCATTGAAAAAATCCCTTTTATTTTGAAATCAAACCCTTCAACTTTATAACCCGTTGACAGGACTTTTTCACTTATGTTCTGTTTTTGGGTTTCCTCATCCATCTTTTTTTGAAGATATTTTCATATTTAACTGTTTCTCTTCATCGACTTTTTCTTGGTGTCTGAAGAGGATCCAAGACAAAGCAATTATTATGAGTCCGACAAAAGTAAAGATAATCTCTGCTTCAATGTGGCTCATCCCGGGAGGGTAACTTAACTTCCCGACGCCAGTCCACATTAATATAAGTCCGACAGCAAAAACTATTGTCACAATCAATTGGTAGCCAAAGACAAAATTCTTCTGGTTGGGTTTTTCCACCCACTCTATTTGGATAAGAAGTTTATATTGCTTGTGGATTCTCTTGCACAAAACTTATTTAAGTGCGCGGTGTTTTTTTCATGCATGGGAAAGATGGTGATGAATGCTGCAGAGTCTGCAGAGCTAATAAAAAAATTTGTTTCTGTTCCGCAATCACAGGTTGTGAAGAATGTTTCTGAGATAAATGTAAAAGCACCTCTTGTCCTTAAGATTCTTTCAAAGGATGCCGTGCATAAGACGGATGTAGGGGGTGTGAAAATTGTAATGAACCAAGAACTGCTCGGCAAATCGTTTGATGAGCTTGTGAATGTATCCAAATTTAACAAGATGAATTTTGAAGGAATTTACATCCAGGAGTTTGTCAAGGGGGTAGAAACAATAATTGGAATAAAGAGGGATCCAATTTTTGGGCCAATGATCGTCTTTGGGCTTGGAGGGGTTTTTGCAGAGGTTCTCAAAGACACTTCAACAAGGAGATGCCCTATAAGCTTAGATGATGCGCAGGAGATGATAGACTCGCTGAAGTCTTCGAAAATATTCTATGGCTTCAGAGGGATGAAAGTAAATTTTAATAATCTTAAAAAATCTCTTGTTGAGATATCAAAACTTCCGGAGAAATATAAGGAAGTCGAAGAGCTGGATATAAACCCTTTTATCTTAACGGAGAAAAAAGGTTTTGCTGCTGACGCAAGGGTTGTTATAAGGAGCGAATAAAACGGTCTTCAGGCCCTTAAGAGCCTTGGATGAAATTTTATCTCCAGCTGTCTTTGTTAATAAAAATAAACTTTTAAATCAAAAAGCGATTTACTTTTTGGTTTTTTTGAATTCATTTATTGCTTTTTCAACGAGCTGCATATACATAACTGCAGGTCCCCCGCCCATGAGGGCAGCGACCCATGCAGCTTCCATTACTTCTTTTTCTGTTGCACCTTTTTCAAGGGCTCCGTTTACGTGGTAAGCAATGCACCAGTGGCAATGAGCAGAGGTAGACAAAGCTACAGCGATTAGCTCTTTTTGTTTTGAGTCAAGTGCTCCAGGAGACTCTACTGCCTGCATAAAACTGCCGAACCCTTTCATCTGGTCAGGCCATGCCTTTGAGAATCGGCCCAAGGAAGCGTTTGCTTCATCAAGAAGATTTTTCATTTCTCCCATTTTTTCACCTCCTTTTATAGGTTTCTTATGCAAAAAGTATTTAAATTCCTATCTGGCAGCACCTAACAGCATCGTATGAAATCCTTTTCATACATTTTCCTTTGCTTCCGGAAATGTGCATTCGAAATCATAAACTATATAAATGATTTATCCATCTAAAAGCCTATGGAATTTTGTCCAAAATGTGGTTCTGTCCTTATGTCTAAAGTTAAGAACAGCGCGTGCCCTAGGTGCGGTTATACAAAAAAAGGTATGGTAAAACTTTCAACAAAAGAGAAGATAGAAGAGCATCCCGAAGTCGCTGTTTTGAAGAAGGACTTTAAGACCGAGCCCATAGTGTCTGAAGTCTGTCCAAAATGCGGTCATGACAAAGCGTATTTCTGGATGGTTCAGACAAGGTCAAGTGATGAGTCTCCAACAAAATTCTTTAAATGTACAAAATGTAGTTATACCAAAAGAGAGTATAGGTAAATAGAATTGTTATTCTTTTAGGTGTTTTTTAACTATTTCGACAAGCTGGTTAGGCGAGTCGACTACGTAATTGAAATATGCTCTTCTGTCTCCCGAAAGTTCAACCCCCCTTTCCAGGACGGAACGCGCCTTTTCTTTCCCTTCCCCCTCTCCTGAGTACCCCCATGTTACTCCGATATTTATCAAAGTCTCGAGATGTGCGGGGTTTAATCTCATAACTTTATTTGAAGAAGCCAAATCGTTTAATGTGTCACCAATGTGGATAGTGTATTCCCCTTCGCTGTCAAGTAATTCCATAGCCAAAGCTAATGAAATTTTTGAAGGTTTTTTTATTGAGCCAGCGTTCCCATTTCCGTGGTATTGAGCCAGGATTTCTTTTGAAACGTATGAATCAAAGTATTTACTCACCCCATTCTTCTCAAGATCGCCGAAAACTATCTTCCAACTGTTGCTTGTATTTACTCCCAATCTCAGCCTTCTGTTTCTTGAGTAGTTTCGCGTGAGTTGTCCGCTTTCCCAGATCTCCTTTATGGCTTCCTTCATGCCTGGATATAATATGGCTGGGTTCTCCGTTGAGAAAGCTTTGTAAGCGGGCCATACAGGGTGGTTAAAATCATTCATGTTGCAATCTAAATTCAGGAAGTCATAAATGTCCTGTACGTTTTCAGCCGGGGCCATTTTCTCCTGATACATCTTCATGAATGACTTGAAGTCTTTGTATGGGAAATCTTTCCCTTTCACCCTATCTCTATTCACGGGATGGTACCAATATTTTTCGAACCATCTGTGCTGCCTTTCCATTGTTGGGGCCATCGTTCCGTCATAGTCAAAGATAACAGCCTGAAGCATATAAAGAAGGACAGCAAAGAGTTTTTAAATTAAATTGTGGTTGAAAAAACATATCAGCTCCGTAGCTCAGTCTGGTCAAATGGAAATCTGAAAAATCTGTCGGCCCGTCCTGAGCAATGCAGCAAAGTGGCTCCGTAGCTCAGTCTGGTCAGAGCACTGGACTCTTAATCCAGGTGTCGGGGGTTCAAATCCCCTCGGGGCCATTTATTTCCAAAAGGCTTTTATACACAAGTTAACTTTTGTAATTATGGCCTTAAGTTTTTGCAGTAAGTGCAAAAACATACTCCCCCCTCAGCATTCTGATGAGAATTTTGTAGTGTGTCCGAAATGTGGGCTTTTGCAAAAGATTAAGGGTGATTTAATCTCGACTGAAAATACTCCAAAAAAAATACAGAAAGGGCACGGGATCGGAAGCGATGAGAATGTTTGTGCGACTTACGATCATACATGTAAAAGATGCGGATACAGCAAAGCTCAGGTAATTGACATGGGTGTAAAATATTCTGATGAAGATAATCTTATTTTCCTGAAATGTGGGAAGTGCAGTTTCTCAGAAAGAATCGGAAGAAAAACAAGCTGAGCTTTTTAAGCCATTCAGTTCTCTGGGTTGGGATAATACTAATAGAACTTTTAAATGCGATCTAGCAAAGATTGACTTAAGGAGAGACCGAAATCAACTTCTCTACTGCCTTTTAATTCTTTCTTTCTCTCATTCAGGGTTCGGATAGTGATCACCTCTATCCAGCTTATTTGATAAGAACCTGTATATTCTCAATCGCGTCTGCAACCTGTCTCCCTTTGGGTGTAAGCTTTATGAGTTTGATCCTACCTTTCTTGTCAAACTCAACAAGCCTCAGGAGTTCCAGTGTCTGCAGTATCTTTACCGCATGGCTATAAGTGCAGTCCACTTCTTTAGCCAAAACACTACCATACCTCATCCTAGTGTTCTTCTTCAGAGAAACGAGCATCAATGCCGGCTTCCTTCTGAAAAAGATGTCGAAGTTGTCTTCCATCTTGGACATGTATAGTTTAATATATATTTTATGACAACCCCTTCCTTATAAATATTTTGTGACCGTCGTGTTAAACATTAAGTGACAGATTTCTCAGGCGTTGCACGAAAATTCTTCGTCAGAAAAATGGCTGAACGTAAAAGCCTAAAAGTCGCTCCCGCCAAAGGGATAAGAATCTATGCTTCCCCATTCAAGAAGGTAACTGCAGTTGGGACATTGCATAGGCGGAGGCTCTTGAATTTTGTCAGTCAGACTTTTTCCATGCTTATGGTTGTTTATCATTTTCTCTAACCATGGGATTGAATATTCCTGTATGTAATTGTTAGTATACTTGTGCAGATCCTGGTGGCAGTTGCTGCATTCAATCAATGCCCCGCCCATATCATCACCTAAGACTGTAATGAAAGCTCTATTAGAGTTTTTCTCTCTCATTTTGGTTAACCCCCTTTGAATTGGTTTTTATATAAAACGGACAGGTAAGATGATCCTCTTCTTTGCATGGATGATAGTCTGTGTTTTGGTTATATTCCCCATACTGAAAATTCTGAAGCATGCATTTGTATTCTCCGAACGGCGAGTAAAGCATATCGTCGCATAAAAATTCAGAATAGTCGCATGATGAGTCGCCATTACTTTTGGGAAATTCTTTCTGACTTCTTGAGTAAACTCTTATTTTGTTTGCCAATTCATTAAGATCGTCCGTGAGTTCATTCTCAAGTTCTCTTTCTTTCATAAGAGATAAAAGACTTGTATTATTCATAGTTTTTACACGACAAAATTTGTCATTAATATTGGAAGTCATTATGCACCACAGAGTCGCTTTCAATAAAATAAAGATCGCGGGAATAGCTGTCGAGCGTTCTGTCAAACATGACTTTTGGATGTGAAAAATCGAAATATCCCACAAATTTATCTTTCTCTAATGAGCAAGCTGGGAATAGTTCCCTGAACATGAAAATGTCTACTTTATTTTCGTAAATTGTTACAAATTCCTTTATTTTTTCTATACTATCTATTGCACCTTTTATGAGTATTGTTTGCATTCTTATCTTTCCGACTTTTGGTCTGTAAAAATTTAAGGTTTCATCAAGCTCATTTTGGAGTTTGCTCCTGTAAAAGAAGTTGTTTATGCTTGAATTCCAATGCACCCTTGAGAGGTTAAGCTCGTCTATCCCTGAGATTTCTTTTAAAAGGAACCCCTCAGTGTAAAGCTTCACATATTTACCACGAAATAAATTTATTATTTCTTGTATATCCTTATGGAGCAATGGGTCTCCACCTCCAGTAATTTCAACTTCCTCGAAATCGTCGATTCCCGAAATCGCTTTTTCAAGCTTTGAAACGTCGATAAATTGCGGCTTCTTATAATCAATTTCTTTTTCTTTCATATAGCAGAATGTGCAGTTCGCGGGGCAGGCATCTCTTACAGGAATAAGGTATAACCTTTTCATCTTCTTTTTCCGCTCCCAAATGACCTTCTTGTTGCTTCCTTCATTTCCAAAAGGTCATCAAGACTCATTTCCGGGAAATTCTTTTCAGTGTATCCTTCTATCGCCCCTATTATATCTGAAAGCTCCAAGAGGCTCATTATTTTTATCCCCTGATTCAGCGAGTCTTTGAATTCCAAAAGCTCTTCGTAGATCTTTTCAGCGCTTCCAAACTCTTCATGGGGGATGTCTTTTTTGTGGTAACCTTTTTGTTTTAAGCTCAGCACATAGCTCAGCCGGGGTTCAGCGATTCCCGTCCCGTAAATCCAATGATAAGTTTTGTAAGACCTGTGCCCATAGCTTCCAAGTTCTATTTTTTCATTCTTTGAGATTATATCCCTGCCCGAAAGCGTTCCGATAATCTCTGTTTGAAGATATTTTGAAAAGAATTCATTTGATGTTTCAATTAGCTGTTTCTCCTTGTTGTAACTTTCGAATTTTTCCGCTTTTCCGAGGTAATCTATCAGCTCTACTTTGAAGAATGATCTTTTATGGATTTCATCAACCACTTTTTCATCTCTATAACATGGGGTCGCGCAGCAGTACTTTCCATTGCTCAATCTTCCCTCAAGAATCAATTCCAGAAATCCCTGTTCCCCCGAAGCGATATGGTTTCCGGTATAATTATTATCAAGAAAGCACCTGAATCTCCTGACCTCTTTTGGTGCTGTCGCACTGTCAGACTCCTCCGAAACTATCCAAGGGACTTCAATGTATCTGAATCCTTTTGAATCATAGAATTCAATGGCTTGGGCAATCTTAGGGTAATCTATCCCTATTTCCATAATAAATTAAGACTTGCATAATTCTTGACAATTTCTGTACAAAAGATACAACTATGCGCATTATAGGAGAAATGCTTAAAAATAGGCATTAACAAAGAGACTTTATGCTTGATGGCCAGACCATGCAAAAAATAGAGAAGTTCGTTTCCGTTGAACCAAGAAGTATAAATGAAATCTCTGAATATATCCAAAAGAACTGGAGGACTGTTGACAGATATTTAAAAGAGATGGAGGAAGAGTATGGGAACATAATGACTAAGACGTTCAGGGGAGGGACACGCGGGGCCCTTAAGGTAGCATACATACTCAATCCTGAAAGAGCAAGCTCGACTAAACTCCAGGAAGAGCTTGAAAATGAAATCTTAAGGCAAAAAAGAAAAGAGGAGTTCTCTGCCTTTGACATATTCCAGCATGTGCCTGAAAAAAACAAAGTTGCAATTGTCGAGGATGAAATTTCTGAAAAAGGCACAAACTTGAAAGAGTTAATTCAGATATTGAATTCTACTAAAAAAGAGCTCAAGTTATTTTCTGGGAATCTATCATGGATAAATTTAAAGAAAGGAGATATTGATTTGTTCAATACCCTCGAAGAACTGGTTAAAAGAGGTGTGAGGGTCAAGGTTCTTTGCCGGGTTGATCTTTCGGGAATTGAAAATATCAAAAAAGTGTTATCGTTGAATTATAAATATGGAAATGAACTCATTGAGATAAGGCACCGGGAGCATCCCATAAGAGCATTTGTTGTTGATAATAGCTCAATAAGATTAAAGGAGATACGCGAGCCTACCGGCAAGATAAAAGAACTCGACAGGAAGATTTTTATTTTTTACACCATAAAAGACAAGGAATGGACAGAGTGGCTTTCGAAAATATTCATAAAGCTCTTCAATACCTCAGTTGGCGCCGAAAAAAGACTTGCGGAACTTGAAAAAATCGTGAAATAGCCTCCTTGTTTGTTGTTAGTTGCTCAGAGTCGAACTCTGTTGGTTTATTTATCAAGAAATTGTCTGGATGTTATGATAAGCTTTTTAGCCATCTTTATTCTTATACTCTTAGTTATGGGTAAAGTTCATAAATTTTATTAATCTGACTATGCATCTATTTTTATGAAAGTGCTTGCTGTCTCGGATATACACGGTGACTTGGGTCTTGTTAAACGGGTTGAAAAGATGATTGAAAAAGAAAATGTGGATCTTGTTATTCTGGCCGGGGATCAAACTTGGTTTGAACAGGTGAAAAAAGGGCTTGTCGGACCGCTTACAAAGAAACCTGCACTCATAATCCCGAGCAATCACGAAACTGAGGAGACTGTGAGGATTTGGGAAGAGATGTACCCCAATCTTAAAAGCATTCATAAAAAAAATTTTGCTTTTGGGGATGTTGGATTTTTTGGATCTGGAACAGTTGACTGGGGATTCGAAGAGAATTCGCAAAAGGTTTTTAACGAGCTGAAGAGCGCTCATGAGGGGATCAAAAAACTCAGGAAAAAAGTTATGATAACGCATTGTCCTCCTGAAGGAAGCGCGATAGAGCTTATGGGTTTTCCCGGTTCATATGGCATCGCAAAGGCGATTGAGAAGTTTTCCCCTAACTTTTTGATCTGCGGGCATATCCATGAGGGCGGAGGACTCATAGAAAGGATAAAGAATACCCAAGTCATAAATGTGGCAAGAAGCCCGACGATATTTGAAATTTGACTTATAGCGGGGCATAATTTGTTTATAGCTTTTTTTTGAAAACATTAATAAACTATTTTTTGTTGATTGTTAAAGGATGTACAATTGGATAAACTCTCCACGTGATTTCCTATTTGGGAATATGTTTGGCATACTCACTGTTGGAGCTTTGCTCCTCGCACTTTTGTTTTTTGTTGCAGTTTATGTATATCACGCGATTGCATGGTCAAAGATTGGAGAAAAGCAGAGGTATAAAAATCACTGGCTTGCATGGATACCTTTTGCGAATATCTCTATGATTCTTGAGATGGGGGGGTTTCATTGGGCCTGGGTATTTTTGATCCTTATTCCTTTTGCAGGCTGGCTTGCCATTTTTGTACTCTTCATAATCTCAGTATGGAGAGTTTTTGAAAAGCGGAAATACCCCGGGTGGTTCAGTCTTTCGCTTGCACTCCCTCAAGTAGGATGGATACTCTATATGGTTGCTGTTGGATTCGCTGCATGGGGAAAGGGAATAAAAGGCGAGAGTTATATCGCACCTGTGAATAATCCGCCGAGGAATCGCCCAATGAGAAATTCTCCAAAAAGAAAATAAAATGGCTGAGAATGAAAATGCTTTTAAGGTTACATGGGTAAAAGTAGTAATTGCAGTAGTCTTATTTTTGATTTATTTTTCTTTCACTTCTTTCTCAATTATGTGTCCATCGGTCCAAAGGTTGTGCCCTGTCAGTCAGAATGTCACGGACTCGCGTCTCATTCCTGGCGGGGGAGGATATTACCTTCCTGCAAGGTCTGTCCCTTTCTCATGCGCCCAGGTATGCACAAACAATGAATATTCATCTTCGTTTGCGGGGGTGATTCTCTTGAAATTTGTGGTACCGGTTCTGGCCGCGTATATCTTATCTTCTCTAATAATCTTTGGTTTGGACAAATTGAGAAAAAATTAACTCTTGTTTATGTCGCTGATTTTCTTCCAGTGGATATAGTTCTTCTCCAGGATTTCTATTATCTTGTCGCGCTCTTCAGCTTTTCCAACGCCTTTCCAGTCGATTAATACAAAGTCAACTTCTTCAACGGTCTTGTTTATGGCTTCAAGTATCATTTCTTCAGTTATCGGTGATACGTATTTTGGGATTATATGCGAGATTGCAACGTTTGATTTTAGCTGAATCTTGTTGAATCCTGGGCAGTAATGCGGGCCGCCTATTCCGACGGCAATTTCCCTATAAGGGTTTTCTTTCCAAGTTTTTAAAGCATTCCTTATCGCTTTTGCGGCAACAAAGGACGCCCCTTTATCTCTCCATTCATCTTCGGTTCCCCCGATTTCAATAAAAACGGAAGGCCTCTCAATTAATGGGCCATGATGTGTTGCTTCCATTGTGACAGAATACCTTGTTAAATCTGAATCTTCTTTCTCTTTGACCAATGCCTCAAAAAGGTGCTTTTCAAAAAGTGCGGACGCAGGTCCCAGCATTTTTTCTTTTCCTCCACCCCATATTTCTCTGAAATTCCCGGGTGCATGAATCGAAAGCGTTTTTTCGTGTTTTTCTGACTTATGCTTTGAAGTGAAAATTATCATGTCAAACTGTTTTATCTTTTCAGGGTCCAGATTTTCGGTCTTTAACATTTCGCCTTCTATAATATAAAAATCAAACTTGCCTATATCCATAAGGTTCATTATTATATTTCTTGAGGCAGGATCTGACTTTGAACCTACGATTAAGAATTTTTGTATCATGGCTTTCGGAATGCTGCCGGAATTATAAAGATTTTCATCCTAAAGCTTGTTTTATTTCTTTTATCTTCGAAAGATCTTTTTTTCTTCTGAGGTTTTCATAACCCATTAGTTGCTCTTTTAATGGTGAAACGGGAATTCTTAAACTTTCTAATTTTATGATTTCATGCGATTTGAGTCTGTTTAAGAGTTGACTCCATTTGCCATTTATCTTTTCTTTTAGATTACCCATTACTTCAATTCTTATTCCCTTTACCATAAATTTCCCCCAATATGATTCAAACATTTCAGAACGTCCGAATTTGACAGGTTGAGTTTCATATTTCTTTAATATTTCATTCATTTTAATAGCCCCCTCTTTATCTGTAAGGATATCAATATCTTTCGGTTTTACTTTTACTCCTTGCAGCGCAAGGCTTGTGCTTCCGATGAGAACCCATCTAATTTTTTTATTCTTTAATTCTTTGCTGATTAATTTAAGAGCTTCGCGAATTTGTTTGTTAATCATAATAGGCTAAATTTTTGCAGATTAATTAGCTTTTCGGAATCTATTCATGATAAACATATTTAAATTCCCGAGATTCATAGCTCTTTTATGCAGGAAATCGTGAAGCTTTTGATCGGTGTTTGTGTATTGGTCTTGGGATTTCCGCTGGGGGACCTCTTAAGGAAGGTCACATTAGACGAACAAAAATCCGGGCAATTCTGGTTTGCCACACTGACTTACGCCGGGCTTGCCGGGGGGATTATAGGACTTATTGCAGGATCTGATTGGGTGCTTTTTATTTCTTTTTTCATTGCAATAGTCTCAAGCAGAAGTCTTATCGTGAAAAAGGCCGTGAAAGTCCAAAAGAAGAGGCGCAAAAAGTGAGAGATTATCTTTTTTTGCCTGAGGGTTTTATCTCTCTCAAGAGCAAATCTGCGGTGATAAATATCATCCCAGCGCAGATTAACGCATAACCAAAGGCTGAGGTATTTCCGTAGATGATTCCCGCAAGTATGGTTATAAAAGAAACTCCCTCAAGCACCGAGATGTTTCTTGCATGGTTTTTTATTTTTATTATGAAAATGAGTATGACAATAACGGCAAATGTAAGGAAAGACTCAAGAAGATAAAGTGAAACCGGATCTGACATGATAATAACATTATTTTTGCATTAATAAATATTCTGAATCCTGGTGTGATGAAGATTTGTATACCTTTATGAGCTATAAGATGATGAGATTTGACCTTGAAAGAGTTCACGCTTTTCTTTGATGAGTTTAGGGCTGCAAGGCTCAAAGATTTCATTGGGCTTGAGCAAATGAGTTCGCAGAGAACATGAATATCCTGCAATCCCATCACTTCTACAAGAAACAGAATTGCAGATGCAGTGATAAGAATAGAAGAACCATAAAAATTGAAGAGCCTCAGGAAGAAAAGGAATAGTTTAATAAACAGTTTCCTTTAATTAAATTCATGTTCTATCTTATAGGTCTGGGCTTAAATGAACACGGAATTTCAAAAGAAGGGCTCCTTGCTGTATCTGCTTGTAAGAAAGTCTATTTTGAGAATTACACTGTTGATTTCCCCTTTACAGCTCATCAGGTTGAGGAAGTAATTGGAAAAAAAGTTGTTCCTGCTGATAGGGAAAAGGTTGAGGATCTTTCTATTGTTGATGAAGCCAAAAAGCTGAATGTCGCTCTTTTGGTTTATGGTTCGCCTCTCAGTGCCACAACTCACATAACTCTTGTCAATGAGTGCAGGGCTTCAGGCGTAAAATACAGAATTATCTATGCCGCTTCGATCTTCGATGCGGTTGCAGAGACCGGTCTTCAGATATATAAGTTCGGAAAAACTGCCTCTATGCCCGCCTGGCAAAAAAACTTTGAGCCGGACAGCTTCATGGATACTGTGAAAGATAACTTGAAGATGGGCGCACACTCACTTATGCTTATTGATATAGGGCTTGACTTCCAAAGGGCTCTCAAACAACTTGAGCTCTCTGCCATTAAACATGGAATAAAACTGGACAAGCTGGTCGTGTGCCAGGCTCTTGGAACAAGGAATTCAAAAATAACTTACAGGACTTTGGAAGAGCTGCATGAATTCAGTGGAGTTTCGAAACCTTATTGCATTATAATTCCGGGTAAGCTTCACTTTGTGGAAGAAGATGTGATTAACGGCTTTGGTCCGAAAAAATAAAATCATCTTTTATAAAGATATACTTTCCCATAGGATATGTGTTCTTCCCCCAATTCTCCTGAGATCCTCCAGTTTGGCAGTTTCCAGTGATGTGAAACGACTACAGATCCTTTTTTAAGCTCAGATTCTAGTTTTTTTTCTATCCTCTTCATGACATTATCAAATTGGAAAAAGACTATTTTATTGAACCTTCCAAGGTCAACGGTCCAAAAGTTTTTCCATTTTATTTCTATCCTATCTTCAAGCCCCGCTTTTTTTATCTTTATCCTTGACAGGATCACCAAAATTGGATTTATCTCGAAACCATAAACTTTAACCATGGGATTTTCTCTGGCGATAGCTATGCAGACTCTTCCGTCTCCTGATCCGAGTTCGGCTATCCTGTCCTTTCCTTTTGGATTTGTGAGTCTGACAATATTTTTTATTGCTTCTTCTCTTGAGAAATCAAACGGAGCGCCCAAAAGAGGAAAGGGGAAAAGTATTGAGAGCATAAATACAAAGGTTATCAGGAGTGCAATCAGCAGCCAGTTTAACATTTTAGTTTTTCCCAGGAACTATATGGTGTCGTAAGCATCTTGCTTCATATTCTGATTCTCCTTCTATCGAGACTATGTCCGAATCATATGGGGCAGGTTTTCCTCTGATTAGTCTTTGGGTGTAATAGGCAGGCTCCCCGCATTCAGTGCATATTGAGTGAAGCTTTTCGAATTCATTTGCCATAGTTATCAGCTCAGGCATTGCTCCGAAAGAGTCTCTCTTGAAGTCCAAGTCAAGCCCTGCAAATATAACATTTTTACCCTCTTTTTGCAATTTCAGAACTACATTCACGATATTCTTTTTGAAAAACTGTATCTCATCTATTGCAACAAGATCATAGCTTCCTGAAATTGCTAAGATTTCCTCGGGATTTTCTATATAATTCCAGTTTATGAAATCTTCAGATGAGCGACAATTGAAATCCCTTCTGTCCATTTTCGGCCTGAATCCTGTGTAAAGGTATTTTCCTTTCATCCATCTGAGCGGGTCGACTCTTTTAAGAAGTCTTCCGGTCTTTCCGGACATCATAGGCCCCGCAAACCCTTCAATAACTCCGGGCCTCACAAATCTATTTCCCTCTTTTACCATGACCAGATACAAAGAGTTGTATCTTTAATATAACTTGCGGGAAAGAATTATCTGTGCCAAAAGAGACCGTAAAGAACTTTTGGTTTTGGAATAAGCTTGCCGTATCTGTCATATGCATTGCCTTCTCTTGTCACGCCCCCTTCACTTCTTCCAAATCGCACAGATTTTCACAATTCAAAGCAGTATCTGCAAAGTATAAAATTTAATGCGCTATCTTTCTGTTGGTTTTCTCACAAAAATCTTATAAATTAACCGTGCTTGAAGTTTTAATGGCCGAAGTAGACAAGGAAGAAAGGGAGATTCTCGAGTTCTGGGAGAAAGATAAAACTTTTGAAAAATCGATTGAAAAGACAAAAAAAGGAAAGCCTTATATCTTTTATGACGGGCCACCTTTTGCGACAGGTCTACCTCACTACGGACATTTACTGGCCTCAATCCTGAAAGATGTCTTTCCAAGATTTTTCACGATGAACGGCAGACTTGTGAACAGAAATTGGGGATGGGACTGCCATGGTCTTCCTGTGGAGAATGTGGCCGAGAAAGAGCTTGGTTTAAAGTCAAAGGACGAAATTGAAAAGATGGGGGTGAAGAAGTTCAACGATTTCTGCAGAGGGAAAGTCCTGACTTATGCAAAAGAATGGGAAAAAACCATAAACAGAATTGGAAGATGGGTTGACTTTGAAAATGGGTATAGGACAATGGATACCAAATATATAGAGTCTATCTGGTGGGCTTTTAAGGAGCTTTATGAAAAAGGTTATATGTATGAGGGAGAAAAAATCCTTATGTACTGCCCGCATTGTTCGACTCCGCTAGCGAAGTCAGAGATTGCGATGGATAACTCTTACAAGCTTGTGAAGGACGTCTCTGTTGTCGTGAAATTCAAGATTGTTGATGAAAAAGATACTTATGCACTTTCATGGACCACAACCCCCTGGACTTTGCCTTCAAATCTTGCGCTTACTGTCAATCCGAACCTTGATTATGCTTTCGTGGAAGACAAAACTGATGGGAATACTTATCTCCTTGCTAAAGATCTTGTGAAAAATTTTTACAAATCTGAAAAAGATTATATTATAAAGCAAATTATCAAGGGGAAAGAACTTGAGGGAAAATCCTATGAACCATTGTATCCTTACTTCAAAGATACTCAGAATGCCTTTAAAATAATCCTGGGGGATTTTGTGACCGAAGAAGATGGGACCGGGATTGTTCACACTGCTCCTGCTTTTGGAGAGGATGATAATTTGGTTTGCAGAAGATATAAAATTCCCATGGTCCAGCCTGTGGATGAAAACGGTCATTTCACTAAGGAAGTTGCAGATTACGTCGGCGAGTATGTACATGACATAAATGAGAAGATCGTGATTGATCTTAAAAAATCAGGGAGAGCAATCCTCTCCAAAAAAATTGAGCATGAATATCCATTCTGCTATAGGTGCGAGACTAAGCTTATGTATCGCGCTCTGCCCGCATGGTTTGTGAACATAGAAAAAATAAGAAGTAGGCTGCAGGAGCTTAACCTTGAGATAAACTGGATCCCTCATTTTCTTAAAGAAGGCAGAATGAAAAATAATATTGAACTTGCTCCTGACTGGAATATAACTCGAAACAGATATTGGGCAAGTGCGATTCCGATATGGAAAAGCGAATACGGGAAGGTAAAAGTCATAGGATCGATAGAAGAGTTAAAAAAATATGCAAAGAATCTTCCAAAAGGAGAAGTCGATCTCCACAAGGATTATCTTGATAGGGTCAAGCTTGAAATAAACGGTGAAGAGTATATGAGGATACCTGAAGTTCTTGACTGTTGGTTTGAATCGGGGGGTATGACCTTTGCGCAGTTTCATTATCCTTTTGAAAATAAGGAGTTTTTTGAGAACAATTTTCCTGCACAATTTGTCGTGGAGTATATAGGACAGACAAGGGCTTGGTTTTACTATATGATTGTTCTTTCTGCAATCCTCTTTGACAAGATCCCGTTTGAAAATGTCCTCACAACTGGGACTATTCTTGCTGAAGATGGCCAGAAAATGTCCAAATCAAAAAAGAATTATCCTGATCCGGATATTGTTATAAGAAAGTACGGCTCTGATGCGCTCAGGTTTTATCTCTTGCAGTCTTCAGTCATGAGTGCTGATAATTTTAACTTTTCCGAGAGAGGTTTAGAGGAAGTCTACAAGAAAATAATGCTCCTTTTGTATAATGTAAATAACTTTTATTCTATGAACGCAAAAAAAACGGATACAAAATATATTGAATCTCCGGAGTTCATGGACAGGTGGATAATCTCGCGGCTCAATTCACTTGTGAAGAACGTGAAAGAGAATCTTGAGAGCTACAATACTCTGAAGTCCTGCACTGAAATAACTAATTTTGTTGACGATCTATCGACATGGTATGTTAGAAATTCAAGGGACAGATTCAACGACGGGGACAAGAAGGTAGGGAAGACTTTAAGGCACGTTCTTGAAGTGTCTTCCAAAGTCATTGCCCCGGTGATCCCTTTTGTAGCCGAGAAAATTTATCAGACTCTCAATGGAAAAAAATCTTCAGTGCACCTTCAGGATTGGCCGGATTACAACGATAAAAAAATTGACTCTAATCTGGAAGAGAAGATGAAATTAGTAAGGGAAGTTGTCTCAAAAGGCCTTAGGCAGAGAGATCAGAACAACGTTCCCTTAAAGTGGCCCTTGGCCCTTGCCTCGATTTCATATTACAAACCGTTTTTGCAAGGTGAAGAGGATATGCAGAGAATAATAAAACGGGAACTGAATGTTAAAGAACTGGAGGTTTTGCCAGGAAGCGAGGAAGAGATAAATACCAATCTTAATTTTAATGTCACACCAGAACTTGAAGCGGAAGGATATGCAAGGGAAATCTCCAGAAATGTTCAGGCTTTCAGGAAGAAGCTAGGTTTGAATAAAAAAGATGTAATAAATCTTGAAATCATAATCCCAAAGTCTTTTCATGATATTATCAACGTTGGGAAAGGCCTGATAAGTGAAAGGACGAATTCAGGTGCTGTGCACATCCTGGAGAAAGAGAGTTCTTCCGGCGGTGAAACCGAGAGATTTAACATTAAAGATATCTCAGGAAAAATCAAAGTTGTTAGACTGAAAGGGAGTAACTAAGTAGCATTACTTCTTTAGGATAGCAATCTTTAAAAACTAAAAGTTCTTAAAAGAGCTAAGAAAAATGATAGTTAAAGATGAATTTTTAAGCAGGCTAAGAAAGATTTTTGACCTGAATTTATACGAAGTTAAGGTTTGGACTGCTCTTTTGTCGAGGGGAACTTCAACTGCCGGTGAACTTTCAACAATTTCGGATGTCCCACGGTCAAGAACTTATGATATTCTCGAGTCTTTGGAAAAAAAGGGTTTTATCCTTATGAAAGTTGGGAAGCCAATAAAATTTGTTGCTTTAAAGCCTGAGGAGGTTGTTGAGAGAGTTAAGAAAAACCTCATGATTGATGCAAAAGAGAAAACAAGAAGGCTTGAGACCCTTAAGGGGGATGAAGTCCTTGATGAGCTTACAGGTCTTTTCACCAAGGGCATAAAGTTTGTAGAGCCATCCGATCTTTCGGGAAGCATCAAAGGAAGGCAGAATCTTTACAATCATCTCGATATGATGATTAGAGATGCCGAGAGAACTATAACGATGATAACTACTCATGAAGGCCTTAACAGGAAACTGGAGGCTCTTATGCCAAGCTTCGAGAAGGCGAAGAAGAGAGGAGTAAGAATAAGAATTGCCGCGCCTATTGATAAAAACAATCTTAATGTGGCAAGAGAACTTAAGAAAGTTGCAGAAGTGAGAAGCTTGGAAAACTTCAAGGCAAGGTTTACGATCATAGACTCAAATCAACTTATGTTTATGCTCCTTGATGATGAAAAGTTCCATCCTAATTATGATGTCGGTGTGTGGATAAATACCGAATTTTTCTCGCAGGCTCTTGAGCAAATGTTTGAACTTGCTTGGAGAGAGATGAAACAGATAAAGTAAGCTAGTCTTTCCCGGTCATAAAAAAAGATGGTGAAAAAGAGAATCGTGCAGTCCCGAAGGAAGTCTTCTTTGAAGGGTAGTAGGGTTTCCCGTGAAAAGGAGAGGACGTCGGCTGAATTCGTCTATTTCATGACCGTGGTCGCGGTTTTGATACTTCATTATTTTTTTATTTCAAAAATCAACGTAAATCATACGGGGAAAGTCCTTATTGATTTCCTTATAGTTTTCATTGTTGTTGGAATATTCACTACTTTTATGAATGTAAAACTCAGAAAGAACAGGAATGGGTTTGACTTCCTGTTTTTCCTGTTCGCGGTTGGGACCTTAGTTCTCGATTATTTTCTAATTTCCAAGATTGCAATTGTGTCTGTTCTTCAGGTTTTCATAGACTTCGCGATTTTCACGGCTCTTTGCGGTGCGGTCATGTTGATTTTCTGTAAAGCCCGGAGTAAATAATCTGTTCGGGGTTTTTCTTATTGTGCAAAAGAATAAAATTATAAGATTTCTACATTAAGCTTTTTAGAGTCCCGGAAACTTTTTTCACATCGATTTTTTCTTTGAAAACAGCGAACGATGCTTTCACTTTGTCAAGCGATCTTCTGTTAACAGAGAGGATATTATCTTTTATCCACACCGGGGAAGCCTCGCTTAAACCCAAGATGCCTGTGAATTCTTTTATTGATTCCGGAACATTTTTTTTCAGATTTTCCCCTTCTAGCAAAAGATACCTTTTCTTTTCGCGATGTGATGGAATTAATGGCTTCATAAGACCTCAAAGGAGAAGTGGTTTATATCTTTGTTGGGATAGTGTTACTATTATGTAAAGACAGAAGTGAAGAATTTATAAACTTCTTACCCATAGAAATTCTATGGAAGCAAAAATTGGAAAATCCTATTTAACCAAAATTCCTCACGAGGGAGGAAAACTTACTTTCCAGTATCCCGCGTTCAAAGGCACTTTCGGGGACGTTGCAGAGCAGATTGACAAAGAATGGCTGAAAAGACCAACCTCGCCTGAAATCGCCTCCTTGGTCTATGATGCGTGGAAGAATCCAAAAGGGGAATATGAATCCGAAGTTCTTGACATCCTTAGAAAAAACTGGATATGGGAATTCACAGGAAACTTTTATCTTCCAAAATCCAATGATGAAATAAACAATGGTGTTATAATTGAATATAATCCTAGAGTTGTCAATGGAAGATTATCTATGGATAAGAATTATCTTGTAAAAAGATTAAATGAAAATGATCCAAATGTAAGGTTTGTGCCCTTTGGCTATAAAATTGAGGGCCAGACGCCAAAAGAGCTTGAGAAAAACCCTTACATTGTCGCAAGATATGGCGAGGAAGGAGCTGAGAAAATTGCGGAGATCGCTTCAAAGCATAGCTCCAACCCTTATCTTTGGAGTTTTGGTTCTGTTGATAAAGAGACTGTAAGAGTGTCTGTTTTGAACGGCAACTTCAACGGCAGCGGGTTGAACGTCGATGGCGACGGCAGGGATGACAACAACAAGGGTTATTCTTTCGGGGTAAGGGTCGCAGACTAAATGTTAATCAACCTTTCTCAGAAACCATTTTAAACTGACTTTTCGTGTTTATGCTGTAGTTTGTTCGAAAATAAAATGGAAATATGCACTATTGGGGGGTTTGAAGAGGTCGGGAAAAACATGACTGCCGTGAAGGTCGATGATGACGTTTTTATCTTTGATTGCGGTTTTTTCCTTCCCGGGATAATTGAGCTTCAGGAGACTGAGAAGATAGGTTACAGTTTATCTGGTCTTAGAAGGGTCGGAGGAGTTCCTGACGACAGAATACTTGACGAACTGAAGTGGAAAGATAAGGTGAGGGCGATTTTTATTTCACACGCTCATCTTGACCATGTCGGAGGTTTGCCCTTTCTTCTTCACAGATATCCTGATGTTGATGTTTTTGCTACTCCTTTTACCATAAAAGTCCTTGAATCTCTTATCGAAGACTCGAAGATAGTTGCAAATAACAAGTTAAGGATGGTTAATTCAAATTCTGTGCATGAAGTAAAGACAAGTAACGGAAAAGTAAAAGTCGAGTTTGTGAATGCGACCCACTCCACAATTGACTGCTCCTATGTCGTCCTGCATACGGATGAAGGTGCTTTCTTTTACGCACTTGATCTTAAGTTTGATAATCATTCCACTTTGGGTGCTCCGCCGAATTATAAAAGGCTAAAAGAAATAGGGGAAAAAGGTGTCAAAGCGGTAGTTATTGACGCACTTTATTCTTCAACAGATGTAAGACCAGGCGGCGAAAAGGTCGCGTTTGGGCTCTTGGAAGATGCTTTCTCGAAAATGGGCAGAGGAGCAGATAAAGCACTTTTCATTACGACTTTTTCAAGCCATATAGAGAGGCTTAATAATATTGTAAAGATTGGCCAAAAGACAAACAGAGAAATAATCTTTTTGGGAAGAAGCCTTGCGAAATATGTCCTGTCTGCTATAAAAGTCGGAAAATGCCCTTTCAGAGAGAATGTGAAAATAATGAAATACAGAAATCAAGTTGATTCAGTATTAAAAAAAGTTGAGGTTGACCGAGGAAAATATCTTATTGTTTGCACAGGTCATCAGGGAGAACAAAATTCTATACTTGATAGGATATCAAGGGGAGATTCTGTTTTCAAATTCAGGGAAGGGGACAATCTTATCTTTTCATCAAGTGTTATCCCAACTGAAGTTAACATAGAAGCAAGAAAAAGACTTGATGCCAAGCTTAGAAAAATGGGAGTTAAACTCCAGGTTGATGTACATGTCCATGGGCACGGAAGCAGGGAGGATATGAGAGAGATAATAAATCTCTTAAAACCCGAGCACGTTATCCCCGCCCACGGCACCCAGGCACAGGAAGAACCTTTTATAGAACTTTCTCAGGAGTTCGGATATAAGCCGCATGAGACTTCCCATCTGATGAAAAATGGTGATGTTTTGAAAATCTAATTGGCGATTTCTTTTTTCTTTGCAGAAAAATGTTCTCAAGGGGTTTTTCGCTGAAATAGCTTTGATTGCTTTTAGGGAATTCTTATCTTAATATTTTTCTAAATTTTCCTGCTATTAAGTCTGAAAGTGTTCGATTCACTTACTATATAAATTATTATAAATCTAACACCTTCTGGTAAATAATGGATAAATACAGAACTCCTTTCAGGACGTCTGCTATAAAATTTGCAATGAAGATCTTTGGCGGAGGAGATTATAAAGTTGGGGATTATGTCATATTTGATGGAGTCAGAGAAATTTACGGAGATCTTCAAGGACTTTGTCTTGGTTTCCGAAAACAGTTTTGGTATGGAATAATAATGGAATCAAACGGTCCTGATGATACTGTAAAAGTGATATATAGGGAAAGTTGGAACGGCCCCGGCATCACAAAGGTATCAAATGTTTTAAAAGATCATCCTTCTTTAAGGAAAGCGACATACTTTGAAAAAAAGCATGAGAAAAATTTTCCTTGTCTTGAGAAAATTTTGGCTTCAGCATAAATGTTTTGCAGCAAGGACAGATTTTTAAATAACGGATCCTTAACCAGTTTATGGTTAAAGAAGAAGAATATCTTCTGACAAATCAGGAGATTCTTGGCGGTCTCAAAAGCGCTCTCGAGAGGGGCCAGACCTTAAAGCAGGCCATGATGAGTTTTTATCAAGCAGGTTACAGGAAAGAAGAAATTGAAGACGCTGCGCGTGCTTACCTTTATCTTCAAAGAGGGGCTTCTGAGGCGGAGGTTCTTAACGAAAGTAAATTAAGGCCGAAGGTAGCAGAAAAGAATTTGCCTAATGCAACTGAGAAGGTTTCCGCTTCAAAACCTGAAAAAACTGAAAAAATAATCCCGAAATTCACAGAGACTAAAGTTTTGGCTGGAGCTCCAGAAACTAAAAAAGGGGAGTCCAAGAAGGTAGTACAGAAAATATCCGGTTATGATGACAATGCAAATAAACCCCTTAGTGCGAGGAGTAAAGCGTTGACTGTAACTCTTATTATTACTCTTGCTGTTCTTTTGGGCATTCTTGCTCTTGTGTTCCTCTTCAAAGCTGAGCTCGTAAATTTTATTAACGGACTTTTTGGATAACTTTATGATATATTCTCCTGCCGAGGATTCTTACTTAATGGCAGAGGTTCTTGGCATTAAACTGGAAAGTAAAGGTGCTAAAATTCTTGATATGGGTACAGGTTCAGGGTATATTATTGAGTCTTTAAAGAAATGGGGCTTTGAGAATTTAAGTGGTGTTGATGTTAACAAAGAAGCAGTGGAATTATGTAGGAAAAAAAGATTGGACGTTTGTTATTCAGACCTTTTTTCAAGTGTTGATGGAAAATTCGATGTGATAATTTTCAATCCGCCTTATTTGCCGAAGGATTCCCGTGAGGATGATGAATCATCGCTTGTGACGACTGGGGGTGAAAAAGGCTCTGAGATCATTAATCGATTTTTATCTGAAGCTCGTGGGCATTTGAGCCCTGATGGCAAAATTTTTCTCTTAACATCTTCATTAACCTCAGGAATTGAATGGTCCGGTTATAAAAAGAAACTTGTTGGGGAGAAGAAGCTGTTTTTTGAGAAGCTGGAAATGTGGGAATTAAGTTTATAATAGTCAATCTCTTTTCGGGATTATGAAATTTGAGAAAGGAGTTGCAGTAATAATCTTCTGTGGTAGTACAAAGAGATTCCTCTTGGTTAAATACAAAGTTTTCGGGCAGAAGCATTGGGATTTTCCAAAGGGAAAGATCGAAAAAGGAGAGAATTATTTGGCGGCGGCAAAAAGGGAATCTAATGAGGAGACTGGACTTGAGAAATTAGATTTTGATAGAGGTTTCTCTGTAAGTTATAAATATTCTTATACTAAAAATTCCGGGGAGGAAGTCTTCAAAGATTATCATTACCTGCTGGCGAAGATTCCTCATGAAGAAAAAGTTGTTCTCTCAGAAGAACACTCTGATTTTAAATGGGTTAGTTATGATGAAGCTCTTGGCCTCTTGGAGTTTGATAATCAAAAAGAAATTTTTCAAAAAGTTTGGAATTATCTTTTCAAATGATTACTTAATCGCTTCAAGTACCTCAGGAATCTCTACCGCAACCTCAAAGTGATTCTGGTCTTTTTTCACTATGACCTTCGCTTTAAGGTTTTTTTTGAATTTATCCCACTCATCTCTTGAAACATATTTATCATTTGTAGAGAATATGCAGGTGATATTTCCTGTATGATCCAAGACTCTTTCAAAGTTGATTTTGTTGTCTAGCCATGGATGAGCAATTTCTAACTCTTCCGACTCAAGTCCAATTAGGTCAAGCCAGGGGGCTATGAAAACGCATCCCGCGACTTTGGTGTGCTTGTGAAGTTTTTCAAGGAATCTCATTATAGTCTGAGAGCCTATGCTGTGGCCCACAAAATAGGTCTCAGCGTCAGTATCTTTCGCGTTTTTCTCTAAGTATTTCACCCATTCCTCGATTTTTGGATTGTCAGTATTCGGCATATCAAAAGAATGAACTTCAACGCCTCTCTTTTTCAGTTCACCCTCAAGCCATACAATCCATGGCATTTTTGAATCGAATCCCCATCCATGAATTATATAAACGTGTTTCATTTTTTACCTTCCAGATTTTTTATTTTCTCTTGCAAGTGTTTTTTCAGTTTTGAAAGATTCTTCTTCCAGTCTTCTTTCATAAGACCGTAGAAATTCTCGTCGTGAATTTTGCCCGTTGATTTTGCAATGTGGTGTTTTAACTTGCAACCTTCATATTTGTAACCAATCGATGTTTGAGCCTTATTGCTTGCGGTATTTTCCTTGTAAACTCCTGTTTCCATTTTCCTGACCTTCAGTCTGTTAAAAGCGAATTCATTCACTGCAATTTTTGCTTCCATAATATAACCTTTTCTCCAATATTCCTTATTTATCCAAGATCCAGTTTCGCAGGTTTTATGCTGCTTGCTGTAATTTGCAATATCTATAGCTCCGATAATCTTTTTTTCTGACCTTAGTTCAATAAAAAAATGATAAGATGTTTTTTCTTTTTCTTTCCATTCTTTGATACAGTGTTTTATCCATTCTTTTGCGTCTTTTTCCTTGTAAGGGAAAGCGACAGCCGCAAGGTACCTTGAAGTATCTCTGTCGTTGAGCCCTTCAACTAAATCTTTCCAGTCCGACATTTTTGGTTCTCTCAGGACTAATCTCTGCGTTTTGAGTTTCATATGATCAAAAAATTTCGGAACTACTTAAATTTAATCGTACCTCTCGAAATGGATCCTTTCCGGGGAAATTCCTGAAGATAGCAGCTTCTCTCTTGTTTCAAAAACCATGTCTTTCAATCCGCAGATATAAAAATCTCCTTTGAAATCTTTTGGGGTCAGTTTTTCCAAAAAATCCTGCGCATGACCTATAAGTCTGTGATTTCCATTTTCTGGTTGGCTTAAGATGTTGTAATACTCGAAATTTTTATTCTCTTCGGACAATTTCTTAAGTTCTTCCTCGCAACATAAATCTTCTTCTTTCCTGAAGCCTCTTATAAGAATCATTCTATTTTTGAATCTCCTTCCTATCAAGTCCTTCACTATGCTCATGAAAGGGGCGAATCCTGTTCCACTTGATATCATGAGGATATCCTTATGGATCGTGCTTTCCTTTATTGTGAAAATTCCTAGAGGTCCCTTCATTTCGATTTCTTCTCCAATCTTCATGTTGAATAAATAATTTGATGAATAGCCTCCTTTGATAATCTTGAAGTATGTCTCTATGAATCTGATTTCACTTGGGGCAGAAAAAATGGAGTAAGATCTTAAGATTCTTTTTCCTTCTTTGTAAAATGCTATTATGACATATTGGCCTGCTGTGAAATTAAACCCTTCCGGTATTGAAAATTTTAAGATCTTTGTTTCAGGATTTATTTCCTTTATTTCTAAAAGTTTTGATTTGAATAGTATTGGCTTCATAAAAATAAGAAAATGGGCTGGTTTAAAAGGTTTTTATGAAGGGAAAACTTGCGTTTTGTGAACACCTTAGCTTGAAAAAAGTTAATAAATCAATTTTTCCTTGCAATAAAATGAAGAGGTTTAATCTTGGTCATGTTCTTCTTCTGTCGTATGTAATATCAACTTTCTCAGAGGGAGTGATATTGCCTGTCTATGCCATTTTCGTGCAGGGTATTGGGGGTAACGTTCTTGATGCGGGCATAGCAATGGGAATCTTTTTGGCATTTGACGGGATTTTTACTTTTTTTATACATAATAAAAAGAAGAAAAGAACACACAAACAGAGAATAAAGATAATGATTGAAGGCTGGTTTGTCTGGCTTGTTGGAATCTCTTTCTATCTTGTAATCTCAAATAAGTGGACTTTGTTTGCGGCTCAGATTTTTATCGCTCTTGGAAATGCACTTGCCGATCCGGTTTATGATGAAGAATTTTCGGACAATGCAAGCAAACTTGATCCGGAAAAAGAATGGGGGCTCTTTGAAGGCGGAAAGTCTATCGTTGGAGGGATTTCCGCAGTCGCAGGAGGGGCAATTGTGGCTGTGTTTGGGTTCAATGTTTTAATCTATACAATGGTTGTAACGGCAACAATCTCCTGTATTCTGGTAGTCTATTATGTTAAGAAGGTCAAAAAATGATTTTTTGTATGCTTGTATCTAATTATCTTTAAATACCTCTATGGTTTCCAAAACTTGATACAAAATGGTGAACTTTGCTCATTTTGCTGATGTACATCTGGGAGGTTGGAGGCAAGGGCCTATGCAGGAGCTGAATTTTCTGGCTTTCCAGAAAGTCATAGATACGTGTATTTCAAGAAAGGTGGACTTTGTCCTTGTTGCTGGAGATTTGTTTGATTCCGCTTATCCTCCCATTGAAACTCTCAAGGAAACCTTTGCCGAATTCAAGAAACTGAGGGATGCAAAAATACCTGTGTTCATAATTGCCGGATCTCATGATTACTCAGTTTCCGGAAAGACTTTTCTTGATGTCCTTGAGAAAGCCGGTTTTTGCAGGAACGTTTTTAGGGGGGAAGTGAAAGAAGAGGAGATAATTCTTTATCCTACTATCTGGAACGGGGTTGCTATTTATGGTTACCCGGGAAAAAAATCAGGTCTTGAAGTTCCAGATATAAAAAAGATAAGGCTTGAAGATGCTCCAGGTATGTTTAAGATACTTATGCTTCATACGACAATGGACAAAGTCAGAGGGGTGCTTCCTGTTGAGTGTGTCGAGTTTGATAAGCTTCCGGAAGCTAGTTATTATGCTCTTGGACATATACATGTGGATTTTAGATACAGAAATCTTGTGTATCCGGGACCTGTCTTTCCCAATAATTTCAGCGAAATTGAAACCCTTGAGAACGGAAGTTTTTACATTGTCGATACGGAGCTGGGGAATCCTTTTGAGAAAATAGATATAAAAATAAAAGATATCGTTGTTCTTGATATAACAGTCAGGAATGCCCTGTCCGCCACTGATGATATAGTTTCGGAGCTTGGGAAAAAAAATATTAAAGATAAACTTGTTCTTCTCAGGCTTTCAGGTACGATAGATAATCAAAAAACTTCGGATATAAAGACGGAAAAAATAGAAAATTTCTGCCTTGAGAATGGAGCTTACTTCTTTCTCAAAAACACGCATGATCTTAAAACAAGTGAAGTGGACCTCAATATAGAAATAAAAAACAAGGAAAACTTGGAAGAAGAAGCGATAAAAAAATATTCCGGTGAAAACCCTTCCGAATTCAACAAAATTATACCCCAACTCATGAATATACTTTCGGCTGAGAAACAGGAAGGCGAAACGGTGGATTCTTTCAACTCCCGATTGCTTGAGGATGCAAGGAAGATTCTAGAGATTGATTAGGCTTTTCTTCCAAAATTAAGGTTGTTGGTAAAAACTTTCGTAGTGCTTTGGGATACCTGAGAAAAAATATTTTATATCTTCCAGATTCATTTTCATCCTTTTTTGTTTTAATACCTCGGTCGCTATTTCAGCGGCGAATTCATCGGGAAACTTTTTGATGGCGATTCTCTTTAGCGAGAGGACTTTGTTTTTTTTCACTTTCGTTTCCGTGTACCAAGGATTGTAGTCCTTGTCTGGAACAAGTGGTTGGGCAAGAAAATGAGTGTACTTTTCCCTTTGTGTTTTAAAGACTTCATTCAGGCTGAGATCCCCAATCAAATTAGTCTCTCGGTTCATCTTCACTTTTGAAATCTTGACCGAATAAACTTGCTTTTCTTTTTCTATTTCATATTCGAAGCTCTCGTCAAAAATTATTCTTCTTAACAGCGCGCTCATGTTTTTTATATGTGGCTTTTATTTATAACATTAATTGTGATTGGCTATTGGGCTGGTTTTTATACATCAATACTTAAAAAGTCCGGCATTTTTCTAACCTTATGATAATCAAAAAAGTGGTATTGGATAATATAAGAAGTTACGAACATGGAGAAGTCGAATTCCCTAAAGGCTCGACTTTACTTTCAGGAGATATCGGGTCCGGAAAAACTTCTATTCTGCTTGCCATAGAGTTTGGGCTTTTCGGTCTCCAGCCCGGCCAAAAAGGATCAGCGCTTCTAAGAAACGGGAAATCTGAGGGAGGCGTCTTGCTAACTTTTGAAGTTGACGGAAGGGAGATTACAGTGGAAAGAACACTGAAAAGAGGGAAAACAATTTCTCAAGATTATTCTGCCATAACTATAGACGGGAGAAAGGAGGAACTTGCGGTGACAGAACTTAAACAGAGGGTTCTTGATATTTTGAATTATCCTTCAGAATTCTCTAAAAAGCAAAATCTCCTTTACAAATTCACGGTTTATACCCCTCAGGAATCAATGAAAGAAATTGTGACTGAAGATTCTGAAGTCCGCCTTAATACCCTGAGGCATATCTTTGGAATTGACAAGTACAAGACAATAATAGAAAATGCGGATATCCTCCGGCTGAAACTCAGGGAAGAAAGGCGTGTCATGGAAGGAGTCACACTAAACCTTGATGAGGATAAAAAAAGCATTTCAAGGAAAGAAAGTGAGCTTGATAAGATGGAGCTTTCGACCAATTCTCTTAAAGCAGCTCTTGCTGAGAAATCTAATTTAAGGAGGATCAAAGAAAAAGAGAAGGATGAAGTTTCTGGAAGAATCGATGAAAAAAACGAGCTCAAGCAGGAACTTGGAAAATCAAGGATCCTTCTACTCTCAAAGAGGGAAAGTGTCCTAAAAAATGAAAAAAGTATGAAAGAGATAAAATCGGAGATAGAGGAGTTCAGTAATGTCAACTTCGATGAGAGCATATTTTACGAGACTGAGAAGCTTATTGCGGACCTTAAAAAAGAAAAAGAGAATTTTTATGAGAAAGATTTACGAATTAATGCGGAGATTCAAAGCCTCAAAGCCAAGTCTGAAGAGCACAAAAAGATACACGATACTTTTTCGGATCTCCAGATCTGTCCGACGTGCTACCAGGAGGTTGATTCAGTCCACAGGGCAAATGTCCTGAATAAATCTTACAATGAAATATCTCTATCCAGTCGAAGAATAGAAGAACTTACGATGGAAAGGAAAATTACTCTGGAAAATTTAAAGAGTGCCGACTTGAAAATATCAGACAGCGAAAAGAGGCTGACTGATCTTAAAATCTTAAAGATGAAACTTGAGAGTGCGGCAGAAAAAGAGAAAAAGATCATGGAGCTCGAGAGAGAAAATGAGCTTTTAAAAAAGGATGTTTTTATCCTTGAGAAACATACTCAAGATTTAAATGACGCAGTCTTTAATCTTTCGAAATTTGATTCTATCTTCAGTGAGAAAGAGAAAGAGCTTAAAGACGCTTTAAAGCAGGAAAAAATTGCGGAGATAAGGCTCGCTGAAGTAAAGAAAGAGATTGAGGTCTGCAAGAGGGCTATAGCTGAACTTAAAGAGAAGGTCGAAAGAGTTGAAACTATCAAGAAGAAGCTTGCTTATGTAACTGAACTTGAGAATTGGATCAGCAAAAAATTTGTACCCGTCATATCTTTTCTTGAAAAGAATGTCATGAATTCCTTAAAGAAAGAATTTTCCAGCCTGTTTGGTGAGTGGTTCCAGACACTTGTGGCGGATAATTTCAATGTGAGGCTTACAGATGATTTCACCCCAATCATAGAGCAGCAGGATTATGAAGTCGATTACGAATTCCTGTCTGGAGGCGAAAGGACGGCCATAGCTCTAGCTTACAGGCTTGCCCTGAACCAGGTCATTAATTCAGTCATGAGCAGGATAAAAACAAGGGATATAGTGATTCTTGATGAGCCGACAGACGGATTTTCAGAGCAGCAGCTTGATAAAATGAGGGGGGTCCTTGAGCAGCTTAATGTAAAGCAGCTCATAATAGTGTCGCACGAGCAGAAGATAGAAGGCTTTGTTGAAAATGTCATACGTTTTAGGAAGAATTATGGTATCAGCGGTAAAGAATGATCATCTATTATAATTAATCTTATAAATCACTTTAAACCTTTATTCCAATGGGAATATTCTACGGGGATCGCATGAGAAATCTTGTCTTTCCTGCGAAAGTTTTCTTTCATTCTGCAGGTTTCAAGGAACTTTATGGCTCCATAAAAGACGCGAGGACTTATTCCGCACTTAATTTAATGAGATCTTATGACACTCTAAAAGATTTTGATTATGTAATATCTGTTTTATGGGGAAATGTGAAGACACAGGAGAAGATTATGGATATTTTTGGATTCAGTGATACAAGCCCCTGGCCTGGAAATCCCGACGTAAGTTCATACATCATGAAAAACGGAATAATCAGAAAAGAAAATCCTATAGCTTGCGGAGACAGTGTCATTCTGCTGGGAAATGAGGAATCATTAAGAAGGAAATGTGGCAGTCTTGAAGAGTATCTCAATAGGCCTTTTAAAGCTTCCTAATCAAGTGTTTCCACCCCTATTTTTAAGTCCTTTCACAAGACTTTTGTTTTCATAAACTCTTACAACTTAAGACAGAAATATTTATAAACCCCGGCTTCCCAATAGTTTTGTAAATTCTAGGTTTTTAAAATGGATGAAGACTTTAAGAAAAATATTCTGAAGACAGGGACCACAATTTTAGGAATTGTCTGTAAAGACGGAGTCGTTATGGCTTCAGATAGGCAAATAACTGCTGGAACGCTCATTGTTGGTAAAAAATATCCCAAGACTGTGCAGATTAATGATTATCTTTTAATGTCCTTTACAGGAAGTGTTTCTGATGCTCAAAGAGTTGTGAAAATACTCCCCGCTGAACTGAAACTTAAGGAACTTAGGACAAAGTCTAGGCCTACGGTGGGTCAGGCTGCGAATTTGCTCTCTACAATCCTCTATTCCGGAGCAAGACAAGGCGGGATGATGGTCGGGAATCTTATAGGAGGTCTTAATTCTGACGGTTCTGCGGAGTTGTATACAATAGAGCCGGCAGGAAGCGTGATTAAAGTTGAAGATTATGATGCGAACTTTGGTTCTGGGATGCCATTCGTTCTTGGGCTTCTTGAAAGGCAGTATAAAAAAGGAATTATTGTTAAGGAGGGTGTTGAACTTGCTCAGGAGGCAATAAAATCTTCAACTCAAAGAGATGTCGGATCAGGATTCGGAATTGATGTCTTTACAATAACTAAAGAAGGTATAAAAAAAGTTGTTGAGCAGGTTATTGAACCAATTTTCAAAGACAAGCAATAATTTTGCTTATTAAAATATTATTGATTTAAAATGTTGGAAATTTTAAAAAATATTACAGATAGGCTTCATGGGGAGGTTTCAGAAGCATCGTTTGAAGGTGCAAACATAGTTCTTTATACAAAGAATGAGAACTTTTTCAGGAACGATGAAGGGAAGATAAAAGAGATAGTTAATGATCTCAAGAAAAGAATTGAGCTTAGAGCTGATGAGAAAATATTGCCTGACGAGGAAACTACTGAAAAGAAAGTCAGAGAGATTGTCCCTGCTGAAGCTGAAATCACTGATGTGCTTTTTGATGTTCACAGGAGCGTCATTACTATTGAAGCGAAAAGGCCCGGCCTTGTTATAGGTAAACAAGGGTCCATCCTTGATCAGATAAAAAAGGAAACTTTGTGGACTCCACAGGTTCAGAGAAGCCCTTCTATAAAATCAAAAATTACGGAAAACATAAGAAGTGTTCTTTATGACAAAAGCAAAGAGAGGAAAAAATTTCTGAACGAAGTCGGAGAGAAAATATATTCCGGCTGGACACAGGAAAAATCTGACGGCTGGGCGAGAGTCACAATACTTGGCGGGGGAAGACAGGTCGGGAGAAGCTGCTTTTTCCTGCAGACTGAGAATTCAAAAATCCTCCTTGACTGCGGCATAGATGTTTCGACCAACGGGAAAGATAAGTTTCCTATTTTCAATGTTCCGGAATTCGACATAAGTCAGCTTGATGCTGTGATATTGTCGCACGCTCATTTGGATCACTCCGGTCTTTTGCCTTATCTTTACAAGATGGGATACAAGGGACCAGCTTATATGACCGCTCCAACGCGTGACATCTCAGCGCTTCTTGCACTTGATTTCATAGGGGTTGCTTATAAACAGGCTGCGACTCCCCTCTTTTCTTCTGCCGCCATATCAGAGATGGTAAAGAGGACTATCTGCTTGAATTACGGAGAGGTGACTGATGTTACACCAGATATAAGGATAACTTTTTACAACGCAGGTCACGTTTTGGGTTCTTCGCAGGTCCATATAAATATAGGCAATGGAGCCCACAATTTCGTTTACTCAGGTGATATGAAATACGGCAGGACGAGGCTTTTGGAGCCGGCTGCTAATAAATTTCCAAGAGTTGAAACAATTCAAATGGAATCCACTTATGGCGGAAAAAATGATGTCATGCCTCCAAGACAGGTCACGGATGAGATCTTCATAAATTTAGTGAAAGAAACCGTCGAGAAAGGGGGTAAGGTTCTTTTGCCTGAACTTGGACTAGGGCATTCGCAGGAGTCTCTTCTTAGGGTTGAAGAGGCAATAAGGACAGGGAAACTTCCTAAAATTCCTATGTATATCGATGGGATGATATGGGACATAAACGCCATTCATACGGCTTATCCGGACTTTTTATCCTCCAGCATAAGGAGCCAGATATTTCAGGATAATAATCCTTTTACTTCTGATATCTTTAAGAGAGTCGGATCGCCGCACGAAAGGAAAGCAGTTATTGAAGGAGGTCCGTGCATTGTTCTAGCAACTTCAGGTATGCTCGCGGGCGGCGCTTCTGTGGAGTATCTGAAAAACTTTGCTGGGAATCCGAATAATCTACTGATTCTTAGTTGTTATCAGGGCCCAGGTTCGATTGGTCGCCAGCTTCAGGATGGTGCAAAGCAGGTCCTCGTCGAAGACGAAGGAGGTAATGTAATGCTTGATGTTAGTATGAGGGTCGAGCTTGTTAACAGCCTTTCGCCGCACTCAGGAAGGAATGAGCTTATGAATTACATAAAGAATATGGAACCTAAACCAAAAAGGATCATAATTAATCACGGAGAAGTTTCAAAATCCCTTGATCTTGCTTCATCTCTTTACAAGCTTAATCGTGTAGAAACAACTGTCCCGAGGGTCCTTGAGACAGTCAGATTGAGGTAATTACATTAATTTCCTGTTTTGAGCTTTTTTTATGAACTCTCCAAATTTTTTCCAAGCCAGCGATCTGTGTGAAATCTTATTTTTTTCATCTTTTCCCATCTCTGCCAGCGTTTCCTGTTTACCCTCTGGCTGAAAGATTGGGTCAAATCCGAATTTGCTTTTCCCTTTTGGCGCGACTATTTTTCCTTTTACGTCTCCTGTAAAAAAGTTCAAGTTTTTCCCGTCAAAATGTGCTACTACACATCTTGAGACTGCTTTTTTATTTTTTTGTCCTTTCATGATATTGTAAATTCCCTGAGTTCCGTTTGAGGAGACAAGGAATTTTATCAACGGACCAGGAAATCCATTAAACGCATCGATATAAAACGAGATATCTTCGATGACAACTGGTTTTTTCAGGATCCTGTAAGCTTCCAGAACTTTCTTTTTTGCAATTTTGTAAGAATCGTCAGACTGTATTTCCTCTAGATCAATTTCTATCCTTTTTATCTTCTTTCCAAGGATCTCGCAAACTTCCTTGTATTTGTTGTCATTTCCCGTTATGAAATAAAAATCTTCCATATTTTCATGTTTCAGAAAAAGTTAATAAATTTTTGTATTCACCTATCGAACTCCATATGTTTTAAAAAGTGTTTTTCCTTTAGGACATTAAGTTGAAATGAAGCATAACCTTAAAATCACTGCGATCATCCTTTTGATGTTTTTGATGACTCAATTTATAGGCCTTTATGTAGTTAATACTTACGCGACGCAGGCAGTTGTCAACGGGAATGTCACAAATGTCACGGGAAAAACTTTGCCTTATGGCATGGGGTTCCAGGATCAGCAGGGTCAGGTGCCTGATTTGCAGTCAATCATAATCTCCTTTGTCTTTTCGTTCGTGATTGCGGTTTCACTCGTTTTCCTTTTGATAAAGATAAATGCGAAACTCATACTCAAGACGTGGTTTTTTATCGTTGTGGTAATTGCTTTGGGAATATCGATAACTGCTTTTTTGCCGTCGGTCAGTTATGCAGCCTGGATAGGTTTGGGTATCGGAGCTTTACTAGCTTTTCTTAAATTTTACAGGCGTGGTTTTCTGACGCATAATCTGACAGAGCTCCTGATATACCCTGGTATTGCTGCTGTTTTTGTCCCAGTTATCGGAATCTGGGGTATTGTAATTCTTCTTGTAATAATCTCAATTTATGATATGTGGGCTGTCTGGAAATCTAAAATAATGCAGAAAATGGCTAAATATCAAATGGATAAGCTGAATATCTTTGGCGGATTTTTCATACCTTATGCTTCTAAGAAAGTTAAAGAGAAAATAAAATTATACAAGGCAAAAGGGAAGAACATAAAGAAGATGAAATTTAAGGTGAATGTGGCTATCCTTGGCGGAGGGGATATAATTTTTCCGATAATCGCTTCAGGAGTTGTGCTTAAAATTTGGGGACTTGTGCCTGCGGCAATGATAACCTTTGGGGCATTTCTTGGCCTTACAGGTCTTTTGTTCTTTTCTGAGAAAAAGAAATTTTATCCTGCTATGCCTTTTATTACCATTGGAATCTTCTTAGCTTTGGCTGTTGATTACCTTATCTTTGTTATTTAGAAGATTTTTCTTCGTCTCTTTTGTTTGAGATTTCGCAATGTCCCGTTATATCTCCTTCTGTCGTAGGCTCAACAGCGCTTCCAAATAAAGGGACCAGTGACTCTCCATCGCCCTTTATGAGCATTCTAACTAACTTCCCCTCTTTTATTTTTCCGCTCTGAAATGGTTTTAAGATTCCATAACCGTCAATTATCTCAACTAGCTTCCCGGAGAAGTTTGAATGCATGCCCACAGGATAAATCGTGATCCATTTTCCAATATACCTTTCATAGATTTCCTTTTTTTCTTCCATTCCGAATTTTGTCATGACCTGTTCATGCTATATCCCTTTACAAATTTTCTCAATTTGTTACTCCTAGTAAAAAATAACAATAGAAACATTTATAAATGTGTTATCACTGAGTGATTACATGGCGTATGAATATCTTACAAAAAATGACCTTGATCGGTATGATGTCATTGTTAAGAATTACGAAAAGGGAAATTTTCGAATAGCGGAGAGTGCATCCTTTTACTTGAAAGTTCTTTTTAACGATTTGACTGATTTAAGCACAGGATTTAGTGAAGTCCCCGATTTAGAAAACAAAAGAAATGATTTACGAAAGAGGCTGGCTTCTGTATTTAGAGAGAACGGTATGGGAGACTTTGTTGATGGGAGGATTTAAATTAAAATGTTAGTCAAGAATGACCTTGTTGCGAAGATAAAAGATTACTTTGAGCTTAATATCTATGAGACAAAAGTTTGGCTTGCTCTTCTTGGGAAAGGGGCGGCTTCCGCAGGTGAAATAGCCTCGCTTTCGGGTGTTCCAAGATCCCGTACTTATGATGTTCTTGAGTCTCTTGAGAAGAAGGGGTTTGCCATTGTTAAACTTGGCAAGCCGGTTAAATATCTGGGTGTAAAGCCAAGAGTCATACTTGAGAAGCTCAAAAATAACGTAAGAGTAGAAGCAGAAGAGAGGTTTCAGAGTCTTTCTAATGTCAGGGACACACCAGAATTTACTCAGCTCGAGGAGTTGTATAATGTTGGTATAAATCCGGTGAAAAGAGAGGAACTTTCAGCAGCTATAAAAGGAAGAAGCACAATTTCAAATTATCTGCATGAAATAATTGATGCAGCGCAAAAAGAGGTAATTGTTTCAATGAGCTTTAAAGAGATGAAGCTCAAGGAAAGTCTATTTAACGACACTTTTAATTCTCTGAGGAAAAACGGAGTAAAAGTTCAGGTATCTCTTTCCGGAAATCCTGAAGAAGTGAGAAAACTTTCAGAATCCATGAAGACTAAGATCTCTGCTGTAAATGTCGAGTCGAAGTTTTTCATAATAGACAGAAAAGAAGTGCTGTTTTATCTTAACAAAGAATCAACCAAAGATGACCAGGCGATCTGGCTCAACTCAGAATTTTTTGCTGAAGCTTTTGCGAGTCTGTTTGAGCTTTCTGTAAGACAATGATAATATGGAAACAAAAAAGGAAGAAGATCATATAATCCTTCCTGATGTTTCTTTATGCGCAATAGTCCGTGATGAAAAGATGAACCCTGCCGGCGGCATCGAGAGATTTGTTGAATCCCACGTTCCTTTTGTTGATGAAGCAGTTATTGTCGATACGGGTTCACTTGATGGCACTCGTGAGATTCTTGAAGAGCTTGAAGGCAAATACAAAAATCTGAAGATTTACGACCACAAATTCGCGGGGTTTGCTGATGCAAGAAACTTCTCTCTAGAAAAAGCCAAAACAGAATACGCATTGATCCTCGATGCTGATGAGTTGATAACTCATGAGAAACCAAGAAATGAATGGAAGGTGATCAATAATGTGCTTAATGAAAGTTATCAGTACAAATTTTATAGATTTGACTTTAAACATGTAGATCCATCTGGAGAATATGTCAGTTCACCTACACATTATGTAAGGTTAATGAAAAAGGAGCTTGGGAAATTTGAAGGGTGCTTATTTGAATACTTAGAAGATGAGCCCCAATGTGATTTATTTGGCATGCAAATTTTTCACTTTCTCCCAAAAGATGAAGCGAGAGCTGTGAAGAGGAGCAATTTCTACTTTAAATTGGGTTCGGTTAGCACAAGTGGTGCAGCGGCCCATTTTAATGAAGAGATAATAGAAAAGAATATTGCCCCTTTACAAGTTGAAGGCTTTTCAGAGTGGAAATCATATAACCCGCAAAGAGACTTTTATGAATGAATCTCATTTCCCCCAAATCAGTTTGGATATCTCCTTATCACTGATATCTTCTTTTTTGGAATCCCCTTTTTTTGGTTCATCTTTTGGTTTTAATGTCTCTTTCTTTTGAATTTCATTTTTCTCGGCTTTTTCCGGGGTTCCATAAATCTCATTAACTTTCTCCAAGCTCAGATTGCTTGCGTCAAGATATTTCTCTTTTTCCCGCGAAGCCTTGTTTTTCAGCTCCTCTATCAGTATCCCTGAAGGGATTTTTGACTCATTTATTATGTCATTGTGGTCAATTTCTCTGTCTTTCAAGATTCTTATCCTCAGATAATTCTCAACCTTTTTTACAAGATTTTTGTAATCTCTTGGAAGGATTCCGTTTTCCAAGCTCTCGACGGCAATTAGAGGCTCCTTTATCTCTTCTGAAAGTTTCTCTTTTGAGATTTTCATCCCTCTTCTTTTCCTCATTATTATCCAATGGAAATTATCAACAAGATCCGGCGAGGATTTTGTTCCCATCGAAGTCTCTTTCTTGAAATTCTTTTCAACAAGATCCCTTAAATGTATATTCTCATTGTTTTGAATAGCCTTCCTTTCTTCCTTTCTTTCAATTTTTACATGAGCCATTCTTGAAAGTCTCTCTCTTACGGTCTCCCTTTTCTCTTCGCCGTCGGGCATGACTTTCCTTTCTACCAACGGAATCTCGTTTTTGAAGTAGCATTTTCTGCACACACTCACAAAACCGTGTTTTTTGTCTATCCCTTCATAAAGAAGGGCTTTTTCTTCGGTTATACCGCATATATAACATTCTTTCATGACAAATCAAACCCCGGGCTCTTTTTTAAGATTATTGTGATGAAGGTTGGCTGATAAGATTCAATATTTCATCTTTTTTCGGGATTGTATAAAAAGTATAGTTTTCATTTACAATTACTGCAGGGTAGCTTGTTATATTGAATTTCGAGGTCATTGCATCAAGAGAAGTCAGATTGCTGTCAACTGCGATGGGTATCAAAGCAACGTTTGGATCTTCGTTTTTTACTTCCAGGAGAAGTTTTGACCAGACATTCTGCTCGGCCTTTTTTGTCAAATCCTGCTCATTCTGGTTATACAAATAGACTATCGTTGGGAAATTCGTTGAGTTACATTCTTTTTTTATGTTAATTGAATTCACCCACAGGTATGTTCTTAAAGCGTCATATTTTGTGTGGAGATATTCTAAATCGTTTGTTAATTGGCTTGGCTGGTTGTATTGGTCCAAAAGCTGTGCTTCTGTGTAGACTTTATCGAGGAGAGCTTTGTCGGAGGAAACAAGTTCCGCGCAATTTACAGTATTTGAATTTATAAGATTGTTTAAAGACAGGATATCTATAAGGGAAGTCTCCGACTGTGTGTAATAATTATTTATCTGATTCAGATGCCCGCCCTCCACAGTTATCCCTATATAAAACCCTACTATGAATATTACGATAGTCACTAGCAATGCCTGTACGAACACAAAATAATTTCTTTTCATTATCTCCACCCGAAATTTCCTTTTGCCATCTTGTATGCAGAGACTGTCAATATGACTGGGTAAGCCAGAAGATAGAATATTGTGTACATTATGAGGTCAAAGACTCTCGGATTTTTAAAGTCTTTCTCTTTGTCATGGAAGATAGAGATCAATGTGAAAGTGAAACTGAGTGTGAAAAGCACTATCCCAAAAAAGAATAATATGTCCGGGTTAAGGGATAAATCTTTTATAGACATAACTGCCGCATTAGCTTGTATGGAGTAGCTTGTCGTTAGATAATCAGCAACTGCCCATCTTGCACTTCGGTATATGAAAAATCCAAGGCCGAATACCCCTAAGACCCATGACATAACAAAAAATGGGAGGACGAATAATCCTAACATCCCTTTTTTCATGAACTTATTTTTGTGCTTGAATATTGACTGAAGCCCACCTATGTTCCATCTGATCCTCTGTTTGAACCATAGCTTTAATTTATCCGGGGCCATGGAGTATACCCTTGATGAAAGGCTCATTTTGACGTCATATCCTGCATCAAGAAGTCTCCACGTAATTTCGATATCTTCAGTCATATTTTTTTCGTCGAACCTCCCTACTTTTACGAAATACTTCATCCTGTACATTGCAAGGGGTCCTGGAGTCACGTAAATTGAATCTATAAACTCAAGGAGTTTTCTCGTGAACTTTATCACTGTGTATTCAATTGACTGGAGTCTGAGAAGCAGGTTATCCCTGTTTTTTACAAGCACGGAAGCTGTCACGGCCCCAACTTTTCCGTTATCGAAAAATCCAATCATCTTACCTATTGAACCCTTTTCCGGGAAACTGTCGGCGTCGGTGAACATTATAAGCTCGGTTTTCACAAATTTTGATCCGTAATTTTTCGCTCCTGCTGCATTACCTGTGTTTTTAGGGGTCCTGACTGCCATGACGAGTCCCTTATATCTCTTTTCATATTGTTTCATGACTGAAAAAGAATTGTCTGTTGAACAGTCATCAACTACTATTATTCTCTTTAAGTTTTTGTATCCGTTGGTTGCAATTGCTTCTATTGTTCTCCCTATACTTTCTTCCTCGTTATAACATGGTATTACACAGCTCACTTCATATTCTTTTGAAGCTTTTGGAATCAGAGTCAGTTCTTTTCTATGTTCAACATATATAATGACGAACAAAAACAAAAAGTAGAACGCCAAGAATGAATATCCGAGGTATAACCCTGTTATGAAGTCCATTACTCTCCCTCCGGATTCTGAACTTCTTCAAGTCCTTCTTTCAAGGGATTCTTTTTGCCAATTGATACATTGAAATAATCATAAAACTCATCAGAGAGTGTGAGGATGTTTGTATGTCCCTCTTTTTTACTTTTTATAAGTCCCATCTGTATAAATCTGTGGACGTGGTCGTAAGCCTTATTCCCCCTTATTTTTATTATGACTGACTGTTTTATCGGCTGCTTGTAAGCTATTATTGCCAGGGTTTCCTGCTCTGCTTTTGAAAATTCTGCCGATCCTGTCGCAAGCTTATTTATTATACTGTGGTATTCCGGTTTGACATCGACTTTCCACAGATTGTCCCTTTCCACAATTTCAAGTGCTGAGTCTTCTTTTGAGTATCTCTCTTTTATCTTTCCTATAGCTTCTTTTATCACAAGGGAATTCAGGTTTGAAAGGGAAATCAACTCCTGCATTGAGAGGAATCTGCCTGATATGAAAAATATCGCCTCAATCAACTTTGTGCTTTCTTCCTCTTTCGACCAATCTATTTCATCAACTGTCTCTTTGGTCAATTCCATAAATTAAAGACATAAAAGAAGTTTTTAAAATTTGAGGGCTTAAAAAGCTTAATAAAATCACATTTACTTTTGGCATTGTGAAAAAAATTTTATTTGTGTGCAGTGGGAATGTTTTTAGGAGCCTTATCGCTATGGAGTGTTTTAACTCTTATCTTAAGAGAAGCGGAATAAAAGGGGTCCTTTCCGATTCTGCAGGAATACACACTCCAATGGATGGAGTTAGCAGGATAACAAGGGAGAATCTTAGAAAAAAGGGGATCCGTTTTAAATATAAACCAAAAAAGGTAAACCTCCCGCTGATAAAGGGGAGCGATTTGATTATCTCAATGGGGGAAAATCACCGGAAATTCCTGAAGGAAAAATATGACATTGACTCTGTTCTTTTCAACAAAATGGCTTACGGAAAAAATACGAGTATTCTTGATATAGAAGAGAAATACCCTTATCTGAGCTATATCCCAAAAAAGGAGCGGATGAAACAAAAAAATTACAAGAAAAGGATTGGATATGTTGTGTCACATATCTGTAATGGGACGCCAAGGCTTGCAAGGGCGGTCATTAAACTTCTTGAGATCAAATGAACTGCCTTTTTCTGAAAGTCCATAATTTGTTTCCTGAAAAATTGGTCAAGAGAGTGAAAGCGCTTGAGAGTATCTGGGATAATATGTAATAGATTCCTGTGACTTCTGTGAAAAACCAAAGAAAGAAGATATTGACGATGAGTGCAGCACCCGCGACAATAAAGAATTTGCTTCCCTTAGAAACAAACTGATCATTTAGTCTTTCCCTGAAAGTCCACAGCTTATTCATCGTGAAATTTGACATTGTTGCAATGGAAAACGCAAAAATCTCTGAAATGAGATAATAGACATGTAAAAATTGCGTAAGGATGTATAAGAAAAAGAGGTTTACGAATATGCCGGAGAATCCAATTAATGCATATTTTATGAACTCTTGAAGATTCTCTTTTTTTATCATTAGTATAATCAAAAAAGGATATTTATTAAATTAAGTCTGTCTATTTGGATAATGAAGTTTCCTAAAGATAAGTGTTTCCTATATTTTCTTTTGGCTTCTTTTGTTTTCCTTATCCTGAAGCTCTTTGAGATGAAGTTCAAGTTCAGTGACGGATTCACTTATATGTATATGGGTAAAATGGTTCTCGAGGGATTTGTCCCGTACAGAGATTTCTTTTTTGCAAGCCCCCCTTTGCAGATTTACATTTTGGCTTTCGCTGAGTTGTTTTCAGGCGGCAACTTTCTTATCCTGAAGATTATCCCAATTATTGCGACTATTGGGAGTGGTTTTTTTATATACGATTATATGAAAAAGAAGTTCGGGAGCCGGTATGGACTTGTCGCTTCAGTTTTATTCTTATTTAGTTTTCTCACTTTGCTTACTACAGATTATTCAACCGGGATAAGTGAAACCATGTTCTTCGTGCTTGGAATGGTTTATTTCGCTGAATCTGGAAAGCCTTTCATTGCTGGACTTTTTGGGAGCTTTGCATTGCTCATCAGACTTTATGCTCCTTTGCCGATTGCCGGCACGTTGCTTTATTATTTTATCTACAGGAAGAAAGAGATCCTAAAATTTATTCTTGGAGTTCTGACTCTATTTTTGCCTGTAAGCGTGATTTTTGAATTAATTTCGCATGGTGCTTATCTAAATCAAATATTTTTCTTTAGACTTCATCTTGTTTCCGGAATCGGACTTTCAAAATGGAGCGTTGTAAGTTTTTTCCTTGTCGGGGATATTATGCTTGTTCTTGGGAGCTTTTTATATTTCATATTTGATAAGGAAAAAAAGAGCTTGTTTTTACCCATCTTAGCAACATCTTTTTCGGTTCTCCTTTATATCTTCTACTCAGATATATATTATCTTTATTTTGGTCTTATAATTGCTTTTTTTGCTATATTTACAACAAAATTTATATTTGAGTTTGAAGGATCAAGCAGTTTCAGAAAAGTCCTGATCTTGGCTGTTATGATTCTGGTAATTGTCAATTCATCCATATATGTTGCTGATTATGCAAGTGCGTCAAATATGCCTTTCACAAGTAGTCTTGTAAGTTTTATAAAGTCGAATTCTTTGCCAAACGACACTATCTATGGGAACTTCCAGGTCGCCCCTCTGATCTCACTTCTTTCAGGGAGATCTCTTGCAGGGAATATTGCTGACACAAATCCGAAAAATATCATGACTAATACTTTCACTATAAAAGATGTAGAAGACAGGATTTCAGGGGTCAAATTCATAATTGAAAAAGGCAATATTCTTTCCGACGGGACACTTACGGGTTTTGATGACTCCACGCCACTTAATTACATGAAAAGTAATTGTTCACTTGTAAAGACCTATCCTGTGGAGAATGACTTGAATGGAAATAACTTTATAGGGGTCTGGGAATGTAGTTAAATGCCGAATCTTTGTATGGCGCCGATTCCGCCTATGTTCAGAAATTGTTTTCCTTCATCCGTTTCTCCAGACACAATTTCTGTATTGGTTCCCATCTGTTCTGCGATTGTCTTCAAAGTGTTCCCTTTCTCCTTGTCGAACTCTTTTGATATTATAAGCACATCAACTGCGCCATATCTTAAAGCCTTTTCGACATCTTCATATTTGTAAGGGGTCATCTTCGGATCTTTCCCTAAACTGTTAAAGAATCTTTCAAGGATTTTCTTCTCATATATTATCTCCTGGTTTGCGAGGGTGTCAGTGCTTAGTTTGACAAGTTCTTGCAATCCAGATTCAGAGGTGTCTCCTTGATCTTTTACTCCGATGACTTTCTGCTGAAGTTTCGTCGGGAGGTATTCTCCCTCAACAAATTCGTTCTTGGTAGGGATAGGTCCACCTATTAATATTCCGGAAAGTTTTGGCTCGTCGTAAAAAAGGCTTTTCATTTCTTCGGCGATTCTTTTGTAAAATTCCTTGGTAAGCCCTTCTGTTATCCTATGAAATCTTTGGGAACTTTGTCCTCCTGCCCTCACTTTTGATGGGACTCCTGAAGTCATTTTCTGGAGAGTTTCTATTCTTTTTCCGACAAGCCTGCCTATTGTTGCTTCTTTCCTGTCCATGACCAGTAAGGCATATATTTCGGACGCTTCAGTCATTCCCTTTAAAGGCTCCAAGACAAATTCTTTATCGCACCTGTAAAGCCGGACACGGACATCTTCCGGGGGCTCAATTTCCCAGCTTTGTATATCCGGCTGGCCTTCGACAGGGCTGACATCCCCTGCAAATATCACCATGCCCTTTTTTGGAGTCGTTTTATAATCCTTAAGTATTCTTACTATTTTGTCGAGAGAGTCGGAAACATTCTTCCTTGTGGAAGTTGACTTTATGTTCTTTGCAGTTGACTTCTCAGCTTCAAGCTGACGCTGGACTGCATTCACATCATACCCTGAGGGAATATATACGGATATAAGCTCTGTTGCTCTCCCTCTATGCTCCTTCATTGATAATATGAACTCCTCGAGTTCCTGTTTTGTCATTTGTTGAAGTACCATGTCAAGATAAGAAAAAGTGGTGTTTTAAATTTTGGGGTCAAAAAAATTCCACCCTGAACTCTTCTCCTGGTTTTATCCCGCGCGAGTTTGTTACATTTTTCAGATCCTCGAGCATTTCTTTTAGACCTTCGTGGATTTCCTTTTCGAGTGTCAGCATTATCTCTGAATTCATCGATTTTTTATTGTTTGTTTTTTCCTGCCTTATCCTTGAGAGCTGATAAAAAAATGAGTCCAACTCCTCTGACGCTTTTGCTTTCGGCTCAGGCTTTGGCCATCTTTCAAGATGTATTGATTTTTCTTTTTCATATCTTCTGAAGTTTTCCTGATAAATCTCTTCAGTTATAAAAGGCATTATTGGGGCTATCAATTTCAATATGGTCAGGAGCGCTTTGTATAGGGTGTACTGTGCAGAGAGCTTTTTGTCCCTCTCTCCCTGATAGACTCTTTTCTTGACGATTTCGAGGTAATTTCCTGTAAATGCATCCCAAAAAAACTTTTCTATGTGATTTCTTGCGCCGGAGTAATTATATTTCCCGAATTCTTTGGTGACTTCTCTGACTAAAAGGTCCAGTTTTGCCAGGAAAAGCTCATCAATCCTTTCGAGCCTTTTTGGCTTCTTTTTTCCATCATAATCTTTCAGATTCATGAATACAAATTTTGAGGCATTGGTTATTTTATTGACGAGTTTTTTTCCTGTAATTAAATCTTTCTCCTGATAATCCAAATCCTGCCCCAAGCTTGAGCCGGCGGCCCAGAAACGCAGGGCGTCTGCGCCATACTTTTCTATGACCTCTCTGGGATCAATTACGTTTCCTTTTGATTTACTCATCTTCTCCCCTCCCAAAGAAACATTCCCTGAAATGATTATCTCTTTCCACGGGATTTTTCCTTCATGAAGATATGCTTTCACAATTGTGTAGAATGCCCATGTCCTTATTATGTCATGAGCTTGTGGTCTGAGGGAGAAGGGGATTTTTACTTTGTTCCCGAACATGCTGCTTGCGATATTCGGAGTGGCTGATGAAGTTGCCCAGGTATCAAGAACCATTTTTTCCGGTTCCGCGAACCTGCCACATTTTGGGCATTTTCTCTTTGTTTCAAGAGGGTCCACAGGAAGTTCTGCCTCTTCGGGAAGAATTATTTTTTTGCACTCGGGGCATTCCCATACTGGTATAGGGACGCCGAAGTGCCTGTTTCTTGATATTGACCAGTCCCATTCAAGGCCTTTGACCCAGTTGTCATATCTTTTTTTCATGAACTTCGGATGCCATGAGATTTTTTCGGCTTGTTTAAGGAACTCTTTTTTCTTGTCAAGCACTTTTATGAACCATTGTGGGGTCTCAACGAATTCGATTTCGGTTCCACATTTGTCGTGTACATTTACCACATGGTTTATCTCTTTTTGCTCTTCAATTAACATTTTATCTTTCAAATCTCCGAGAATCTTTTTTCTTGCATCTTTTATCTTAAGCCCCTCGTATCCAGGAGCTTCTATCTTTCCGTCTTTTGTTATAATTGCTCTGGGTTTCAGGCTGTGGCGGTTTATAGCATCAACGTCGAAACGGTCACCGTAGGAGCAGATCATCAGGGCCCCAGTTCCTTTATCAATCTGTGCTGAATCGTCTTCAACTATTGGAACTTCAAAATCAAAAATAGGAACTTTAGCCTTTTTTCCCACGAATGATTTATACCTTTTGTCTTTCTGGTTGACAAAAACGGCTACGCATGCATAAAGGAGTTCCGGTCTTGTTGTGGATATGGGGAAGTTTTTCCCGTCTACTTTGAACTTTAAAGTTGAGAATTTGCTTGGCATCTCCTTGTCTTCCAGTTCTGCCTGGGCAATTGAAGTCTGGCATTCAGGGCACCATATTGTCGGGAGGTTTTTTTTGTATATATGATCTTTTTTATACAGATCGATAAATGATTTCTGTGACGTCTTCTGTGACGAATGATCGATTGTGGAATAGGTTTTTTCAAAGTCACATGAGATTCCCAATCTTTTCCATCCCTTTATGAATTCAGGGGATATATCTTTCAATGTTTTGAGGCAGAGCTTTATGAACTCCGCGCGGCTCATTCCAACACTCCTGACGTTATTTATTTTTTCAACAAGCCTTTCTGTTGGCAGCCCGTTGTCATCTGTCCCGAAAGGGTAAAAGACATTGCCTTCCTTCATTCTTTTGAATCTTGCTATGAAATCTGCCTGTGAATAGCTGAAAGCGTGGCCTATGTGCATCTTCCCGGAAACCGTAGGCGGAGGAGTGTCTATTGAGAATATGTCTTTTGATTCTGGATCTTTTGTCTTGTAAATATGCTCTTTTTCCCAGAATTCTTGCCATTTTTTCTCAATGTCTTCGACTTGCTCGGCCATGGAGAAAAGAAATGAATGGAATTTAAAAAATATGCTATTCTTCGGAACTATATTTTTTTAGATAGCTGTATATATTAGGAAAAATTATCTTATTCTTTTCATCAAAGCTCTCTTCATTTATTCTGATAGGAAACTCTTTTGGGATCCCCTCTAATATTTTTTTCAGAAATCCAAGATAGTGTTTCTCGTTTGGTGCAAGGATGCTTCTTGTGAATTTTTGTGACTCTACAAAATAAAAGATTCCATCTTTTTCATAATTTTTATCATTGCTTTCCTTTGAATAGTCCGAGAAATATTTATATTCCAAGCACCCCTCTAAGAAGTTTGAAACTCTTTTTTCGGATTTTTTGTTTTCTACGAATTTCCCGAGTTCAAATTTTTTGAAGATTATAAAGTAAGGCAGTATCCTCCTGTATTCTTCTTTATCTAAATTTTTAAACCCATAAGATTTTTCCAAAAGTCTGATAGTTTTCTCTTTTTCTGGAAAATACCACAGGATGCAAGATCCTTTTTCTGAATAATGTCCTTTATTGTCCGTTTCTATAGTCAAACCCTCGTTTTCCATCGATTTTTCCATGAAAAAAGACGAGAGTTTATTCAATGGCTCTTTTTCATTTGGTAAATTTAACTCTTGAATAAGTGGGAACCCAAATTCTATAGAAAAATCTGCAAGTCTATCAGAGTAGAAATTATGATAATTGCCATTGAACCTATACTCCTTATAACTGAATTCTTCCATCTTTTTGATTATCTTTTCATCAATGTTTTTTTCTGCTTCCATATCAAGGTGATGAAGGGTAAATTATTAAAATTTGCTTTAATTATTTTTGACAAAAAATCAAAAAATATAAAAATATGGATTGTTATTCAAATATATGGAGATAAGTGAATTCGACAAAAAGATACTTTATGAGTTAGATAGGAATTCAAGAGCGTCTCTTTCAGTTCTCTCGAAAAAGTTGAAAAAATCAAAGCAATTCATAGATTACAGGATAAGAAAGCTCGAATCAGATGGGATAATCTCAGGTTACAATGCGATAGTTGATGCTTCGAAACTAGGCTTTTTCACATACAGATTTTACATTAAACTAAAACAGATGAATTCAACTAAAGAGAAAGATATTCTTGACTTCCTGAACCGTAGCAAGGAAGTCTGGACAGTTGCAAAACTTTATGGTAAGTGGGACTATGCATTCTTTATTGGGGTGGAGAAAATAAAGGATCTTTATTCTGTTTGGGAAAATTTCAATTCGAGGTTCAAGAAAAACGTAAAAGATTATGAAATGGCTTTATATGGGAAAGTGACCAATTTAAATAAGAGATTTTTCATGGATGGAAATCCTCCAACAATTGAGAGGATTTATGGAATCTCTGAGAAACTCAAATTTGATGAAGCGGATTTTAAGATAATCGAGATACTCTCAAAAAATGCAAGGACTTCACTTGTAGAGATTTCTGGCAAAACAAGGAAATCAATAAACACCACAAAAAGGAAGTTGAAAGAACTTGAGAGTAAAGGAATAATCTGCGGTTATAAACTTAATATAAATTTGAAATCTCTAAATTATACTGGTTATAGAGTTGACTTATATCTGTCTTCAAATAAGCAGAAAGATGAAATTTACAAGTTTTGTAAATCTGATAAGAAGATTTATTTGATTGTTAATCCGATTGGCGGGGCTGATTTGGAACTCTCTTTTATCACAAGGAGTTTATATGAACTTCATGAGGAAATAGGTGCTTTGAAAGAGCTTTTCGGCGAGGATATAAATTATTATGAATATTTTGAGTTTTCGAATTTCACGAAAGTAACTTTGACTCCGGATTAAGCTTAAAAGTTCTCCCATTCCCTCAGAGGCACAAAGAAGTAACTTTCCGGGGTGTAAGATTTTGTTATGCTTTTGCCTTTCTTTTTCAGGATTATAATCGGACCCCTTTCCATGGGGAACAGCATTATGCCTTTATTTTTCAGATGCAATTTTCCAAATTTTTCGATCTCTTTTTCTTCTGCTTTGCCTGTACCTGCACTGAAGACGATTCTGTCAAATTTACTTTCAGCGTCTTTGAAGTTTTTCCTTATTATTCTAATGTTCTTTATTCCTGCCACCTTAATGTTCTTTTTTGAAAATTTTACCATCTCTTCGGATATCTCAAGACTTGTAACTTTTCCGGGGTCTACAAGAAATGCGATTAACGCGGCATTCCAGCCGCTCCCAGTTCCTATTTCGAGGATGTTCTGGCCCTTTTTCAGCTCAAGTAATGAGAGCATTCTTGCGACCGTTGAGGGCTGTGAAATTGTTTCTTTTTCACCGATTCGAATCGCCGAATCAAGATAAGCGGTTTGGGGGTCTTTCACGAAATATTTGCGATCGATTTTCTTTATGGATTCAATTATTCGGGAGTCTATTCTTCCGAATATAGAAAGATATTTTTTCACGGAGTTGATCATATTTCTTTTTGAATCCATTTTTTAATGAGTCTATTAAAGTTGAACTATTTTGCGGGGAACTCATATAGCTTGCAGGCTTTAAGCCGAAAATCTGGGTGAATACTCCATCTATCCGGAATTTCACAAAAACCTTTTTATACTCGGGATTATTAAATTCATCCATGGCAGATACAGGAATTAGCTTACCATCTGGTTTTGGTGGGCTTGTGAGCTATAAGGAAGAATATGCAAGTAAATTCATGCTAAAACCAGTGCATGTCATGGTGTTTATTGCCCTGATTGTTGCTTTCAGAATTGGTCTCGGCTTTTTCTTGGGTTAAAATGTTTGGCGGGATAAATCCTAAACAGATTCAGGGTATGATGAAAAAGATGGGGATTTCACAGGAAGAAATCAGCGCCGAGAAAGTGACAATTGAAAAGAAAGATGGTACAATAATTTCAATAGAAAATCCCTCGGTTATTGAGATAAAAATGCAGGGGGAGATTAGTTTTCAGATTTCCGGAGAGGTCAGTGAAAAATCAAAGGAGGTTGAGGTTTCTCCGGAGGATATCAGGACTGTCATGGAAAAGACCGGATGTTCAATGAAAAGGGCCAAGGAAGTTTTGGGGAGAACTAAAGATTTAGCCGAGGCGATTCTTGAAATTTCAAGTTAGATAATTATAAAAAGGTTTGAAACTTTTTAATTAAAATTTTCAATTTAAAAAAATGGAAGAGATTATCCAAGAAAAGATAAGTGCAGACCATCTTCTATATGTGAGTTTGAAGTATACAAAGACGTGTGATGTCATAATGAATCTCCTTTTAAGGTGGAGGAAAATGATTGAAATGTGTATAATTTATATGCTGAAAGATGCCAAAAAGAAGGGAAAAATCAAGGAGGTTCCAGATAATGCTATTGGAAGAATAAATGAGGCAAAGATTCTCTTTAAGAAGGATAAAAATGCACTTGATACGCTTGATCTTTTTATGATGCTCCGGAAAATTGAGGGTCTTGAGACAGAACGCATAGGTGAGTTTAGGAAGAATGTGACTCTCAAAGTGATATTCCGGGGAAAAGAAATAAATATTAACCTTGAGAAATTGAAAGAATACGCGGAAATGCTTGAAAACTTTGTGGATATGGTAAGGGAGACATTGGGGAAAAATGAATAGGATGATTGTTATTGCCTCGGGTAAAGGTGGGGTTGGTAAAACGACTACTGCGATAAATCTTGGTGCGGCAATGAGGTCTTTTGGAAAGGATGTGCTTGTTATCGATGCTAATATGTCAACCCCTAATGTCGGGATCCATCTTAACTCTCCGGAGGTGCCCATAAGTCTGAACCATGTTCTTCAAAGAAAGGCTCAACCTCAAGAGGCAGTTTATTCCCATGAATCAGGCATAAAGATAATCCCATCTTCGCTTTCAGTTAAGGAGCTGAAAAAGCTGAAATTTGAGAAGCTCAGGGAATTCAGAAACGACTTCAAGAGCTTGGCTGAGTATGTTATCTTAGACTGCTCGGCTGGTTTGGGGAAAGAGGCCATGAGCGCGATGGAAATGGCTGATGAAGTGATACTTGTTTCAAATCCAGAGATGCCTGCGATAACTGATGCGTTAAAGACAATAAAGGTCGCTCAGGGACTTAAAAAACCAATAACCGGAGTGATAATGACAAGAGTAAAGAAAAATGATTATGAGCTTCCCCCTGAGACGGTGAAAGACATGCTTGAGGTTCCAGTGTTGGGGATGATCCCGGAGGATGAACTTTTCCAAGATTCTCTTAGGAGAAAGAACCCTCTTGTTCATCTGCATCCTAAGTCAAAACCTGCAAGAGCATACAAAGAGATTGCCGCAAGACTCATCAATATTGAATATGATTCTGATAAAGATCGCGAGACTTTAATTGAGAAAATAAGGGGTTTCCTTGGCGTAAGGTAGCAAGTATATCCTTTCTAACTTATAAACAAATCAGTCGCTTTTCAAGACGTCTTTTGTTCCAGATTCCTTGTTAGAGAAGAGGATTTCATTAGGAACCGAGAAAAATATATCGCTGTTTTCACTTGCTCCTTTTACAAGTATGCTCGAATCTTTTTCCCTTCTTGATGCAACTAACACCTCTGCAAGGCCTATATTCTTTTTGACGGGGGTTAGTTTTTCCCTCATTATCCATATCCCATAACTATCTTTTTCAGCTCCTACAAAATCAATCTCATATTCACTACTAAACATACCCGGAAAATAGTTTACTTTCATGAATGCCTCTTCCATTTCTCTTAGAGAGAAAAGAGGTTTATAGTCAAATATCTTTTGCAATCTATATTTTTTATCATATCTTTTGAGAAATAACTTTTCCAGTCAGCTTATCTTACTTCCGACTTCGATATCTTCGGAGGGTATAAGGACGGATACTTTGCTGTGATCCCCCTTTGTGGCAGCAAGAAGCATTCCATGCGACTCAATTCCTTTCATAATTCTTGGTTTAAGATTTGAAAAATATACTATTTTTCTGTTGAGCAGTTTTTCTTTTGAGTAAAAAGGTTTTAGCCCTGCGCAGATTATCCTCTCTCCCAACTCTCCGACATCAAGTGTCAGTTTGTAAAGTTTGTCGGCTCCAGGAATATCCTCCGCTTTTTTTATCTGTGCAACCCTGAGATCCAATTTATCCCAGTCTGAGAATTCAATTACCCCTTCTGCCATCTTTTTAAAATACGCATTTACTTTATTAATCTTATTCTTTACCGCTTTCAATGATATGGCGAAGCCGGCTTTTCTTCGAGATTTATAATCCCAAAAATATTTAAAACAAAGCCCCTTAGAAATAAAATATTCTTAACGGAAGGATAAAATGTCAAAGATAAAATGTCGCGTTTGCGGAGAGAATGTGAAAAGTGGCCATAATTTTTGTCCTAATTGCGGGACTCAAATTGGGAATAATCAAGACAGGTGGGGTCTTCTTGGGAAGAATGACATGTCCCCTGCTGAAAAACCTGGTCTTTTTGGCAGTTTTGGCGACAAAATAATCAGCAAGATGATTGCAGGAACTTTCAAAATGCTTGAAAAAGAGATGGCTAAAGATTTGCAAAACGGCCCTAAGCTCCCTTTCGGCAATATGAAGCTCGTGATAAACGGGAGGGAGGTGACGCCGGTTCCCGAAAAACCGGCAAAAAAGGACTCGAACGTGAAATTCTTGCCGATAGAGTTTTCTGATGAGAATCTTGACAAATGGAAAAAGCTGAAAAAGAAAGAGCCAAAGTCGAAACTGAAAAGAGTAGATGACAGGATAGAATATGAAGTTGAAATTCCGGGAGTTAAATCAATAAAAGACATTTCCATAATCAAGCTTGAAAACAGCCTTGAGATAAAGGCAGTTGGTGACAGGGAAGGGTATCTGAAGAGAATCCCTATAGATTTGCCTCTGAAGAAATACTCACTTCTGAAGGGAATCCTGACTCTTGAAATGGATGCCTCCGAGAATTAATTTGTTTTTTGAGTCCATAAATTCTTATAAACCATGCTTTATTGAAACTTAAATGAACACCCAAAAAGGGTTTTTTTTAACTCCTCAAATCAGTACAATGGAAAGGATAAAATATGTAATGGTAACGGGTTTCGGTTATAATCCAGATTACAAACTTTATGTTCCGGACAGATTTGTTCTTGGGGATTTCAGAAAAATAAAAAATAATCTTTCTTTCTCAGGAAAATTCTCATATGTTGATGATAAACACGTTCTTGATAAATATTTTAAAAGTATACGTGATGGGAGTTTGATTCTTTTCAGATGGACCGAAATCTCTGATCAACTTGTAGATGAGATAACATCTTGTGGTAATTTGTACAATGAATCTAAAAGGACCCTTGCGGACCTTACGCAATTTTCTCTTCCAGCTTTTCTTAATGATTTTCTCATTAAAAATAAATGAGGCTACACAGATTTGAACTGTGGACCTCTGCCTATCTAACGATTGTCTATCTTAAGGGAAGATAGAGCGGTAGGAAACCGCCAGGCGTCCTTCGCTATCAGAGCAGCGCTCTAGCCAGGCTGAGCTATAGCCTCATGGCTTTGGAAAATAAAAGTTGTTTATAAGTTTTGTGACTATACTGCCCTGCCGAGAAAGAATTCTCCCATGGTTTGTATAATTCCCGCATTAGATTTTTTGTTCAGGTTTTTTATCATGATAGTATCAGGATGATTATTGTCATAAAGAGGCCAATTTTCCAGGATAGGCGCATAACCGCGTCTTATAAAGAAATTTCCAATCCATTTCTTCTCTGATCTGTAATCCCAGATCACGGCTTTTGCTCCGTGCTTTCTTGCTCTTTTTTCAACCTGTTTTTCCAGGAAGGTTGCGCAGCCCGAATCTCTGAATCCTTTGAGAACCCTGAGATTTTTCCCTTCATAAATCCATCCGAGCTCTTTACGAAGCTGTGAAATTACGTTTCCTATTACGGCACCATTGCTTTCCACAATTATACTCTGTTTATAGCCTGCTAAAATTTCATAGAATGCTTTCTCAATCCAAACTTCCCAATTTTGATAATCCAGCCCCTGTGGTCTCAGGAAGCTTATGAGTTTGTCGAGGGTTTTTCTGTCCTCAACTGGAATGAAATGAAAATCAACAGCCATAATGTTTGAATAAATTGGCTGTTTATAATTATTTATATCTTGACGCGGCATATTCCAAAGCTTTTTAAATGAAATATTTCTCTAACCTTCATGACGAAGGGAATGTATCATTACATAAGGGAGGCGTGGAAGAAGCCCGATGCTAAGACCCTTAGAGAAAGAATGACTGAATGGAGGAAGGAGGAGGTGTTCACGAAAGTTGATAAGCCGTTGAGGCTTGACCGTGCGAGGAGCTTGGGTTACAAGGACAAAAAAGGTTTTGTAATAATAAGAGTAAGAGTCAGAAGGGGGGGTCACAAAAGACCAAGACCGAATAAAGGAAGAAGATCGAAGAGACTTCATATAAATAAAAATCTCAAGATGAGCTATAAGTGGATTGCGGAAGAGAGGGTTTCTAAAAAATTTCCCAACCTTGGTGTTTTGAACTCTTACAACATTGGAAAAGACGGAGTAAGCTATTTCTTTGAGGTTATATGCGTTGATCCTTCAAGGCCAGAGATAAAAAATGATAAAACTCTTAAATGGATGGTTGAATCGGGAAATAGGAACAGACCTGAAAGGGGACTCACTTCAGCAGGAAAAAGATCGAGGGGTCTTTGGAATAAGAACCCAACCATTAAAGTAAGGCCATCGGTAAGTGCAGGGATGGGAAGGGGGAAATAATCCCTTACCCTATTCACATTCCAAGATCATTGGCAGATGATCCGAGACTCTGACCTTTGGAACACTGAAATGTCTGGCCAGGATATCTTTTGATACAAGAGTATAATCTGCAAATTTATCCTGTTTTGAATAAGGATAAAGCCCGCTCCTCGTCGTTTTTACCCTTTTTTCCTTTATCAGGTTTATCATGCCTTTCTCGAGTATGTGCAGACTATCTGTTTCCGGATGAAGATTTAAGTCTCCCATAAGGATTTTTTTGCCTTTTTCTTTGTCAAGAAAGTTCTTCACTTTCATGGACTGTCTTATCCTGTCTGGACTGTCTAATTTGTCTTTTCCGTTAAACAGGCCGTGAAAATGTGCTATAAGATATTTTTTTCCGTGATGAGATATGCGAGCGTACTGAAGGTTCCTGGGCAAAGTTGCGGGATCATTTTTCACTCCGTCTCTTTTTCCGAATATAAAAAAATCTTTAATTTCTTTCACATTGATAATCTTTCTTATGAATAAAGCTATTCCCCATGTAATGTCAAAATCAGTATGACTCTTGAATCCGAAATTTTTTTGAATTGGTGCGAAATATCCTTTATGTTCCGGAAGAGTTTTTTGGATTTCTTTGAAGATGTTTGCCCTGTAAAATTTGTCAATTAATCTCCTCTTTGTACCGGTACTGAATACTTCCTGAAAGCAAAAAACATCTGTGTTTTTTGAGTATTTTGATATAAATTCTATCAAGGAGCGATATCTTCTGCCCCCCCAGATGTTTAATGAAATCACTCTCATTGTATAAAAAAGAAAAGGGCCTTTTTATTTACTTCTGGTTCTTAATCACTCAACAAGAATCCCGTTAATGTTTCCTTCCTGTGTTGGTCTGTTCGTAACTTTGACTTTTCCAATTTCAGTCTCCACAATTGTCCCTTTAGTTATAATGTTTTGTCTTGCGAGAAATCTGTTCGACGGAGTCTCGATGACGTTTTTTATCTCAAGCTTCTTTTTTTTGTCTTTTACTTGGACGTTTATTGTGTTTGCTCTTAACATGAACACTTTCTCATTCCCGCCTCTTGTCCTCACCTTCTTTCTTTTATCCGGTCCGAGCTTTACAAGTCTTCTTTGCCCAGCTCTTTCGTATTTCTTTTTCTTCCTTATGCTAACATACTTTCCGCCTGTTGTTTTTTTCCCAGATCTCATTTTCTTATATACTCTTTCCTGATTTTTTATTTATAAAGTTTCCTGTTGATGTTTTTCGTTTTTTTAATTGATTTTGGTGATGCAAGATAAAAAAATTTATAAACGAAGATGCAACAAATAGAATATGGTTAACGGAATTGAAAGACCATTGGATTTGCTAAACACCTCCAAGGGTAAAGAAGTTTTGGTCCGATTGAAGGGCGACAAAGAGTTTGTAGGAACTCTTTTAGCTTTTGATATCCACATCAATCTGGTGATGGATAACGTGAAAGAGATGGAAAATGGGGTCCACAGAAAAAGTCTCGGATTGACTTTTTTGAGAGGAGACACTATCATCTACATTTCGCCTGCTTCAACCGCACTTAAGTAATTGGCGTTCATCCTCGTATTTTTCGCCGGGGAAGAATTCTTGATTATTTGCTTAGCTTCTGCTCCGGAAAAAGTATTTAAAACCGGCTTGCTTGTAGAAGTGCATGGGTGAACTGATATCTAATTTTATGATTGATATGAGGCAGGTATTTTTTGTCTTGGGGATTTTGCTTTTCATTATATCTTATGTCAAAGATAGCCTTGATTTTTACGGTTATTACTTCATATTTGGGGTCATATCTGTAGTGGTTTCTTTTGTATGTTACATCCTTTACTTTAGCAAGAAACTTAACTAGGCACAATTATTAAAACTCTTCTTTCCTGCTTAAGAAATGGCAAGCGAGGTAAATGTTACTTTTTTGGGAACAGGCGATAATATTCCCAGTCGCACAAGGAACCATACTTCAATACTCCTTGGTTTCAATGAGGAGAATATCCTCTTTGATTGTGGCGAGGGAACGCAAAGGCAATTCAGGAAAGCTGGACTGAACCCCTGCAAGATCACAAGAATACTTATAAGCCACTGGCATGGGGATCATGTTCTTGGTCTCCCCGGACTTTTGTCTACCTTTGCAGTAAGCGGATACAATAGGACACTTTTTATTTACGGGCCGAAAGGAACGAAAGATAAAATAAGAAAACTCTTGGAAGTCTTCAATTTTTATCTGAGCTATAGAATCGAAATTTTAGAAGTGGATTCAGGCGTGTTTTATAAAGGCAAAAATTTTCACCTTGAGGCTGAGAGAATGGAGCATGGGATCCCATGCCTTGCTTATTCTTTTGTTTTGCCTGGAAGCGCAAGGATTGACAAGGAGAAACTCAAAAAGTCAGGACTGCCAGAAGGTCCGATGTTGCAGAAAATAAAAGCTGGGGAAGATGTGGCTTATAACGGGAGAAAGTTCAGGTCCAAAGATTTGGTTTACAGGGAAGAGGACAAAAAGATTTCTGTAGTTCTTGACACGAAAGAGAATCCGAGAATAACCCCGTTTGTTAAAAATTCTGATGTCTTTATCTCAGAAGCTACATACTCAGGAGAGCTTGAAAAGGAAGCCGAGGAGCATCTTCACATGACCGTTTCTCAGGTCGCGCGTATTGCAAAGAAAGCCAAGGTAAAAAAGCTTGTCCTAACACATGTCAGTTCGAGATATTCTAAGAACATGAGGCAGATTCTTGATGAAGCTAAAGAGACTTTCAAAGAGAGTTATCTTGTGAAGGATCTTGAAGAGATGAAGATTTAACTAGATTCAATGCTTTTTGCCAATTTTTCTACGAGTATTTTAATCTCATCCCTGCATTGTCGATGAAACTCCAATGACCTGCCTTTAGGGTTCTCGATGTCCCAGAGAATCACTTGTTCTTTTTTTTAATTTTCAAAAACCTTACTTTATCGTTATAAGGATCTAATGACTGAAAAGATTCGCTTGTCTTGTTTGCGATTTCTGGAGGGACAAAAATGCTATCCGTATCCATATAAGAATGGGAATAACTTTTTGATTCTACAAATTTCTCAGCCATAGCCAAGAGCAATCTTGCCCCAGCGGTTATGCAAATAGAAACTATTGGGTTAATCTTTGATACTCTTTAACTGCACGATTTTTTTCTTTGTTCTGTTTAATTTTCTCAACGAGCTCTTCAACGGGATGGTATTTTGTTATTCTAACTTGAATATAAACAAAAAATAACAATGAAAGGAAAACCATAAGGATTAACAATACAAGGACTATCCAATTAGGATAATTTTTTGTGAATATGAATGTATTTAATCCCAAGAGCAAAAAACTAGTTGTAATAAGATCAATTGTAAGAAAAAAAGATAGTAACATATCTTTTTTTAGTTCAGGTTTCTGTTCACTTTTCTTGGACCAAACAAGGTCTTCAATCCCCACCATATAATTAATTATTTTGAAGGGATATTTAATTCTATCCAAGCGTTGCCTTTTTTGGAGATGTAATATACCCGTTCCGCGTACGCCCTGACCAGGAATCGAACCTGGAAGTCCATAGGACCGCGGTCTCGAGCCGCGCGCAGTACCATTGTGCCATCAGGGCCTGTTGTTAAGAATAAATAAAACGCCCGGGACAGGATTTGAACCTGCGACTTCCAGCTTAGAAGGCTGGCACTCTATCCAGGCTGAGTTACCCAGGCATGAATATACTTAATGAGTTTCGTTTAAAAGTTTTTAGTTTCAATAATATGCGGGCAATTTCATATGAATCTCAAATAAGTAAGTTATTTAAACGATATTTGTTTTAATTTTGCTATGGGGAAGGTGATAGGAATTCTTAGCTTAAAAGGAGGCGTAGGGAAAACTACAAGTGCTGTTTCGCTTGGCGCTGCTCTTGCGTCCTTTGGGAAAAAAGTGCTCTTAGTTGATGCCAATTTTTCGGCTCCGAACCTTGGGATACATCTCAACATACTTAACCCAGAGAAGACAATACATCGTGTATTAACTGATGAAATCAAGATAGAAGATGCAATCCATGAATTTGGGGGGTTTGATATAATCCCCGCGTCGGTTTATCCAAAAAAATCATTTGATCCTCTGAAACTAAAGGATAAGTTAAAAAAGCTTAGAGACAAATATGACTTTATAATAATTGACTCATCTCCTTCGCTGAATAATGAGACTCTTGCAGCTATGGTTTCTTCAGATGAACTTTTTGTGGTCTCGACCCCTGATTTTTCGACTCTGACTATGACGCTTAAGGCGATAGCGCTTGCCAAAAAGAGGGGGACTCCAATCTCAGGTATTATAATAAACAAGGCTTATGGAAAAAATTTTGAACTTAGTCTTGAAAATATAGAAAGGACGAGCGAGGTTCCTGTTTTGGCAGTTGTTCCCCATGATGTTAATATCCTTAAATCTCAGGCACATTTCATGCCTTCTACTTACTTCAGGCCTAATTCGGACGCAAGCTTTGAATACAAAAAACTTGCAGCATGCCTCACTGGTGAAAAATATACCCCTCTTAGATGGAGAGAAATATTCCATAATATTTCCCCTAAAAGACAGGACATAAACCGTGAACTTTTTTATAGCAAGGTTTTTAGGTGAGCTTCTAAATTCTTATCGGGTTCAGTTCCGGTGAGAAATCTGGGAATAAATTTTCTATGCTCTGTGTTAGTCTATAAACCGAAAACTTTGGCTTTGGAATTGCAAGATTTTTGAAATCAATCAAATACAATCTTGTATCTGGGCCGGTTTCCTCCTCGTATGGGAGTCTTTTCACAACCATTCCATTGCTTACTCTTAGAAAATGTAGTCTGTATTGGCCAGTCCCGTTAATTTGATCTAAGGTAAATCCTCCAGATTGGCGATTCAACGTAGTAGGCCTTACAAATGCTTCAATTTCCCCAGTTTTATCTTTTAATTTTATTGGAAATGGTAATGGATTATTTTTATATTTTCCAGAGTTGTCCAGCCAATATGCCTCCGGGAAAATAAGCAGTTTTTCTATCTCAATGTCCTCTCTATTAGTAAGAAAATCTTGAATATTTAAGAAAGCATAATCTGCTGGCAATTCAGTTAATCCATTCTTTATCTTGAATCTTTCCCATCCTCTTTTGGCATTTTGAATGGAATATTCCTTTACATCTAGCATGATTTAAAAAAGCGGCACGATCTTATAAGCTTTTCTAAAGTAGTAATTATTTAATAACAACATTTTATGCCTTTTTGTTTTTTCTCTTCTTTTTTGTCTTGAAAATGTGGTTTTGTTAACAAAAAAATTTAAGGATTTAACAAAACCTAATATTCCTTTTGAGGGTGGCCTTTGCGGTTTTTGTTATTTCATTCAATATATTGCATATCAACGAGGGCTGTATTGTTCTCTCCATCTGCCATTATGTTTGGCAGTAAAACCAAAGCCTTTTTCCCAGTCACCTCCAAAATCTCAACTTCCAATTTGCTTGATCCGACTAGCGAGCATCCTTTTACCGGAAGGATGTGCCTCTCCACAAGCAAATTCTTGAAAAAAACTTTTTGCCTAAGGCAATTAAGTAATGCTTTTTTCATAACCTGTAGATCTCGCAATCTTTTATATTAATTCATCAAAATTTTTCAGTGAAGGCTCTAAGTTAGGATTATTTAGTTAAACTTAGTGTGATTAATCTAAAGTAAAACGGATATCGGGTTTTTATGAATGAAAAGTTCGCCAAATCCTTCTTAAATTTTTTTTCAGTTAATGACTTATAAAAGAGACCCTTGGGATTTTGCAAGTAAGAGTTTTATCAAAACTCTTATAAATTGTTTTTCAGTTAGTTTTTTGTAAAGCCCCCTAGTACAGTGGTCAAGTATGTAAGCCTTTGGAGCTTAAGACCCAGGTTCGAATCCTGGGGGGGCTATTCTTTAAATGGATAATAATTCAATGCTTCGTAGAATTTGTGGTATATTATTGAGTCATACGAGATTATCTCGGGAAAGTTTTTTCTTATCTCTGACATGAGATTGTAGAACTCATCAACGTCTTTTATTATGCACCTGAACTCGAGATCACAGAAACCTATTGTCTTTGTGACCGAAATCACGGGATCGAGATTTTTGAGGAGTCTTGTCAGTTCTTTCTCTTTCTCTTCAGTCAGATTCTCCATCTGTAAAAAGACTCGGTAATGGAGATACCCTAGGATAGGATAGTTTATCATTACCCTGTAACCTAAGATTATTTTCTCTTTCTCAAGAATTTTTATCCTATTTTTCACCGCGTTTGGAGTCAATTCTGTCGCTTCAGATATATCAAGAAGGCTTTTCCTCGCATCTGAAGAAAGGATTTCTAATATTTTCTTGTCTGTCTTGTCAAGTTTCAAGATTTTCGGCTCGCCTTCCATTACGATTTCGTCTTCAGGTTTTTCTTTAGAGAATAATTTGGGTTTGAAATAATGGAATCTTGTTTCTATCATTATCACTCTCTTTCTCACGTATTTTGCGTAGCTTTTCATTATGTCACGATATTTGGCTTCAAATGACAACACGCTTTCTGCCCATATTCCTGTGCAATGGTCGAATTCCCCATTTATCCCGACGTTTACGCCTACACTTTCGTGTTCTGAAAGATGTTTTATGAATTGTTTGGATTTCTCCTCGGGCATATTTCCGAATTTCAAATAAACAAGATAAATATTATATCCTATTTTTGACGCGTTGATGTCAGCGTAGAAGCCTTCTATAACTTTCTCTTTTTGGAGTTTCTCGAGGTGATATTTCAAGACCTGCATAGATTTTCCTGCCTTCTTCGAGAGCAGACTAAGGGGCATTCTTGAATGAAAATCCAAGTTGAATAATATCTTCTTATCAGTCTCATCAAGCGTGATTTCTTCCACTATTAATTAATGAAATAATTATATATAAATATTGCGTTTTTTAAAAAATATTAAAGAAAAAACTTAAGTATAATGTTAGTATTACTTCAGCATGACAAAAGAAAACGGTTCAAACAGGAATTTGAAAGGAGACTGTCTAACTAGCCGGGCTTTCAATGAAGTGCCCGCTGGAAGAATTGAGAAGGAGGTGAAAGAAAAATGAAAGAGGAAAAAACTCGAAAGTTGGAAAAATTGGAGCTCTGGTATGAAATATGTAACAAAAATGGACTTAATTTATATGCAAGGTACGGGAGTAATGATTTTTTGTCCTTTGAGAGATATGTGCCTTACAATGGAAACGTAGAAGAATCACTTTCTCAGGCCGTTTATAATCTGTATAAGTGGGATGGGGATGATTTAGGATTCGACTTCCATTTAAGTGCCCATGAAATGGGGGCGCAAAGAACGTTAGAATCGCATTGTTATCCAGCTGACCAAAAGATTGAATTTAAAGATGGAAAATCGTTTTCATTTAAGGAGAAGAAAAAATGACAGAAAAAAATGTTTTCATGAACCTAGAGGAGCTCGGGAAGTATCATTCGGTAATTAATTTAGAAGGTCGGGAAATAACTGATAGCAGAGTTGCAAAGGCGTATAATGGAATGGGTCTTTACAGGATCCCTGACAGCGCAAGAAAAGTTATTGGATTCAAGAGGAATTCTGCTACAATTGAACAGGTTCTGGGTGTAGAACTTCACCCTTCAAGGTTTGAGGGACAGAAATACTTCGTGAGAATAAATCCTTTTGTAAGGTATAATCATTATTTTCCAATTGACTTTGGCAGGAGTAGCGATGAAGTGCATACAGATTTGGAGATTTTAATCTCAGGGGGTGTTACGAATTATTTGCGTGTTTCGGATGTTGCTAATCTTGTCGAGTTGGATGGAAAACCTTATGCAGTCGGCTTCACACGTCAATATGGTCTTGATATAACCAATGCATTTTACTCAGTTGTTTCAGATGCAGTTGATAATAGGAAGAATATCGAAATGGACTTCTCACCTTCAATGTTGCAGGATATTGCAGAGTGTTTTCATGATGCAAAAAAGAGATTTGTAACTGATTACTATGAGAATGCTTTTGATCTTGGACACGAGGTAATGAACAATTACACCAAGTCCCATATAAACGATGCTTTGAAGTTCGTTAAAAAGGCCATCTCAGGAAGGCATTTTGTTGGTGATCCTTTTAAGGATTATCTCTTGGGAATAGAGAAGTTCGAAAATGATGGGATGAAGGACTTTGTGGCAGTTTTGATTCCCGCTTCAAAAGAGATGGTTGAAGATTATGCTAAAAATCGTTTAGTTGATTACTCAAAAGCTCACAAAGAGCATGACAGAATGATAGAGAAAATTCCGGATGGCCCTTTGTAATCAAGGATCCAAGCAATCTCTCTTGAAGCCGCAGTTGGGGCAGATTATCTTACATTTCATTTTCCCTGTTTCACATTCGCAGATTATGCAACGGTCGGATTCCGTTGTCTAATACTTATATCTTCCTCTTTTTTCAATCGCTTTAAGGCGTTCGAAGACTTTTTTTGCCTCTTCTTTGCCAATTGATTCATAACCTTCTTCGAATGATCCGAAAAGTTTTTCCCAATTCTCGAAATGCCTTGCTTCAAGAGCCTCTTTCAATAAATGTATATCTACCCCTTTTTGCTCATATTTTCCGTTGAACGAGCCAAGGCCGAAATCAACGATATAAATTTCTCCATTTTTCAATATCATGTTTGAAGTTGTTAAGTCTCCGTGGATAATCCCTTCCCTGTGGAGCTTTCCGACTTCAATTCCGACTTTTTTCATAGTTTCTTCCTGTTTCTTTTCTTCATACGAATTGAGTTCATCTGAAAGCTTATCCCCCTCTATGAATGGTATCAATATTGCATTTTCTTTTTCTGTTTCTTCTGGTTTTGGGGCATTAATCACTTCAGAAGCTTTTTTTAGTATTTTTGTTTCGGCTTTTGTTCTTCTTTTTATTATCTTCTTATCAAGTTCAGGCAGTCTGTATCCTTTTTTGAGCCTTTCTTTTATGACTTTGTCGTCTTCGAGATAAATTACGGCTTCAGCGCCACGTGATAGAATCTTTTTATTCATAAAAAAATAGAGAAAAGAAGCAGTTTTAAGGTTTTTCATTTCTCATCCCAGAAGATTATAAGAGCCATACTAATCAGTACAGCGAAATCAACAATCATACAATATTCGCATATGGCCTTTATTACGAAAAACTGAAGATATAAAAAATAAAGTGCAAGCACGGATCCGATCATCACACCCGCAGTTATTGCTATCTTTTGGTATTTTTTAGGTCTTTTGAGCTCAAAAAAAGCGAGGAGTGCCAGGAGGGGGAAAGCGACGAGTCCTATGTGGGCATTTTTTATCCCAAAGAAAATTGTTTCATACGAGGAATTTTGGACTGTTGAGCAACTTGTGCCTCCCACTAAACCACATGCTTGCTCTATTGACATGAAAGACAACACTATAGACGTGGCTGTTGCAAGGATCATCAGCCCGATTATTATCTTGTACTTGGTTTCTCTTTTCATTTCCTTAAAAGAATTTTTTGATATAAAAGGGTTATGGATAAACTAGTTTCATATAACTTTTATTTGTGTGATGCTCATCTCTTCCATTTTCTTCTTATTTTTCCCGGACCAGTCCTTTATGAATTCTGCTGGAGAGAAATCTATTCTTTTTTTTGCATAGACCCTTGAGTTTTTTACAAAGACGCTGATGTGCTCTTTTTTGAATCTTGAAACATTCTTTGCGTCGTCTTTTTTCGGGCCAGTTAATATTACTTCTCTCCTGCTCTTCAGTATAAAATATCCTTTTCCAGTCTTCTCCCCGTAATATTCGAAATCTTTTTTTAATATTTTAAAATCCCTTGATAATTCTCTTTCGAGATGATTGAAAAATTTAAGGAGCTTTGTCCCGGCAATATCTCCTTTTTCTTTTCTGGTTGCAAGTTCAATTATGAGGGTTTCTTTTCCTGGTCCGGGAGAGGGAATCCTTGAAAAATCTATACTCGCCTGTTCGAAAAATTTTTTTGACGGGCTTTTTAGAAATTTAGATGCATATTTTTTGAATCTTTCAAATGTCTCTTTTGAAAGCCCGGCAAGAGCATTCCTTTCCCTATAAGTTGGGTCAACAAGGATTATTGGCGAGTCAAGTTTTGATCCATTCATATCCATCAGCACATCTTTTTTTTTGTAATGTTTCTCTATATCTATTACAGTCTTTTCGTTAGATTTTTTTGATAATGCTCTTAGTAATTTTTCAAATCCCCCGAAATGGTAAACCAGAAGTTCCAGAGAGTATCCGCTGAATCCTTTTATGTATGACTCTGCTCCGTAAGTTTTTGTCGCATAGCAGAAAGCCTTCGCCAACTTTATCCCTTCGATAACCTTCCTATCCTTTACATTCTTTTTTATATAATTAACATGGAGGTAGCTCAGATCTGTCACATTCTGCGCTTCTTTAGGGCTTTTTATCCTTTTGACGGGGACAATTTCAAAAAATAAGCTTGAGCTGATGTTCACCTTAAAGTAATCTCTTGATCCGTGTGAGACGGATATCCCTTTTATCCTAGATAAAACTTTTTTCGAGATTTTGGGATATTCCTCTTCTTTGTACCTTTTCCCTAGCCTTAAGAAAATATCCACATCGTAGGATTTTTTCCTTATGAGTGTGCCTTTTGCATAGCTCCCGCCTATAAAAATATCAGCGTCTATGCGTGATCTTTTGATATTTTTCCTTGCTTTTGAAAGGAACTTTTCTAAAATTCTTCTTATCCCGCCCATTTCTTCTTCTGACGGGCTTATTTTTTCAAGGATTTCCTTCGTGACAGATTCGACTTTTCTGGTCATGGAACTAATTGCCTTTAGAGGTTTTTAATCCTATTCAATTATTGGGAGGTTACTCTTTTTTGGGCTGTTCGGGGATATCCTCTGAGCTGATTTGTAAAGTTCTGGCTATATCAATGAGATATTTACCTTCTTCGAGCTTGTAAACGAGTGGCTTTTTTTTATTGAATATCTTAGATAAGTCCAGTTCAAATTTGCCGTCACCTGTCACTCTGACCGATTCGAAGTCCAATATTACGGGCGCATTTTCTTCCTCGATGCCGGCAATTTCTCTCACGTCATCTTCTATCTTTTCTTTATCTTCTTCAGGGATTTCGACTATCTTGTTTTTCAACCTTTCGAATTGTTCATCCCTTACATAAAAAAAGAATCTGCTTCCGCATTCCGCACATCCTTCAAGTAGCTCACGGCTTGCGGCAGGTATTACTCTTGAGCATTTGACGCACTGGTGTGGCATTATTGGAAAAGGATCATTAGATTAATAAATTTTTAGGAAAAATCATCTCTGATAAAAGTAGGTTATAAATCTCACTGATTTGCTCTATTTGTTCAACATAAGTTCAATTTTCTTCGGATCTCTTTTTATCTCTTTTACAACCGATGCTGGTCCTATTATTGTCACAGCTCCAATGTCCCCTCCCGAGAGGCTCATTACTATCCTGTTTTTTATCCTGTCTATTGCACCAGTCTGATCATCAGAGCTTATCACTGCAAGTTCTATACCTTTGAAACTCTTGACATGACCTATCATAGCCATAGTGTCTTCAATCAATCTTGTTTCTTCTTCTGGTCTGAGTCTGCCTTGGAGTATGAGAATGTAATTTTCGAAAGCTATCTCAAGGATTTTTTTTATTCTTTCCGTGCTGGTCAGGTTTTTTATTTCTGAATAAGGCATGAATCTTATCGCAAATCCATTTATTTTTCTTGGTTTTTGGATCTTTTTTGCCATTTATTCTCCTTCCCTTTTTATTTTGACCTTTTTGAAATTTTGAAAATCTCCTCGTAGAATTCCTCAAAATTCTTTCCGTACTTTGCGCTTATCCCTATGACTTTATATTCGGGGAAAGCCTCTTCGATTTTTTTTGTATTCGCCTTTCTGAGGTCTGATTTATTAGCAACAATAAGAATTGGGATTTTTCTTGCAACAAGATTTCCAATCAAAGTTATGTTTACCTGGTTGTAGGGATTTTCTGTGGCATCCAAAACCACCACTACCACATCCATATCATCAAGCCATTTTATGCTTTCGATTATTCCCTGGGTTGCCTCTTTTGCCCTTATCTTTGCGTCTTTCGTGTTCACTTTGTACTTAAGGAATTCTTCATAATCAACCTTTGTCGCAATCCCGGGTGTATCTACCATTTTGAAGGTCATGGATTTTCCCTTGTAAGATATCTCTACTTTCTCCTTGAACTGGACTTCTCTTGTTTCATGCGGGATCTTTGAGACTGATCCTATCTCTTCTCCTGTGAAATCCTTACATATCCTATTTGCCAAACTTGTTTTGCCTGCATTGGGAGGGCCGTAAAACCCGAGTTTTATCTCTTTTTTGTTCTGGAATACCCCGGAGAAAATTCTCCTAAAAAAACTCGTCACGACTTTTATTGCCATATTACCTGTTTATCTTTTTTCTTTATTAAATTTTGTATCTTATTTTTGGGCAGTATTTTCACGGCATCCCGGTCTTTTTACCGTGGTATTTCTTCAGTAGATAAGTTATCTGTTCTCCCTTCCATCCCGATTTTAAAAGATTCTTTCTTATCTCGCTCTCTTCAACGCCGTTTTTTATCGAGTTGGTTATATAGAAAATTGCATTGTAGAGCTGGTTTTTGTCAGGGAACAAATACTTTTCATACCTTTTGTTATACCACAGCTTAAGGAGGAAATATGCCCCGACTCCCAACACTATAACTCCCAGGATTCCAAGCACGACGATCCATGTGTTGTCTTTTGACTGTGTTATGGCCGGGTTCGAAACCGCCTGTATGTTTTCAGGAGCTATAAAAAAGCTGTAAAAATTTCCAAGATCCTGTCCTGTTGAAAATTGGACAGTTTTTACAGAAGGGCCTAGCTGCAGGTATGAGTATCCATTTGCTGACTGGATCCCGGAGCTATTGTCGAAATTCATTCCCTGTGAGACGGGGAAGACCAGATAGTATGATTCGTTTATTGCCTGTTTTGGAGTTATCGTTATTGTATAAAAATTTATGGGGATCTTTGACCCGTCGTCCATCTGGACAATTATTTTAGTTGATGAGATTTTTGAGTCTACGTTATTGAAGTCCCAGTATGATGCGTAACTTGCGCCGCTTGCTGGATACACCGTCCCGGTTATTTTCCCAAGAGTATTTAAGTCGATTGTGTTGTTGTCAGATACAAGGGGGATGTCCATCGACGAAGTTTTTATAAGGTTCTTTGGTACTTTAAGATCAATCAATTCCCCAAGTATCTTTTCATAATCTGCATTTGAGGATGCCGAGGAATTCATTGATTGTATTGAACTGAAACTTGCTGATATATTGGATATTCCAAGGATTTGATCTAGCTTATCTTTCTGGAACTGGTTCATTGAGGAAATCTGGGACTCAAAAGATGATAACAGTCCTTTTTTTATTCCCATTTCCTGGCTTATAAAATTTTTTGCCGGAAGGATTTGGACTGTGAAATCCTCAGATAAACTTATTCCGTTATAATGAGCTGATATCTTGACTGTATAGTTTCCCGTTGAATTGTAAGTGTGTGAGATTGAAGGGGAGTAGCTTGTGGCCGTAGATGAATTGTCGCCGAAGTTCCAGCTGTATTGTGCTACATTTATCCCTGATGGAACAGAGACAAGGAATGTCACGGGGAATCCAGCAGCGTATTCTGTGGGATATATGTTCATGGGAAATTCCTGAATTGATATCTTTTTTGTGAAAAGCTTTGTCCCGTTAAAGCTTAAGCTGTAATCGTTTGTGCCAAGTATCGAAGGGGACAGTGGGATTTTGAAAAAATCGCCCAACGATAAGATTTGTGGTGTTGAGTTTACAAGCGAGCCAACTTTTTGGAGATCATATAATGTTGACAAGGATGTCGGAGCGAAACCTGAAATTGAATAGCTGACAAATAAGCTTGATACATTTACATCCTGGCTTGCAGAGGAAATAATTTCTATCGGGATATAGCATCCGTTTGTGCATCCTTCAGGATAATTTGTGGATATGTAATTTTGTACAACTGAAGAGATTCTTGTTCCGTCAGGGAGTAGATTGTTTATCCCAAAGTTTCCCGGAGTTGCGAAATAGAATGGTTTCACGCCCAGAGCATAGGTCGCCGTTTCATTTTCCGGAGGCACTCCCGGAAATCCGCAATTCCCTGTTCGAGACTGATACCCTTCGGTTTTGTAATCTCCGGAGTTCGATCCATCTGTCGCGCAGATGTAATAATTTCCCTGCTGTACTGAAGTGTTCAAATCGCAAAATGCCTCAGAGCCTGATGTTGAAATGCTTGAATTGAAGATATTGCATGATTTTATTTTTATGCCTGCTGCATTAACTAATGTTATTGTGATTCCCGGGCTTGTTCCGGTTCTTTGAAACCAGCCGCCAGCTTCTATATCGGGAGCTTCGCTTAGAGTTATATTCTGGCAAAGAGGAATATCTTTTGAAAGCACAGCTACTGATGATTGCACGCTTGAGTCATAGCATCCATAATTTGCATTTCCAAGCTGTGTGCTCTTTTTTGTATTTTTTATTTCATAGCTCTTGTTATCTAATATATCTATTCTTATTTGGTTTAAGGGAGAGTTTCCGGCGTTGCTTGACACGTTGAATGAAACTAAATTTACGCCGGAAATTTGTCCTTTAAGTATGAATCCGATTGTTTTATTTTTCCCTCCGTTTATGGTAAAATATTTTGAACTTTGGGGGTTTGACCCAGTGTAAGATGAGGCACAATAGGGGAAAGTGCAATTGTACTTATAGTCGGAACCAGTAAGAAGGTCTTTGAGGGGGACCGAGTTACCGAATGAATCTGTGAAAAGCGCTGTTGCCGGTTGGTTACTGAATGATGCGTTAATTATAAACCCTGTTATTGAAGACCCTCTTGAATAATTTGTGTTTATTGAATAATTCTTAAAAGAATAGCTTGCTGAAACTGACGAAATCAACAAAACAAACATGGCTCCCGCGAGAAAATAGTTCAGGCCCTCTTTTTTTTTCATTCATAGGAATAAGGAGGAGATGTTTATAAAGATTTTTGGTACATTCCTGATTCATCGGCGTCGTTTTGCGCTCCGATTCATGAATGCCACATAGTTTTTGGTCTCATCCGGAGCTTTTTTCATGTTCCATCTGCTGGCTTTAAGGTTCCCGTACCCCCAGTTGTAGCCTGCGATTATCAAATCTCTTTTTTCTTTGTTGTTTAATCTTTCCCAGCGAGGATTATTTTCGGATATGGCTCTTACCAGCCAGTTCAAATATTTTATCCCGGTCTCAAGGTTTTCTTCCGGATTGAACCATTGTTCCTCATAAGAAATCCCCGGATTCACATCTTCCCATGCTGTGCGGGTAAGTTGCATTAGCCCTCTGGCCCCTGTCTTTTGGTTCACTGCCATAAAATTGAATGCAGACTCCCGATTTATCATATCTTCGATAGACTCGGGGGAAAGATATTTATTTTTTAGCTTTTTTGATGAAATGAAATCTCTTATATCTTCCTTAGATGGCGGGACATATATTGTGATATACTCCTTATATCGAGTCTTATGATCACTAAGATAACTTTCGCCCGTTTTTTTTGTGGTTGCCGGGATCAGGAGTGCTGCAAGGAGTGCTGCGTAAACTGTTTTTTTCATGACTTTTCACCGTTAAAGATAATTTTTATGGTTTATTTTTAAATTTTGTGTATCAATCAGTTGTACCTTTTCTGACAAATTTTTTATATAAATTTATAAAATAGAGCCTGTTTAATCTAACATGAAAATTTTAACCTTGCATGTGGATTATATTGAGTGGGAAGGTCTGAAAAAAGCCATCAAAGATATAGATGAGCTTCCAGCTGAGGAGACTTCCCGGAAGAGGGTTGAAGAGGCGCTTGTTATTCTTACGGCCGTCGAAAAAGAAGACGGCATAAAAAGTGCTGAAGAACTTGTGAAAAATGTAAAAGAAATTTCAGGTAAAGTCGGAACGAAAAGAATAGTCCTTTACCCTTATGCCCATCTTTCAAGGAATCTTGGCTCGCCTGAAAAAGCTGTCGAGATACTCAAAGAGTCGGAAAGGGAACTCAAGGAAGGCGGCTATGAAGTTTCAAGAGCCCCTTTCGGTTATTATAAAACTTTTGAACTTCGCGTGAAAGGACATCCTTTGTCTGAACTTTCAAGAGAAATCATTATAAAGGCAGATGAGGCCGAGCTTTCGCCTGAAGAAAGGAAAAGACTTTGGAAAGTGATGGAGAAAAATAAGTCTCAGTCGATAAGGGGAAAAGATGACCGCAAAAGCAATGTTGAACTTGGAAAGGAGCTTGACCTTTACATAGTTAACGATGTCGTGGGGCAGGGTCTTCCTCTCCTTACTCCAAAGGGAGCTTCGGTAAAAAGGGAAATAGAAAGGTTTATTGTCGATGAAGAATTGAGAAGAGGTTATGAGCATACTTCGACCCCGGTGATGGCTAAAAGTGATCTTTACAAGATCTCTGGTCACTGGCAGCATTACAAGGACGGGATGTTTGTCCTTCCTGTTGGGAATGAAGATTTCGCCCTTAGACCCATGACATGTCCTTTTCAGTTCGTCCTTTACAAAAGGAAGCCAAGAAGTTACAAAGACCTTCCAAAGAAATATGCAGAAATTGCGACTCTTTTCAGAAATGAACAATCAGGTGAGCTGAGGGGTCTGACTCGCGTGAGGCAGTTTACACTTGCCGATGCGCATATAATCTGCATGCCCGAGCAGGTCGAAGCAGAATTTGGGAAAGTCATGGATTTAATCAATTATGTCATGAAGGTTTTTGGGATTGAAGTTTGGTATAGATTCTCTAAATGGGACCCGAAAAATGAAAACAACAAATACATAAACGATCCTAAAGCGTGGGATGAGACGCAGGCAGCAATGAAAAAAATTCTTGACAAGCTAAAGATTAATTATACTGAAGCTGAAGGAGAGGCGGCGTTTTACGGTCCTAAGCTGGATCTTCAATATAAGGATGTTTACGGCAAAGAGGACACATTGATAACTGTGCAGATAGATTTCTCGAACGCCAAGAAATTCGGGATGACTTACCTTGATAAGGACGGAAAGGAGAAAGTTCCGATGATAATTCACAGATCTTCCACAGGTGCAACTGAAAGGGTTATGTCATACATACTTGAGAAAACTCAGGGTAATCTGCCTTTGTGGCTTAGTCCTATTCAGATTAGGATATTGCCTATGGGTGAGGAGAACAACAATTTTGCTTTAAAGGTGAAGGAAAAATTTGTAAAAGTTGGGTTCAGGGTTGAGATTGACGACTCTAATGAGAGTCTCGGGAAGAAAGTGAGGAATGCGCAGCTTGAAAGGGTTTTTTATATGCTGACAGTTGGAGACAAAGAGGAAGAGTCAAAGACTATAAGCGTCAGATCTCGTGACGGAAGCCTTGAGCATGGCGTCAAGGTTTCTGATTTTGTTTCCCGCGTGAAAAAAGAGATAAGGGAGAGAAAATAACCCCTAATTTATTCTTCTGTCAAGGATTTTTGGAATTATATATTTGGCCCCCCAAAATTCTTATAAACTAGACAATTTATCCTTAAGGATGGAAAAAAACGGAGAAAAAGATTTTACTTCTTTTGTTCAGGAAGCGGGCCTTATATGGGGACCATCGCCTGAAATATACGGTGGCGTTGCCGGTTTTTATACCTACGGGCCTCTTGGCAAACTCCTCAAGAATAGGGTTGAGAACTCTGTGAGGAAAACTTTCAATGAAAGCGGATTCAGGGAAATCGAGGGGCCGACTGTTTTGCCGAACGAAGTTTGGAAGGCTTCAGGCCACCTTGACACTTTCCAGGACAGAACTATAAAATGCAAAAAATGCGGGGCGGTTTTCAGGGCGGATAAGCTAATTGAAGAGGGCAGGGACATTTCGGCGGATGCTTTCAGCAACGATCAGATTCTTAGATTCATAAAAGACAATAAAATAAAGTGTCCTGTCTGTAAAGGAAACTTTGAGGAGAAAATAGAGAAGCAAAGCCTCATGCTTAGCACCGTAGTCGGAGGGAAAGAAGCATCACTCAGGCCTGAGACAGCTACCGGGACTTATCTGCCTTTTATAAGGTATTATAATTATTTCAGGAAAAAACTTCCTTTTGGAGTGTTCCAAATAGGAAAGGCTTACAGGAATGAAATCTCTCCGAGGCAGAATGTTCTCAGGGGGCGTGAGTTCACTCAGGCTGAAGGCCAGATTTTTGTGGATCCGAAGGAAAAAAATAACTGGGGGCCTTATGAAAAAATAAAAGATGAAAAACTTCCTTTTTGGTCTGAATCCGAGCAGAAATCTGGGAAGTTTGCGGGCAAAGTCATTTCTGTCAAGGAAGCTCTTGAGAAGAAGCTGATAAAAAGTCAGGCCTATGGCTGGTGCATATGGTTAGCTTATACACAATTCAAGAACTTCGGGATTCCGGCTGACAGGATAAGGATGAGGCAGCATCATGCTGATGAGAAGGCCTTTTACGCCGATGATGCTTGGGACATTGAGCTGAAGCTGAACAATTACGGCTGGACCGAGGTTTGCGGGGTGCATGACAGGACTGATTATGATTTGACTCAACATTCAAAAGCTTCAGGCGTGAAATTAGAAGCTGTGCGTGACAACGGAGAGAAATTTATTCCTCATGTTCTTGAGATAGCTTTCGGGAGTGATAGGCCTACTTACTCTCTTATAGACATTTTCTATGAAAAGAAGACAGAAGGTGAAGGGAAGACTATCCTAAGAGTCCCCTATCATATGAGCCCTATCGATGTCTCCATTTTCCCTTTGATGAGAAAAGATGAACTTCTGAAAGCCGCTGAGGAAATCGTCCTTGATCTTGAGAAGAGTTTCATTGTCGATTATGATTTTACGGGAAGCATAGGAAAAAGGTATCTGAGGAGCGCAATGCAGGGAACTCCTTATGCAGTCACTATAGATTATGATTCTTTGGAAGATAAAGATGTGACGATAAGGGACAGGGATTCTGAAAGACAGGTTCGTGTCAAGATCGATTCCCTGAGGGAAATTTTATGGGGGCTTTTGAAAGGCGGGAAAAAATTTGAAGAGCTGAGGTAATTTGTCATTTTCTTGTAACGACAATTTAGGAAGATTTAAATATGTTCGGAATAGTCCAATCTAATGGGTGGAGAGTTTATGGACGGAGAAGGGAAGAGTGTCCATATGGAAACAAGTTATCTTGGAGCTGTAAAACAAACGCCCTATTTGATAAGGAGCCTGAAAAAATTCATGCCTGCTTTAAAGATCTCTTTTCCATATTTTGATGGACAGGACATTCATATTTTAAAAAACGATTTAAATTATGAGGGGATCGGTTTGGATAATTTAATTTTTGGTAAGGCTAATGAAAGAGGATTAGGAATATGTTTCCCAACGGATAATAAGGAAATAATCCGGATTATTCCCGGTTCAAGTAATATATCAGATCTTTCTTTTTGCATTGACCCTCTCAAATTTGAAAAAAGAAGGCTTCTTGGCAAAGACGAAATAAAGGAGATGAAAGAGAAGTATAAAATAGGGGATGGGAAGGTCTTTATTGCAGGCTCATTTGGGGAAAGAGAATTAGGAAAAATAGTATCCCCTTTAAATAAGCTACTCACAAGCACGAAAAAATCTAAGGCGATCATTGTTCCAAGAGGTTATAATGATATCTCCCTCGCTGAACTTCGGGAATTAGGACTGGGATTTGAAACTGACTGTGAAAAAATAACAGGTAATAGCCAGTATCTGTTTATAGGGGAAAAAGGGGTCTTAAGCAAATTGTACTCCTTTTGTGACGTTGCTTTTATAGGAGATACTTTTAAGAGCGGCGAGTGGGGGCAGAATCCTCTTGAGCCGGCATTTTACGGGAAAAGGATTCTTGCGGGCCGTTTTCCCAGAGACTGGAACCTGGCTGCCTATGAAGGGCTTGAGAAAAGCGGTTTGCTTAAAATAGTTGGTATTTCCAACAAAAGTTTTGAGGAAGACTTTTACTATGCGATCAGTCATGATGATCCTCCTAAGGAGTTTAAGGAGCATCAGGAAAAGGCTTATAATTTCATAGAATCTATGCAGGGGGCCGGGGATGTGTATGCTGAGATTGTGCAGAAAGTCCTTTATGGAAAATTAAATTCCGGCGAAGTGGATTTTTTAAGGGATAAACATAGTTTTTTAGAAATCAGGGAGAAATTTTCTCAATAATCTTATAAACTGTCCCGATATGATTTTGGTATGAACTTTAGATTTTACCATGAGAAACTTTCGGAGTCTGATGAATACAAGGACTTCATGAAAAAGAATCCGAAAGCTTATCCGTGCAGCTGTTTTTTCATTCTCGACAGGGAGAAGGCAGGAGCTGACAACCGCGTGCATTTTGATTTTCTTATCCCCGAAACGAAAAAAATGCATTCTTTCAAGGTGAACGACAAAGTGGAGCTCCTTGATGTCGAGAATTATGACGAGAGACCTTTCGAGGAGATTTCGGTCGATTATGATTTCAATCTGGAGGATTTTGAGAAGATGATATTCAAGAGGTTGCAGGAAGAAAAGATAAATGGAAGAATACAAAAACTTCTTTTCAGTCTTCAGAAACTTAACGGAAAAAGTTTCCTCATAGTTACGGGATTTTTGAATAATCTTGGGCTTATCAAAGCCACAATTTCTCTTGATAAGATAAGGATAATAACCTTCGAGAAAAAAAGTTTTTTTGATATGATGAAAATCATGAGGGGAAAAGGGAAAGACAAGAAGGAAGAAGGAAAAAATTAATTCTTTTCAGGATGACAGACTTCACAGGGTTTATATCCCCTTAGTCTGAAATATTTTTTATCATCCTCTTCCACGAGATATTCCTTTTTTATTGCCCCGGCGAATCTGCACGTTCCGAGGTGGTATTTCTCGTTATATTTTGATCCTACATATTTCGATTTTTTCGGCTCTGCTTTTTCTTTCTCGATTATCTTTTCACGTATCACTGGAACCTCTTTCTCAATGACCTTTTCGATTGGTCTGTCTTTGTATTTTATAACCTCTTTTACAACCGGCTTCTCGACAATCCTTTCAGTCTCGACAATCTCAGGTTCAGGCGTGTGTATAAGGGTTTTTCTCTTTTTTGGATAAAGCAGTGCGATTGCCACAATGAAATACACCGCTCCCACAATGATCATCAGCGTCTGGTTGTCTTTGACGGAAAAAGAGGTTATTGCCCCGATTATAAAAAGCGCGGCGGCAAGCCCGAGAAGGAAAATCACGATAATATTTATGGGGTCAATATTTTTCTCCTCTATTTCAGTTGGCATATCAATCTTAGAGCCCGGAAGTATATAAAATTGCTTATCTAAAATGATGATAAAAGGGAAAATTGTGAGACTTCTACTGAATATCTATTTTTCTGATGTCTAAGCTCAGATTCAACATCGTCTTTTGTTATCTCACCCAGATTTTTCTTCGCCTCTTTTATTGAGATTATAAGGTTTTCGGGTCTTTGAAATACAATTTTTTCGATTAGAGTATAATTTCCGCGCTCTTTCAAAAGAGACATAGCTTCGTCTTTTGATAATCCCGCTTCAATTGCTGTTTTGTAGTACTCTCTCAGTCCTCCAAAGGTCATGTAATTCCTTGGTATAATTAATTTATAAATGTTACTATTATACAATTACTTCTTTATGACAACGAAGTTAATCATCATCTCTGAGTTATGCGTGGAAACTATCTCAAAACCTGCTGACCTGAATAAATCGTGGGCTTCTTCCTCGTCGAAAAGATAATAGTATCTTTTTCCTTTATTCGTCCACCCTATCAGTCTCTCTTTTCCTGAGTTTTTCCTTTTGAGTCTTTTTGAGTTAACATTCCATACTCCTATGTAAGCTTCCCCGCCTTTTTTCAGAGCCCTGAAGAGTTCTTCTGCCACTTTTTCTCTTCTTTTTTTGGTCGGCATGCAATGAAGTGCGGAGATGCATATCGCGTAATCGAAAAATCCATCGGGTTTAGGAATTATATCAAGTTCGCTTTTTATGAATTCTGCCTGTATGCCGTTTTTTTCTGCTTTTTTCTCTGCAAGTTCAAGCATCTTCCTAGAAAAGTCAAGAAGGAACATCTTCCCGTCTTTTATTTTCATCAGATGCCTCCCGGAGCCGGAGCCTAAGTCAAGAATGTTGCCATGTGTTTTTTCAAGAAATCTTACGGCATTTTCAGATGGCTTCTCTTTATGCTCGTGCCATTCTGGAGCGATACGGTCCCAAAGTTTTTCCTGGTCTTCCATGACTGGTTGGAGCTGTACGTGGTTAAATGTTTGTCGGTTTGTGATAGAGTAATTATGTAAATCGTGTGGTTGAAGATAAATCCTTAAATATCCTTTTTGGTCTTTTTTAGTATGGATGGTTGGCAGGTTATAGGAAGACCAGGGGCGATAGGAAGCAGGAAGGACGAAGTTTTATCCAATTATGACCTCGTCTATGGGAAAGGCGAATGGAAGCTTATTTGGGATATAAATGGAAACTCGTTTGGTCTTGATGGCGCATTGGCCCTTTATGAAGACGCTTATTTTGATTATTTCAGAAATCATCCGGGTGAACTCAATTGGATTGCGGAGAATTTTTCCGATGTCTATGACAACAACCCTTCGAATATAAACTCAGGGCTTGATTACTCTATCCAGGAATATGGAGGGAGTCATTTTCAGGATATTGCTATAAGGAGAGTTCTTGTTCGGAATGGGGCATGGTTTAAAGGAAAAGGCCTGCTTGAGATCAGACTTTCGGATCCCGGGGTCAGATGGGATCCCGGAAAAATCCCATTCCATAAGCCAGATATGGTCCCGAAGCCTGAAGTTGTCGGATGGTGGGATTCAGGATCCATTGAAAGCTGGTATCAATCTGCCCGCTATCTTGAAGTTAAGGACTATAACTTTGAGGATGATAGGAGCCTTTATTTCGTGACTTCCAATCCGGGCAAGGTGAATTCTGCTCAGAGATCATTTGGTGACTTTGTAAAACTAAAGAAAGTCACCTTGAATATATCTGAAGAGCAGGACACAATTGAAAAAGTGGCGATCCACAAGGCAAGAGTTGCTTACTCGGTAATATGTAGACCAGTCATATGCGATGATTCAGGTCTTGTAATCCCGTCGCTGGGAGAGTGGCCCGGTGCCAGGGTCAAAAGGGAAATTGAGAATCTTGGAGAGAGTGGTTTTGCAGATCTCTTCCGTGATGGTCCCAAGGAAGCTTACTTCAAGATGGCTGTCGCTTATTTTGATGAAAATCTAAGAAAACCTGAGATTTTTATTTCAACTGTAAAGGGGAGGATTTATTATGAAGCAAGAGGTAATCCCGAAAAGCCTTTTATAAAGAACAAAACTCTTGGGACAAGATTTGTCCCGGATGGCTGTGCTAAGACTCTTGCAGAAATGTCTGATGAGGAATACAAAAGAGATGCGACAACGGACAGATGGAGGAATCTGGTAAACTTTCTCAGTAGCAGGGAACAAAAGAAATAATCCGGTTCCACAACTTTTAAAAGGCTTTTTTCCGATTGAGGTTAATGAGCATAAAGCATCCTTGGCATGATATTTCTGCTGGAGATAAGGCTCCGGAAGTGGTAAGGGCCATTATAGAGATACCAAAAGACACAAAGATAAAATACGAACTTGACAAAGAAAGCGGACTTTTGAAGCTTGACAGGTTTCTTTATTCAGCTGTGCATTATCCTTCTGATTATGGGTTTGTGCCTCAGACTCTCTGGGATGATAATGATCCTTTGGACATAATTGTCCTTACGGGAAGACCTGTTTACCCTATGACCCTGGTGCAAGTGAGGGTAATTGGTGTTCTCAGGATGATAGACGGAAATGAAAAAGACGACAAGATTATAGGCGTATATGATAATGATCCGAGATTTGATGAATACAAGGATCTTGAAGATATTCCGCAGCATACTCTGAAGGAGCTGAAACATTTTTTTGAGGTCTACAAGATCCTTCAAGGGAAAAAATGCGAGGTCCTGGAAATTCTCGGCAAAAAAGAAGCCATGAAAGATGTTGAAAGAGCTCTCAAGATGTACCTTGGTAAGTATGGGAAGAAGTGATTTTTGTCCTTTAGATTTGGCTGGGGCGGTAAGAAGAGCCAATCTTGATAAGTATTTGCGTTGCCAGTGAGCCGTAAACTTTGCTGAACTTTTTGAGTTCCCGCTTTCTGAGCTGCATGTTTTCGCCTGAAGATATTATAGTATTATATTGTGATTAGTTTTATATAACTGAATTTTCTCCCTTTTTCATGCAACCAGAGGTTAAGGTGAAAAAGCCTGTCCGCTCGAAGTCAGGCGTTACTCCGCTGACTGTAGTTCTAGCGCCGCGCAGATGTAATCATGGGACATGTATTTACTGCCCGGGCGGAGATTTTGTCCCTCAAAGCTATACTGACAAGAGCCCTGCGGTAATGAGGGCGCTCGCGCTAAATTTTGATGTGAGAAAACAGGTGTGCTCGCGCCTTGATGCTCTGATAAAGATGGGTCACCCGACTGAGAAGATAGAACTGATAATAATAGGCGGGACTTTTTTGCAGTACCCTTCGGATTACCAGTATGATTACATAAAAGGGTGCTTTGATGTTCTTAATGGCGTTGAGTCTGCAACGCTTGAAGAAGCGCAAAGGATAAACGAGACGGCCGAGCATAGGATTGTTGCGATGTGTATAGAAAACCGTCCTGATAACTGCTCGGAGGACGAGATAAAGCGGATGAGGGAGTTCGGGGCCACAAGAGTGGAGATTGGGGTCCAGATATTGGATGATGATATTTACAAAAAGATTGCAAGAGGCCACAAAGTGAGAGATGTTATTGAAGCGTCCCAAAGATTGAAAGATGCCGGCTTTAAGATGGGCTACCATATAATGCCCGGGCTCCCATATTCTGACATAAAAAAAGATATAGAGAAGTTCAAGCTTGTTTTTGAAGATGAATCTTTCAGGCCTGACCAGCTCAAGATTTATCCCTGTCAGATTGTCGATGATTCCCCTCTTGCAAAAATATACAAAAGGATAAACTATAGGATGTATACAGATGAAGAGATTAAAAAGGTCCTTTTTGAAATGATGGAACTAGTTCCGGATTATTGCAGGATAATGAGGGTTATGAGGGAAATCCCAAAAGAGAAAATGGTCGGTGCCGCAGGCTCGACATCGATAAGGAAAGAGGTCGAGGAAGAATTGAGAAGGAGACATGAGCACGTGAAGGAGATAAGGATGAGGGAGATAGGATTTAACTCCATAGGTCTCAAGACAGATACTATAATGAAGACGATAGAATACAATTCCTCAGGAGGCAAAGAATTCTTCCTTGAAGTTGTAAATTCAGATGATGTCCTATTCGGATTATTGAGACTTCGGTTTCCAAAAGAGACTTTCATAGATGAAATTAAAGATTGCGCTCTTGTCCGTGAACTTCATGTTTATGGTCAGGCATTGAATCTTGGGGAAAAAGGAAAGGATTCACAACACACTGGCCTTGGAAAACTTCTCATGAGTGAGGCTGAAAAGATCGCCCGCGATGCAGGATACAAAAAAATTGCAGTAATCTCAGGGGTAGGTGTCCGCGAATATTACAGAAGATTGGGTTACGAAATTGAAGGAACTTATATGGTTAAAGAGCTAAATCAGGTTTAATTTATCAGATCATCAATAGATCTTACGCCTTTTGTCCTATTCAAAGGATTGATCAGGAGTTTTATCTTCCCTACCTCGAAAAGCTCCTCTTCAGATTTGTCAGGTCTTAGCTTGGCGAAATTCCTGTATATCTTTACTCTCTCCTTTGTAAGAATCCCAAAGTCAAAATGACCTCCGGTAAATCGGTCATTTCTTGCAGCTTCAAGAATGTGTCCGAACTCTCTTCTTAATACTCCTTCGAAATTTCCGCTGGTCAAATCCTGAATAAAATTGTCCTGATCTTTGTTTAGATCAATGCATATGGAACCTGATCCGCAGGTCTCATGCCTTATTGTTCCGAATGTAATATACGGTATATTTGAAGAGTTCAATATCAAGTCGCCTTTGCCTGCAAAAAGGTACTGATTTCTTTCTATGGCCTTTCCATCCCGGATTTCCTCATAATGTACCATATGGTCTAAAAGTTCCAACTCTTCTCTGATATCTGTTGCAGGTCTTTCCTTGGAAGCTATAAATTCGTCTGCTTTATTTCTTATAACCAAAGCTTGATTTTCAAAAAAGATTTCTTTCCCCGCGTATGCAAATATCATTGACTTTTCCTTGTTGGAGAAAACTTTCTTTGCACTGTAAGACACATTTTTTATAAGGTTATTCTCGCCTGTTATCGAGCTCTGTGAATCGCTCGCGAATAAAACATATTTTTCCCCGTATCTGTTAAGGCCTGTGAGAGCGGTTATCGTTGTCATTTTCTATATAAGAACTAAGTCATCAAGGTTTTCTACATTTATCCCGTGCGAAGATAGTTTTTCTATAAGACAATATTTTCCAATTTCAAAAAGTTCGTCGGGCGTATGGCTGTTATACATAGGTGCGAACTCTTCGAAAATCATTGCACTTTCTCTTGTCAGAAGACCGAAGTTAAAGAATCCGCCCGTCGCTTCGTCAATTGCAGATGCTTGGGATATGAGGTCAAATGAGGCTTTCAATAAAGAGGTCATTTCTGAATAAATTTTTTCTTCATCAACTTCATCAAACATTTTCAATCTTGGGACTACTAAATTTCTCTCCCTCAACTTCTTTGCCCCGGTTCCGAGAGCGTACATGACCATGCTGTTATTCTTTTTCCCTTTAGAATACCAGTTTAATTTCAAATCTGTTTTGTTAGCGAAAGTATATCCATTATTCCTGTTTCCCTGGTTTGTTATCTTATCGAGTTTTTTCAGCTCTTTTATGGTTTCTTGGGTTGAATTGTGCTCTTTTGAAAGAAATCTTTCGGCTGCCATGATTATTTCAGGATGCTTCTCATCAACCGTCTCTTTTTGCAGTACCGCCCCTCCGGCGTATGCCAGCATCAAATTGCCATCGTTATTTGTAAAAATCTTTTTCGCATTATATCGGATGCTCCTGGATCCTAGATTCCATTCGGAATCACCCGCGAAGATTATATACTCTTTTTTCCTCAATGGGTCATAGCCTTTTATGCCCATTACAGTTGTCATCAAAATTTTCTGCTATCAGCCTATTTAAGAATTATTGTGCTTTGGAGGGAATATTAAGTTTTAATCTTTCCAAGCTGCCAGTCTTTAAGGATTTCTCTTGATGTCTGATCTATATTGACAATTCCGCCTTTAGATAGTATTTTCTTCATGTGTCCAACTTTTTCTATAAGCTCATCGGAGTCCTCAACCTCGACATTATAATATTTTTTTACCTGTTCACTGTATTTCTTGAATATTTCATTTATGACAATTTCCGGCTCTCTCACCTGAGTGTAGCTTTTGCCTCCGAATATTGTGCTCTCTGATATCTTCCTTCTGTCAGTTGTTGAGTATTGGTCTTCGGGTATCACCCCTGGAGAATCTATGAGGACTATGTCTGAAGTGAGCTTTATCTTCTGGACATTCTTTGTAAAGCCTGCGATTGGTCCGACTCCAGCGGCCCCCCTCCTCGCAAGAAGGTTCAGAAGTGAGCTTTTTCCTGTGTTTGGATAGCCTATAGCGCCAACCTTTATTCTGTTATCGTTCCCGTTTATGATTTTGTCTTTTTTTATCTCTCTTTTTTCTGGGTTTTCTACCTTTTTAGCCACAATGCGTATAAGGTTTCTCAAATCTTTTATCCCGCTCTTGTTGGTGCATGAGATTAAGGCGTAGGGGTAAAGAGTCCCTTTTATTTCATTTATCTCTTTATCCTTAACAAGATCTGATTTATTTAGGACATATATTATTTTTTTCCCCTGCTTCTCTATTTCTTCTTCTAGCTTCCTGTTTCTTGTCTCTTCAGGAAACCGGGCATCCATGACTTCAAGTATTATATCTGAGGTATCAACTATCCTTTTGGCCACTTCTGGGTATTTCACCCTTTGGCGTCTCATGTTTTCAATGTGGCCAGTCCTACGAGAGGAGAATATATACCTTTTCATCCACTCTGGACTGTTTTTAAATTTAATAGTTTTTGGGTTATTGTAGAATCAGGCTGCAAATGTTTATATACGGAGTCATTTCCTTTTCTATCAGAATGGACAGAAAGCATTATATCTTTAGTTTGAAAGCGAAAAATTCCGGTGCTTTTGAGCATGGATGGAACCTTGCGAAAAATCTGGCTCTCAAAGGGGTTGATGTAAGCTATTATAACCACTGGTGGGATTCTCCCATTTCTGAAGTGAATCTTGAGACTGGCGAAACGAGGCCATTGGACTGCTCGAAACTATCCGGGAAAGAGGGAGTATTTCATTTGCAGACCCACACGTGGCAGTATGATGGGTTGCTTGAGAGAATAATCACAAACAAAAACCAGAAGTTGATATACAACCTCCATGCGATAATCCCTTATTTTTACATGGGAGAAAAGCAGAAAAAAGATTTTTTGGATGGGAAATTAGATTATCAGCGTATAAAAGAAGGAATTGAGGGTAAGATGTCAGGCAGAGAAAAAGCCCAGCTTGAGCTTTTCAGTAAGGTTGATTATCTTTTTGCCATTTCCAAGAATCATAAGAAAGTCCTGGATCTTATGGGAGTCAGGACTCCGACTTATGTTTTTGAGAATCTTTCCGACCTGAGTTCAGCGGATGAAGAGACTTTTTTAAAGGCATCGGCGCTTTCAGGCGCTTTCAGGGAGAAGATCGGGGCCGAGAATGTACTCCTTTACTGCGGCAGAGTCGAAAAATCCAAAGGATCTTTTGGTCTTTTTGATTCTTTCAGGAAAGTAAGATCCGAATTTCCTTCATCAAAGCTGATCCTTCTCGGGACTGGGGAAGACAGAGCCAAAAAGCTTCTTTCTTTGGGACTTGGAGGGGATTTGATCGGAGACATTGAATTTGTCCCATGGGAGGATAAAAATACGGTTTTAGGTAAGATAAATTTTCTCAAGTATTACCTGTCTGCTGATGTCCTTGTACAGCCTGTGATAACTGATGAGCTTTATTCAAAGACCGTGATTGATGCGATGAGTGTTGGAATACCTGCAATAACCTGTAAAAGTCCTTATACGATAGGAAGTTCCGCAAGCGCAGATGATATCTTCAAGTCTTTCGTTTTTATGAAGGAAAACCCATGTGAAGTGCACAGGATCACGAAGCTTGCCAAGGATAAAGTCATGAAAGAGAATACATGGGACTCTTATATCTCGAGGCTGTCTGGGATACTTAGGGGAGATTAATTCGCAAAAAAGTTAAATTTTAATACTCTCAAATTTTCCACATTCATATGCAGCCCTGTAGTACAGCGGTCAAGTATTCAAGCCTCTGGAGCTTGTGACCCAGGTTCGAATCCTGGCAGGGCTATCTCTTTTGTCTTTTTAAGAAGTTTTATATATTTACATGTTATTGGTTTTATGGTTTGGGCTTTGTTGGGATATTATTCAATGGCAAAAGCGAAAAAATTAAAAACGACCGGGACAAAGAAAAAAGAGGCAATGAAAACCCATGAGGTTTTTCTTGAAGTGAAAAAGCTATCTGATGATGCGTCTGTTCCGGAGTATATGCTCAACACGGATTTGGGGTTGGATTTAAAAGCCAACGAGAGTCTTTCTTTTCTGCCCATGGAGCAAAAAGCCGTGAAGACAGGAGTTGTTGTGAAAATCCCCGAAGAGCATGTAGGACTGATAAGGGACAGAGCTGGAATAGTCAGTGGCATGAATATCCACACCGTCGCGGGCACTTTTGATCCGGCTTATAGGGGTGAAGTCTCGGTAGTTCTTGTGAATTTCAGTGATGATGAAGTTGAGATTGAAAAAGGAATGAGGATTGCGCAGATGATAATTCTACCTGTTACAAAAGTGAAAGTCAAGATCGTCGATTCCTTATCAGATACCGAAAGAGGTTCAAGAGGCTTCGGATCTACCGGAATGAAAGAAAAGCTGGATAATTTTAAGAAGCTGGATAAAGACTTGAACAAGTTTAAAAGATCTCACTAATATCCTGGTTACGAGATACGGATGATAATTTTGGACATATAGTTGGCAAGGTTTAAATATAAAAAAGGGTCTTTTTGGAAATGGTTGGTGAAAAAATCTCCCAGAAAATACAAGAAACACTTATTCAGGTCGGGCTGAGGGTAGCTAAGAGAGGAGAGGGCGCCCTTTTCGTTGTCGGGAAGACTGAATATAAGCCTCTTGTTGACCAGACTGTACCGCCCTTTAACATCACCGAAAATCCGAAGCTTTTGGAATCTCTTGCATTGATGGATGGGGCAGTCATAATAAACTTAAATGGCCTTATGGAAGCTTATGGCGTCAGAATTAAATCCGAGAGGATTCTGAAAAACTTTGGTACCCGTCACAGTGCAGCTCTTAGTGCTGCCAAAGGAGATAACCTTGTTGTCGTTATTTCTGAAGAGGACAAGAAAATAAGGATTTTAAAAAAGGGCAAGATGGTCATGCAGCTTGATGCTTTACAAAAAGGCGTTGAAAAAAATGTTCCCCGGGCAGTCAATGTGCTTGAATCTCTTGGTGCAGGGGCTGTTGGCGTCATTGGGACGAGCCTTCTTCTTCCGGCGGCAGGAGTCGCTTTTCTTCCCGGAATAATCGCTTTTGGATCGGCTTATTATCTTATAAGGCGTCTATTCAAGAAATAGAGTCACAATTTCACTTTCGCGTCTTTTACTCTTGAGTGCTGGTTAAGTTTGCCTTCCACTAAGCACTTGTAGCAGCAGTGATAAGTTCCATCTTTCTCCTTTACTCTTCCGGTTCCGTTGCATTCAGGGCACACATCATCGTTTCCCATACCTAATTCATGTTTCACTTATATTTAAGCTGATTGCCTGAGAAAAATCTTGGAAAATTAATCTTTTGTTTGGTTCTTATATGTCTTTTTAGGAGTATTGTACCTAATTGTATACCCCAAAAACGATGAATACAATCCAATTCCGCAAAGTATACAATCAATTAAGGTAGATATAAGGTAATGCCATATAACATTATTGTAAATTTTTTTGAAAACTATTTCTTTTTTATCCTATCTTTAATACAATCCCTTAATGAGCCAAATATCGGGAATATTAAGAAGTATGAAATAAATATTACAGGGTTAAATATGGCTCCGAACAAGATACAATTATTATAATGGTAGTTGCAAGTTGGTGATTAAGGTTTTAGCAAGTATGCAATTTCCATTGTAATATTTTACCAGTTCTGGTGGGGAAGGTAATCTTATAAAATCGGTCCTTTGCATCTCTAGGCTTTGCACGATAACTAATCACTTATTGTGCAGAGCCGATTGGAAACAATATATTTTTAAGCTTGGAGAACCTTGTATTATTTGTTACTAAAAGGAGGTTGAAAATGGCTAAATTAACTGCATGGCTTATCACTCTAGTTGGCGTACTTCTTGTTTTGGCTCTTGTTGCTCCGAATGTCTTTTCAGGTGTTTGGTTTAACTGGGTAATTGCTTTAGTAGTGCTGATTGTGGGTATAGGCAAACTCGTCAGGAACTATTCATATAAGAAGAAATAGGGTCTTTTCTTTTATTTTCTTCAGTTTTTTTAATAAATCTTTTGTAAAATTTTCCGGTTCAGTTCTCATTTATTTAGCAATGTTATCCTTGTTTTTATAAGCTTAATGGGAATGGTTTTTCATGTGGGGCAACCCGACACTTCCAATCTCCCAACACACAATTTTTTAAAGACTCAGAGAGTCTAATTTTTGTAAAAAATAAATTGCCCCGATAGTATAGAGGCCAAGTACGCTGCCCTCTCAAGGAGGTTTCGTGAGATAAGCCCGATCTTGGTGAAAGTGACGGCTCTGCTTTATGCAACTCGCTGGAACATGTGAACAAACTCGAAAAGCAAATTTTTTCGCTTCAGAGAACGGCAGTAACCCGTGTTCGAATCACGGCCGGGGCGTTTTTCTTTTGGATTCAATAACAATTGTTAAAAAGAGTAATAGATTTTATTTTAAATGGGAAACGTCTCCGAAAAAGACAAACATTTTATTAGGGATAAAGCAGATTTTCAAAGGCTGTCGAAGAGAGTAAATCTGACTATAAAACAGATAAATCATGTGGACAATGAACTGATGAATCTTGAATGGCAGAATGTTCTCGGAAGATTATCCAATAAGGACTTCTTAAAAAAGTACAATAAGAAGGAAAAAACGATCTTGAAAAGTGCATTATTCTTCGGGGGGAATTTGGATAGGTTCAGAGAATTGTACACTTATGCTTTAGATGACAAAGATTACGTAAAATCTGAGGTGATCCATGAAAAGAAGCATGCGAATTTTTTGAAGAAAAAAAGAATTCCTTTCAAATTTGGAATAAGGCTATATAGAGATTCCGGGCTGATGGTCCAACCTCTTGTTTTTTATCCACAAAAATCTCTTCTTAATTTTTTTCCAAGGGAAAGGATAGTTTTCAATATTAGGCTCTCCCTCGCTCCTTTGGATCCGAGCAAGTCCGATAAAGAATCCGCAAAATTTTGGAAGGAAAAATTGAGAGAATATGATTCCATTAAAAAAGGGGATAATGATTAATATGGAATTCAAAAAAATAATAATTCTCTTAAAAAAAGGATGCGAGATAGATTCCGCGACGATTGACAAAATATTCCATATGTCTAATGGGGCACAGATAAAAATCCTCGCTTTTGACGAGACGAGAAAAGAGGAATTCGACGGCTTTGATCTTGTCATAACTATCGGCGGAGACGGGACGTTTGTGAAGGCCGGTAACCTGATAGAAGGTGCTTTTATAATTGGGATAAATTCAAAGCCGGACAAAAGCGAAGGTGCTCTAACTGAAATGACAATTAAGGAGATTGACAAATTAAAAGAGGTTTTTGATGGAAGTTTTGAAATTTTCAAGAGGCAAAGAGCGAAAGTGAAACTCAACGGAAGAGTCCTTGACGAGCATGCACTTAATGAAGTATATGTCGGTGCTATTTCGCAGTTTCACAGCTCCAGATATGTGATAAAATTCAGGGGGCATGAAGAAGAGCACAGAAGTTCCGGCGTCATTATATCAACAGGAACAGGTTCTCCCGCATGGTTCTATTCAGCGGGGGGTGAAGTTTTTCACCATGGTGAAGAGAAGCTTTCTTTTGTCGTGAGAGAGCCATATTACGGGAAAAGGGTTTTCGTCCCGAAGATAATAAGGGGAGACATAAAAAAAGGCGAGAAACTCATCATAGAATCAAAAAGGGATTCAGGCGGAATAATCGCGATAAATAATTCTGTATACGATTTCAATAACGGTGATATCGCTGAGATTGGGCTCTCGGACAAGCCTTTGAAAGTGATAAAACTGAAATGAGCTCCTTTGGATGCATGGCTTAATCATACAACATAGGTATTTAAACGACTCCTGCATATGAAAAAGCATGGTGGAAAATCAGAACCTATTTGACGATTTTTTTGGGATGGGGTTCGGAAAGGCTTTCAAAGACATTTTTGGAGAAGGGAACCCGTTATGCGATCCTGATCCGAGAAGATCGGGGCTCATGGAGACTTTTGTTCGGGAAGTCGAAAAAGGTGACAGAGTCTTTCTTGAAGAAGCTGTCATCAGGTATCAGGCGGAAGTAAACGAGAGGATCTTTGATATCCCCCTTGTTAATGCTTATGTGAAAGCTTCGGTATTCGTCGAGAATCTTCCGGCAGGATATGATTCTCTTAACAGGATAAAAGATCCAAGTCCGAACCATAGGCAGGCGATGGCCATATTAGCTTACGAAATGGGGAAACCTCATGAAGTTCTCAGGCATCTGAAAGGCATAGAAGAAAAAGTCACCTCGGCTAGGATAATTTATTCACTGTCTTCATACATCGAAGGGGATTCAAGCCCAAGCTATCACAGCGAGATACTTGGGTCGCTTCTGGAGAGTTCAGACCTTGCCAACGCGATTATTGGGATTATTTACTTCAATTCGGGGGACATGCAGAAGGCTGAGGAGTTTTTTGAAAAAGCAACAAGGCTTTCTCCTAAGTTTGAGATGCATCAGCTAAACCTCATGAGAGCGAAAGTGAGGAATGGGAAAGTTTCTGAGGTGTACTCAGGCATGAATAATTTTTACGTGGAGACAGGTTCAAGATTGTCGGCCGACGAGATGATGGAAGAACTCAAAAAAGACAGTCTTCAAGTTCCATCACTCAGGATGAGGAATCTTTTTGAGGTCGTAAAAAATCTTATGGACTGAAGAAATCCATAAAAAGACTTTTTCCTTTCAGAGTGCATGCCTTACAAACTTTCACCCAGTTCCTTGAGTCTTATGGGAGAATGCCCGAGATGTTTCTGGCTCTCGTAGCATAAAATTTGGAAAAGGCCTGAAGGTATTTTCCCGTCTCTCCCTTCAGGGATGGACAGAATATTGAAAATACATTTTGACAAATTCAGGGACAGGGGAGAGCTTCCGCCGGAGTTAAAAGAGAACAGCGAATGCAAAGGCATGATCCTGTTCAATGATGCGGATAAAATGAAGATATGGAGAGACAATCTCAAGGGAATAAGCTACGAAGATGATAAAGGGAACATTCTTCACGGGGCAGTCGATAATATCCTTAGAAGAGGAAATAAATTAATCGTCCTTGATTACAAAACAAGGGGATTCGAGTTGAAGGAGGACACCCATGAGCATTATCAGGGTCAGCTTAACATTTACAATTTTCTCCTGAGAAAGAACGGGTACGAGACTGAAGATTTCTCTTTTTTACTGTTTTATATCCCTAAAGAAGTAACCGAGACGGGAGAGGTCATATTTAACACGACACTGAAAAGAATGAATGTGAGCGCCACAAATGCCGAGAGGCTGTGGAAGGATGCTTTGGAGCTTCTTGGGGAAGATTGCCCAAAAGAGAGATGCGACTGGTGCAGATGGGTTGAAAATATTTTTTGATTGTGTTCTGCTTGAAATTTTTTGCGCAAAGTGAAGTTTTATAAAAGATTTAGATTTAAGAATTGTATGAAAATACCGGGTATATTGGGGAGTCTCGGACCTGAGACTACAGCGAGAATTTACTTAGCCCTGGCTTTAAACAAAGATGCCGGGGAGTATCCCTGGATTAATAATCTCTAATGTTTCTTTTCCAAAAATTCTCGAGGAAGAGATATCTTCCAATAAGGAAAGTCCGGCTCTCATGATTCCTTATCTTTATGAATCTATAAAGAGACTTGAGGATGCCGGAATTGATTTCATTGTTCTCCCGTGTAATACTTTGCATTCAATCCTTCCAGAGCTAAGAGAAAGGTCAAGTAAGAAGTTTGTAGACTTGATAGAAGTGGTTTCCGATAAAGTGAAAAAACTTGGGATAAAAAAGGTAGGTATACTCGGAACTACAAAGACAAGAAGCGAGAAACTTTATGATACTGCCTTAGGCGAAGTTGAAACATTGTATCCTTCTCATATCGAGCAGGAAAGGCTCTCCGGGATAATAATAAAGATAATAAGGTGTGAAAGCACGAAAGCTGATAAAAAATTCATTGACAATCTTGTTAACGGACTTTTAAGACGAGGGGCAGAAAAAGTGATCCTTGCATGTACAGACCTTGCAAATATAGCGGGTGAGAATGAATGCATAATAGATTCGACAGAAACATTGATAGATTTTATAAAAAAAGAGATGAATAAAGATTGATGTCTATCTTTTCAGGTTCTTATAGATATCAGAAATTATCTTTTTACAGAAAATGAATTAACAGTAAATGTCATGAAAAACGTTATGAAATATGCGTGGGCGGATGCTCTTGAGGCTGCGGCTTATGTTGTGGCTGTAGCTGTTTTCATGTACTTTTTGGGAAAGTCTTTCTCTGCGGCTCCTGTATCTTCATCTGTCATCGCATTTCTTTTGCTTGTCATTATTGAGGGCTGGTAAGAAACGCTCCGTTTAATTTTATCTTTTATACTTTATCGCTCTCAGAGAATTTATTATCACTGAGACGTCTATCACTTCCTGAAGAATCGCTCCTGCGATCGGGACAATGAACCCCCCTGCCGCAAAAAGCATTCCCGCAATACTGAGCCCCATTCCGGTCATCATGCTCTCTTTAGCTATCTGCATCGTTCTCTTGGAAATATTTATGGAGTCATAAACTTCAGAAAATCCTCCTCCAAGAAAGACAATATCGGCTGCTTCAGAAGAAGCTGTGTGTTCCTCATGGCTGAAGACCATTCCCGCATCTGAAAGGGCAAGAGCAGGGGCGTCATTTATACCATCACCTACCATCGCAACAACACGACTCCTGGCTTTCAGTTCCCTGATCCCTTTTTCTTTATCTTCAGGAGACATTTCAGACCTTACATCTATCTCGTGGTCAAGCGAGAGCTTCAGCTTTTCGGCTGTCTCTTTCTTGTCTCCTGTGAATATGTGTATACCTATTCCGGCTTTTTCCAGTTTCAAGATTATACTTTTAGCGTCTTCTTTCAGGATGTCTTCAAACATTATCTCTGCTATTACCTTTCCCCTTTCAAGCAAATGGAGGTGATTTGTCTCAGAGTCTTTTCCCTTAAGGAGAGTATATCTTTTTTTCCCGACTGTCCCGGATATTCCTTTTCCTATCTTCTCCTCAATGTCTTTTGCTGATAATGATATTATCTTTTCCCTTCTTGCTTCTGATACTATTGACCTTGCGAAGGGATGCAGGGAGTTTCTCTCTATCGCTTCGGCTATCTCAAGGATTTTTCTCCTGTCATATTTTTTGTCTTTCACCGCTATCTCTTTGAGTCTGGGCTTCCCAATGGTTATTGTTCCTGTCTTGTCAAAGACGAGGGTGTCTGCCCTTGAGACAGCCTCGATTGCCGAAAGATTTTTTACTATTATTTTCCTTTTGGCGGAAGCACTCATCCCTCCTATAAGCGCGACGGGGGCTGCGATCAGAAGAGGGCACGGGGTTGCAATCACAAGCACAGCGAGAGCGTGGTCAAGGTCATGCCAGTAAAGGAAAGCTCCGAAAGCGATTATTAAGGACAATGCGGCGAAAAATCCATTGTACTTGTGCGCAATTCTTATCAGAGGGGACTTTTCTTCCTCGGCTTTTTTTACCATGTTTATTATCTGCCTATATGTCGAATCTTTGTCTTCTTTAGTGACTTTTACGATTATCCTGTTTCCTATATTAACGGTTCCGCTCCTGAGTATGTCCCCTTTTATCTTGTCCGCAAAATAAGGCTCCCCTGTAAGGGATGATTCATCTATCTGCGCGTATTCAGTTTCAAGCTCTCCGTCAAGAGGTATGACTTCACCCTTTCTCACAAGAATAAGAGCCCCTCTCTTCACATCTTTTATCTTTTCTTTTCTTGCCTTTGCTTCGCTTTCATAAACAAGAGCCTCGTCAGGTATTCTTTTTGAAAGGGCTGTGAGCGAGCTTTTCGCCCGTCTCTGCGCATATTTCTCAAGTCCGTTCCCGCTTGATATCATCAAGGCTATGACACTCCCTACAAGGTATTCCCCTGCCACGACAGAGACTATAATTGCAAGGATAGCAATATAATCGAGAGCAAAACTTCTGTTTTTCAAAGTGGTGTAGCTCTCAACTATGAGCTGCACCCCTCCCGGGATTATCCCCATTATAAAGAGTGCATACGCTGTGGGAAAATTATTCAGGGCGAATTCAAAAACGAGGCCAAATATTAAAGCAGCAAGTATGAAGACTGGGAAAACGAACATCCCAAATTTCTCATAAAAGCTTTTCCCTTCTTTCATCTCATGCCCCTCTTTAGATTAAGACAACGGGGAAGTTTAAAAATTTTTTATATTATTTATAATCTGATGTGGACTCTATTATTGGCTTATTCTATTTTTCTTTTGAAAAATCAAAAACATTTTTAATGTACCTTCTCTTTTAGTCTTCTGTAAAATGGGTGTGGGAAAAGGTTTGCTTATCTCCTTTGTGTCGGTCCTTTTAGCAGCGTCTCTGGTGTTCCTGGGTGTTCTATGGAGTGTTCAGGCTTTTCTTTATCCTCAGGTTTATGAGCATGCATTGAATGAAAGCGGAGCTTATGCACAGATAAATTTGTCTGAACTCCCCGGAGGAAGCTTTGTAAAATTACCTTCGGGGGGGGTTCCCGTTCTTGTCGGCAATTATCTTTCGAATACTCTCTCTTATGTCCGCGGAGATTCTCCTGATCTTAATCTCACAATAGAAGTTGATACGTCAAACCTTACAAGTTTCCTGATAAAGAGCGCTGAGAATTTTCCTGTATGTGCCCAAGGGGAAGAACCATTCAACGGCAACACGCCTGTCTGCAGGCCAGCCTATGTGAACGTTTCGGATTACGTGAATCTCGTCATGAACAAGACAAACTTCAGCATACCTAAGAACGGGCAGATAAATCTCGTCAAGGTTTTTGGGATAAACATGAGTGGAATGGATGAAGCGAGGAATTACGCAAAAGGCTATCAGAATTACCTTTATCTTACATTTGCTCTTGTTATAATATTCACTGCCGTAATCTTCTTCGTCTCGGATTCTCGGACGAGGTGGAGCGGGATTGATTTTGTCTTTTCAGGAGTTGCGGTCTTTATTATTGGGAATGTGATTTCGACCCTGCCTCTTGGAAACTTGGCAGGTCAGCTGAGTTTTGTAAATAGCGTAATGGAGGACCTTATGGCCTCACTTTCTTCCCGCATGTTCTCCTATGCTTATGTCACAGGCGGGCTGGGTATTATCATGTTTGTTCTGTCATTTTTTATAAAAAAGAAAAAATTGATTGATGCTAATGAAGGCGCTTCTACAAAACAGCCGCAATCGGGAAATACCTAAGAAATGTTGCTATGAGATCCCCAGACAGTTCTTTTCAAGTTCATATATTCTTATAAACGCAAAAGGGTTTTTTACGACATGAAAGTTAAAGTGAAAAAGAGAAATAAAGACGGTGTCGTGCGTCTTGAAAGTTCGGGGGTCATAAGAGAGATAATGATAAATGAAGACTTCTTGAGGCCGAAAGGTGCTTATGTTTCTGTGTGTTTCAAGGGCAAAGAGAGCTCAGGGATAATAGACCTGTCTGTGAAAGAGGTGGAAATACTCAATGAAGAAGTCCGTAAGAAAAAACGTCTTCTCGGGGACGTACAAGTTATGAAATTTGAGAAGTGATAAATCTTTGATTCCTTTAGCCTTTAGTTTTCTCGCCTTTCTCTTTATGGTTTATTCTCATGAGCCCCGAAATCAAGAAAATCATGGATCCCCCAATGCTTGTTAACATATCATGTTCATTTCTTATCTTGGGAAAAATGATATAAGAGGCTTATGGGCTTTTGGCCAATCTAAAGTTCTCTTCCGGTGTATTTGTATAACAAGTATTTGTAAAAATTCAGGGCTATCAAAAGAAGCAGGAAGGCTCCGGCCTGGGAGAAAAAAATCGGAATCGTTACATGGCCCGAGTTTTTTATCAGGTATTCAGAAAAATAATACAGCGATGGATAATATATCAGTGAGGTCAGTATAAAAGCCACAGGCGTAAAATAAGCCATATCCTCGACGAATCTTTTACTGGAGAAGCCTCTCCTTGAGGTTTTTATCTTATCATAAATTCTAGTTGCGACCCAGAAAAGCGAAGCCCCAATTATCGAGCCTATGACTGCGGATGTTGAGATTGTGCTCGCAGAGTTTGTCGAGTTAGACACAAGATAACTTGCAATCTGGGCCCCTGCTACGGCTCCAAACTCGCCGAAAATAATTTCCTTGTTGAAATTTATGAAATCTTCCGAAAATCTCATCTTTCAAAATAAGCGCTTTTTTTTTCTATTGGAAATTCATGACCCAGGATAATCCTTGCATTTAGATATAAATATAATGCGACCAGCCTGAAGAAGCCCTTTTCTTTGAACCTTCTCGGGGATATGAAAACATTTCCGGGTTTATTGAGCACTCTGAATTTATATCCCATCCTTGCAGCTTTTTTAGAATATGCTGAATCTTCCCCAAATTCAAGGTTGCCGAACCCTCCTATTTTTTTGTGGACTTCACTTTTTGACATCATATAGTTTTGCATGAACGGGCTCTTTCCCTTTTGTGAGAGCCTGAGTATGATGTTATATATTTCATAAAACAGAAATAACCTGGGATCTTTCGATCTTGATGGTCTTTTATCCTTCCCTAAAACATAAGGGGTTATACCAACACCTGCTACGTCAAGTTTCCTTTCCACGAATTCATCGATAGATTTTTTCAGGAAATCTTTTCTTGGGATTATAACATCTGAATCTATGAATATGAGGATTTTCGCCCCCATGCGGATAGCTCTCCTTGCCCCGTTATCTCTGGCAACTGCAGGCCGTCCGCCTTTGACAATGATACCTTTCCATCTTCTTGCGATGTCTCTTGTCCTATCCGATGAATTGGCATCTGCAACAATTACCTTGAATTCCATGAGATCCTGTTTTTTCAAAGATTCAAGAAGTCGAGGCAGATTTTTCTCCTCATTTTTTGTCGGGATTATGATCGCAACTTCCATGGCCTAAAAAAAACCTGAGATTATTTAAATCCTGTGTAACCCTGTTCTCCCTTTTTAGCAATGTTAATAAAGATTTTTTGACAACTTACCGGATGGTGAATCTTTTTTCGTTTGGCCAAATGTTCACTTTCGTGCAGTTTCACGGATATTTCCTGATATTTCTCATCATGATCATAGAAGGTCCCATCATAACGACTGCCGCGGCTTTTGCAGCTTCTCTGGGTTATTTTAATGTTTGGATAATCCTTGCTTTGTCTTTTCTTGGCGATGCTATTGGTGATATACTCGCTTATACTACAGGTTACTTTAGCAGGAAGAAACTTGTGGAAAGGTACGGGCATTTTTTCGGGATAAACGGAAGCGTGCTGGCAAAAGTTGATTCTCATTTCAAGAATCATCTTGGTAAGACAATGTTCCTTGTGAAAATGAGTTCTGTCTTATCTGTTCCTGGACTTATGATGGCCGGTGCAAGCAGGGTACCCCTTAAGAAGTATGTCTTCTGGAGCGCTATTTTCATACTCCCACGCGCGGTTTTTTTCGTCATTCTTGGTTATTCCTTCGGTGCGTTTGCGAATTCGGTCCTTAAGTATTATAATAATGCAGGCTATTACATGATAGCCCTTGTCATAGGGGTTATTATCATTTACTGGATAGGAAGAAGGATAATAGACAAGATCATAAAATCAAAGAACGGAATATAAAATCAGTAATTCTCATCAAACTTTATCTTCCTGTCAAAAGCCCTGCTTTCATCAAGTTTCCTCATCTTTTTATACCACGAGTGATATGGTTTTACAATGGGAACGGATAAAATTATCAGTATTATGCTCGCCCCGATTATTATCAGGTAATTGTCAAGAAACTCTTTATTGCCGAATGCCAGCGCTGAAACCACTATGAGAACTATAAGAAAGAAAATTCCCCTAAGGTACTCAAGGGGGAACAGGTCGAAGAACCATTTACCTTTCCCATGCCACCATATCTTTTCTTTCTTGAACTTTTTCAGCCCATAATACGGATTGAACTCAAACCAAAGAAAATCTTCTATTAAAAGGAAAAGCAGCATAGCTATCAGAACATCCATTTCATTGATAGGACTCCATGGGACGCCGAAGAAGAAAGCCGAATGGAAAATAAAGAGCATGAACAAAAGCATCATCATATGATATCCGGACAGTGGCCTTTTCGCGGCGAGGTTCGAAAATACCTTTGAAAATCCTGATTTTTTATACCACGTTGGAAGTTTTCCTGCCCATCCGTTTTTCCCTTCAATCTCAATCTCCCAGAGCGCGAAAATAATTGCTGCAATGAAAATAAAGATTGCAGTGAAGACAACTTCCATCATGTGATGTGGAAGGGAATATTTATAAAATCTGCTTTCCCTTAAACAATATGAAAAGGTTGTTATCCCTCCTGCTGATTGCCGTTCTTTTGGCCGGCTTTGTAAGTTTTGTGCATGCTGATGATTCTGTTAATGTGAATACAGGTGTGGGAACTGATAAAGGGTCTGTTTCTGCCTCTGCGGACACGAATGCATCTTATAACCAGAGCTCAAGCGGCCAGGTGCAAAGTCAGGACAGGGAAAATGAGATGAACCAGTCTCAGTCTGATATACAGGAAAGATTAATGCATCCTCTGAATGATGGGGGGCAAAGTGAGTATGAAAACGAAAGTGTTTATTCTTACCGCAGTGAAGATGGGGTGAGGAACCAGATTACTGTAAGAGCTCGTGTCGGAAACGATGGGGAGGTTGAAAATGAGGTTGAGATGCACGGATACAATGTTTCAGTTTCTCCAGGACTTGGAGTTAATTTTTCAGGATATAGAAATGGAAGCGGGGTTATGATGAGGGCAAGACTTTTGGATGGCCAGGAAAAAGAAGTCAAAATATTGCCTGATGTCGCATCGCAGACTGCGATAAGCAGATTCCAGAGCAAAAATATAACTGTTGTATTAAAGCAGGTAGGCAATGGCACAAATGCCGGTGTAGTTTATGAAGCATCGGCGAACAAGACCGTTGCTCTTCTTGGGCTGTTTAAGGTCAGGGCCATATTGCAGGCAGAGATAAATGCAACTAACGGGGAAGTTATGAAATACAACCAACCTTGGTGGTATTTCCTTGCGTTTGGAGGGTCTGGGGCACCGAAGGAATATTCAAACGGGACGGCAAATGAAAGCGTTAATGCGACGAACGAATCTGCAGGGGTTGTAGGTTCTAAAGGAAATGTAACTGTCAATGCAACTAATGCGTCGACGGTGAACGGTAGCATCGTGGTTTATGACAACGCGACAGGTGGTCGGAACGAAACGATCATAAATAACTACGAGCCTAACGGAAGCAAATTGTAAGCTCCGGGATAAATCAGACAGTCAATGAAAGTATGATTATTCTTTATCTTGAATTGAACAACAGCCAGTTTCTCTCGAAAGAATTAGGTTTCATCAACAACACGATGAATGTAAATGGTAGTGTGATAACTTATAATACGACTGCAAACACATTCAGATGCAATGGCGGGCAGCTGAACTCTGCGATCCATGTGGCTTCATATTCCCCAGGACATGGAGTGCTCGGCGGATTCTATGACACCTACATTGTTGACTGCGGAAATTTCTATTTGGTTTATAATCCTGGTGATGCCGGGCCAGAAATATATGGGCCTTTCTTCAAGTAATTTTGCCTTAAGGGATGTTTAAAAAATAGAAAACGAAACATAATTTTGTATTGGAGATTTTTGTGTTGTTGGCTTTTTAGTCCCTTTCAGGCTTATAAATAAATTTGTCTAAAGTTTTTTCGGCTTCTTTTCTTCTTTTCTGGTGTTCAGAGAGGAATTCATTTATCTTATCAATAAGGATTTTCTTGACTTCGCCGGATAACAGTTTCCCTTTGCTGTAATCTTCATAAATCTTTTCCAATTTATCGTCGTCCGGCTCGAAATATTTGAGCCACTGGCATGCCACATCCACTTCGACGTTCCCGCCGTATTTTCTCTGCTCTTCGGCTGTGTCACGTCCGCCTGAGAAAGCGTACTTGTTTATTTTTCTCTTGACTTCTTTGGGTGAATCTGTCATTAAGATTGCGCTATCGGGGTTCGAGGAAGACATTTTTCCCTCTATTCCAGTAAGGGGGGGCATGAATTTTGCATGTATTATCGCAGGCTTTTCATGGCCAAGCTTTTCAACGACATCCCTTGAAAGTCTGAAATGTACATCCTGATCTATCCCAAGCGGGATCAGGCATGGTCTTTTTTCATTTCTTAATACATTTGGGAGGAACACTGGGACTGTCTGCATTGCAGTGTAGAAAATACTCCCTATGTTGTTTGAATCGTTGAATCCAAAAGCTGCTTTTATAGACGAGAAAGTTATTTTCTTGGCTACCTTGACAGCTTCAGGGTACATTATCCCCGCGTGCTTAGTGTCTATAAGAAAATGGGTCTTTTTTGGGTCGAATCCGAGGGCTATCACATCAAGCATGTTCTCATGGAGCCATTTTTGTATCTCTTCCCATTTCGCCTCCTGCTTGAATAGGAATTTCTCCTCGTCTGGAAATTGGAACCAGACTTCAACGCCGAATTTTTCCTGAAGCCATTTCATAAAAATCCAGACACTTATATGTCCTATATGTATAGGACCTGATGGGGCTCTTCCTGTGTAAAGGAAAAATTTGTTTCCTTTCCTGTATTCGTCAAAGATTTTTTTTAAGTCCCTGTAAGCGAAAAATATCCCTCTTCTGAGGTAAGGATGAATTTCTCCTGCGATATCTTCAATCTCCTTTAATACTTCAGAAGTTATTTTCTTCACCCCGAACTCTTTTATCAGTTTATCATAATCGATCTCCCCCTGAACTTCATAGGGGTTAACTTTCTGAGCCATTTTTTAACTATGCGAAGTTTCTATATAAAGATTTTGAAAACATAACATAGAAATTCATATTTTGAAAAGTTAAGCTTTCTTTATGGGAAAGGAAGGTGAACTGAGTGAACTTATAAATCTTGAGGAGAGGGTATGAAACCTTTTGGGAAGTATTACTTTTGGTCAGGTTAGGGAATTGAATTTTGAGTATTTTTCTTATATCACCAGCTTCCTGTCATGGTCGCCTTGGAGCTTATCAAAACCAAAGCCAGGATAAGCATAAGACATATTACTAATGCAAATTCTATTATGTGCACGAGCCGCTTGTGGGTCCTTCTTTCCATGCAAATCCGGGTCATTTGTTATTAATATATCTATCTTTTTTGCGGCAAATCTATTTTCCGCTACCATACATTTTATAAATAAATCTCTCGTTAATTTTTAATAAAGAAGTGGTAAAAATGAAGGAAGTTTTATCTGTCTTGGCTTTTTGCGTTTTTACTGCCTTATTTGTGTCTTTTGCATCCGCGGGTGCGGTAAGTTTTGCCAATCAGCCAAATTCGGTTTATAACATGGGGGATAATATCAACGCGACTCTGACCATAAATTCCCAAAGTGCCTTCGAAAGTGTTGTTTCAATATACCTTGAATGTCCCGGCAGCAGGGTAGAGGTGTATAAAGAGTTTCTTTCTTTAAGTTCTCCTGCACAAAAAGAAGTTGTTGTCCCTCTTGTAAAATCCTTGATTGGCTATCAGTCAGGGATTTGCAGGCTTGAGGCTTATGAAGACAATGTTTCCGCGGCTGTTTCTGGGAATTTCGGGATCTCTAACTCTATAACAGTAGATCTTCTTGACTGGGGAAGTCCGATGAATCCGGGTCAGGAAATAAATTTTACCGGATCTGCCATAAAACAGGACGGAAGGCCTGCAAATGGGTTTTACAGCGCCAGGATTGACAACACGACCCTGAGCGGCAACGTTAAAGACGGAGTTTTTAATCTGGAGCTTGCGCTTCCATCCGATTCAGCAGCAGGGCAGCATGAGCTTGATCTAAATGTTTCTGAAGAAGATTCCTCGGGCAATATCGTGAACTCCGGAAGCAAAATCTATTTCATAAATGTCAATCATGTCCCTACAAATGTCGAGGTGCTTCTTGACAATACAAATGTGACCCCTGGAAAAAGCATAAGTGGGAAGATTATCCTTCATGATCAGACAGGTGAGGACATATCAGGCGGGGATGCTTATGTTGCTGTGAAAGACTCTTCAGGCGCGATTGTAGGCAAAATCGCAACAAAAACTGGAGATAAATTCAGTTATCCGATCAATTCGACTGAGCCTCCTTCAATTTTCACGGTCTCGGCTTATGCCGACGGAATAATAAACAGTGCTTACGTAAACGTACTTGAAAACAGGGAAGTGACCTCAGATATAATTAATAACACTCTGCTTCTGACGAACACAGGAAATGTCTTTTACAACGATACACTTCTTGTGAGGATAGGGGAAGATAATGTGAGTGTTCCTGTGTCTCTTGGAGTTGGAATGTCGCAAAAATATATAATAAGCGCTCCTGACGGAGAGTATAATGTCTCTGTTGGCAGCTCACATAGCACGGTTTTCCTCTCAGGCAATGCAGTAGACCTTCAGAAAGTGGATGAAGGGAATTTGAACGTAAACATACTAATATGGGTTTTTCTTATTGTGATCCTTGCTTTGGGTCTTTATTTTATGGTGAAAAGAAATTATAAAAAGAAGTTCGTGACGAAAAAGAAAATTCTGAAGAATTCCACTGGAGATTTTGTCGTCGTGCGTCATGATTTTCAGAAAGGCAGGCAAGCGGAAGACAAAGTTTCGCAAGTTCCACCTGCAGACAAAAGCGCCCCCCTTTTCAATCCTGGGAGGAAGGTCGAGATATCACTTTCAATATCCGGGACCAAACAGAATTCTTCAGTTGGATGTATCTCATTCAGGAATTATCCCGAGATAAGTTCGGGGGAGGGCAATGTGCGTGAGACTCTGAGCAAAGTGAAAGAGGCCGTTGAGGACTCCAAAGGTTTTGTCTATCAAAACGGAAGTTACCTGTTTTTTATCTTTGCACCTTCATTCACAAGGACTTTCAAGAACCAGAAGGAGGCTGTGGCTGTGGGCAAGAAGATAAAGAGGGTGCTTGATGACCATAATAAAAAATTCAGGAAAAAAATAGAGTACGGACTTTCCCTAAATTATGGGCCTGTTATAACAAAACTCGAGCATAATGTGATAAAATTCATGAGCCTTGGCACCATAATGATTTCGGCAAAGAAGATAGCTAATAGCTCAGACGGAAGCATTCTCATATCCGAGAGATTCAAAGAAAATCTTGAGGATGGTGTCAAGGGTTCTCCTATGGATCTTGGAGGCATGAAAGCTTACAAGCTTGATAATCTTGTTGACAAAAACAGTCATTCTACCTTTTTATCGGGCTTCCTTGCGCGTCAGGAGAAAGAGAGGCAGAAATCGGCTGAAGAGAAAAAACCTAAAACTGCTGCGCTTTCCTCTGAAGACACCTCTGTAATAGATGGCAGCTCAGAAGGAAGTGAGGATACGGAAGGGATTCTCTAGCTGGTCCGCAAGTTCCTTATTACATTCTGATACTTCCAAGGTCCTGCCTTGAGAAGTGGGATTGTGAAACCTGACAGCAATATCCTGTTTGAATGATCCGTTCCCCAGGCTTTATCGTAAAATCTCTCACGTGGTCTTGCCACGGGAAGCTACTGTTTTTTATCTTTATTTGCTTTATTATTCTTAGCTTCGTTTTTTCCTTGACCAACCGACTTGTTTGCTTTCTGGTTTAATACAGTCTCTTTGTCCGCCTCTTTTTTTATCTCTTCTTTTACTTCTTTTTTGACCAGCTCTTCAACTTCTTCTTTTGTCACATTTTCTTCCGGACTTCCTCTTTTGTCCTTTCTTATTTTCTCAAAAATTGATTCTATGAAACTTCCGATTTTTATTCCCGCTCTTAAGAACCCAAAGATTATCCCGGCTACGACTAAAATTATTCCTGCTGCAAACATCAGATCTGATGCTGCCGGAGCTTGGCTGAAAAAGACGGGCAGGACCCTAAAAGGCAGGAATTCAGATATCCCTGATATTATCCATTCGATCTGCCTGAAGGGCAGTGATGAAAGTATTGCTGTGATGCCTGCGATTATAAATGCGTTATGCTTTTCTTTTGAGAAAAGAAATATCAGTGCGAATATGGCAAGGGACACAAAGATCATAGCAATAAGTTTTGAGTTCCAATAATCTTCCGCTGCTTTTGACAATATGACTGAATTTTCAGATTTTATGCATTCGATGAAATTGCAGCTATAATTTTTATAATACAATTCATTTGCTGTTGCATTGATTAAATAATCTATTGTTGTTTTGGCCCCCGAGTTTATGACTGTGCACGGGACGCTTATATCATTGTTTTCAAACGTGAAATTGACCAGTGGAGTTGAGTTTGAGCATTCCATGTTTTTTTGGGCCAGTTCTTGGATCGCTGTCGCGCTAGCTCCTGATGACTGGGCGAATTCCGAAGTCGTGTTAATGAGATAAGGGTGTATACTGCTGTAACTTATAGAATAGCTTAAAGTCAGGAAGATATTTACAGCGAATAAAGAGATAAAGAGAAGTATTGTAAGAGTGAAAATGATGGTTCCTCTTATTATTCCCATTATGTACAGATGGACAGGAGATTTATAAAATTATTCGGATTTTTTCTTTTTGTTTAATTTGTCGATACCTGCAAGCGAGAGTGCAAGAATTGCGACACCGCCAAGTTCCTCGTAATATCCTAAGTCGGATTTTCCATGCAAGGCTTCTTTTTCTTTCTCTTCAGTCTCTTTTATTTTCCATTTAACCTCTTTTAACGCTTCATTACAATAATACCTTGATGAGCTTAAGCCAGAAGACTCTAATCTTGAAAGGCTTCCGTTGAGCTTGTCCATGACGTCTGAATTGTAGGGAATTTTTTTTATGTCGAGGTTATGAGCTATATTTGTGAGCTTGGACTTTGTGCTGTCAAGGTCTCTTTTTACCTGCGTGAGTTTTTCGAGTTCCTTTTCAGTTGTTTCATTCCTTTGCATGACCAGGCTATGTCCTTCATAAGCCAGATGCCCCCCATAAACAGCCGCTGCAATCAACGGGACATAAAGAATTTTTTTCACCGGTCCTGATACCATCGGAATTCGATGGGCAGCTTATTTTTAAGTTTTATTGTATTTTACATTCTTTTCAGGACATCTATCCTTTTTTCTATAGGCGGGTGGGTTGATGAAAGATTCTTGAACGGATTTGAGAAAAACATAGGTGCGAGAGCTTTTGAAACCTTTTTCTCCGGTTGTGTCTCCTTCTCAATCTTCTCAAGCGCTCCTATCAACCCTTCGGGATTTCTTGTAAATTTCACGGCTGTCGCGTCAGCTGTGTATTCTCTCCTTCTCGATATTGCAAGCTGCACGAACATAATCGCTATAGGGGCCAAAATTGCGAGCACAATGCCGATGATGACGAAGATTCCAGAATTTTTGTTGTCATTGCCCCCGCTTTTAAACCACAGGCTTCTTAGGAATATCTGAGATATTATTGAAATCATTCCCACCATCACAGTGACGAGGGTTATGAATCTTATGTCGTAATTCTTCACATGTCCCATCTCATGCGCGAGAACCCCTTCAAGTTCTCTTCTTTCAAGCTTGTCAAGCGCTCCTGTTGTGACGCAGACCACCGCATGTTTTGGGTCTCTTCCGCTGGCGAATGCGTTTATAGACGGAGAATCCATAACATACAGCTTTGGCATTGGAAGAGATGATGCGACAGTGAGGCTTTCAACGAGCCTGTAATAATCGCGGTACTTCACCTTATCAGCCGGCTTCGCACCTACAGAATTTATAGCTATCTTATCTGAATTGTAAAATCCGAACCATGTGTAAATAATGGATATTATTACTGCGAGAATCATTATGAAAAAGAAGTAGCTTGGATCAAAAGCTAGTGAGATAACATACCCCAAAAGCACTATCACTATGAACACCCCTATCATTAAGAAGACAGAGTTTCTCTTGTTCCTTGAAATCTGGTCCCGAAAGTCAATGTATTTTTCCATGGAAAAATTAAGACTGATGAGTTTTAAAAGGTAATGAATGAATGGATTTATAATTATTTAATTTTTTATTAATTTATGAAACTTGATGTCCCTTTTTTTAAAGTACTTGAAAAAAAGATACTCCCATACAATCCGAAGAATGTCGAGCAATTTTTTATGTGCGCGTTTGAAAAACCTGATGGGGAATATCTGTGCCATCCGGGACTTTCCAATCGTAAAATGCACCAAGAGGATCAAAAATCTTCATTCCAGCATTAAACATATTCCTCACTTCATTAAGATCCAATTTTATATCTTCTTTTTTTATTCCTGAAAGCTTATAACATTTTTCTTCGTCAAGGCCAATTTCTCTTCCAAGAGCAAAAACCGAGCTTATGCAATCTGATGTCAATGAAGGCAGGTTATCACCAAGATTTATTTGAGCAATCTCTTTCCTCATTTTTCTGTAAATATTATAAACTTTTCCCATTTTCCGAATTATTTTTTTCGTTAACCCAGGATGATACTGCGCATAATTTATGAAATCGTAATAATCAAACTTATCACTTATCCTTCCGTAATGAGATAACTCTTTTGAGTCTTTGTTTAAGAACAATTCTCTAGCTAATGATTCCGCTGTATCTGGAAATTGCCACAATATATTTCTAATGAAAAAAGGATCGTCTCTAATAGTCGGGGTCTTATTGGTGATATATTTAAGATCCTCTCTTATTTCCAAAGCTGATTGCTTTGTCTCCTCTTGGTTAATGTTTGAATCTAAAATATTCTGGAGCAATTTCTTTGATTTTTTGTATTGTATTAACCGTTTTTCTTCACGTTCTCTTCTTGATTTGGATTCTCCTTTTTCGAGGAAATGGAATATCCTGTAAAATCCCCTGGGCTTAGAATATTTTGCTGCGTTGTATATCCAATTATCTATAACGCTCCTGCCTTCTTTTGAATATTCCCAGGGTTCCAAACATTTTTGTGCTATCTCTTTAAGTCTTTCATCTATTGTTTTCATTTTAGTCCACATTTCTATCGCAAAATCTATCTCCTTTGAAAATGTGCTTTTCATCCATCAGTTTTTTGACGATCTTTTTTTCTTCCTCTATCTCCCCACTTTTTATGCCTGCATATCTGTAAGCCTTTTCGTTTGAGAATCCAATTTCATAACCTAAGAATGCTACTTGGTCTTGGCATTCATAAGTTTTATTAGTGAGCCCGTAATTGCAAACGTTGATGATTGATCCAATTGGATTTCCTCCCTTTGCCCAGTCATTTCTCGCTGTTTTGTATACCTTCCCGATTTTTTTAACTAGTTTTTTTGTAAGTCTTGGATACAGCGAAGCATATATTACAAAGTTTGGGTAGTCATACATCTCCTTCATGCTCTGAGAGGATCCAACAATATCTTTTGCATTTACCTTTAAAAAATCCTTTACCTTCTTCACTATATTTGTTGAATTATTCTCTTTGCATGTATCTTCTATCGTTTTCATCTTTTTATTTTCCCCTTTTCAACTCTCTGTGAATTTGATTTATCATAGAAAAGTAACAACTACATGATATAATAAACTTATTATCATATTTTACGTCAAAAAGGAAATATTTATATATTAAAATACTTTTTATTCTTATAATGGAAAAACTTGATCTCAAGGATTACAAAATACTCTATGAGTTGGATCTCAACAGTCGACAGTCTTTCAAGGAAATCGGGAATAAAGTCGGGCTCAGCAAAGACTCAATAATATATAGAATAAATCAGCTTAAGGAAAAGGGAGTGATAAAGGGGTTTCATACCGTTTTTGACGTCGGAAAACTTGGATTTACATCATTTAGGGTCTATCTCAAACTTGAAAAAACCAATCAGGAAAAGGAAGAGGAAATGATAAATTTTCTTGTGAATAAAAAGATTGTCACATGGGTGGTTTCAATTTCAGGGGAATATGATTTGGGTTTTTGGATTCTCTCGGAAAAGCTTGATGAGATGAATAGATTATGGAAAGAATTGTTTCATAGATACAGGGATTTCATAGAGAAAAGCAATCTCGCGATATTTACTAAGATTTCATATTTCTCTAGGAATTACCTTTCAAAAAATAGCACCAAGAAAAAAGAGTACATCTTTGTGACTGAGCCAAATAAAGTCAAACTTGACAAAAAAGATTTAGGAATTATTAATTTGTTATCAGGAAATTCAAGAGTTCCGATTCTGGAAATTTCCCAAAAGTTGAAGATGACCCCAAAAACTGCTGCTTCTAGAATAAATCAACTTGAGAAGGATGGGGTAATTGTGGGTTACCGCACAATGTTTGATCTTGAAAGGTTAGGCTATGAATATTTTAAGGTCCATTTCAATTTGCACAATCTCACAGGTCAGAAAGGGAAGCAGTTTATGGGATTTCTCTTTTCTCATCCGAATGTTATCTACAACAATGAAGTTATTGGTGGTGATGATGTAGAGATTGAGATACAGACTGAATCTCTTGAGAGCCTCAGAAAAATTCTCAATGAAATAAAAAATAGGTTCTCAGACATCATAAAAAATTATAAATATCTAAGTTTCTATAAGGAGCACAAATACATCTTCTTCCCTAAGTCTTGAGGATTCAATATCTTTCACTTCACCTGTGAGTTTGTCTGGACTCATGTAGAATTAATCTATCTTCCAAAAGCCCTGATGTCCATATAGAATTTACTAAAACATTTCCCAATAAACCCAGCAAGAATCCAAGAATTATAATTGTCTTTGTTTAATTGTTTCTTGATTTAAAAACTAACTTTCGGAGCTTTTTTTTCAACTTCGGCAATCTGAAGGTACTGTTTTGCTTTTCTTCCGTACATTCCCGCAAACATTGCTCCCGGAAATTTCTGTATTATATTATTATAACTCAGTATGGAATCGTTATAGTTCTGTCTTGCATAAGCAACCCTATCTTCAGTCGATGAAAGTTCCCTCTGCAGCTCTATGAAGTTTGAGCTTGCCTTAAGATCAGGATAATTCTCAGCCACCGCAAAAAGTCTTCCAAGAGCGCCCGATAAAACATCATTTGCCTTGACTTTCCCTACAATATCCTTTGCAGCCATCATCGCTTTTCTTGCCTTTGAAACATCTTCCATGATAGATTTCTCGTGCTTTGCATAGCCTTTCACTGTTTCAATAAGGTTAGGTATAAGGTCTGCTCTTCGTTTCAGCTGGACATCTATCTGCGAAAGCGAGTTGTCTATCCTGTTTGAGAGGACAACAAATCTATTGAAATAAAAGATTGCAATTAAGATAAGCAATACAACAACCGCAAGAATTATCCACAGTACTAACATAATTTAATCTAGACGGATTGATTTATAAACTTATTTGTGAGACAAATTTTTCTAAGAACTCTCCCCAAATTGCCCTATTCTCCTTCATGTATTTTTTTAATAAATCAAAGGACTCCTTACTAAATGGGCCTTCTCTGAAAACTGGCCAGTGTTTTTCGTTCCAGTATCCAAGATTTTTTGGGTTCACTCTGGCCATTCCCCCCAGGGGGTCAGGACAGGCGTAGATTATTTCATTTACTCTGGCTATGACGGATGCGCCTATGCACATTATGCAGGGTTCCCAGGTGGTGTATAATTTTGAATCAGCATCTTTCCCGGTTTGTTTTATCTTCCATGATAATTTATGCAAGAGAGAACTTTCTGCGTGAGAGGTCCAGTCTTTGTCCGTCTTTGCCGAGTTTCCGGTGATTCCCTCGAGGTTTCCGTCTATCACCAGTACCGCTCCGACGGGCAAATCCCCTCTTTTGTAACAGTTTTCGGCCTCATTTAATGCGAGTTTCATGTAATTAATATCTATCTGATTAAACATATTTTTTTTATCTTTGCATTCTATAAAAAGATTATTAAACTTTAACATATGTTCGGAATCATGAAAATCAAAATTAGTGATGCATGTAAGGGATGCGGGACCTGCGAATCAATATGTGAAGAGATATTTGAAGTGGTGAATGGCCGTGCCCGCGTGAAAGCGGATCTTGACATCCCCTGTGTTGACGAGGCTATAGAATTCTGCCCCGAAGGTGCGATTTCAAAAGATAGCTGACTTTCGAAAAACTTTATTAACTATTTTTCTCTTACCCTTCTATGGAAGAGGTAAAAAAAGCGGATTTTGTAAAGTGGCTTCCCAAAGTTGATCGGAGTATGGTTTCACTAGCCGGATTTAAGGGTGCATACCTTGGAGAACTTTCATTAAATCGCCTTCCCGTTCCCGAAGGGTTTGTGGTGACTTCTGAGGCTTATTCGGATTTTTTGTCATCTTCAGGGATAAATGAAAAGATAAAAGTGATGCTGGATAGGGCCAAACCCGAAGATAACAGCTCTTTCTCTGAACTTCTGTCCGGAATAAAGAGCATCATAATGAATGCCGAGTTTTCTGAAGAGCTTAAGGAGGATATAATCGATTCTTATCAGGCTCTTGGAGCTGACAGAATTGAAATAGGCAAAGGAAGTGCTAAGGATATCCTCAACAGTGCCAGTGAGCCTGTTTTTGTTTCAGTTAGGAGCAGTTTATGTTTCAAGTCCAAGCGCGAAGAATCGGCGCGTGAGCAGGATACTTATCTCAATGTGAAAGGAAACGACGAAGTCCTTGAACATATCAAAAGCGCATTTGCGTCTATTTTCAATACAAAAACGATAAAGCGAGAGCTTTCAAATGGGGCCAAATTGGATGACCTTAAGATGGCAGTGGTTGTGCAAAAGATGGTGAACCCAGAGAAGTCCGGATTCATAATATCCAGAGATTTGTCAGGAAGCATAAGCATATACTCAATATGGGGCATAGGCGAAGGCATGAATATAAAAGATATAACCCCGGATAAATGCGTCCTCTCTAAGAATCTTTCAGTCACGGAAAAGAGGGTAGGCCAGAAGAATTTTTATGTTGCCAGGAGTTCGTCAGGCGCTTTGAAGACGGTGCCTTCAAGTGAGGAGAGGAGAAGTTCTGAAGTCCTCAATAACTATGAGATCCAGAGGCTCGGAGATCTTGCGGAAAAAATAGATTCCCATTTTGGGGTTCCTCAGAAAATTGACTTTGCTATTGATGAATCCGGGATATACATTATGCAGTCCGAGGATATTGAAATAGGAGAAAAAACCAAAGAGGAGTCTGAGATCTCAAAACCCGCTCGCATAGACTCTCATGAGTCCAGGAGAGTTGAGAAAGTTGACAAAGTGACCAAGACAAAGCTGAAACTTCTTCTTGATTCCCCTTTCATGGTCGAAGAAGGAGAAGCGACTGGGCTTAAGAAGGTGGGCTTTTTTGGACTTGAAAACATTATCAGGAAAACCGGGAAGCATCCCCTTTATTTCCTAAATTCAAATTATATCAATGAATATGAAAACCTTATCTATGAAGGAGTCAGTCTTGTGGCGAGAAATTTCGATGAAATTATGGTAAGAACAAGCGACTTTTTATCATCTGAGTTTTCTGACCTCCAGGGTTCCAAAAACCTGCCTGAAGGCAATCCTCTCCTTGGGCTTCATGGAATCCGCTTTGGCCTGCGGTACCAGAGTATACTTGAAGCTGAATTAAGGGCTTTGAAAAGATCTTCACAGAATTCTAATGTCGGCGTCCTGATACCAAACATAATCTCTGTTGATGAATTAAAAAAAGTCAGAGCAATACTTCAAAAGATAGAATTTGAAAATGTGAAGCTTGGAGTTATAATAGAAACTCCGGCGGCAGTTCAGCTTATAAAAGATTTCTGTGAAGAAAAAGTAAATTCCATCGTCATAAATTCAAGCAGACTTCTTGAATACCTTTTAGCTATTGATAATAAAAACGCGGATGTTTCTGAGCTCTTTAATGAAATGAACCCTGCGTTCCTTTATCAGCTTGAGTATATGATAAGGGTAGCTAAAAGAAACAATGTCGAAACAAACTTTGTGGGTTCATCTCCGTGGAACGATAAAATTATCCAGTACCTTGTCAGGAAGGGAACTGATTTTGTGATAACCTCTCCTTATGACGCAAAGTTGGTTTCTGAAAAAATCCGCTCTTTTGAGAGCGACTTTATAAGCGGCACTGATTCAGAGCCAAGGAAATACGAAATAGGAAAAGTAAAAGAGGACTACCTTAAAGATGAAAAATCCAAGGAGGACTAATCTTCCGAGTTGTCAGGTTTTCGGGCTTTTAATGACCTACAAAAATTTATAAATAAGTTTCTCTTAACCTCTCTATGGCAAAAAAAGGTGAGCATGAAAGCTCTCCGCATGCATCCCATACCCGAAGTGCCGGTCATCCCATCGGGAATGAGAAACTTCTCGTGGAGAATTTTGTGTCGTTGCAGAAGGTTCTTGTCAATCTCTCCGGCAGATTCGATGATCTTACCCGCCAGATATCGGAGCTTCTGAAACTTTTTGAAGATTCTGCGAAGGTTATTGTGAAGAATGAACTAGATAAGGAAAAGGACGACCGCGGCGACAAACAGCTTCTTGATACAATGATTTCAATCCTTGACCAAAACAAAGTGATAGCGAAAGGTTTGACCCTCATGTATGAATCAATGAACAAAGATGAATCCCCAAAAAGTCCCTTTACCCAAAGAACCATCCCAACGGGAAGTAAAAAAGAGGAACCTTCTGAAAAAAGGCAGATAGTGAAAGAGGATCAGGGCTATTCTTCCTCAAGGCCTGAAAATCCTTCCGGATTCATGCCTTACGAGAGATAAAAATGTTTGAATTGGTTTCTGACGAAGTCAGGCTCGAGACTCTTCTAAAGGTTGTTAGAAATCTTATTGTCAATTCGAGAAATGCCGAGATATTCAGGCTTAGCGAGATACTTAGGGAAGAGCAGGTACAGACGGGCACTGCACCTCTTGTTACCAAAGAAGAAATAAAACAGATAATAAAAGAAGAAATAAAAGAAAAAGTTAAGGAAAAACTTTCACCCCCTTTAAAAAAGGAAATAAAAAAAGAGAACCTCAAAGATAGTTCTTTCATCCCTGGAAGGCCAATAATGGAGCCGCCGGTTGTTCCTCCGAGAAGGCCGACTAATTTTGGCGTAAAAAGGGTGCTTAAAATTCCAAAAGTTACACTTCCGCCTTATCTTTCAAACATAAAACCAGTTGCTACAAATAAAGTTTCGATAGATCTTGGAAAGCTTAATCCTTTTGTCGATGATCCTAATGTTTCCAGTCTTGAGACAGAAGGAGAAAATGAGCCGGTCTATGTCAGCGGATCCATGGGAAGAAGGCCGACAAGTGTAAAACTCTCAAGAGTTGAGATAGACGAAGTAATAAACAGGTTTTCCGAAATGTCGAAAATTCCAAAAAAAAATGGGATGTTCAGGGTTGCAGTAGGGAAGCTTCTTATCACTGCTATGATATCAGATTCTGTAAGTCCGAGGTTTGTCATAGAAAGGATGAAACCGGATTTACAAGCTCCTCCTGGTCCAGGATTTAAATAGTTCTTACCTTATTATGTTAAATGCAATGTATCCGTCTTTTGGATTGTCTTTTACCATTTCAGATATCTTTTTGTGCGCTTCATATTCGCTAATTCCCGTGATTGGGACAATCCTTTCGTACGTGAATTCTTCCAATATCTGATCCAACGTACCGCGGAATATTTCATTGCCTATAGCCCCCATCCAGCTTGGTCCGCTGTAACCTTTTGATACTTTTATTAGCCTTCCATCAATCACGGTCCTTTCGTTCCAGTTCCGGCTGTTTCTTATCTCGACGTCTTTGCCTGTCATATACCAGAAAAAAGCGAGTGAGTTTACGGGGAGAAAAAGAGGTTTCATATCTCTTGGTCTGACTATCTTAATAAAAGACATAAAGCAATTCCTTGGTCAGACTTTAAATTGTTTGTTGTCTTATAAGTTGTAGTTTCCGCTCATGTTCCCGATAAGTGTCTTTCTAGGGCTTGTCTCCTGAAGGCTATTTGCAATGTCTTTTAGCCAAAGGGTCTTGTCCCTTTCAAGGTATGTCTGGAGTTCATTATCGCTCAGATTCTGAGGATAACTGTATTCAGCGTTATATGGTCCATATTTGAAATCAACGAGGTATTTGTCTTTATACTTGCTTACTGCTGTACTCACAGAAGACAAATTCACATATGAAAGCAAAATCTTGATTTCAGACTCTGTGAGATTCATAGATATATTTGAAGATTCCAGTGTTGAGGTATTGGTCTTGTTGTTTGCAATCGTTGCCTGTATGCTTGAATTTGATATTGTTTCAGAGAACGATGCGATTTCGCTTCCGTTATAAATCAGTTTTACCTTAAGGCTGCCTTCTTTTATCTGTTGGCTGAGCTTGGAGAGGTCTATGGAATAAATTTTTGTTCCCGATCCTGTAAATGCCGCTCCATATCCGTTTTGAGTCATTGAATAATTCGTGCTGACTATTATGTTCTTTCCAGAGTTCCTTATCGAGACTTCATTGTCAGACAGGTTTTTGCTTCCGGATTTTACACTTCCAGGAACTATTACTCCAAGCCTTCCATTTGAGTTGTGTGAAAAGTCGTTTCCGGAGGATGCCTGTCCTGATATTATACTCGAATTTGAACTGTTCCCTGTTATGAGGCCTGTTATAAAACTTGTTATAACAGATCCGGTTATTGAAGATGAACTGTTTTGAGGTGCCGATGAACTTGGCTCTGTGGGGGGGTTTTGTGTGCTCTGCGATGGGCTCTGATTATTCGCATTAGGTTCTGTATTAGCCGGAGGCTGGGCTGTTAAGTTCTCCCGCGCTGGTGCTGGTGTTGTTCCGGCATTTTGCGTCGCTGCATTGCTCGATGTATTTGAGGGGATAACAATTGCGTTGGTGCTATTGTGATTTTGTTTTTGCGCAGTGTTGTTTTGGGAGCTTCCACTTGAATTTGGGACGACGGTCTGGTTTGTATTATTGCTTATTGTATTATTGCCTGTCGTTTGCTTTTGGATGGCTGTTAAATTGGACTGGTTTGTTTTGTTTGAGGAATTCCTAACTGATGAGTTATTTGATCCTGTAGGCGGGGAGCTGCCAGGCTGTGCAGGTAAAGAGCTGTTTGCCGTTTGGTTTTGTGAAGCATTCAATAATTCAATTTTGAAGCTCACTGTAGGATAAATGATTTCTTGTCCCTGAAGGCCATACCCCTGACCCGAGCCGGATACTTGAGAACCTTGTAAGTAAAAATCTCCCTGAGACATACTCTCTCCTGAAAGCAAGTCGCTAAGGTTGTAAGTCTGTGATGATCCGTTATTCTCAATTACTATCTGAGAGCTTGCCGGAATCAGTTCACCTTCATTCACTACAAGGTTCAGCTTTCCGTTTGAAAGGCTCCCATTTATAACATTTCCCTGAACATTGAATATTACATTGCCTGAAATCCCGCGGTTAAGGAAGATAAGCAGCGCTCCTACAGCGACGATAGAAATCGATAATATGACCAATGGAAGGATTTTTTTGGATTCCTTTGGCTTTTCCGTGCCTATGTATTCGGATATAACCTTCCCGTTGACCCTTTTACTGTTATATACATAAGGACCGTATATTTTCCCGTTCCTTTCAATGTACTTCTTGTAAACCAATTTGTAAGTAATTCCTCTTTTAATTTCCTAAGTCATTTGTCTATTTAAATTTTTATAACTGCCGATTTTACTTACACCCCTAAAAAAATGCTCTTTGTAATGCAAAAAAACTGGTTATGCACACTTTTTTACTTACATGCAATTGCTTTTCAAGAACTTCCGGATGATCAAAGATAAAACTTAAGCCCACGGCTAACTTAAAAAATAAAAATACAAAACAAAAAATCAATCAAGCTTTACGCCGTTTTGTTCCCTGAAGAAGCTGCCTGGGCTGTTGCATTGCTTGGCACGTAAGGAACAAGGATTAATGTTCTGTTGTTTCCCAATGGGATCTGAACATACCCCTTAGTTTGTATGCTTGAAAGGATCGAATTTATTGTATAATTTATCCCCTGGCCAAATCCACTATATCCTGCCTGATTCAATGCGTTATTGTATGCAGGCTGAGCCACAAGAAGATAAATTACAATCAAACCCAAAACGACGACTATCGCAATAAGAGCTTTAATCATCAGTCTTGTCCTCTCCGCTTCGTCTCTCATTTTATTTCTAAAATCCAGTAGTATTTAAACCTTATTCTTTCTCGCTTATTTCAAGGAGTGTGTTTATGTCTCTGACACTTGCTCCGTTGGGGAGGATAACTCTCACTGAGATTATGTCGCCTTTGTTGAAGTTCACTGTCCCGTCTCCCACAGTATTATAATCTGACATGGATCCGGCTGTTCCCAGATCAAATGTATTCCTGAAGCCGACAGGTTCTCCATTTTTGTAAATCACGATTTGTGCAATTTGCCCCGAAAGCTGGTTTTCATTCTCAAGGTTTGTTGATATGCCTGTTATGCTCCCGTCTCTTATCATTACGTATCCCTTGTCATATGACCCCTGGACTCCCGCAGCAGACATAAGGAAACTTGAATTTGTAATCTCTCCAGAGAGCCCAAGATTGAGCAGCATTTTCCCGACGAAATTTTGGAGCTCTTTTTTGAACGCGGTCTGTGATGCTGTTATAACATAAACCGGATTGCTCCCGTTCACACTAACTTGATATAGCGCCAGAGTCGTGTTATCAATATTGGTTATATTCACTGCGCTTGGGAGATTGTTAAAGTCAACCTGCCTTACACCAGTAATCTCACTTTCAGGTATCCCTCTGTTTGACGCGACGTTCTTGACAAACTGGGCAGTATCTCCGGAAACCGCCGTTGACTGGATTATTGTTGAATTCCCCTCTGTCGGGGAAATCGAATTTGTCTCTGCAATAACGCCCACAGCTAGGATGATAACCATTGCAAAAACTAATAATACCGAAAACCTCTTCATTTTATATCCCATTTAATGTTAAGGATTATTTAAAGATTGCTTTTGATAAGGTTTATATCCTATTTATCTCTCCATTTTTTATGGATAAGCTGGATCTGAATCTCCTGCAAAAGGATGGTTAAGGAACTGGACACTTGGGTTAGGATTATGAAGAAGTTCCTTACAGGCTTGAGAAAGAATTCAGGTAATTTTATATAGCTCTTTTGTTTTTTTATTGAATGAAAAAGACGGTGGTGATAAGCCTTGGAGGAAGCCAAATCATTCCGGATGATGTAAATTTTTCATATCTTAAAGAATTCAGGAAAGTCATCCTTGAGAATTCCAGGCATTTTCGAATTGTTATCGTGTGCGGTGGCGGAAGCCTTGCAAGAAAATATATTAATGCGGTAAAGCGCGGTGGGGGAAATGTTTACCATCAGTCTCTTGTAGGCATTGCCGCGACGAGATCTAATGCGAGATTTTTGTCCTACTTCTTCGGATTTGACCCGGAGTGGGGCATCCCGAAAAACATAGAAACGCTGGAGAGATATCTGAGGAAAAGGAGCCTTGTCATATGCGGGGGCCTTGAATATAAGCCGGAACAGACTTCTGATTCAACCTCTGCAATTATAGCCAGAAGGCTGGACGGCGAATTTGTTAACCTTACGGATGTGAAAGGCCTTTACACGAAAGACCCAAAAAAGTATCCGGATGCGAAGCTTATAAAACATATAACATGGGCCAATTTTTATAGGATGGCGAACAGGCTGGATTTCAGGCCCGGGCAACATTTTGTCCTCGATCAGGGAGCTTCCGGGATAATAATGAGAAACAAGATCAAAACAGTCATAATGAAAAATGTGAAAGATCTTGATAATTTTCTCTCTGGGAAGAAATTCACAGGGACTGTGATTGAAGGCTGATTCTTTAGCAACAATTATAAAATTCGCTTTCATTTCCTTGATATGGAAAGAATAACACTTTCAGAGAAAAATTTTAGCAGGTTAAAAGAGGATATAAAGAAGAATTTCGGGAAGGAAATAATTTTCTCATCTGCTGATGATGAACTTAACCGTAAAGTCATTGAAAAACTTCCTATTGGCATTCTCTTAATACCGCTCTCAAACCGCAAGGATTTTTCCAAACAAAAGAATTCAGGATTTAATGAAGTTATGGCGAAAATTGCAGCAAAAAGAAGCATCAAATTAGGATTTAATACTGATGAGATTATCGACTCCCATGAAAAGGATAAGGTTTTGTCAAGGTTGAAACAAAACATTGAACTGTGCAAGAAAAACAGGGTAAGCCTTGTTTTTGTCTCCGAGAAAGAATCAAGAAATCCTCTTCTTTGGGAATCTTTGGGCCTTGTTCTTGGGATGCCTAATTGGATGGTAAAGGGATTATCCAGTTGACCTTAAGGATTATATCTTAGTGCACCCATATGAAGTTTGCCACAACTGGAAGTTATCCCCTCCGGAAACGTTTGTGGGGGACTGGTTGAGTTCTATGTAAGCGTAATAAGATGTCGACGGAGGATAGTAATAGTTCTTGATTGAAAGGCAGGTGGTCTGATTGCTTCCGGGAAATATCACTGTGTATCCACTATAACTTACATTCCCTTTGGTTCTTGGAAGCTGTGCCCCGTCAAAGTAGACATTTATACCGGGAGGCCATGAGGAGTATACTGTTCCGTTTATGGCTGCATATTCTTGTGTGCAGTTTCCGTTAACGCATATCTGGCCAAACTGGCAGTCGGCGTTTGATGCACATTGGTTTGGTGTAAAGCATTTCGGTGCTCCATTTACCATTCCACAGACCTGTCCCGTCGAGCAGTTCTGTAAGACAGCGTATCCTGATCCCTGGACGCAAGTATCGTTGATGCATGAGTAAGTTGAATAATCCTGACGGATCTGTTCAGGAGGAGGATTTTGGTTGCAGTAAGGGAATCCTACAGAAGTGTTTTGGCCGCAGTCTTGGACCACGGTCTGGGGGGTGCATGTTATTTTTTGGAGAGTGCAATTTCCTGCGTAACATATATCCGGGCTTGAGCATGTGTCAGTTATGACTTTTGAAGTCGAGCTTGTGCATGTCCCGTAAACGCATGTGTAATTTCTCCAATACCTGGCGACAGTTGTGTTTGAATTACAGTAACTTGGCGAGACCCATCCGTTTGTTCCGCAGTCAGAATTTTTCATGCAAGTAGATGACTTTACGCTTATATTCCCGCCTCCTATTATGGGATATGTGCTTTGAGCCTGCCCTATCTGGACAGCACCTGATCCTGTAAGGTAAACCGGGGCAACTTGTATGCTTTGTATGTCGCTTAAATTAAGAATTTTGCTTGTTGTAAGGTTGATCTCAAAAGTTCTTGTCGTTAATTCCGGGAATCCGTTCGGCATTTGAACAGTGAAAACATCAGAGTTTCTGCTGTCAGCAACGATGAATTTCACCGCTGTGATAGTCTCGTTGACAACTCCGGGGTTCCTGGAGACTTTTATCGTCGCGATTCCGGTTGAAGAGTTGATTGTTGCGGATTTTATAACCAGATCGATTGAAACACCTCCAAGAGATATTTGGTTTGAGCCGCTTGACAAGAGTCCTCTGACAGCGACCCAAACTATAACTATCGCAGCTAAGACAACAAGGATTATGAGTATTGTTGTGACAATCTCAGTTATCCCCCTTTTATCATTCATAAACTTAGCAAGTTCAAATGTTTTATAAATTTATTTAAAAAGAAGGAACCAAATGTTTTTTAATTGCATATAGGTATAGATAAATATGAGAAAACTGATAGAGTCCCTTAGTATTAATGAGAAAAAGATACTCCCTTATCTTGAGGAAAAAAACCTTTCTGAGATATGCAAGAAATCCAATCTTGACAAGGTAACTGTACTCAGGGCGCTTGAATACCTCTCAAATAAGAAGATAATTGAATTGGAAACGGAGAGGAAAAAAGTTGTTGATGTTGGGGTTAATGGCGCTCTTTACAGGAGAAAGGGGCTGCCTGAAAGAAGGCTCCTCCTTTTGCTTAATGAAAAAAGGATAATTCCTCTTAAAGATGCTGAGAAGGAATCCGGACTATCTTCTGATGAATTTAAAGTTTCGCTTGGGGTCCTTAAAAATAAGGCTTTTATTGAGATAAAAAACGGAAAGGTTATTCTTAGTGCGTCAAAAGAGGAAATTTCCAAAAAAAGCCTTGAAGAGGTATTTTTGGAGTCTCTCCCGGCTGATGAAGACAGCCTGACTCCCGAGCAGCAGTTTTCCCTTAAGAATCTTATGAAAAGAAAGGATATAGTTGAAGTGGAAGAACGGAAAAAATTCTTGATAAAAGTTACTTCTCTTGGCAGGGAGATAATGAGTGCGAAAGATGTCTCGAAAGAGCTCATTGAGCAAATAACTCCGGATCTTCTGAAGAAGGAGCAGAATTGGAAGAATAAAAAATTCAGGAGGTATGACGTCACTGTCCCGCTTCCTAGAATCAACGGTGGGAAGAGGCATTTTGTGAATCAGGCGATAGACTATGGCAGGAGGATATGGATGGATATGGGCTTTGAAGAGATGGCCGGGGACATCATTCAACCTAGCTTTTGGGTCTTTGACGCACTTTTTACTGCACAGGACCATCCGGTTCGCGAGATGCAAGATACTTTCTTTCTTGGCAGGAAACATGAGCTTCCAGACAAGAAACTTGTTGATGCTGTAAGGACATCCCATGAAAAAGGGGTGTCTGGAAGCAAGGGATGGGGGTATGAGTGGGATCCTGAGGAAGCGAAAAAGATGGTCTTGAGAACTCACACGACCTGCCTTTCAGCAAGGACTCTTGCGGGTCTGAAAAAAGAGGATCTTCCAAAAAAATATTTCGCTATAGGAAAATGCTTCAGGAATGAAACTGTTGACTGGTCTCATGGGTTTGAATTCAACCAAAGCGAGGGGATTGTCGTCGCTCCTGACCTCAATTTCAGGCACCTTTTGGGGTATCTTAAGCAATTTTTCAATAAGATGGGCTTTGAAAAAATAAGATTCACGCCGGCATATTTCCCTTACACCGAGCCTTCAGTTGAGATACACTGGTGGCACCCTGAGAAGAAAGTCTGGCTTGAGCTTGGCGGTGCGGGGATGTTTCGGCCTGAAGTTGTTGTCACCTTGCTGGGTGTTGATGTGCCTGTCCTCGCTTGGGGTCCGGGGTTTGACAGGATACTTATGGATTATTATCAGGTGAAAGACTTACGTGAATTATACAAAAATGACATAAACCAACTTAGGAAAATGAAATCATGGGTGAAAGTGTAAGATGGCAAATGTGAAATTTGACAGGAAGAATTTTGAAAAAGATATAGGGAAACTTGATTCCGAGATGCAGGAAAGAATAGCCCTTTTTGGAACTCCTGTCGAGAACGTGAGTGAGGATACTCTTGAACTGGAGATATTCCCTAACAGGCCGGACCTTTTGAGCTATCAGAATTTTAAGAAAAGCTTTGCTGCTTTCCTTGGAGAAAAATCCGGACTCAGGACTTACAGCATAGGAAAACCCGAAAAAAATTATGAGGTGATCATCGATTCGTCCGTGAAAGACGTGAGGCCTTACACAGCATGCGCCATCGTCAAAGGGCTCAAGCTTGACAATATGAAGATAAAGGAGATCATAGAGCTTCAGGAAAAGCTTCATGTGACTGTCGGGCGTGACAGGAAAAAACTTGCGATAGGAATATACCCTCTTGACAAGATTGTCCTTCCGATATATTACAAGGCTGTGGAACCTGATAAGATAAAATTCCAGCCTCTTGATTATCCCAAGGAGATGTCAGGCCTTGAAATACTCCAAAAGCATCCCACGGGAAAAGAGTTCGCGCATCTTCTCGCTGGAAAGATGAAATTCCCGATTTTTTCCGACTCTGAAGGCAATATTCTCTCGATGCCTCCGATAATAAACTCTGAGAGGACGGGAAGAGTCACAGAAGAAACAAAAGATCTTTTCATAGAATGCTCAGGCTTCAGTTTCGATGTCCTTGAAAAATGCCTCTCTATAATCGTCGCGAGCTTTGCCGAGATGGGCGGAAGAGTTTACCAGATGAAGGTCAAGGACAATGTGACTCCTTCTTTCAAGACAGATAAGATGGATCTGTCCCTTGAAAAAACGAATAAGATTTTAGGGCTGGATCTTGGAAAGAAAGAGCTTAAAAAATTAGTGGAAAAAATGGGCCATAGCTATTCCGCAGACGGTAAGGTGGAGATATCCCCCTGGAGGATGGATATACTTCATGAGATAGATTTGATAGAAGATGTTGCTATAGCTTATGGATATAACAACTTTGAGCCCATAATTCCTGCTATTTCCACAACAAGCAAAGAGTACAAAAATGATACTATAAAAAGGAAGATTTCAGACATCCTGACGGGGCTTGGGCTTCTTGAGCTGTCGAATTATCACCTCACAAAAAAACAGGATCAATTTGAAAGAATGGGTATCCCCGAAAAAGAGGAATCCGGGTTCGTTGAGCTTTCAGGGTCAAAGACTGATTATAATATAATGAGAAAAGATCTTTCCCATTATCTCCTGAAGATAATATCTGAAAACAGCGATTCTGAGTACCCTCAGAAAGTTTTTGAGTCTGGGAAAGTTTTCTTTGCGGGGAAAGATGAGTCGATCACGGAGGAGGATCATGCAGGAGCTGCGGTCGGACCTGGCAATTATACTGATCTTAAGCAGATTCTAGACTATCTTTTTCATAACCTCGGGCTTGAATTTGAAGTCAGGGAGCAGGAGATAACAAGCCCTTTCTTTGTCGAGGGAAGATCTGCAGAGATAACCCTTGATGGCGAGAAAATCGGCTTTATAGGAGAAATCCATCCGAGGATTTTAAAAAACTGGAAAATAAAGATGCCTGTCAGTATTTTTGAGATAAATCTGGAAAGGCTGTACGGGAAGTTTTAAATAATTTCAATTTTAGTTTCATCTATGCCGCAGTAGCTCAGTTGGTAAGAGTGCTACCTTGGTAGATGAGTTTACATTAAATTCATACAAAAAGGTAGAGGTCGTGAGTTCGATTCCCACCTGCGGCTTAAACTCTCTCGTCGGAAATTTTTTCTTTCAGAAAAAACTTAGAGATCGTGAGTTCAAATCTCGGCTGTGGCTTTTCTTTTTAGTTTGGGATCTTACTAAGAGTTGGTTGACTATAATAGTCTTACTAGATTATTGGATAATTTATTTTATAATTTTAACTCCAATCTCGCAAAAAGGGTAAAAAAGTTTAACGTTTAGTCTTTTCTTTTTCGTTCGGAAGAACATGTCAAAACCCGGATTAGATTATCTATTTTCCAGTCTTTCTTTAAGAATTACCTTCTTCCTTTCACTATGTAAAGTATTATACTTATAACTCCAAAAAGTATGACAAGAGCTCCTGATACAATCATGACAAATCCAAAGAAACTCTCAATGAACTTATAAGTGACTAAATAAAGGATGAGAGAGATTATAAAAACCACAAAGGAGTACGCTAATGATCTGTTTGATTTCCTGAGCCTTGATTCTATATGGCTGATTTCAGGTTTTGACCCTGCCCTTGCCGCCGTAGAACTTTTCTTTGCTGGAGATTTTTTTGCTGCAACACTCTTTTTTTTAGGCATATTTCTATTTAGTTTGGATAGTATTTAAAAGTTTTTATTTGAGTTTGCCCCATGCGAAGGATGAATTCGTCTGATTTGCCGGACTTGATGAGTTAGTCTGATTCTGGGCAGTTCCAGAGGTATTTACGTTGTTCCAGTTGGCACCTATTGCGTATGCCGTTATTGACTTCACGTTGACAAAAGCGTTTCCTAGCCATGAAAAGTACAGTCCTATTGCCTCCCCCCATCCTGAAGTCGTTGTGAAATCTATGTTTCTCCCGGACAGGCTCGCTGTGAAGCTGAAATAAGTGAAAAGTATAAGCAAAATGAGGAAAATGGAAAATATCTTGTGTCTCATCTCTTTAAATTTCAAAAGGATCCATATGAAGACTATCGCCAGGACCACAATGAGCATGGTTGTTTCTACAATCATGTATAAAAAGGCCCATCTTGATATAAATATTTTTGCGTTTTTGGTAAATAACTTTTTGGATTGCGGTAGAGCCATAAACAGGTACTTTTTTAAACTATTTTTACACTTTATTTTCATTCTGGGTTTCCAAAAAATAATAAGCCCCGTTAGTTCACGGCAAGCGAGGACTATCGGGCAAGCAGGACGAGCCCCGTTAGTCAAAGGAACAGCCAAAGCATTCCTCAAAACTTTCGGGGAGGCAGGACAAGCCCCGTTAGTTCAGAGGTCAAGAATGCGGCCCTTTCAAATGGCAGCGAGCTGGCAGTTGACCAGCGCAAAGCGATGGAGAGCGGCCGTGACCCGAGTTCGAATCTCGGACGGGGCGTGATTCACGATGAGTAATGCTCTGCCTTGTGGTTTATAAGCTGCTACGAAAACAGGGAATAAATGGACCTCACGACTACAAGTGCAGACTTCAAAACGTCGTCGAGAGAATCAATAATTCTGAGCTCTCTGATGAAAATAAGAAGACAATCATGAGGTTTCATGATAACTGCCTTACCTAATCTTTGAGCTTGTCAAAAATCGAAAGATACTTCTATGACTTATTTGTTTACGCGAGAATGTTCAAAAGAATTTACAGAATTTATAAAAGAAATTTTGATAAAAAAAGCATAATTTCTGCGCCCGTCAAGGGTTAAAAAAGGGCAGAATTTATAAATAGAAGACTCTGTGAGCCTGATCACATGAAGCACATTTATAAAACATAAATATTTATAATAAACAAGGGAGTTTGTTAACAATGACAAAAGACTTGGCGAAAAAATTTCTTTCAGAAGTGAGAATAGGAAATTCAATTTATCTCTTTGCTGATGGAAAATTCTTTGGCAGGGGTGATTGGAAAGATGAGTTTTACATTGGTGTTGTTTCAGAATTGACCGAAAGGCTTGTCACACTTTCAACAACGCCAAACACTAATCATTATCATGGGTATAATCCATTTTCCAATAGGGAGCAGAAAAGAGCAGAAACAACCATTCCATTGGAATATATAACAGATTACCAAATTTTGGATCTGAAAAAAGCATAACTTCACTATTTCACAAAACTTTCCAAAGGAACCCGATTATGTGTCAGATGAGTTCTCACGAGGCCTACTAACCCTTTTTCTTCCATTGACTTCCAAAGTTCTTCTTCGGACTTTCCTTTTTCCTTTTTTAGCAATTTTTTTAATTCTATGGTCACCCCGTCTTCGAGATCAATATAATAACTGGCTAACATCGCATTTGCTTTTCCAACTGCTGTCTTATGCCCATCCCCGAGATGCCCATACTTTTTGCCAAAGTCATCGGTTCTTGTGAATCCTCCCATATCAACATCCTTCAAATATCCCAATAAGTCATGGGAAAGGTTTAATTTTTGCAAAGAGTGATATTCATCAATAATCAGTCTAACTACGGCTTCATAATCATCCATGCAATCTGCCATAACAAAATTACCTTATGAGGATTTATAAAAATTTATATTTTTAAAAAATATTTTAGCATTCATTGAGATTTTTGCGAATGCAAAAATTGCGGTTGTAAGGCGGAGTCGAGCAGAACTGAGCGTATTTGATAATCTTTCCAAACAGCTAAAGAAAATCTTTAAATAAGAAACATTCAACATATTAATGTTCAATATAATCGTATTGGATGTGCATTAAATGATCCTGTAGCTCAGCCTGGTTTAGAGCACCGCTCTTATAAGACTGCATTCAGTTATGGATGCTGCATCTCAACAGACTTGTCTAAGAGAGGCGGGGGTCCGCGGTTCAAATCCGCGCAGGATCATATTTGCCCTTTGGAGTATTTTTTAAATTTTTGAGAGGTTTTGTGTATAAAATCTGAATAAAGGGCTTTTTTACACAGAAAAAACATGTTAGCTATCAGAGACTTAAGCCCGTGGCTTCTTATAGTTAGATGTCTTCTCAAGATACACCCTAAACTAACTTAGCAACGTTTTCATCTCTGAAAATGTCCCGCCTGTAAGCGGTATTCTTTTTTTAATAACTTTAGAAATAAGTGTTTTGCAGAAGGACTTGTGACTGAATTTGTTGAAATTCAATCTTGCGGGTTCAACCCGCAAAGGGTTTCTTTCAACTTCGCTTGTCCTAAACGCTTAAGAATTATAACTCTATTTTATGATATAAATTCTTAAAAAAGAGCTTTTTATCCTATTCCAATGTTAGAATTGGTTGTTCCTGTACTTCTATTTTTTATTACAATTTTTTTGATGGTTATTTTAGCAAAAAAATGGATCCCCTTTAGCAACTTCTTCCATTCTCATTACACTTATTTTAGTATTGTCTTTGTGATTTTTTACGCGCTCGAACAAGCATTGTTCCTTATTCTTTCAAGAGTGAGTGGTGTGGATTCGTTTACGCTTATTGGGCTATTTGCCTTGATTGTTTTAACGACTGCAACTTTGCAAGGAATAATGATGGAAAGTCGTAATAAAAATTTGTCCGCTTCTTTGGAAAAGTCGCACAAGGAGTATGTAGAAAAAACGTCTGAGATGAAAAGAAAATACGAATTCTCTTTAAACAAACTGAGAAGTTATATTGATTTTTTGCAAAATGAACTTTATTTTATGGAAAAGAATAAATTAAAGAAGTAGCCTCATGTTGCTTTGAATTGCGAACATTTCTTTTTCAAGTTTTGCCACTTCTCTCTGTGTCTTTTCTATCTCCTTATCCGCTTTTCTGACATAATCCTCTTTTTCAATTAGCTTAAGCATCTTCTCTTTGTTAGAATTCTTCTTTTTAGATGCCATGTCCAAACCTTCTTTTTGCATATATAAATATACTTTAATGGTTTATATTCTTTACGTATCAGGATTCCTTCTCTACAATTTTCTTCCCTTTCTCCGCAGTAGCCTTGAGTTTCTTCCCTTCCAGTCCTGACTTTTTGACAACTTCCCCTGAAATCGAACTTATTGTATATTTGTAGTAGGTCTTATCACCTACTTTTTTGTTTGGTTCTTTTTGATAATCTGAAGAATTTTTCATAAAATCAGACTGCAGTCAGGTTTCATTTTAACAGCTGATTTTTTCTGCTGTGAAATCCGGCGTTTTTTGCCATTTTCTGCGTCTTACTGCAGCATTTTGTAAGTAAAACCGTCTTTGCTGTTTTCCCTTGAGTAAGTAAAAGATTTTCCTGCGTTTATCCCTCGGGGATATGGCAATATTTATATACTAATTTTGTGTAGGATAATCGATAAAAAATGGAAAGAGGTCTTTTGGAAAAATCTCATTTTAAGTTTGGCAAAACAAACGTAATTTTCTTTGTTTTTATCTTTATAATTTTTGGCCTTTTTTTTGCAAGTGCGTCACCGATTTTAGATCAGCTACACCTGAATATACAGACAACTGACTCAAACGGAAATGTGATAACCGGAACATACAATTTTGTTTTCAATATTTCAACAACTCCGAGCTGTTCAAATGTGGTTTATTCAAAATCCGCGACACTCACAACAGACTCAAGGGGGATAATCTCTTATTATTTGAACAACACGGGCTTAAATTATGAAAACCAGTATTATCTTTGTTATTACAGGAATGGGGTTTTAGTAGACACCTCTTCCATCTCAAGGACACCTTACTCTTTCACAGCGCGGAATGTCTCCCTTTCAGGTGTTTCAATTGATACAAACCTTGATATGGGGCTGCATAATGTCAGTGCGACTTACTTTTTTGGCTCAGGAAAATATTTGACTAACCTGAATGCCTCAGCGATAAACTCTTCAGCTATAAACTACTGGACGAAGTCCGGAAGCAACCTGTACTACACCGGAGGGAATGTGGGTATTGGAACAACAAATCCCGGCGGTTACAAGCTGTATATGCAGGGTCCAACCTCATTTAGTAGTGGCCTTGGCTACGCGGTGTCAAATTGGAACACAGCGGCGATTGTCCAAGTCAATGACGTTAACCCTTATGAGACGGATTCATCTCCTAATCGTGGAATGCGCTTGTTGCAGTATGGAAATGGCGGAGCTTACGGTGGAGGTATCTCCTGGGGTATGGCACCTCAGAGTAACGGGAATTGGCTTTCTGGAGCTTATTCTACCGGCCAGTTCTTATTGGCCTATAACGGCAATAATTTGCAGTTGCTGGGTTCTAATCAGAATCCGGGTAATTCTCCAACGAGTTTTAGTCCAACTAATTTTCTTACAATACTTAATGCGGGCAACGTTGGCATTGGTACGACGGGACCGAATAGTCTACTGGCCCTTAATGTCCCCAATAACGGAACCTCCCAGTTATTGGGACAATGGGCCGGTGTTAACGATGGTAATACGGGCACTTTCAGTATTGGAGCCGGAGAAAGCGGCAACCTAAGAGCTGGTATTTCTTTCAATAAATTTGTCGACGGATCTTATTCAAGTACCAATATCCAGTTCACGACCCTTCATGGTGGTGTAAGCAATGGCGTTAGAATGACCATAGATAAAGATGGCAACGTCGGCATCGGAACAACCTCTCCTAATCAAAGGCTTCAGGTTGCAGGAAGCGTGAATGCTTACAATTATCTTGTTAATGGGACTCCCATATCCGCAGGAAGTCTCGGAGCTTTGACAGGATCAGGGACCGCAAATTATGTTCCTTTGTGGAATGGAACGAAGAGCCAGACCAATTCAGTGATTTACCAGAGCGGGAATAATATTGGTATCGGGACGACAAGCACCAATTTAGGTGGAACTGGAAGTAATGTTCTCACGATCAGTGGTGCTAACCCTTATCTTGAGTTAAACTCTGTCACAGGAAGCCACGGTCAACTGAGGTTTTATAATAATGGAACTTACATAGGAGGAATGTTGAAGGATGCCTCACAGAATATGGAAGTGGTATCAACAACAGGGCATTTACTAAGTTTATACGCAGATGGTGGAACAACACCCACTCTTACAGTCAATGGTGGCAATGTGGGTATTGGAACTACTTCGCCGTCTACGAAGTTGCAAATACAAGATTTATCTAATAATCCAACATTACTAATTAACGGAAGTGTTGGATTTTCAACTCCGATATTAAGACTATATGCAAACAATCCGGTAATCCAATATGGTAACGCAGGTTTGTTATTTCAATCTGTTACAGATTCGTCTGGAGGTGGAAATACTAATCGAGTTATTTTTGATAGTAATGGAAATGTTGGCATAGGTACAACGAATCCGGTGACCACACTTGATATACAGGGCAATGTTCCCTCAAATAATGCTGTTGTTGCAAGGATTAAAAATCTTAATGCTACGGGCTATGGCTCACTGAGGGTGCAGGCAGACCAAGCAAATGGTCTGGAAATGGATTCATTTGGGAGTGGGATGAGTGGCAGTTCTACATATAATACAGGTCCAAATGGTGTGGCAATAGTTAATGTCAATAATGCTGCTCTTGCTCTTGGGACGAACAATGCGGGAGTAATTTACATAAATAATAGCAAGGTCGGAATTGGAACAGCAAGTCCAGGAAATAGTTTAGAGATAGCAAAAGGAGCTTCCTATACAGAAATTGTGGGAAGTCCTAATAATCCCTCAATAAGGATAAGAAATACCAATTCAGCCAATTTTAACGAAAAAGCTGAGGTTCAATTTGTTGTGGGTAACAGTCTTTATCCTACAGCCGCTATCACAGATTTATATACAAGTTGGGTAAGCCCTGGAGCTTCGTCTGGGAACATTGGTAGTGATCTTGTTTTTTCAACAAGAGCTTCTACGGACACCGTTAACACACTAACTGAGAGAATGAGAATCACTGGAAGCGGAAATGTGGGCATTGGCACCACCAATCCCTCAAACACTCTTGATGTTGGCGGAGGGGACTTAGTTGTAAATTCCACTTCAGGAAATGTAGGGATTGGAACAACCCATCCAACAGCCAAACTACAGGTATCCGGAGGTGACGTGATAATCGGAATATAAAATGGATAAATCGAATAGTTTTGTTCAAAAAATTAGAACATTTGTTCAAAAAATTAGAACGGGGAGGAAAAATGAAATTTGATTATTACATTTTTATTGGTGGAGAAAATAATAAGGTTGTTAGGGAGAGCAAGCTAAAAGAGGATTCTCTTGAGTACAAGTTGAGCTTAGTTATAGACACTCTGTTAAATATTGAGAGGCTCAAAAAATGACAAGAATCAATCAATCGGACGATAGGGTAAGGAGGTCCGTCAATCCTACTAACCGCGTCAAAGCGCGGGATTCGTCAGGTCCTGTTCCCCTATACCTTTTTAATACGGGCGGTATGATTATAAATTTTTCGGTCGGAGAGAAAGATGAATAAAAAAATAGCCGGGTTTTTTGCGGTGTTGATTTTTTTATTTGGGATTTTTGGGGCAGCAAGCGCAAAAAATTTCATAATCCGAGGTGAAAAAGTCCATTATGTTTATAGGGGGTATGGAAGTTAAAATCTTGAAAATGGAAAGTAAAACACTAAAAAGAGATAAAGATAAATTTTTGTATCATATGGCACAAAAAAGTGGATATCATAAAAGGGGGTGTCTAAATATTTAGACTTAAGTCTATAAAATGGGACAAGAGGGTGATTCAAGGATGAAAAATAGAAAAGAGGTAAGGTATTCAAGTAAAAAAATACACAATTGAGTAAAATGTTACGCAATAAATATTATGTCGACAGAAAGGTCAATAAAGAGGATATTAATCTTGTCCTCTCAAGGGCTTATGAATTTTTTGTTCTATCAAGAGAAATTTTTTCCAAATTAAAAAGTTCTGATGTTAAAGAGATAAGGGAGGGTTTTTCCAAATTAATAAGATGAAGCCTAAGAATCTCATTTTAATTTTTGTATTTGCCGCTTTAGTTATCGGAGCTTTTGCTTTAGCTCCGGCTGTCTCTGCAAAAAATTTCATAATCCAGAATGAGAGCAACTCTAACCAGAATTATTTTGTCGTGAATGGTACGAACGGAGACGTTTTTGCTTTAAACAATATCTCGGCGGCATATTTCAAAGGTTCAGGAAAATATCTTACAAACATAAACACTTCCGCGATTAATTCCTCCGGAGTCAACTACTGGACGAAGTCGGGGAGTATGTTATATTATACCGGAGGAAATGTCGGTATCGGTACAAGCAGTCCAGGATCATTGTTAACTATTGGTGGGGGGGTAGGTGGATCTGTTAATATTGGAGCTGTTGGAGCGGGGGTAACCTTTTTAACCGCCAGTGATGGGAATCCTGGTTCAACAATTTTTTCTGTTTCAAGGCAAAATGGGAATATCATACAATTCCAGCCATTTGCCGGAGGGGGGTTCAATTTTGCCGGAGGTAATGTAGGAATTGGAACAATTGTGCCAGTTAACAACCTGACTATTAATGGAAACATAGGTGTTGCCGGAGGATTTACTCCTAACTTTGCAAGTCTTGCTCCGAACATTCTTTATTCGAGAACAAATCTGATGGTTCAATCCACTTACAGCGGAACTAATTTTAATGGTTGGAATGTCCAAACCCCATCTTACCTTACAGAATCTATAACTTCCCCTTCTAATGCAGGATTTTCGGGAAGCGTGTTGCAATGGAATGTTAGCGGAGGTGCACAGGGTCAAAGGGATTGGGCGGACGCAGGTGCACAGACAACTGCTTTTATTTTGGGTCATACGTACAGAATAACCTTCAAATATAGAAGTAATGGTCCTTTTGATCTTCATGATAGGGACAGTGAGATTGTGAATGTCCCAGCAAATCCAGGAAATGCAAAGTTTTTCACATATGATTATACGAAGACTTCAAATTCTTGGACTAGTCCTTATCTGTTAGTTTACTTTGGTAATAGTGCGACAGTGTCATGGGTTCAGATGAGTGAGCTTAGTGTTGAGGACATTTCGAGTCCTACTTACTCCCCTGCAATATTCTCTGATTCATCAGGGAATGTAGGTATTGGAACTACGAGCCCAAGCTGGCCTTTGACTGTAGCTAGCTCTACTTCCAATTTTTTAATTACTGCAAAGAATTCAGGGAGTAATGCTGCAGTAATTGGGGCGAATAATAACGTGAGTAGCACTTATTTGGGGACTGAAGGAAGCATTGCAGGGGGGACAATTCATGGGACTTCACCTTATGCCTCTTTTGTCGCCAATCAAGGTCTTTATCCATTGCAGTTTGGAACCAATAATAGCATTAGGATGACGGTCAGCTCTTCAGGATATGTTGGTATTGGCACATCGAACCCCACCAAAACTTTACAAGTTATGGGTCCTATTGGATTAAATGACAATTCATGGTTTGGTGGAGGCTATCAATCGGGCTATACTTCTTTTTATACATCAAGTAATGGTGCACAGGGAATACAAGCCGGGGCTTTGTATGTTTCTGGAAGCTATTCTGGCGCTGCCCCAACCAATGGCGCTTATATACAAGGTAGCGTTGGTATTGGAACAACAGCCGTTAATGATAAGTTGAATATCAATGGAGGTATAGACTTTAGTAGTGTTAATGGGGAGGTTGATTTAACACACTTCCCCACAGGCAGTCCTTACGGTCCTTTAGTTATCAGGGACAAGAATGGTCCTACTGTAAATACTCCCGGGGTGAAGATTCAGACAGGAAATGCCTCTGGAGCTTATGTTGATAGACTTGTAATAAATACAGATACAAATACTCCTTATATTTTGTTGAATCCTAGTGGTGGCAATGTAGGAATTCATACGACATCTCCTTCTTATCCTCTTGATGTTAATGGAACTGTCCGGGCAACTGCATTTATAGGAGACGGTTCTCAATTGACAGGGGTCAATGCAACTAACGCGAATGAACTTGGGGGTCATCCTGCAAGTTTTTACATGCCTTTGAATAAATCTGTCTATGGTCAGTTTGATTTCAATGGCGGATGGACAAATAATGGGCTTTCGATAATAAACGGGAATATATATGCCCAACAGGGTTATTTCTATAAGATAAACTCTCTTTCAGTCTCGACTCTCACAGTCAATGGGTCAATAATCCCCCCTTCAGGATTTGACAACCAGTTTGATATTGGCAGTTCGTCGTTGAGATGGAGAAATCTTTACTTAGGAACTAATGCAATTGTGAGCGGAGCTGAAGCGATTGGCTATACTTCACCCGGCACGGCAAGTTTGGCGGTGAATGGAAATGTGGGCATTGGTACAAACAGTCCTTCTGGAAAATTAGAAGTGAATATGACAGGAACAATAATTCCAGCTTTGGGAACGGTTGGGACAGGGTTTAATCTATTAAGGGCTGACGGACATACTGGTCTAAGTGTTGGTTATTTGGGCTCTAATGGGGATATTTGGATGCAAAATCAGAGGACAGATAGTGCAGTAGCTTATAATATTGATTTGCAACCTAACGGCGGAAGCGTTGGTATAGGTACCACCAGTCCTTCCAGTAAATTGCAGGTAGTTGATACAGCTGCGGCCCAAGGGGCTTCAATATTTACTATTGGTGATGTTGGTAGCGCAACGCGATGGCAATTCCGAGCAGATGCTGGATCTGGAGCAGAGGAGTACATCAATTCTGGTGTAGCGAAAATAACTTCGGCTGGGACACTTACTTTAACATCAAATGGGGATATGGTTTTAACTGGTGGCAATGTGGGCATCAACCAGACCAGCCCGGTTTACAATCTTGATGTCGGCTCGACAACGGGTACCGTGAACATACGCGGCACAAGCGGCCAGCTTTATGTGAACAACATCGCTCCCAACAGCGGCAGTACTGTTTCAATAGACAATAGCAACAGCCTCTCTGTTTCCGGCAATATCATCCCCTCCATGCAGAGCAACAGCGGCGGAGGGAGTTGGTCTTTCGGCTCAGCCGCTTGGGGCGGGAACGGCCCTGCAGTATCAAACATAAACTCAGTTACGGGGCTGATTTACAGTGGAAGCTCCGGCTCGCAACTTTATACCCTCTCCTCCAACCCGGGCCAGGCCTCGCTGCAGCTGGACGGCAGCGTGTTCATCGGTGACGGCGCCTCCCCATACAACCCCCTGGGCATCACCGGAAGCTCTGACGGCTACCTTCTAGTGGACAATGGTGGCTCGTTTGGGGGTAACTTATATGTGAACAATGCGATCCAAGTGCATGGGGCGAGCGGAAATATGCCACTCAACACGCAGGATAACAATCCTTCCGGGACGGGCATAAACATCGTGAATACCAATGTGACTAATTCCAACTGGCTGATGCTGGTAGAAGGTTCAGGCAATCCAAAGCCCGGGGCCTTTGGCATCTACAATCAAGGTGCTGGTACAACCGGTTTTGGATTGCAGATAGACCAGAGTTTGAATGCATACTTCCCCGGCACTATATACTCCGGCGGCAACGCGGTGCTCACGACTGCATCAGGCTATGTCTCCGGCTCGGGCACAGCCAACTACGTGCCCCTGTGGAACGGGGCCAATAGCATAACCAATTCCAACATCTATCAGTCAGGTAGCAACGTCGGCATAGGCACGACCTCGCCAATCCATAGGTTAGAAGTATATACAAATGTTGCGGGAATTGCTAGTGGTACTCATGAGTATAATCAGTTTGCAGTTGGAAACTCTACTACTGGTGGGATATATCTCTATGGGGGAGCAGATCAAAACGGCTACGCCTATTTGGGTGCAGTCAGATCCCATCAAACTTACGTCCCTTTGATACTTAATCCAGATGGTTCTAATGTTGGAATAGGAACCGTTACTCCAGCAGGAACTTTGGAGGTTGATAATACTGCAGGTTATAATCTTGTACTCAATAAAACTAGTGGAGCTGCTATAGAAATGATTAGGTCAAATTCCCCTTACCAGTCGTGGCAGATTACGACTGACCCTAACTTTAGAATTTATGATAATACGCACTCTGCAACGAGATTCACCATAGATACGTCTGGTAATGTAGGTATTGGTACTTCTGGTCCATCACAGAAATTAGAAGTAAGCGGAGGATATGGCCTTTTTGATTCAGGTATTTATGTTGGAAGTACAAACACTCAACTTACACAGGGTTCAGGCAATTCTCTTCAAGTCACGACGGATTCCGGTTATGTTCAGATTGGACCTCAGAACACGGGATGGGCTCATTTTCAGACGGGAAATCCTGCATTCTATTTTAATAAAGGGATAACTGCAGATAACGGAGGGGGTTCGTATAGTTTCTCAAGTTATAGCACTCAGAACTTGGCTTTAGCTACGGGGGGAACTACGAGGATGACAATACTCAACTCAAATGGTTATGTAGGAATAGGCACGACAAATCCGGGAGCGACATTAGATGTTGTGGGAAATATTTCGGTCTATGGTTCATCGGAGTATAATTGGTTTGTCGGCACGGACACAAACGGAGCAGGTGGGGTAGATAACAATTGGGGTTTTGGAGTTCAACATCCCGGAAGTAATTATTTTACTTATGCACGATTTTACGGTACCTTTGATAATACAAGAGGTTTTGAAGTTGTTAATAAAAACGGTAATAGCGTTCCTTTCTTTGTCGGGGGTTCTGGAAACGTAGGAATAGGAACGACGAGCCCTCTTACAAATGTCGATATTCAAACAGCGGACGAGACAACTGCTCCTGCTGGTAACAATTGGCCAGGTTTGTTGCTGCATACAACTGGGGGGGCTGTACATAGCGGTCCCACTCTTATGTTTAATGGTGGCAATGGGCTTACCTATGCAATAAAAACTGGATTGGATAATGGTCCTATGGGGCATCTGATTTTTTATCGCCAGACCAATTCGACTTATAACAATCCAACTCCATTATCGCCCGTAATGATATTGGATGATTTGGGTCATGTTGGAATTGGTACCACAAGCCCAGGAGCAATGCTGGATGTCTCATATACTGGAAATTATGGTATTCGTAGTTTGGAAAGTGGAACCCCCACGGCGACAAATTATGGGGGATACTTTGCTTCAAACAGCGGCTCGTCAAGTTATGATTCTTATGGGGTTTATGCTTCTGCATCTGCACCAAATGGAGGGAATGCTTATGGAGTTTATGGTTCAGGAAGCATAGGAGTTTCTGGTTCAGGTCCTACAGGGGTGTATGCTTCTGGAGGTTCTACAGGTGTTTCTTCGAGTGGCGCTATGGTTGGAATAAGTAC
>JAJZAH010000006.1 GCA_021799535.1 Nanobdellota archaeon
TTATTTGAAAATACTTCTGAATTTTACAATCATGCTTCAAAATTCTTTAATATAAAAATAGCTGACAACGTTCCAAAGGTTATTTCACTCAAAGATTCCTTTGATGACGCGACAGAAAAAGATCTTGAGATATTTAACCAGTACAAGGAGATGGTAAGCGGCCACCATCTAAAAAGTTCGGGGTTCACCGATAGGATAACGAGTGTTTATAATATCGCATCAATGCTTGTGAATTTTTCGTCAAATGAAAAATATGTCTTATCTCTTGCTGAGAAAGAGGCGCATGAGAAAGAAGAACTGAAAGAAAAGAAAAGATCGCTCATAGAGAAACTAACTCAGACCCATCATGTAAGTGAATTCCCGTATGATTTAATGTCTATTCCTGTAAGCGAGCTTGAAGGAAAAGTGGTAAGGAAAAGCATAGATGAACTGCTCTTGGCAAGAAGATATGCAGATCCGGAGGATCTTGCTCCTGAAAGTGGATATGTGAAGCCATGGGTTGAGCATACACTTTCTGAAGAAGCGAATGAAGGCCAACTTGTGTTACTTTCGAAAGCTTTGAGTGCGGTTTCAGACAAGTACATGAAGATATCCAAGTATTTGACCCAGAATTCAAACAGCCTTGCATTCAGCCTTATGAGTAAAATAACCGGGGAAGGGAAAAAAATTCCTTACATTTTAGAAAGGGCATTAAGAAATGAGAATCTGACTGATCCTCAAAGAAAAGCTATTGAATTTTCAGGGAAACTCGAAGAACTTGGAATGCACCTTATTTTCCACACCGATTGGAAAAATGTATTTGCAAACCTTTCGAATCATCCAGCAATAATTGGAGAGGCTTACAGGGGAGACCCTTTACTTAATCCGGAAGTTTTCATGTCAAATGCGATGGTTGACAAGTACCTTGAACTTCCTCCAATAGAAGAAACGGCAAGAAGTTTCAGTCCTGAAATCACCCAAGAACATATAAAAAAGCTTTATGCGGGATATGGTAGAAAAAATGTTTTCATGGATCCAAGCAGGTTCAAATACCTTATGGAAAGCTATCTTTGGGGTGTAAAGACTAAACCAAACCATCCTCATCCAAGAGTCATAGATACAATGCTTTATGCTCTTCAAACAAAAGATTCCGGGTTCAAAGAAGTGCTCAGTCGTGCAACACCCCTTGCAGATTTCATGAACTTTTAAAAAAGTGAAAATTAAAATGGAACTTCCTCAAATATATCCAATAACTGGAATGAGTGTCGATTATTTGGGAGAGTATAGCTCTAAGATAAGTATTTTTATATCCGGCGAAGGGCTCGAAAAGGTTGCAAATTTTTTCAGAAAATTTCCAGCAAAAAGATATGAAGAAAGATTTCCACAGTCAAAATATCCGGATGTGATAAATGAAGTGAATAGAGAAAAAGTGAAAAGGCTTGATGAGCTTTCTGAAATTGCAAATTCAAGGTTCACTGATGCATCAAAATTTTCAGAAGGCGATTTCAAAAAATTTATTAACGAAATTTATAAGATTATCTGGAATACTACAATGTTTCCTGAGAAAGGGATTGATTAAAAAAAGGGGAAGATTCCCTATCTCAAAACTATTAAGTAAAAAATGACAAACAATCTTATTGAACTAACAGAAGAAGAAAAGGGCAAAGTGTATCAAACAGAAGAACTGTCTTTGGATATGAAAGACGAACTTAGACCCATCCAGCACGATATTCTATATTACGCTGTGAACGGGTTCATACATAATTACATAATGACTGATGCGGCAAAAATGGACTTAGACAAATTAGTTGCAAAATACGATCTTAAGGAAGGATGGCCTTTTTATATGACAGAAACAAAATTCTTCATAGTAGGGGGTTTTAGCGCAAGGCCTGCCGCCATAAATAATGACGACGGAATTTTCCTGCCAAGAAGAGCTCTTGAGACAAAAATGTGGCTTTTTAGCCCCGATTACGGAAATGTTCTACACCTCCCTTCGAAAGGTTTTAATGGAGAAAGATATGAACGTGCATTAGAAAATCAGGGAAATCTTTTCAAAAGAAAAGATTGGAAACTCGAGAACTTAAAAGATCCTGAATTTATTGAACGCGGGATGAGATTCGGAGCAGACATATGGGCTGCAAGATTTATGCAATTAAGAGAAAGACAAAAACCAGGAGAGATAAAAGATTTTGGATTCAAAATACTTAATTACTACGGCCAGTTCATGAAAATAATTTAAGTGCTGATTGTAGCATGGTTAGCCTGTGTCTTTTCGAATATCTTATGACTTCCTTCAATCTTTCCCTGACAATTTTTGATTTTTTTCTTGCCTCATCGACAGTTCCGCCGTCCCTTTCTACTAATGCCTGAAGATATCCGGCGCAGTTTATCACAAAATCCGGAATGTAAATTATTCTTCTTTTCAGCAGTCTTTTCTCGTCTTTGGATTCATCATCAAGGGGATTATTAGCCCCTCCGGCAATTATTTTGCATTTTAATTTGGGTATCGTATCTTTGTTTATAATTCCGCCGAAAGCACAAGGAGAAAGTATATCCACTTTTTGAAATAAGATTTTTTTGATTGGAATAACGTGAACTCCGATTCCTTTCGCAATTTTGCAATTGTCTTCGGATAAATCACTACCATAAACTTTAACTCCTGAGTTTATAAGTCTCCTTGCTAATGGCATCCCTACAGCCCCGAGACCCTGAATTGCAACAGAACATTCACCTAACGGTTTTTTTAGTATTTCTTTGCATATAACGTCAAAACCATGCATCAAACCTTCTGCAGTGTTCTCCCCTGAGCTTCCCAGACCTTTTTCCAGATGGGATAATGAGTCAATATAATCTGATTTTGAATATATCTCTCTTCCGTCTTCCATTGAGAAGCCAAGATCAACAGCAGTCTGGAACAGCCCTTTATGCATCTGGGAAAAATCTCCAACCGAGTGAAGAAGTTTTTTGCTTTTTTTCTGATTCGAAATAACGACCGCCTTTGCTCCTCCCTGTTTTACTCCAAGAACAGCTGCTTTTCTTGTCATTGCTCGTGCAAGCTTTAATGCATCTCGGAGGGCAGCATCTGGATTTCTGTGTGCGAATCTTGTCCCGCCAGAAACTACCAAGTCCCTTTTTAGTTTTCCCTTTTTGTCTCTCAGTTCAGGTATGGAGTCAATCACCCACACAAGTTCAAGGTTTGTTTTTGGATCGCGATGAAAAACGATCTCCCTGCAATTTTCTTTCTCCATCAATTTGAAAATCTTTTTAGCAGGATCTTCTTCTTTTTTCATAATTATCACAGACAATTTTATTATAAAAATATTTCCCAGAAAAATTTAACTTACTATCATAAATGGCACGTCCAGCCACCATCAATAGTTATTATCGATCCGGTCATGTAAGTATTTTCATCTGAGGCAAGATAAACTGCAAGAGGTCCGAGCTCATTTGGTTTTCCCTCCCTTCCCAAAGGAACAGAGCCTTTTATCATCTGGTTCATCTCCTCTGATTTCAATAAGTCTGTGGTCATTGGAGTTTCAAACACACCTGGGCATATTGCATTGGCAAGAATTCCCCTTGGGGCAAATTCCTGAGCCATGGTCTTTGTGAGCATTATTACTCCTCCCTTACTAGCGTTGTAGGCAGCAGAACCAGCAAAAGCATGAGTCCCAGCGACCGATGCCGTATTTATTATTTTCCCCCCGTTTTTCATTTTCGGAACAGCATGCTTCGTAACAAGAAAGTACCCTTTTAGATTTACATTTATAATTTTGTCCCAGTTAGAGGCATCCGTTTCAATTATAGGGGTTGGAAAAAAAACTCCTGCATTATTTATAAGCACGTCTATCCTACCAAAATCCTTCTCAACTTCGTCAAGAACTCCCTGGATGTTCTTCTCATCAAGAACATTGACCTGATAATATTTTGATTTTGTTTTCAGGCTTTTTGCAACTTTGCCCCCATCCTTTAAATCCAGTATTGCAATCTTTGCACCTGCTTCAGAAAGCGACCTCGCCATTGCCTCCCCCAAACCGCCGCCCGAGCCAGTCACAACAGCAACTTTATTCTTTAAGTTAAACATGCCTACCTCAAAATTCTCTTTATAAAGGGAGCGGTCTATTTAAACTTATCTTTTCATATGAATGTAAATTACATATATTATTTTAACCTGGAAATTTCCCGAACTGGAAAGATATTTAAAATTATTTAGTCTTTAATTAAAAAGGTGACAAATGACAAAGAAAATAGGGGTTGATCTTGGAGGGACTAATTTAAGGGTCGGGGTTGTTGAAGGAAAAAGGGTGATAAAATCAGCCGAAATGAAAACTCCTGCAACAAAGAAAGAACTGCTCAAAGCCATGATTGATTCCATCTCTTCATGCATGGAAGATAACATTAAAGGAATAGGAGTCGCATGTCCGGGACCTCTAAAAAACGGTGTTGTGAAAAATACTCCAAACATTCCCCTAAAAAATTTTAATCTTAAAAAATTTCTTGAAAAAAAATTCAGAAAAAGGACCGCCATTGAAAATGACGCAAAATGTGTTGCCCTTTCAGAGCTTAAATTCGGAATTAGAAAGAAAAATTTCCTTGTTCTGACATTCGGAACTGGAATCGGCGGTGGAATAGTGATAAACTCGAACCTTTACAAAGGAAGAGGCAATGCCGGAGAGCTGGGTCACATAGTGCTCGGCGAGGGAGAAGACTTTGAGCGCCATTGGCAGGAAAGCAGGAATAAGGTGAAAAAACTGCAGGCAGGGCATTTTGTGATAAAGGACCTTCTGGATTCAAAAGACGTTAAATCGGTCGCCATCCTTGGTGAAATCTACCGATACTGTGGGGAGGCGGTAGCATCTTTGATAAATGCATTTAACCCGGAAGCAATAGTTTTCATGGGGGGGGCAAGAGAATCGGGAAACAGATTCCTTGAAGGAATAAAAAATGAGGCGAAAAAGCACGTCATAGTCCCGGATATGCCTCTGATTACATGGAGCAAACTAAAACATCCTGGAATACTTGGTGCGAGTTTGCTTATTGATTGATTTCATCGCAAAAATTCTTTTAAAGGACTTATTGCTTGGGGGAGCATGGCTAACCAAATAACTCAATTGAAACAATGAGAAACTTGCGTTTGTATTATCAAAAAAGAATGAATTTTACAATTTTGCTTCAGTGAGATTTTGAGAAATATTTCCAAGAATCAATCATTTGAGGGTAACCTGTGCTGCATAAAGTTCTGTATCAACAATAATCAAAAAAACCAAATCCGGACAGATTTTATAAATAACATTTATAAAGATTGAATGGTTTTCACATCCGTGGAAAGAGGATATGAGAGTTTTAATGTTTGGATGGGAGTTCCCCCCATTTAACAGCGGGGGGCTTGGTACAGCCTGTCTCGGTTTGACAAAGGGTCTGAAGAACAACGATGTAGAAGTAACTTTCGTTTTGCCAAGGAAAGTTAACCTTGATGTGGATTTTCTGAAGATTGTGTATGGCGATGATTTTGGTTCAATGAAAAAAAGTTATGTTATAAACTCACTTTTGCAGGGATATTCGACTTCCGAAGAGTATGACACAAGGATTTTTGCTGAGAGTGAAAAAAAACCAGTGATTTACGGGAGGAACCTGTTCGAGGAAGTCGAAAGATACGCAGAGATAGGCGGGGAAATCGCGAAAAACGAAGAATTCGACATCATCCATGCTCATGACTGGCTGACTTACCAAGCAGCCATAAACGCAAAGAAAGTTTCAGGAAAATATCTTGTGATCCACGTACATGCCACTGAGCTTGACCGTTCAGGGGGAAACAACGTCAACCAGTACGTATATGACATTGAAAAGAAAGGGATGGAAGAGGCTGATGCCGTGATTGCAGTGAGCAACTTTACAAGGCAGAAGATCATAGATAATTATGGGATTTCGTCAGATAAGATAAAAGTCGTCCACAATGCCGTCGAGTTCGAGAATTATGCTCTGCATGAGATGCACACTTTGAAAAGGACCAAAAAAATTGTTTTGTTTTTGGGAAGGCTCACTCTCCAGAAAGGACCAGATTATTTTGTCTACGCGGCAAAAAAAGTGCTTGAGTATTACCCTAACGTCGTATTTGTCGTGTCAGGTTCCGGCGACATGGAAAAGCCAATAATAAGAAAAGTCGCCGAGTTGGATCTCGCCGACAAGTTCATATTCACAGGATTTCTTAGAGGAAAAGATATACAGGAAGCTTATCACATGGCTGATCTTTACGTTATGCCATCTGTTTCTGAGCCTTTTGGTATAAGCCCCCTTGAAGCTCTGAAATGCGAAACGCCTGTCTTAATTTCAAACCAGTCGGGAGTTTCAGAAGTGCTTAACCACTGTCTAAAAGCAGACTTCTGGGATGTTGATGAAATCGCAAACAAGATAGTTTCAGTACTTAAATATAACGAGCTTTACAGATGTCTCAAGGAAAACGGCTCAAGGGAGGTCAAAAGCCTGAACTGGAACGAGTCAGCACACAGATGCGTCGATGTATATAACGGCCTTCTGAGGAGAAAAGAATAATGGTATCGATCTGTTTCTACTTTCAGGTCCATCAGCCTTTTAGGATAAGAAAATACTCTATATTTGATATAGGAAAAAACGATAACTATTTTTCTGATAGTTCTGAGACGAACTTGAACAATGAAAAGATATTGAAAAAAGTGTCAGAGAAATGCTATCTCCCAATGAACTCCCTCCTCCTTGAACTCCTTGAGAAATATCCGCAGTTCAAAGTAAGTTTCTCTTTCTCCGGAGTTTACTTAGAGCAACTCGAAAAGTACGCCCCAGATGTGCTTGAATCATTCAAAAAGCTCGTCGATACAGGAAGGGTTGAGATACTTGCGGAAACATATTATCATTCACTTTCATTTCTTTTCTCAAGAGGAGAATTCTACGAGCAGGTGAAAAAGCACAAGGAGATTGTAGAAAGGCTCTTTGGAAAAACACCGGAAGTTTTCAGGAATACGGAGCTTATATACAACAATGAACTTGCGAAAGTAGTTGAAAGGATGGGCTATAAGGGGATAATTTCAGAAGGGGCTCCGTCCATTCTGGGATGGAGATCGCCAAATTACTTATACTCACCTTCAGGAACCGAAAAAATAAAAGTCCTCTTGAAAAATTACAAAATGAGTGATGACATTGCATTCAGGTTCTCGGAAAAAAGCTGGAAAGAATGGCCCCTTACTTCCCAAAAATACGCCCAGTGGGTTAATGCGGTAAACGGCGGAGGCGAGGTCATAAACCTTTTTATGGACTATGAAACTTTTGGAGAGCACCAATGGAAAGAGACCGGGATATTCGAGTTCATGAGACACTTCCCTGAAGAGATCCTCAAAAGCTCGGACAATGATTTCAAAACCCCTTCGGAGGTTGTCAATTCTTATCCAGCAAGAGGGACCTTTGATTCCCCGAGATTCATCTCCTGGGCAGATGTGGAGAGAGATCTTTCCGCTTGGATAGGCAACGAGATACAAAATGCAGCTATAAAGAAGATATATTCTTTAGGCTTCAAGGTACTTAAGACTCAAGATTCGGATATAATAGAAAAATGGAGAAAACTCCAGACCTCAGACCACTTTTATTATATGTGCACTAAATGGTTTTCCGACGGAGATGTCCATAAATATTTCAATCCTTACCAGAGCCCTTATGATGCTTTTATCAGTTATATGAATGTCCTTCATGACCTTGAACTGCATGCAGATGAGCTATTAAAGAAAAGGACCCTCGTTGCCAGCAACACTCGTGAGAACATTTATAAAGAAAATTAGTCACCCAATAACAGGGGTGAAACAAATGGAAGAAATTAAAGATTCTTCACATTATTTTTATGCAAGAGATGGTAATATTCTGAAGAATATGGGAGATTTACTGACGTTTCTTGAAAATGCGGATGATGGAACTTTCTCACATCATTTTAATAAAGAAAAAAACGATTTTGCTAATTGGACGGACGGCACATTGAAAAACCATTCACTCGCGAGGAAAATGTATTCGACAAAAACAAGGGAAGAAATGCATAATCTCGTCAAAAAAGAGATTGAAAAATCCCTGCATCCTACACCAAAGAAAAAATCTATAATTTCTGAGATAAAAGAGGCGTTTTCAAGATGAACTCAAAAGTTTACGGTATAATAGCCCTTAAAGGAGGGGTTGGCAAGACCACAGTAGTTGAGAACCTGGGAGCAACTCTTGTAAGAGATTTCCAGAAAAAAGTCCTGATTGTCGATGCAAACTTCTCGACGCCACACCTTGGGCTTCATGTCGGGATGATTAATCCGACACATACACTCCATTCAGTTTTGAATGGGGAATATCCTATCTACGAAGCTATTTACCAGCATGATTTGGGCTTCCATATAATCCCTGGAAAACTATCGTCCCCCCCGACAAATGTTAGGATTCTTAAAGAGAAAATAGATCCTTTAAGAGGGATCTATGATATAATCCTGATAGACTCATCTCCTTCACTTGACAAAGAGATGCTAGCGACAATGCTTGCTGCCGACGAACTTCTCGTAGTAAGCTCTCCGGATTATCCGACGTTGAGTTCAACCATCCATGCTGTGAACATTGCAAAAAGCGAGAACGCTCCGATAAAAGGGATAATTCTAAACAAAGTCAGGAATAAAAGGTTCGAAATAAGCTCTAGGGACATTGCAAAAGCCTCAGAGGTAAAAGTCCTTGCGAGCCTCCCCGAGAATATAAAAGTGCTTTCGTCTCTCTCCGTCATGACCCCTGTGGTTGTAAAGTATCCATCACAAGACGTCTCAAAAATCTACAGGGACCTTGCATCTTCACTTTTAAATATTCCAAAAAAAAAGTCCAGGTTTTCAAAGATAAAAGATAGGTTAATGGATAAAGAAAAGGGGGTGGAAGAAGAGGGCTAGAAATTAGAAGTTCAACCTGTTAAAAGATGACTAAAGAAACAAGAGAAACTTTGTCTGCTTACCTAAGCGATGTCCCTGAAGACAGGAAATTTTGGTCTTCAGACGGGAAAATATTCAGAAACCTCTCGGACTTGGCAGATTCTTTCAAATCCATGAGCAAAAATACCTTCACATCACACGTGAATCAGGGTAAAAATGACTTCGCAAAATGGATTTATGATGTCATAGGAGATGTAAAGCTTTCAGAGAGCTTAAGAGACACTACCGACATGAAGGAAACTGAAAAAAGGATTAAGGCAAGGATTGCTTCTATAAAAAAGGGAGCCCCTTAAGTCTTTATGACCAGACCAGTCATTTTGGGCAACGGCAATATGCTCGTTTGCCTCGATAAACATGCAAGAATACGTGATCTTTATTATCCGCATATAGGCCAGGAAAATCATGTGTCAAGCAGGACTCACAGGATCGGGGTTTGGGTCGGCGGGGAGTTTAGTTGGATTTCCGAGGAAGAGTGGGAATTGTCCCTGAAGTATAAGAAAGATACGCTTTCAAGCGACATAACTGCATATAGTAAGAAGCTAAAAGTGAGGATTTCCATGAATGAAGCCGTTCACCACGACAAAAACATTTATTTAAGAAAAATCTGTATTGAAAACAGAGGCCAAATACAAAGAGATATCAAAGTTTTTTTTGGGCAGGAGTTCCAAATTTCTGAAACGAACATAGGAGACACCGCTTATTTTGACCCGCTGCTCCAGTCCATAGTCCACTATAAGGGAAGGAGATACTTTCTAATTGGCGGACAAATGGATGGGAAACCATTCAAAGATTATGCGACCGGTGTGAGCGGGACGGAGGATCATGTAGGAACGTATGTGGATGCCGAAGATGGGTTCCTGAGCAAAAATGCAATAGAACATGGATCGGTTGATTCTGTAATAGGATTCACGATGAATCTGAAAAAAGATGAATCAAAAAGGATAGATTATTGGATCATAGCAGGTAAAAACCATGGAGAAGTCGCGGAGCTTAAGAAATTTGTGCTAAAAAAAACTTCTGAGAAACTGATTGAAGAGACTGAAGATTTCTGGAAAGAATGGCTTGGAAAAAGCCCTATAAAATTCTATAATCTAAACGAAAAAATGAAAGACCTTTTCAAAAGATCCCTTTTGATAATCCATGCGCAGACTGACAAGAATGGCGCAATCATAGCTTCTAACGACACTCACACATTCAAGTTCAAGAAAGATACTTACAGTTACATGTGGCCAAGAGACGGCGCGCTTGTCGCTAGATCTTTTGATAAAGCAGGATATTTCGAGATAACTAAAAAGTTTTTCGATTTTTGCTCCGAAGTGCTGGAGAAAGAAGGATACTTGCTTCCAAAATACCGTCCTGACGGGTCAGTTGGAAGTTCGTGGCATTCATGGCTTAGCTATGGGAAAGTGCAGCTTCCCATACAAGAAGATGAAACTGCACTCGTCTTGGATTCACTTTGGAAGCACTATACAAGATACAAATCGGGAAAGATGAAGGAAGCTTACGAGGTGTTCATAAAAGACGCGGGGGATTTTCTCGCAAATTTCAGGGATGAAAAAATGAAGCTCCCGAAAGAAAGTTATGATTTGTGGGAAGAAAAATTAGGAGTTCATACATTTACATGCGCAACAGTATATGCCGGACTTGAAGCTGCAAAGAACTTTGCGAGAATATTCGGAAACGAGCTTGATGAGGAGAAGTACTCAAAAGCTATGGAAGAAATAAAAAATGGGATACTGGAGTATTTATACGACCCTGAAGAAGGGCTTTTCATAAAAAGAATATATTATGATGAAAATGGCGAGATGGTAAAAGACAAAACTGTTGATATGAGCACTGTTTATGGCCTTTTCGAATACAAAGTCCTTGATCCAACTGATGAAAAAATAATAAAAACAATGGAAAAAACTGTGAAAAAACTTTGGTGCATAACCCCATGCGGAGGAATCTCAAGATATGAAAATGATAATTATTACAGAGTCTCAAGAGATGCCCCCCCAAATCCCTGGTTTATCTCCACGTTCTGGCTTGCGGAATATTACATTGCAAAAGCTAAAAAGACAGAAGATCTCAAGCCGGCTGAGGACCTCTTGAACTGGGCAACACAAAGGGCGCTCCCCTCAGGGATATTATCAGAACAGCTTAACCCTTACACAGGAGAGCACCTGTCCGTATCCCCTCTCACATGGAGCCATGCAGGATTCATAATAGCAGTCATAAAATACGTCGACAAATATGAAAAACTCACCAGGCAATCAGGATAATCTTTCCGGCATAATGCATTATCACAAGGTTTAAAAATAAAATTGGGCATTCAGTCTAATAAATGCTCACGTGGTCTAACGGCTATGACGCTAGCCTGTCGCGCTGGAAACCCGAGTCCGACTCTCGGCGTGGGCGTCTCCTGTAATACGTAACGTACTGACTTTTTTCGTGGGTTATATACCCATGATGACTACAAAAAGGCATGGACATACATCGCAGATTATAGACTAAGGAAATATCACTTTACTTAATAATCGTTGTATTAAAAATGAGGATTATATTTTATTCTTATATTCCCATGCTAAAACTGAGACGAGGATAAAATCCGCAAGCAAGATAAAAGTCTCGATAGGAACAAAGCCCATTTTTATTCCCGTAAGGCATTGATTATTATACCACCAATGTCCCCGCGCTATCGCAAGATTGTCCCATATCAAGACGAGGATAAATCCGAAAACATAAGTGAACAGGAGGGCTTTCCATTTTTTAAAAATTCTCCCACCAAGGGCGAATCTATCCACCAAAAAAGCAATAATCAAAATCCCGAATGTAATAAACAGATATTCATATGCCATAAAACACCTTCTTCCCAAGTTCCCAAAAAACAATGGAACCTATCGGGATAATGAACAGGATAAATAAAATTTCCTCTATCGGGAATATCCACACATAAGTGACCATTAATTTACTATTGAATCCCCACCAACCGCTCAAAATTGCATAGATATCCGCGGGGGTGAAGATAATAGAACTTGCAAGAATAGCCAGAAAGATACGCCTTGGATTCTTGAAGATATGAAGCTTAAATCTATAATTTACCAAAAGAGCGATTACAAAGACTATTATCTCGATTAAAAGATATTCCCCAATCATAATCTAATTTATCAAAACCCTCAAATAAATAACTTTGGGTGAAAGATGCAGCCCTAATAGATCCAAAACACTAAATTATTTCTAAAAATAAACGCAAGGATCACAAATAAAACCAAGATAAGAATAGATGAAACCGAATAATTATCTTCATGGGTTTTCCCGCCAATTATCAGATAGCCTAGCTCATCGATAAAAAACCCCAGTCCAATTGCATAAACAACAAGATTTTGGATAATGCCCCCGATTAAAGCAATAATAATCCCAAAAATATAATGATGAAACCTAAAACCCTTTACTGTTGGTGATGGAGTAGGTCTGAAATAAAGGAAAATCCTTATAATTATTATTGTTCCCAAAAAGATTAAGAAGAATTGCATGCCATTTTCCATAATAATAAATAGAAATAAGATTTATATCTTTTATCAAAACTGAGATAAATCCGCCCCAATTAAATTTTTATATCCCCGAGATTTCTCAAGAAAGTGATAAAAATTGTCAGGGCAAAAGTCGAGGATTCTGAAGAGCTAAGAAAACTTGAGACAAGAATCTGGAGAGAAAGAGTTACAAATAAATATGACCTTTCTGACATGATAAGATTTAGTTATGCTTACATTGCAAAAGATGAGAATAAGACTGTTGGAGGCATATATGGATATAAAACCAAAGATGGTAAGTTTTATGTCTGTGATTGGTTTGTTGATAAGAGGTATAGAAAAAGAGGAATTGGATCGAAATTGTATAAGAGATTAATTAAAGACATTAAGTTACCAATAGTTTCTTTCCTTGATCCAAACTACCCCCCGACAATAAAAGCCCATAAAAAACTAGGCTTCAAAATATTGAAAAAGGTTAAAAACGCCTATGGCAGAATTAAGGGGCTTGAAGATGGTTACCAGCTTCTTGCTGAGTTGAGGAAAAAATGAAACTCCAAGTAAAAGATGCAAAAAGTGAAAATATAGAGCTCATAGTCTCCCTTTGGAATAGATTATGAAAATTACTCAGAAGTTACCGTCGGGTGAATACAATATGTACATTATCAGGAATTTCAGAGGCAAAGGGATTGGGAATCTTCTTTTCGACAAATTTTAAAAACTTTGAAGCATTTTATAAAGTAAGAGGAAATTCCAGAAAATGACTTTGGAATTAAGCATTTTATCTGAATATGTGAAGAAAGGAAGGCACAATAAACCTTTTTACAGCGAACTTTTTGGAGTTGTTTCTAAAGATAAACTTTTTATGAATACTTCACAAATTATACAGAGAAAATTATCCTTCACGGTGGCACCCTTTGAGGATGAAAAGACCGGAAAATCCGACTTAGCAGAGTTCATAGAAGAAAACTGGAAAGAATTCTACAAAACAAAAAAAGACGCGATTGAGGACTGGAACAAAATAAAGTCCAGGTGGATGAACAGCACTTTTACCACAAGTGATGCAGTCATATTTCATCCCGATGGGAGTATTAAAATAATTCCAGATTATTTAACCAATAGACAGATCGCGCAAAAGCCCATTTCGGAGGAAGAATATTTCTCTCTCAAAGGGAAGGAACTGAAAAAGCACGAAATCGGAAAAATCAACGATTTTTTATCAGAAGATGAAGCTAGATCTAATCTTTTATGGAAGCTGCTTTCAAGAAATCAAAGTCTACTTGATAATTTCGTAGATTACGTTTTTTCAGATGGAAAAAAGGAATTCAGATACAATACTGCCATGGGGATTTTCCCGAAAATTGCAAAAGAGAACAGCTTGGAAATGAGATTGTGGCGCGTCAGAGGTGTTGGAAACAGATCAAGCCTCGACGCAATGGAAATTAATGATCCAAAAAACAATTTTGTCGGAGCAATTCCGGAAGTTATGAAATTCTATCTGAGACGGGATTTCAAAAACTTTGATGAGTTAAGGAAAAAAATTGAAACAACTGATAGAGATTACGGTGCGTCACCCTTAAAGCAATTTGCCCAAAAATATACCGGAATCGGTCTCGCACTTGCAATAGCTCTCCATCTCGTTGGAATCGGCGCTTTCTGGGGATTAAGATATTTCAGTCGTGAAGAAGAAAATAAAGCGCCTATTGTGATGCTTAAATACAGTGAGCTTGGACCTCCTCCTTCAATCACAAATCAGCAGGCCATTCCTCAGATTGCCTTAAGCACACCAATGGCAAAACCTAACATAGGGATTCCGGTCCCAGTGCCCGACGCTCAAGTTTCGCCTGAGCAGACAATTGCAACACAACAGGAACTAAGCAAGATTGCGGGTCCTGTGGTTCAAAGCACAGGTGGAAGTTCTATAGGAGTTTCTTTCAATCCTAACAGCCTCAAAGTTGAAGACAACACTCCCCCACCAGATTTCGTCCCGGTCGAAAAGGAACCGGCGGTAATAAAGAACGTGACACCAAAGTATCCTGAGCTCGCACAAAGAGCAGGCATAGAAGGTAGAGTGTGGGTCAAAGTCTGGGTCGACAAAACCGGAAAACCAAGAAAAGCTGTAATTCTCAAAAGTGATGCCGAAATATTTAATCAGGCGGCTGAAGCAGCGGCAATGCAGGACCGCTTCACCCCCGCTATAATGAACAGGGGACCTGTAGACGTCTGGATAGTCATTCCATTCACTTTCAAGCTGCAGAAATGAACCTCTAAAAAGCTATCATAAAAATTTAGTCACATGAAAAAAAATTCCATTCAGCAATCTTAGATATATTCCCGACGTACATAAGTTGTAAAAAGATGTGAAAAATGCAAAAGATTCTTAAAAAAAGAGCATCTGAGAGATTTTATCAAAGAAATAAAATTTTAGTGATGTTAGTTCATGGCATATATCCTGGTCTTACACATCTCTAAAAATTTAGGCAATCCTTAAATACCTTCGGGTAAACTTATTTTAATGACCGGAATAAAAACAAAAGTGACATGCCCCAAATGCAAAGACAGTTTTGATTATGAGTTTGTTCCCGGCGCTTCGCTCACCTCTGTGAGGCTGGGAAATTACAGATATATGAAATGCAGAAAATGCGGCAAATGGGCACTCTTCAATATGATTGAAAACCTCCCGCGGGAATATAAGAAGATTCTCGGGCTCTCAAGCATCCTTTTCGGATCTTTGCTGACTGTCCTAAGCATCCTGTTGATTATACAGGGCGATTTAAAAAATCTCCCTTATCCCGAGATAGTCGGCGTGATAATAGCTGCAGTTTCCATGTTAATGATAATCTCAGGTGCAGTATCTGTATTCAGCGCTAAAAAGGTTTAACCATTTTTATCCCCCTAAAAAGATTCTTTATTTTTGAGACATTCCATAACTAACCAAAAGCGTCGCTAATCCTGCCACAAATCTCAAAAGAATAGGCTGCCCATTCTGGCTGATGGTTTATATTATCCCGCCCATGATGGAAATCTCAGAAGATTCATTTGATGAGACTGCTTTGTTTTCGCTAATGTTCACCTTATCTTCAGAAATCTTTTTATATAAAATATCTAGATTGGATTCATGGAGAAAAGTGAAATAGTTTATAGCATAACAAACGCTGCTCCAAATTACAAGTGTACAAATGAGTCAATAGAAGCCATACTTTTGGGAATGGATGTAAAACCAGAAGACAATATTCTCTGTATAATGGGGTCCGGACAACAGGGGCTTGCTATGGCAGGAGAAGGGGCAAACGTGACACTTATAGAAAGAAGCAAATCACAAGCAGACTATTTTTCAAGACTGTTCTCTTTTCTCTCGGACGAAAAAAATCAAAATGAGTTGTGCAGGGACATTTTAGTGGAAATAAGCCGGGCGTACAAATCCCCAAAATCATACTTCTCCGACCTGAAGAAGATTGCAGATATAAGAAAAAACCTGTTTCGTATAAATAATCCCGGACAGACAGATATGTTCGAGGCAAAGAAAGGCATTTCAGGGTACAATAAAGTCTATCTGTCAAATGCATTAACAATAGGGGAGATGTATTATCCGAGATCTCTCAGTGTCTTCAAGGATTTTGGCGGAAGATTCAAGGAAGGAACATTGTTTTACGCCACAAGAAGGTTCACGGAGTCAGATGACGAAATAAAACCGCCGTTTTATATAGAAAAAACGCTTACTGAAATAGCACGGGAACTTGAAAGAAGCAGCTGGGATCCAAGAGTAATAATAAAAAACGAAAATTACAAGACTGTGGGAAGCTTATGAGATTCTAAAGACAAAAAATTAAAAAGTCAGGTGAATTAAAAAAGATAATGCCAACCGAAGAGAAGAGAGTTGATTCCCAGATACATTTTGAATTCGGCCCTGCTGAGCTTCACGAACTCAGCACACAGATAAAAAAGAGCATCAAAAGCGGAAAAATTCTCGACCTTCTTGACTTGACTCATAAAAACCTATTCTCAAAACCCATAGGTGAAAAGTATATTAATTATTTCCTTGATGTCTATCTGGAGAGAATGGCTCCTGACATTGAAAAAAATCTAAGAGTTTCAGAAGCCATTTATTACACTATAAGGCAGATGAACGAGGACTATATGAGAAAAGCCTTTGATTTCAGAAGCTCTCCGAAGTTCAGATTCAGACCGGAAAAGAAAAAGTCAAATTCCCTTGCTGATAAAGCGAAAGAGAGTGTTGAGAACCACACGATGCTCGAATTTTTAGACTCCTTTCACAAAGAATTATTTTTTGAGGATCTGAACGAAAGGTACAAAGATTACTTAATCGAAAGATATTCATTCCACAGAAAAGCCGGCAATGATGACCTGCATTCAAAAGAGGACTCTCTTGTAGATACTGCAAGGAAAATGAACGAGGACTATAAAGAGAAAAGCGGATCGAAGAAAGATCCAAAAAGAGGCTCCGTATGAATCCGAACAGTACAAGAGCTATCCCTGAATGGGTTGAAATCAGGGCAAAAATTCCTGAGATATGGATGAGCACATGCAAAGGGACAGAAATTGATTATTTAAACAAATCTCATATGCGGTTATTTAAGGAGAATTTGCGTGAGGAATATTCAGATCTGCTTTTTGACCAATACAATTCTTATATTGATTTTTATAAGACAGAAAAGCCTTCAGAATCCGGAGAAATACTTGAAAGAATGGCAAAATCAAGAGCTATGTGGGATGTCCAAAAAAAGATGTACTGGGATTATAATGAAAAAGCACAACTGGACGCCGAGCTCTCAAGAGTCTATAATATAAACAGTGAAGAAAATGAGCCTTGAAAAAACCGTCCCGGGAATAATGAAAGAAGACGAAGAACTCCTTAGCGGAGTTCCTGAAATCTGGGAAATAATAAAATATCACGACGAAACCAGCTCGCTTGAAAAGACCCATTTTGAACTTTTCTCCAAGCCACTTGATGAAGAACATTTGGATTATTTTCTTGATCAGTACAATTCCTACAGAAGGTTCTATAAAACGCTATATGAATCAGAAGATAAGATTGAGAAACTCTCAAAATGCAGAGCAATAATAAACACCCAAGGGCTTATGTACCGAGAATTAATCGAAAAATCTGAGATTGCAGCGGGATTGGAAGAGCATTAGCAACTGGCAAGATAAAAATGGGATTAGAAGAAAAATCGAAAAAAGAAGTTGTCCTCGCAAGGGATTATGAGGAAGAGATTTATGGAAACGTGGCCCCTAAAGAATGGGCTGCGATAAAAAACCATTCAGAGATCAATTTCCTTGATTATGTGCATATGGACTCGTTAGGAAAACCCCTAAGCCAGAATTACATTGATTACATGCTCGATAAGTATAATCTCTACAGATCATCCGGGGAAAGCGTGAACTTCTCAAAATGCATGGCTCTTCTTAATACAGAGACAAAGATTTATGATGACGCTTCTTTAATGCTATCAGAAAACTTGGAAAAATTAAAAAGAGATTTGAACGATGGGTCTTGAGGAAAGCACATCAGAAGAGGACGCTGAATGGGGAATCCTCCTGAGCGATGCCTGGAAAAGCGTTGAACTCGATGACGAAGCCAATTTCCTCGACCATGTGCATGAGATATGGTTCGGGAGTCCGCTAAGAGATAAATATATGAAATATTTCAAAAACCGCTCTTATTATTATATGAGAAAAAAGCCAAAGAAGATAATAAAATTAATCCCGGAGAAGGATAAAAATAAAATAGCGCGGCTCAACTCCCTTGTTGATACATTAAAAAAGATGGATGAAGATTTCGGGAAGGCAAGCGAATATTACAACACGCTTTATGAAGCTAAAAAAATCAAATCATGACTTCTGCACCGAAACAAATAAAAACCCGAAAACCGGGGAAGGCTTATGGACACAGAAAATGCCGGAGATTTTTTTAAGAAAAACACAAAAAGACTCGAAGATTTAAGGGAGACCTCCCTAAAGATGGTTTTAGACGGAAAAGAAGCCGATTTCATGGAAAAATATTCTCAGACACTTTTCCCGGGACCACTTAGCGACTCTTACAAATCCCATTTTCAGAGGAATCTTGAGAAATATATTTCAGAGGGAAACAGCAACAGACTGTCAAGATGGTATGCTGTATTAGTCACATTGGCTAAAATGAACGAAGATGCGACAATCTCATATTTAATCAGATCGGATGTAAAAGCACGCAGGTAAAGAACTATTCAAAAAACACACCGATTCTTGCTTCTTTTGTCTGGAAGTCATAAGTCACTATCCCAAATTTGTACTTAAAACCAATTTTCTCGCTGCCTTTCGAATAATGGAAAAGAATATTGTTAAAGTTTATATTGAAATCCACATTGTCCTGACTCAATGAAAAGTTATAGTCTTTTGTGAAGAACATGTCTTTTATGTAACTTCTCGACGTCTCAAGGTTCGAGTCATATATCCTTGGAACAGCCCGGAGCTTGTTCTCAAGGTTCATTTCAAAATCTTCCCTGTTCAGCTTGGAGTAATCTGAAGTTGCGAACGCGACCCTCAATTCCCTGTCATAACTGACGTCGACATCGACCTTATCAAATAGGTTGAAGCTCAAAAAGCCCGAAAAATTTTTCCCATAATAAATATTAAAACCATCATAATCTGCTTTTACAAGACAGTTATTGGATTTGTTCCCGTTCTGCTCGTTTTGTATGAATTTTACATATCCGTATTTGAACCCTGCGCCGTAAATGGTCGTCCTATTTTCAAGGTTGAGGGTAAATGAACTTAGGCTCTCGTTTCCCCCGACGTCGACTAAAGTTGTCCCGTCGATCTTGTCATTCTCATACGCTTTTTCAGCACTAACGAAAAAATCCCCGTATTTTAGCTTAACACCAGACTCATTCGACCTGCCCTCGTTCAATATGTCCGTATGCGTGACAATCGTTCCCAACGGAGACTCCTGACTGCTTTCGGTTTGGGTTTTCACGTTTTGCCTTGATTCGTTGTGGTATCCACTGACAAATTTAAGGTCTAAATCTCCGCCGTAATAGTAGTTAAGAAGGCCATTCCTTATGAAATAGACTGAGCTGTTATCATATTTCAGCTTTGCCATCCCGCGTATGTTGGTGAGCTCTTTCAGACCAAAAGTATCACTTACAGCAAGATCGAAATATTTGCTCTTAAGGTCAAGATCGTTTAAGTTTGACTCCAGCTTGAACTGAGCTTTTGCGCTCGCAGGATTCAGAAAAAAGAAAAATGGCAAAGCATAAACCAAATCCCTTAACTTCGAATTTTTCAGTTTCATTATCTTTTCTCCTTCAAAAAATGGGAATTTTACTTGAGAATCATGAACTTTTTTACGTCCTCTAATTTTCCGCCATCCGAGGACATCCTAAGAAAATAAATGCCGCTTGAAAGGTCCTCCAAATTGATATTTTCAGTTTTTTCACCCGGACTGCCCTCAAAAGAATAAACTTCTCTGCCCAGCACGTCGTAAATCTTGAAATTCGGATGGCTCGGCCCCCCTGAATTGTATTTGATATTTATCGCCCCGTTTGTTGGATTTGGATATATTCCTTCAAGCTTTGACTCAAGGCTCGCCCGTAGCTTCTCGACAACTCCGTCAGGAGTCCCCTTAAGTATCTTTTTTATGGAATCTGCATAGACTGACGGCAGAATATTATTGTCATCCATTATGAATCCAACACCCCCGAAGCCGTTCACATAATTAACCTCTGAAGTTGTCTCGGAATCCCTCTTGTTGAATATAACTGAGACAGGGTATCCCATAAGGCTGTCATTATATTGCTTTTGAGCGACAAGGGGGCAGTTTATAAGCTCAGAATTCCCATTATAGTCTATCTGAAGCTCTAAAGAATCGCCAATCATATAACCCTTTAGGTTAAATCCCATGTTTTCAAGATCCTTTGCCACTTCAACTGTCTTCAAAGAATCATAAACCTGAGCTTTTGCAGGACTGGATAAAAGAGTAAGTCCAAAAGCCGCCGCCAGTAAAGTCTTTGCGAGTTTCATTTTAATTTATACTTATATCCCCAAAATATTTTATATTATCATTTTTGTTATCTTCATATATTTTCCCTTCCGGGTCGATTATAAGCTCAGGATCGTAAGTCCCGGGATTTGCGTATTTATGGGAAGTCATGACGTTCCTTGAGCCTCCCGCCGAAACATTATTCAGGGGGTATTCAGACGAACTCCCATCACCCCAGTTTATTTTGTAATTGAAGGAGTTCGCTTTATCGTCATCATTATGCACTGTAAAGCTTGGATATATCGTTTTCCCGACGTTGTAATCATAGAGATTATCCGCATAAAGGTTGGCGTTTGGATTTATTACATCAAGAGTGAAGTTCTGATAAGAAAAAGCCATCCTTGAGTCACCGACGAAATAAAGATGGTAAGCCATAAGAGATATATTGTACATCCCCGAAGTTGAAGGCGTCCAGCTTACAAGACCAGTCTTTGGATCTATAATCATCCCTTCAGGAGCTTTTGAAAGCCCATACATGATAAACCCAGTGTTATAATTGGTTATTGATTTTGTGTCTACTGCCATCTGGTAAGTCCAAGCATTATTGACATCAAATTGCGTTGAAGGAGTCGAAGTTATAATAGGATGCCACGGACCGTTTATTACATTGAACCCCTGAGTCATGAAACCGAAGCTTTTTTCATCGTTGTTTACCGTGTAAGACAAGTTGATTTTAAGCCTATATGCCCCGTTAAGTATCCAGTTAGGGACCGGAACAGGCGCAGTTGAATTGCCGCCACTCTGGCATACGAATTCACTACCAGAGACATCGAACTTCTGACCCGCATATTCTCCAATAGCATTCCCAACGCATATTTCAGAACTTTCATTTGTGGATGTGACCTTCACCCAGCCGTTGGGCTTCAACGTCAGGTTGACAGAGACTCCATACATAGGATTTCCCCACCATCCGAGCTGGTGAAGAGTTGAATTATCAACAATTATAAACGCATCGTTGCTGCTGTGCCAAACGACATTGCTTGCCCCAACATTTGTCACCTGAACGACTTGGCTCATATATTCTCCCGGAACATAATTGATGCTTTTATCCAGGCTGTTCATCCTGATTGAAACGTCCCCGTTGGTCTCATAATAAAGGTACCATTGGTCAGAAGGGATCTTATCAAGAGTAACTTGAATGGACTTTCCGGAATTGGTGAAGAAGTTGCCAGTTGAAGGGCTATACGAAGTTTTATAGACAGAGTAAACGAAGATTTCATTTGTGTTAAGGGATATCGAAGCCTGACCGTTCGCATCTGTAAGCAGGTTCTTACTGAAAGTCTGATCAGAAATGCCCTGTACAACTATAAGCGCATTCCCGATGGGATTTCCGCTTGAGTCATTGACCTGAAAATTCACGTTGGCCGTTCCTTCAACAGATAAGGGATTTACAGCCCTTTTATATGGCAAAGTCACATAGTGGACATTAGCACTCACGAGAGGAAACGCAACTAAAAGGAATAGAAAAGAGGCTAGTAAAAGCTTCATGCTTCGCCAAGCCTATCACCTGAGTTTAGTTCTTTTACAACAACTCTTCTCCCAGTTCCTCTCTTCCTGATAACAATGATTATTCCAAGAGTGATTATCCCTATGGCAAGCACAAGAGTCACGGCTATCCCTCCAGGAGATGAAAGCGCACCTATGACAGCACCAGTTATTCCGGAGTTGCCGGATGGCTGTGAAGGATTATTGTTGCCTCCGAGATTTATAGGCTCACCTGTCTGATTCGTATAGTTTATGGGATTCGTGAATATAGGAGGTATTACTGTGTTGTTGTATAGCTGTGATTCCTGAATTCCTCCGCCTCCTCCGCCACCGCCGTTATTGTTCGAAGGAGCAGCTTCTTCCGCTATCATGAAAAGTGAAAAATGAGGGGTGTTTGCGGAATAATTGTTTCCTCCCAACCAAGTGGTATTTAGTTCGTCCCATTTGGCAGTTGATTCATTATAGACATACATATGAACATAACCCGGATTCGTGGCATTTACAGTGAAGAAAAATGTTCCGTTAGATTCTGTCCCATTAAGGATAGATATGTTCAGGAATTTGTAAACTTTTTGTAATCCGGAGGGCGTTGGAATATTTATCGTGTCAAACGCAACTATCTTCATTTGCTTTATGCTTCCATTCATCCCTTTTATCCCTTTGAGGATGTAGCTTATCTCCGGGAGCGTTGGAATATATTCTGTCCCATTATTAATGGTACTACCGGATTCGACATTCGTCAATCCTTCAAGGCGAAGATTTATCGTCTTTGTCAGGTTATTACCTTGGGGGTCTCTTATGAAGACCGCAACAGTGTAATTTCCATCCCTCAAACTGACATTGTTAAGATCAATGGCGCCAATAGTATAATTAAGATTAATATTATCAAGGAAACTTAAATTCGCACCAATACTTGGGATGATTTTATCAGCAACATCTTTTATATTTACAGAAACCAAACTTTGGTTTATTAGATTTCTTATTTGATTTAAATAACTATTTGAAACGTTTCCGTATCCATTATCATCCCACAAAGTGTAATCATTCCCTGACTTGGTGAAGATTATGTGACTTGGCGAATTAATCTCGGATGAATGAGATTTTATGTAATTATTCAAAACAGAGGGATTATTATTTACTTCATCTGCAGTAAAAGGGATATAATTGCCCGCTGAAGCGGCATTAATCAAAAAGTACATGGAAGTCACATCAATGCTCTTAGTCATATTAAAAGAATTAAACAAAGGATACCCCCATCCTTTTTTCATCTCTACCTGACCGTCAAAACTACTGAGAAAATTCGCTATAGATCCCTGAATTTTTACAGGCTGAGTTATATTAAGAGTGTCTAATGATGTCCCGTTGAGATTCATGTAAAAATCCACTTGCGAGGAGTTCTCAGTTACAGTAAGATTTAACCTAGTAACATTATCATCAAAAAATTCTCCAATCTTGCTCCATACAGGGATTCGGTAGATTCCAAAAGGTTCAACTAAATGAGACACATTAATACTTTCGGGAGCAGTAAAGCGATAATGAGCAGTGCTTCTATCATTGCTTAAGCTTATCAAAGTGAACCCTTTAGAAGAAAAGTTCAGACTAGGGAGATCAGTCCCAAAAATCCAGATATCATAAGTCCCACCAACAATAGTGTAATTATTAAGCAAAGGGCAAAGAGAAGTTCCAACCTGAGTATAATCAGGACAATTAGGGCTAATTATCAAACCATAACTTACATTTGTGCTCGCGCTCACAACTCCTGAATTAAGAACAAAAAATAATCCAATGGCAACTAAAAGAATCACCCCGTAACGCAGGTTATGCTGTCTGGTACCCATTTTCTATGGAGGACAATTGCCTAGCATTCTTTAAAAATGTTTCGACTGCAGAGGGATGAATAGGTCTGAAATTTTCAGAACAAACAGGATTGCAGGCTCAAAAGATTTATAAACTGTTAGGTTCACCTAACAATATTAAATTCTTAATTTGGCAAAATAAAAATGGTGAGCATACACAAAGAGGACTACCTACGCGAACTTTACATCATAGAAGAAAAAGGAGAGATGCCAAGCGTCACTGCAGTCGCATGGAGGCTCGGAGTATCAAAGCCCAGCGTCTCCCAGATGATGAGAGCATTATCAAAAGAGGGGCTGGTCAGGTTCGACAAATATGGCGATATAAAACTCAAATCAAAAGGCAAAAAAATAGGGCGTGAACTCACAACAAAACATAGGATTCTTGAGACGTTCTTAAAAGAATTCCTTAAGCTTGACCTAAAAGAGATACATGAAGAGGCCCACAAGCTTGAGCATGCAATAGGGGATAAGACTTTGGCAAAGCTAAGAGAGCTATTAGGAAACCCAAAACTTGACCCTCATGGAAAGGAGATTCCTCAAAATAAATGAAAAAGGAAAAAAGAAATGATGAAGAAAATTGCGCCCATAAGACTAGCAAATCAATCCCTCAGGAAAATAAAAGAACTGGAAATATACAATACAGTTGAAGGCCAAAATTCTGAAAATATTATTATGGAGGAGGATTCAAGTTAAATGGATGCTGAAAAGATAAAAAAATTCTTCTCAAAAACGTCACTGAGAAACTTTTGGATATTCTTCGGCTCAGGGCTGATAGTGTCCATGGCTTACATGGACCCGGGAAACTGGGGGACAAACATAGAGGGCGGATCAACCTTCAATTATGCGCTTCTGTGGGCAATCTGGCTCGCAAATGGAATGGCTATGTTCTTCCAGTATTTATCCGGAAAGATAGGAATAGCCGGATATTCTCTCTCGGAGATAGTCAAAGACAGGATAAAAACAAAGTGGAAAGTCTTCATTTACTGGCTCGGAGCTGAAGTATCTATCCTCGCAACTGACCTTGCCGAATTTCTGGGGATAGTCGTCGCACTGAACATCCTTTTCGGAGTGCCTCTTTTGATAGGATCATTTATATCCATCCTGGAGATACTTTTCTTCTTCGCACTCACCAAAAAATCTTTCAGGGCAGTCGAAAAAGCCTTTATATGGTTTGTCTCAATAATCAGTCTCGCATTTGTCTATGAGCTTTTTCTCGCAAAGCCGGAGTTCTCCCAGATCATCTTCCATTCAGTCGTCCCGAATCTTAATTCATCAACGATATTCATTGTTGTTGGTATAATCGGGGCTACAATCATGCCTCATGCACTTTTCATACACTCCTGGCTCATAAAGAACAAGTTAAAAGAATCAAAAGCGAAAGACAAAAAGCGATTCTTAAAGTTTCACGTGGCAGACACAATTATATCCCTGACAGTTGCAGGGATAGTCAACGCTGCGATGCTCATCATGGCCGCATCAGCTTTTTACCAAAAAGGCATCATAGCGACGCTTTCACAGGCTTACTATACGCTTGTCCCGTTGTTTGGGGAGTTTGCAGCAATAGTTTTCGGATCAGCGCTTTTAATCTCGGGAATGGCATCTTCGATCACGGGGACTCTCGCGGGCCAATCGATAATGGAAGGGCTGACAAGGTTTAGAATTGGAATATTCACAAGAAGGGTGATAACACGTTTCATAAATATGATTCCTTTGACAGCAGCGATTCTCCTTGGTCTTGAGCCCCTGAAAGTTTTGGTTTACAGCCAGGTCATTCTCAGCATACTCATACCACTTCCATTGATACCTATAATATTATTCACATCTGATAAGAAGATAATGGGGAATCTTGTCAATAAAAAATGGACGACAATTTTCGCGTGGACGCTTTCAGCCCTCATAATCGCACTTAATGTTTACCTCATAACAACCGTTTTTTAAAATCAAAACAGTTTGGATAAGCTAAACCCAATTCCAAATCCAAGAGAATAATTTCCGATACAAAGTCTTGAATTATATTTCGCATTATCCTCAGACAATCCGCTAAGCTTATTGTCCAGGTAGATTATCTTTGGGAGAAAATAAAAACCTATTCCGGCAGATGCAACATAAGGAAAAGCCTCATCCGCAATCTTCTCAAGACCCTGACCTGAAGGATTGAACTTTCCGGCAGTATAACCCATCCCGACGCCTATTAAAAATGAAAATGGGCGGAATCTCACATCATCAAGGGATGCCCTTTCAGCCTCTTTTTTATACAAATAAGAGATATTTGTGGATTCATCCTCATCTGAAGAACCTTTCAATTTCCTTTCTGTCATTTTCACGCACAGCCGAATCTATCTTACTGAGTATTGAATCAGCTCTCTTTTTCATTTTATTCCACATTAAAAAATCATTCCCGTAATCTTTTCCGTTTATTTCCAAGTTTACAAGTTCATAAGACCCTTTACCGTAAAATCTGTTCATATCAACATAGGGGAGAAAAATATAACTTACATGCGTCCCGTCAGGCATTATCTCTTTCACATTCTCCTTTTCATAAGGCGAAATATAAACCTTGCTCCCGTTGAACTCAACAACTTTTGGCTCGGGAACTTTGTAACATCCAGCCACAGCCGTCCCAAGGCCAAAAGCAAACACAAACGGCAAGAACCTTTTTCCCACTTTTTTTATAAGCCCCCTTTCCATCATTAAAAAAGCACCCCCCCATTTATAAGAACTGCTATGTTAGGATTCAAGTCCTCAAAATTTAAAAGAGAAAAAGGGCTAGGACTATCGATGGAAAAGAGGGCAATTTTCGTCTCAGCTTTGGCCGTAATCACACTGGGGATATTTGTCATGTCAGGCGCTTTAGGCGCGACCCAAAAAGTTTCAGTTTCAAACTCTGTTTACAGTTCTCTTCAAAACAGCCAGAATTTAAGGGTTATAATCAAATTGAAACCAGAAATACAAAAAACTTTCTTCTCACTAGCTTCATTTTCGTTTAAGACTGTGAATGAATCAGTAAATGCAACTTCAGTTATTGATGAGATAGGAAAGCGAAATATAAAGCACAGGTTCTCAGATGGAACAATTTCTACACTGATAAATTCTACTGAACTCTCAAAACTCCAGAACAATCCAAACGTCGGATCAATAGTACCTGATGAAATATTCCATCTCGATCTCCAACAGTCTGTCAGCTTGATAAACGCAAGCATTGCACAAAAAACAATATATGATGGAATCAATTTAACAGGAAAAGGACAGACCATCTGCATAATCGATAGCGGAGTTGATTATAACTTATCCGACCTGGGGGGGTGCTATGGTTACAATAACGCCTCATCAAACTGTACTGTGATCGGAGGATACAATTATCTAAACAATTCCGCAACTCCAATGGATGACTTCGGGCACGGGACTCATGTAGCGGGAATAGTTGCGGCTCACAGAAAAATAACCGGCGTGGCTCCCGGAGCTAGAATAATAGCAATAAAAGCATGTAATGCTACGGGAAGTTGCTTGGGAAGTGATATAAAAGCAGGTATAGATTGGTGTGTTAACAATGCTTCAAAATTTAACATCTCTGTTATAAGCATGAGCCTGGGAGGAGGGTTATACACTGATTACTGTAATTCATTTTACAATGGAGGTTCTCCTTATTATTTAAATTGGGTCTCGAGTATTAATAATGCAATTGCCAAGAACGTTTCAGTCGTGGCTGCCGCAGGGAACGGTCTTAATAATAATGGTATTGGAAACTCAACAGCCATATCAAGCCCAGCATGTATAAGTGGGGTAATTCCCGTCGGAGCCTCTTACAAGAATGATACAATGGCAGGATTCTCTGACCGTTGGCCTTTGGGTAATATGTTATTTGCCCCAGGGGTGGATATAAATTCCACTATGACCCCAACACCTTCAGGAGATATTTTATCGCAATGTGGGGCAGGAAAAAATTACTGCCAATTGAGCGGTACGTCCATGTCCACACCTTTTGTTTCAGCATCAATTATGATAATGAACGAATATTTAAAATTAAATGATAAATCTTTAACCCCTCCCAAAATTGAATCTTATTTAAATCAGACAGGCAAACATATTATTGACCCAACGTCAGGATCAAATTTCTCAAGAATAAATACTTACTCCGCTCTCCTATCAATAGACAGTGAAGCCCCTGCCGTCACCCTCATCTCCCCCAAGTCGAACTCATCTTCAACTAACACAACGCAGACATTCTCATGCAATGCAACAGATTTAGCCTTGAAAAACATGACATTCCGGGTTTGGAACTCGACAAAAAGTTATTATAATAAGACAAAAAACTCGACAGGATTTCAAAATTCATCATCATTCGGATTATCGGCAATGAATTATTCAACTTACAAATGGAATTGCTTCTACACTGACGAGAACGGAAACGTCGGATTCTCCGCCCAGAATTCGACTTTCACCCTGTCAAGGCAGTTGCTTTTCCTTTTCCCGTCAAACAATACCTACACAAACAGGAATGAAACTTTCGAATGTAATTCTTCATACAGCAATGAGACCCTTTCAAAAATAACCTTCAAACTTTACAATTCAACAGGGCTCTTCTATAATATAACTGAAAATATCACAGGCCACTCGGACTATTCGAAGTTCCATTATAATTTCACATCACAAGGAGAATACAAATGGAGTTGCTCATTCAACACCTCAAATAACACAGTTGTTAAATCAGGAAATTATTCAGTTTATTATGACACAACACCTCCTTACGTCACGGCAATATCTCCCGCTAACTCATCATCAAAAACCGGCACCCAACAAGTATCATTTTCATACAACATATCAGATAACATAAAAATCGGAAGCTGCAGCTTGGTGTTAAATGACAAAACAGAAGATTCTAATTCAACGCTTTCTTCTGGAGAAAATTCTTTCCAATATACTCTGTCCCCCGGAAAATACAACTGGAGCATAAAATGTTATGACAAAGCCGGAAATATGAATTATACCACATTAAGACTCCTGACTGTGAATAGTCCTCCAGAATCTTCAAGCGGTGGTGGGGGAGGTTCAAGCTCTTTTGTTCCAGCACCTTCACAAAGGGCTCTGACGCCTACAAATAACATCACCGAAGGTTACACCGTCAAAATCCCGGAATATAATTATCAATCATTTAAGTTATCAGACAATCAAAGTCACATAATGTTTGTAGACAAAGTGAACGCCTCTTCAGCGGAGATAACAGTTGAAAGTAACCCAATAAGATTTATCTTGAGTATTGGCGAGTCAAAATATCTGAATCTTACTTCACCTTATTATTATGATCTTTACGTGAGGCTCAACAGGATAGACGGAAACTCTGCAAATATAACAGTAAGGGAAGTTACAACAAGCAATAGAATTTTTCACACATCAAATTACCTTTCCGGAAATAATTCCGCAGCAAAACCTGTTACACAATCAAAGTATAACTTGGAGATTAAAGATGTATTGATTATAACGATATCAATTATGCTTATAATTACTTTCTTTATATTCTCAAGCAAAAGAAAGAGATCAAAAAAAAGAAAAGCAAAAAAGCAATGATTTCTTTGCATAAAAAACATTTTTATACTAGCGGACTTTCTTAAGATAAGTAAAATGGCAAAAAAAGTGCCTAGTATAACAAAATACGAAGAGGGAGTTTTCGCGTCTGTCTCCGCAGTGGTTGTCCTCATAACATCTATATGGGGAAATTACCTCATATCAACGCTGATGGCGATGGTTGCTCTTGTCTTCTTCGCTGAAAGAAGCTTCTCCGGAAATTAGCCGAAAAATAAAAAAGAGCTGAGAATTATAATTTCCATAATTGTTGCCGGAGATCAACAGCCGGCAAGTCGTATGCTTCTACACAGCACATGTTTAAATCCAATAGGCCCATAAACCTTTCATGGGCAACAAGAAAGAAATCAAAAAAGGCATGAAAGAGCCTGAAGAAGAGGACGAAGAAGAACTGCCGGAAGGGGATGACGAAGAATTTTAATGAGTGTTAAAGTTGCAAAGTCTCCTTCCAGCAAAGTTTAAAGCTGACATAACAACTGTGAATAAATGGGTTTTTCCAGTTTAAGATTGTCTACCAATTTTCCAAGAAGCCGGTAATGATCGAGACATAAAAATCATCCTCCGGCAGAGATTCATCATAATATTTATCTATGTCAACCCTTGAATAAACTCTCATCATTTCAGCTTCCGGAAAACTTCATTTTTGCGCAAAACACCCCCAAATCTTTCCCATATTTGCAATTAAAATTCGCCTCTCATATTCAGATTATCGAATAACCCGAATTATAAGACAATCAAATTATGCAATTTAAATACGTCACATAAACATTATAAATTTCAAACGCGAAGTAATATGATGGCAAACAAAGATTACCTCATAATGAACGTGGAACCAAGTGAATACTTTGCATTGATCGAACATTCCCAGTGGAAGATGATCGATCCGTTATTAAAAAAGCTCAAAGAGCCTTTTAAATCACACTTGAACGGAATAAAGATAGGTTTCCTTTACAATCAAGGCTCAAGGAGTATGGGAATGTACTTGGAAAAAGGCGGCATAAAAAAACTGGCACTGGATAAAGAGTGTCTTGAGGAGTATGAAAATGAGGTCATCAGGAGACTCCACTCAAAACTTGAGGAAAAAATTGATCTATTGAGAATACCTCAAAAAAGAAATTCCCGTATGGAAAGATAAATTAAAAATCAATAAAAAAATAAAAAACAAATTAAGAGAAAAAAGTTTTACCTTCTTCCTCTTCCTTCGAAACTGTTCCTTCTTCCGCCGTTAAAACCGCCGCCGTAACCGCCTCTGTTTCCCCCGCCAAAACTTCTTCTTGGCCTGTCAGATTCTTCCCTTGGCTTAGATTCTGAAACCTTTATCTCTCTTCCCTCAACGTTCTTGCCGTTCATTTCTGATATTGCTTCTTTAGCAGCCTCATCATCTTTGAAAGCCACAAAACCAAAACCTTTAGACCTTCCGGAAAATTTGTCCATTATGATTGTTGCTTCTTCAATCTCGCCGAACTTTGAAAAAGTCTCTTTCAGTTTAGAATCATTCATGCTGAAAGGAAGATTTCCTATGTATAACTTCATATTAACCCCTCCATTCTATCATTATCGTAAGCTCCATAAAATTCTATCGCCACTCCATTTTTAAGGGTTTGCATTCCGAAAGCTTTGTGTATAGAGTAGTTTCTGTGTAAAAAATAGCCCTTTATTTAGACTTGTGCACAAAGCACATTCCAAAAAATTCGTGAAAAAGACTTCCTTTGTAAGAGAATTTTATTCTATTTATTATTCAAAGTAAACCCCAATTCTTTGAGCACATTTTTAGTTTTAGCAAGATTATCTTCCTTTACAAGCAAATGGTCTGTTGAAAAAGCAGAAATAACAAAAATGCTTACCTTCTCATTAGCTAAAGCAGCGGCAATAGGTGCCAAAAAGCCAACCATCCCAAAAGGTAAGAGCGTATCAAAAGTGATTATTCTCCATCCCTTATCTATTCCTAGAATGTCTCCTTTCTCAAGTTCACATTCCTGCGCAATGACAGTTATCTCATTTTTGTCGGTTATATTTGCAAAAGCATTTGGATACACCTTTTTAGATTTTATAATTGAAAATTTCTCTTTCCAGACATAAGCTTCAGGCTTCATAGTTTATAATCCAATGTCTTTATATAAATAAGCTTTTAGGAAGGGAGCAGAACCAATTTATAGGCTTTGTAAAATAAGTCCCATTTGGGCTGACTTTTTTTACAAAAAATGATTAAACTATTTGGGAAGGAAAATAAAACAAATTAAAGAGAATCTTATATCCCTCATCAAATAATTTTGTATGCTCTTGATATAGCTTTTCCCATCCTTTAAGAGTCTTTATTTGAGAATCTAAGTCTTCGGTTACCTCTTTAACTGTGGTTTGACCCTCAGGATGCCTTGGAGATAACGTATGAGCGAAAATATTTCTTATCTCCCTAATCCTTTGAGCATCTTTCCAAAAAGTTTGAGGAATTATCTTCTTAGGATCTCCTTTTATAATATCCTTTATTATCTCAAACTTCCTATCTAAATTAGTTTTTTCCAAAAAGAATTTTTTGAATCTATCCAATTGGTTAATATTTTCTATATACTCTAATTCATTTCCATCTGTATCTATGCCTGAGAAATAACTAGGTTCAAGACCTAAATCTGTTTGGATTATATCATCTAAAAGAATTTCTATTCTAATAGTGTTATCTATTACTTCATGTCTCATTTCTGCTATAGTCTTTTTATCTTCCATCGCACCATTTACAAGTTTTCTTAGGACAATCTCCATTTAATAATCTTATAGCATCTTCAAAAATTTCATGGGCTTTCTTTACATCAATTTCCATTTTCTTTATAGTCACGTCAAATATTACATTCCCACTTTCAAGAACTTCTTTTGGTATATAAAATAATAGGAAGGAATAATCTTCGGTTTCATAATCATTCATTTTTAGTAGAAAGTTATAGATATTGAGCTAGTCTTGTTAGCGATTTGCTGAATAGAAAAAATAACGAAAAGCTTCATGTTGATCCCGACTTTGGAAAGAGGTCAAATCCATGTCGCAAAAGGCAATAACATTGATATTTCCTCTTTATTGAGCAGGTAATAAAGGAAAGCTTAGAAAAAAGAGAAAATGACTTTTTTTACAAGAGGTACTTTATTTACAAAGCCCAATTTATAAATCAAAAGCCTTTGAAAGTCTCTTGTTTTAAGGAAGCCAGATGAGAAAGATTGTTAATGCCCCCGGCGACTCAAAGTTTTATTTGAATTGTAATTCTGGCTTGACAGGTATGAAACTTCTTTACCTTTAAGAGTCTCGTATTTTGCAAAGTCTTCCCCCGGAAGATTATCCTTATCCCTGCTTTTGATATGATTTATCACATCAAGCCAGTCAATTATCCCATAAACCCTGTATGTCAGGGTGTAAGGAGTTTCATCCGAGCCGGTGTAATTTCTTAGGTAACCATACCATTTCCTGAAGTTGACATTTGTCAGCATTATGTCCTTATTGTAAGGCGGCTCTGTCATATGTGAAGTGACCATTGAAGCTTCTTTTATCATATCCCCGTCTGTCTTGTAAATTATTCCCATGTGGACATCCCCCCTCTGGACTTTCCCTTTCATGGGCCCATTTTTATAGAACCTTGTGAAAAGAAGCACTTGGCCGGGATAAAACCGTTTGATTCCGAAGTTTTCAGGATTCACATCAGAATAACTGTCGGAGTTCAGGATTTTCTCAAGATTGCCTCCTTCAAATAAATGTATATCTTTCGAGAGACCAATTCTTTCAATATAGTTTTTTATTATCGCGGGGCTTTTCTGCCTGTAGCTGTTGCCGCCCATGTGAGCCTGAGAAAGCTCCTTTTCGAGGTCAATTCCGGCAGTTTTCATTATAAGAGTCACAGGGTCCGAGCAAACTAAGGCTTTGTAGTTGATTTTGAAATAATCCCCATAAAGGTTCTCATAAAAACCGAGGATTTCTTTTGCATCTTTCCAGTCGATAGAATCTTTTTTTGAAAAGCGGCTGAGGACAAAGTAAGGCGGATAGTTCCATTCATCAACGAATCTGAGGCTGTCCTCAGGAGATCCTTCCCGTTCCAGGATGACCTTCATGGGAACTACATCATCTGTCCCATAGAAGCTCTTGACATCAAGCTTTTTTCCATCCTTTGAGTATACAAGAAAAGGCCCATTTCTCACTTCCGATACGCCGTCTGTCCTGACGATAAGTTCAGAATCATCATAAGACAAGCTGGCCTTGCTTTTAGAGTCGGAATTATTATAGAGGTAAGCGAATTTGTAGAAAACGGTAGGACTCTTAAAAGGATATGTAACACTCACAAGAGAATCGGGAGAATAATTGACGAGGCCTGAATTGAGATTAAGTATGGAGTGCGGAGGAACCTCAATATTTGCCGTTTTTCCGTCCCTAAGTGAAACATTGTCAGAAAGGTTGAATTTGGAAAGATAAGGAGCCTCAAAATAAGGATGTTTCAGCCTGTCAAAACCTTCAAAACTTTTTTCATAAAGTTCTCTGGCCGCTTTGGGAGGAGACTCTCCCTCGACCAAGCTCCTCATACCCATATTAGGACTCATAAATGCAAGAAGCACTCCAAGCCCTGCTGCTGTGATAAATTTTCTCATTAGAAAAACAAAAAGGCCCGATTTATAACTTTTTCCTTACAAATGACAGTTAAAATTAAAAATAACAAATTAAAAGGTGGCGGAGAATTTTTAGTTCTTGAAAAAAACAAAAATTCCGTAAATAGCGGAGATTCCCACAAGAATGTAGATAATGCTCCCTACCATGCTTGCCGCACCGAAAATGGCGCTGATCACGTTGAAGCCAAATGCTCCAACAAGCCCCCAATTGATTCCACCAATCAGGACAAGGATCATAGCGATGATATCTAAAGCGTTTTTCATAGTGTTACCTCCTTATGATCTATCAAGACGCAGGGGATTTATTAAATTTTCTTTTGAGAGGTCAGAAAAAATTAAAAACACCCATGACTTCGAAATCATATGGGAGCGGCAAAAGCGGCCCAAAAAAGAGGGAGCCCAAAAAAATCAAGTGCAGGCAAAGAGAGCATTTCATATGACCCCAAACTTTTGCGGATAAGCGCAGGTGAAATGTCAAGCCGCATCCCCATGAAAGAAAAGGTATTCTACGGCTTTTTGATGTATTTCATAGGGGTATTCGTAGTGAACTTCTTCTCAAAAGGGTTGTCCGAAAATCTTTTGCTGAGCCCTGTACAGGCAGCGGATTTTCTTGGAGAACAGATCCTCACACTTGTCAGAATACCTGTTGTGGTTGCGAATATAGTCGGTTTCCTTCTGACCTCGATTTTCTTCTTTTTTGGCTATACTATATCCGAAGAGATAAAAAGCAGGGTAAAAAGAAGTTAAGAATATAAACAGATCGGGTTTCTAGATTTTCATGGTCGTGATACCAGAGTATAAAAGAGATAAATCAGCCGATGAAAGGCTCGTTTTGGAGGGAATCTCACAAATCCCTTTTCCGGCCGGCAAAAACCTGCTTGCGGATTTCCTGCATGGTGAAAGCAACAATGCTTCCATCGAGAAAAATAATCTTTTTGACCTTGACGGTTTCGGCTCCATGGATTATATGGATAAATACAGTATAATCAATATAATAGAAAAATTGTCTGATGAAGGACTGATTGAATCTTCTCCTTCAGTGTTCAACAAAGAATCAAAAGTCCTTTCAGTTTCCCAAAACGGTAAAAACAAATCTCTTTGGAAAGCCCGAAGTGAAGCAGCAAATCCGGCAGGAGACGAGATAACCCGGGAGGAGATAATATCCTTGAAGGAGCTCGATTCATTTCTGTCAGGATTCAACGACGACCAAAAGAGGGCCATCGTCAGTCGTTCTCAAAAAATACTCTGCATAGCTGGGGCTGGATCAGGAAAAACCATGGTCCTGACAAAAAGGGTGGAATTTCTCGCGAAGCTAAAAAGGATTAAGTCAGAGAGGATACTTGCCATAACTTTCACAAGGAAAGCCAAGGAAGAGATGGAAAGAAGATTAAAAAAGTCGGGCATGACAGCAGTCGTTGAAACATTCAACTCTTTCTGCGAAAAGATACTCCTCAAGAACACAGCTATCATATATGGGAAGAAGATGAAGGTTGCAGGAAAAGAAGACAAGATCATCGCCGTGCTGAGAGCTCTTGGAGAAATAGGATTGGAACTCCCGGAAGCTATTGGGCTGTATTTTTCCGGGGGGGAGAAGCCTGAAAAAGATTTTTATGAACTTCAGAATATTTTCATATCGGATGTATTTGAAGTTTTTGAAAAATTCCGTATCTCGGGCATTTCAGCGGAGGAATTCAAAAAGATATACTTTGGGGAAAAAGGAGAAGACAAAATAGAAGATATGATCCACAAAATGATAGTATTTCTGGAAAAATATATGGCATCAGCAGGGTTGAGGACTTATGCAGATCAGGTTAAAGATACAATAAATTTCTTTAAAATTCATCCAAAAAAGACTCCAAAATTCGATCACATACTTGTCGATGAATTTCAGGATGTAAATGAAGAACAAGCCCAATTGCTGAATGTGCTTAATCCGGAGAACCTTTTTTGCGTCGGAGACCCAAGACAGTCCATATTCGGATGGAGAGGTTCGCAGATGAAATATATCATAAACTTCAGGAAAAGCTATCCAGAAGCCCAGATTATAATGTTAAAAAAGAACTACAGAAGTAACAGGAATATCATAGAGTTCATAAACAGCTCAATCAAAGAGATGGGCTTTCCGGGATTGGAAGCAAATTTTGACGGAAAAAAGGAAATAAAAATCCTGCAGTTCAGCTCTGAAAGTGAAGAGTTTGTTTTTGTCAAAGACAAGATAGCAGAATCCAAAATTCCAAGGAAAGAGATTTTCGTCTTAGCAAGGACAAACAGGGAACTGCAGTCACTGTCAGCTCTGCTGAAAAAGTCCGGAATAAAGCACGTCATAAAAAGTGAAAACAGGAATGAAATAGATGCAAAAGAGGATGAGGTCACCCTTTCAACGATACATTCGATAAAAGGACTCGAGGCAGAAACGGTATTTGTCGTCGGGTGCACCCCATTAAATTTTCCGCCAAGGTATAATGAGCATCCGATAATCGGGAGGGTCAAACTTTATAATTACGACGAAAAGGCAGAGGAAAAAAGGCTTTTTTATGTGGCAATAAGCAGGGCAAAAAACAGCCTCTATCTGACTTACTCAGGGAAAAGGCATACTTATTTCATCAGCAGTGAGATGGAAGAAATTGCACAAGAAGACAAATAAAAATAAATGGACCAAAGATTTTGACAAGGAGAATGACTCAAAATAAATAAAATTACCTGCCGGACATCCCAGGCATATCTCAGATGCCATAAGATTAATATGGAATCCGCAGACAAAAGTACCGGAAGGGTCCGGAGGTTCCGATAAAGTCAATCCCGTAAAGATTTATAAAATAGAGATTTACCCAAAAGATATGAATAATAAAGACTGGATCGAAACTTTTGAAAATGAAGAAGAGCCGGTCAGAATCAAAAATAGGCTTTTGGATTTATCCAGTTCATGCTTCAGGATGATATCTGAGGATCTTGAAGACAAAAGCTGGCCCATGAACCATGAAAAGCACACGATGGAAGAATTCCTTGAAATAGCAAAATTCGGCGTGAGAGGATTCTATCAGGGTCGCCTCGAATCTGAGGTCGTAAAAAAAGAAATTAAGAATTTTTTAAGGAAAAATATAAATTTAGACCCATACAGGGCGATAGTCCAAAGACACTTGGAGAATAAAGAGGAAGCTGTCAGAAATTTCATGCTTGACTTAAAAGATTACGAATTCGATGTTACTATTCCTGTGATGAACGGGGGGCTTGAGCCGGCATTGCTTGTAAAGTCAAGGGACGGGATAATCCCCGTCAGATATTCGACAATAAAGTATTCAGACAAAGAGCCTTATGTACCCCCATGTTATGAAAAAGATTTAAAGGGAGATATTGAAAAAAAGAGTATACTCATAACAGAAGATATTATCGCAACAGGCGAATCCATACTTGGCATCGCCGGTCTCGTGAAAAGTCTGGATCCCGAAGAATTGTACCTGAGCACCGTGAAGTGGGAAGGGGGAGAGATTTGCGGAAACGAAAAGATCAAAGATACCTTATGGAGATACGTGTAGGTCACTCGAAAATCCCACCAACGATGCTTTCCCTTGTCTCTTCCCTGAAACAGTCTTCGCAGATTTCTTTATTGTTTCTCTTGCTTACCTTAAAAGTGAACGGATCCTTAAAGTCCCCGCACTTGTCGCATCTTTTCGAGCAGTCTCTGCAATAGAAGTAACCAGAAAGTTTATCTTGCCTTGCATGATCTTTGCACACAACCCTCGAACATCTAAAACATCTCACGGAACAGTCCTTGCATATTTTCTTGGAGCATATGTCGCATGAATTCCTAAGGCACTTCTTGCAGAATTCTTTCTTGCAGGAATCACACACTCTTGTGCAGTATTTGCAGACCGCATGGCCCGAATTGCATATCACGACTTCTTTTATTTCATCAGAACAGCTTTCGCACGCAAGCCCTAAGACTGTTTCAGAAATGGGATCATACTGCACTGTAAAAGATTTTTTTATATTGCCTTTAAAGATGTCAAGAGAAAATACATATACGGGATAGTAGATTATTGTCATCTTAACGAGCTTGTTTTCAATATTCAGGAGATGCTTTTGGTTCTCAAGCTGTAAAGCCCTTGTTTTATCCTTCTCTATCTCATCAAAGTTCATCTTCTCCCTAAGTGAATTAATGAGCTTTTTCTGCTCCCTTATTTTTTCTATGTCGCCGCTTTTCGAGAACTCCATAAGTTTCTCCGCAATGCTATTTAAGTCATTCCTGAATCTTTTGGTTTCAGATACGAAGCTCTCTTCTATTTTCTCCTTCTCTTTTTCGAGATAATTTTTAAGCATCCTGGAGATCTCATTTGTTTTCCCCTGAACTAATTTTTTGAGCTCTTCTTTCGCGATAAAATAGTCGTTTTTGTAATCAGGCAGCTTTACCTCCTTCTCATTCCCTTCAGTGACGGAATATTCAGAAAGGTCTCCTCTTATGGGCTTGCCGTTGAAGATGTAAACCGCATTCGTAACCCGCTCCTTTTTCCCAAGATAATCAAAGCAGGTTTCAAATTGGAACCTGTAGAAAAAGCCCGGTTTTTCCTTGAAAGCAATTCTTTTAATCTCCGAATTAGGAAAAGAAATCCTTTTCATGAGCTCATCGGACGGGCTCACGGAAAAATTGATTTTCAGAAACGATTTCTCTTCAGGGCCTTCCATGATAATCTAATGCTTAAAATCTTTATATAAATTATTGGTTTTCAAGGTTTTCAAGAAGTTTTATATAAGAAACGGGCTTAAAGGGTTAATGGACTTCAAAAAAGTCATTTTATCTTTGTTCACGCTTATAGCAGTCGCAATGATAATCCTGTACTGGATCATATCATCCGGACAGGTAAGGTTCACGGAGAACTCAAACCCAAACTTTAATGTAGGGAACATATCAAGCAATATGCAGTTTTACAAGAATATGAGATACCCAAGCTCTAATATTTCATATAAGATAGAGAACAACTGTTCTCTAGAGAGAAGGAATGCTATGGAGGAAGCGCTCATATATGTGGAGAACCTAACTGTTTTAAGATTCTACCCTGTCTCGCAAAACCCTGAAATCGCCATAAGCTGTGATTATAAAACTATCCCTTCAGGAGAAGCTTTCGTCGCAGGAGAAGGAGGCCCCATAAAGATAATAGCAGAGGATAACTTCGATGTCATCCTCAAAGGAGAAGTGCTTTTACTAAGAGATTCACAATGCCCGAGGCCAAATATAGAGATACATGAACTCATGCATGCATTGGGATTTGCGCACTCCAAAAACCCGGAGAATATAATGTATCCTGTAAGCGACTGTTCACAGACTCTCGGAACGGATATCCCCTCAAAGATAAATGAGTTATACTCATTTCCGTCTTATCCGGATCTTAAAGTATCAAATGTATCAGCGTCGATAAAAGGCATTTACATGGATATGAACCTTACAGTGCAGAATGTGGGGCTTGCTAATTCAACAGGCGGAAACTTAATTATATATGCCGACGGGACAGAAGTAAAAAACCTCAGCATCGACGGGCTGGGAATAGGGGACGGGCTGGGAATTAAACTTACAAATATAATTATTCCAAAAATAAAAACAAGTGAATTAAAAGTATCAGTAGAGACAAACCAAAGTGAGCTTTCCCTTTCTAATAATAATGTAACGCTAAGTGCGCTGCAAAATTAAAAGTCAGAATCCAGCAACTCTAAGGTTTCATCAAAATCTGGATCTTCGTTGAGTTCCTCTTTTTCCTCCGTTTTCATAAGTTCTGCAAGCCTTGCTTGCCCCTCATTTACTAAAATTGCGTTATGCACACAACTATTTAAACATTTCTGGTTTCCCGATGATATTTTCAGGTTTCTCCCTCGGCAAAAAGATTTAAAAATGCCATTTTCTTCGCGAAGAAGGCGACTCTTCAAAGATAACAGAAAGATTATATTTTGTCCGGCAGCGTCGGAACTTCCAAAGGAAGGGTAGATTTCTTCTCTTTTACCTCTTCCTCTTTCTTTATCATCTTCTTAAGCTCATTGACAATTTCTCTCTGCTTTCTCTTATATAACCTATACACTAAATACATCGCGATAAGAACTATGATTATAAGAATAAACCATGAAGCGGTGGAAATGTCCTCGACGACAAAAGTATCGTATCCGGAAGCGCTCACATTGCCGTAGTTGACCTTTGCATAGAAGAGATAATTCCCTATTGACATATTCTTCGGGAGCTCAAGCGAGAATACCCCATTGTAAGACTGATTGATTGCAAAAGCCTCATTCTTTATCGTGTAAACTCTGTTATTGAAATCTATAGCTTTATATTCTAAATTGACGTCAAAATTCCTCAGATCCCCCCTGTTTATTACAGTTATATTAGCTTCGGCAGTCCCTCCCGGCTCTATATATTTTTTTATCATGCTGACCTTTATGTCAAACAGCGCCGGAATCTCATTTACTTTCAGTATTGCATCAGACTCTCTTAAGAGACCCCCCGAAGCAAACAGGAGTTTCCCTACATAGACATCAGCCGGAACAGTGTCTGATACATACACGTCGAATTTGACAAGTTTTGACTCCCCCGGATTCAGGCTTATCGAAGTAATTTCAGGGAACACGAAATCCTGCAGCCCGTTTACAGCAATAGAGATTGTGAGCGGATTTGTCCCATTGTTTGTGACATTAATCACCTTCTGATAATATGTGCCTTTGTTCATTTCAAGTGTGAAGAAATTTGGATTGACCATAAAATCTGATCCTTTCTCGACAGGGGGCTTAGTGCCATTTGGCGTCGGCCCGCCTCCGCCACCTCCACCTCCCCCGCCGCCTCCGCCACCGGTGTGACTTGCAGATTCCCTAAGAAAGTAAAGTCCGCTAAATGAAGAAGTACTGAACTTATATATCCCGCCTGAATAGCTTATGAAAGTGCACGCAGAACCGCAAAGGACCCCATCGTGATAAATCTGCGGGGAAGTGAAAGTTATCCCATAAAAAGACAATGTAACGCTCTTGTCTATTCCAGGAAGGTTATTATTGTTGACATAAATTATATTTGACGATATGTTAACATTACTGTCAAAATTAACTGTATTGTTTGTCGCCATCGCAACAAGATTAAGGTTTTGACTAAACTGTATTTTCCCATATTTTGTCCTCTCAAGAATAACATTTGAAAAATTCAAGTAAGTCGCTTCACCTCTTCCTACAAAATTTGTCGTAGAACCGTTGAAGGTATAAGCAAGGACTCTGAAAGGAGTAACGCTCACGTTCGAAGGGAAATCCTTTTGTGTGACAAGACCCGTTAAGGGGAGGGCAAAAACAACCCCTATCCCAAGGAATATAAGCACAAGTGCGACAATTTCATTCCCAAACAACTTGAGAGAGAATTCTTTCCACCTCATAAAAAGATTAATGAAAAATACTTTTTAATTATTCCTAATCACCGCCTTTCACACCTTTTGCAGAGGGCATCCGGCTAATCATATAATTTTATTTTTTGGCAGATTTTGTTTTCACGGGCTTATCCTGACTCATCTGGCCTGCCTTAGCAGACCTCTTTTTGAGGATTCTCCATATAAGTATAGCCAATGCGATGATTCCTATAAGTATGTAAACTATTGAATAATCTGTCCCATGCTTTATGCATTGCACCCTCACATTAAGAGGTGCCGAAATGGACATTTGAGTCGATGAACCGCCGCTTCCTCCTGATTTGAGCTGTGAAGAGCTGACTTCCATCACCTCAACCTGACCCGAATAGGTTTTTATAGGGAAACTGCAATTCTGGCTGCACAAGAATGTATTGAACAAAAGACAATCCTCCGGATAAACTTTAGGGGTCCTAAAACAAAATTTGACAGGTATTGAATCGTTGCTTGAAGTTTCAGCAGGAATATAATTTATAGAGGAATTGGATGATGTGACTATTCCTTGCAGAGACTCCGAAAGATTTATCTTGACATAAGAATCTTTTGGCCAGGGGTTATAAACACCATAAGTGAGACAGACGTTGGAATTTTCAGGGACAAGGGCGCTTTCCTGGCTCCACGAGAGGCCAACTCCCGCGGATACTAATGGAAAAATAGAGAAAACCAGAAATGCCAGTATAAGTAAATTCACCGCTTTTTTCATTTTACTTAAAGTAAATCTCTCTTTTTAATGTTTTTTATTAACAGGCAAGGCCCGATACAACTCCTTCGAACGATACTGTGTTATTGTAATTGCCCGCAGGCTGTGCGGCAGGAATGTCCAGCCAGAATCTCCAGTAGCTTGAGCTTCCGACGGCGGTGTTATTTATCGCCTTAAAATAGCTCGTAGTCATAGATTTCTCTGCTGAAAGCCTTGGACGCGTCAGATTA
>JAJZAH010000007.1 GCA_021799535.1 Nanobdellota archaeon
CCTTTAAAAACAAAATGCAAAAACCATACATTCCGAAATCCAAGAAAAATTTAAGCTTTTCAAGGCTTAATCCCCTAAATTCGGATGCTATTTCATACTCAGAATAAAGGGATTAAGGAATGCAACCGTAAAAATTCCACCGGTAGATACCCTTATATACACCAATTTCATACTCAGAATAAAGGGATTAAGGAATGCAACTTCACTGTCACAGATTACAGTCAATACTCAATAGCTATTTCATACTCAGAATAAAGGGATTAAGGAATGCAACTGCTACACCTTTTAGTTCTTTTCTCTTTTTAAATCTTTATTTCATACTCAGAATAAAGGGATTAAGGAATGCAACTAAATTATGTTTATCTTTGTTTAGCATGAAAAAGAATTTCATACTCAGAATAAAGGGATTAAGGAATGCAACTTGTAACTCCTAACGGACAGCAGTTTAGTATTCCCGAGGATTTCATACTCAGAATAAAGGGATTAAGGAATGCAACTACATTCCATTATGATTTTCCTCCATCGGCTAAAGATTTCATACTCAGAATAAAGGGATTAAGGAATGCAACCTTCGTCAGCGGTATACCTCGCCAAGAAAATCTCTTTATTTCATACTCAGAATAAAGGGATTAAGGAATGCAACTCTCCTTCCTTTCTTCCTTTACAATCTTACCCTCGAATTTCATACTCAGAATAAAGGGATTAAGGAATGCAACTAATACCTTTTATGTTCGGATTCTCCACGGTAATCATTTCATACTCAGAATAAAGGGATTAAGGAATGCAACGGACGTGAGAGTGAACGCAAAACTTGAGGAAAAATGGAATTTCATACTCAGAATAAAGGGATTAAGGAATGCAACTTTGGGCCTTAGGCCCGGTGAAGCCCGGCTAATCGAATTATTTCATACTCAGAATAAAGGGATTAAGGAATGCAACAAATCCGCGGGACCTTAACATGAGTGGGCTGACAGATTTCATACTCAGAATAAAGGGATTAAGGAATGCAACATCATTAACATCAATGTTAAGTTGCTCGACCGTATTCGATTTCATACTCAGAATAAAGGGATTAAGGAATGCAACTTTACCAACATTTCTCTTTCGTATTTCATGCTAACAATTTCATACTCAGAATAAAGGGATTAAGGAATGCAACTCAGGAGAAGTCACTACAATCATCACTATTATCCCTGAATTTCATACTCAGAATAAAGGGATTAAGGAATGCAACGCCAAAACTCCTATAAACTCTTTCTTCTTCCTTATGGCATGGTGAAAATATTTCTTGACTCGGCGAAGTTAAATGAGATTGAGAAAGTGAAAAGTTGGGGGCTTCTTGATGGCGTGACGACGAACCCGAGTTTAATAAAAAAAGCTTCAGATGAATTTGGAGGGAACATTGAGGAGTACATAAAGAAAATTCTGAAGGTCGCGAAGGGAAAGCCAGTCAGTCTTGAAGTCATTGGAAACACTTACAAGGAAATGGTCGCCGAAGGTGAGGAGCTTTTCAAGAAGTTTAATAGATTCGGAAAAAATGTTTACATAAAAATACCTGTCAATCCTTCATTTGATGAATCATCGGAAGGGGATTTTGACGGCATAAAGGCAATAAAAACATTGTCCAAAAAGAAAATTCCTGTGAATTGCACCCTTATTTTCACGCCTGAGCAGGCCCTTCTCGCCGCTAAAGCAGGAGCAAAGTTTGTGAGCCCTTTTGTCGGACGCGAGGATGATTTCATAAGAAAAAAATACGGTGTGAGTTTTTCAAAAGATGATTATTTTCCTGCTGAAGGTCAGAGGAAAAAAGGAAAAGTTCTCGAAGATGAAGGAATAGTCTCCGGAGTTGATCTAATAAAAGAGACACGGAAAGTATTTGATCGCGAAAAGATAAAAACGAAGATACTCGCTGCGAGCATAAGAAACAAGGAAGAATTCCGTGAATGCATAATTGCTGGTGCCGATATAATTACTGCACCTTTTGATATAATCGAGTCTTTGGTGAATCATTTTAAGACAGCCGAAGGGATGAAGGATTTCACGAAAGATATAGTTCCCGAATACAAAAAGTTGGTTGACGGATGAGACCAACCGTATCCCGCTACTACTCCCGGAAAATTTCCTTGCTGCGCAAAGTTTTATTGGCTCCGAAATCGATTTTGTCTGATTTCTTTGCTGAAAATTATTATGATAAATCATTTGAAGTCGTTAATTTTCCCGTTAATTATCCTATAAAGCAAGCGCAGGATAAATCAGCCAAAGGCGATTTAGACAAGCGAGCGTTCTTGGTCCTTGGTTGAAAGATAAATCTGAATTCCCCTCCCATAACATTTAAAATTATAGTGTCCTTTCATTTTAAAGAAGGGATGAAAAATGGTCTTAATCAACGAGCTTGAGGATGTTGCAGATATTTTGAGGAGAGATTCGCTTGTTTCTACGACGTCCGCCGGCAGCGGCCACCCGTCCTCGTGCCTTTCATGCGCTGAGATAGTGAGCTCTTTGTTCTTTAGTGAGATGGCTTATGATGTTAAGAATCCCGATAACCCGGATAATGATGAGTTTGTCCTGAGCAAAGGTCATGCCGCGCCTATTTTGTATTCTGCTCTGAAAAGAGCCGGTTGCATAAATAATGACCTTAAGACTTTAAGGTCTATCGGGAGCCCTTTGGAGGGCCATCCTGTTCCGCGTTCGTTACCGTGGATAAAAGTCGCTACAGGCTCACTTGGGCAAGGGTTGTCTGCAGGTTTGGGCATGGCTCTTGCGATGAAAATCCAGAAAAGGAAATCTTATGTGTACGTCCTCATGGGAGACTCTGAACTTGCTGAAGGATCGATATATGAATCTATGAATTTTGCTTCTTATTATCATCTTGATAATGTAATTGCGATTGTCGATGTAAATAGACTTGGCCAGACGCGAGAAACCATGTCAGGATATAACCTTGAAGATTATAAGGATAAGTTTGGGAGCTTTGGGTGGGAGGTCATGGTTGTTGACGGTCATAGTATAGTTGAACTCATAAGTGCGGTGAAAAAGGCCAAATTTTCACAGAAGCCGTCTGTAATACTTGCAAGGACTGTCAAGGGGAAAGGTATCTCTTTTATTGAAGGAAAGAATGGCTGGCATGGAAGGTCCCTTTCAGAAGCCGAGCTTGAGAGGGCTTTAGAGGAGATACCTCAAAAGAATATGCCAAAAATAAAGGCGAAATATCCAGAAAAGACAAGCTATAAGGTGAAAACCCGGAGACTGAAATCTGCAGATTATAAGGTAGGGGAAGAGGTCTCAACAAGGGAAGCATACGGAAAGGCCCTCCTCGAGCTTGCCAAATCAGATTCAACCGTCCTCGCAATCGACTCTGAAGTAGGGAATTCGACATTCTCTGAATATGTTGAAAAGTGCCCTGAGACAAAAGGCCAGTTCATAGAAAATTACATTGCTGAGCAAAATATGATTGGCTTGTCTTTAGGCCTTGATAAAAAAGGGATGTCACCTTACCCATCGACCTTCTCTGCTTTTCTTACCAGGGCTTATGATCAGCTGAGGATGGCTTCATTGTCATCGGCAGATTTCACTGTATGCGGAAGCCATGCAGGAGTCTCAATCGGGGAAGACGGGGCATCACAGATGGGACTTGAGGATATAGCCCTTTTTAGAACTCTTCCGGATTCTGTTATCTTCTACCCATCAGATGCTGTTTCTGCTGAGAAGCTTCTTTTCTTATGCGGGGGGCTTAAAGGGATAAAATACATCCGCACGACGAGGCCTAAAGTCCCGGTTATTTACAAAAATTCCGAAGTATTCGGGCTTGAGAATTTTAAAATCCTGAAAAAATCAAGAAAAGATCGCGCAGTTTTAGTCGGATCGGGAATAACTCTCCATGAATCTCTCAGAGCTTATGAAAAAATTGAATCTGAAAGGAAAAAAGTCGCGGTAGTTGATTTGTATAAGATAAAACCTTTTGATTCTAAAAAATTTATAAAATTTGCGAAAAGGCACGGCGGGAAGATTGTCATATCCGAAGATCACCACAGTGAAGGGGGAATAGGAGAGATGCTTTCAGACGCATTGAAAGGTTCCGGAATACTAATAAGTCACCTTTTTGTGCAGGGAATACCTCACTCGGGGCCAAAAGATAAACTCCTTCATAAATACAAAATTGACGCAGATGCGATAGCAGAAGCCGCAAGGAAAATCTTGAATATATGAAAATTCTCATTTTTACAGAAGGAACAATCCTTATGCACAAGAACTCACTTGGGCGTAAGCGAGAAGAGATTGTCGAGCAGGTTAAAAATAAAGAGAGTTCTGTTAAAGATTATAATTCTTATATCCCAATAGGAAATGCAGCGAGTAAAGTAAACCTCTGGAAAGGAAATGGTTTTGACATTCTTTATTTGACTTCAAGGAGAAAGCTCAAAGAGATTAAAGAAATAAAAAATGTCCTAAATAAAAATAATTTTCCCGCAGGCAGATTACTCTTCAGGAAAAATCAGGAGAACTATTCCAACATAATCGAGAAGGAAGTTCCGGACTTCTTGGTTGAAGATGATTGTGAGAGTATAAGCGGGAGAAGTGAAATGTCAATTTTCCATGTAAGACCCGAAATAAGAAAGAAGATTAAACTAATTGAAGTAAAAGAATTTGGTGGAATAGATCACTTGAAAGATAACCTGTTTAAATAAATTCTCTTTTCAGCTTTTTCAAGGCTTCTTTGGGGTTCTTCGCTTCATTTACATAAGAACCTGTGTTTGCTATATTCACTCCGATATTTTTGAGCTTTCTTATCGTAGTCTCGTTTACCCCGCCATCGACTTGGATGGGAAGTTTTGGGAATTTCTTTTTCAATAATAAAGTTTTCTTATACACCTCTGGTATAAACTTCTGGTTTTCTTTTCCTGGGTGCACACCCATGAACATGACCCCGTTGATTTTTTCTCTTAGTGAAAAGACTGCATCCATCTTAGTTTCAGGATTCACAGCAATGAAACATTTCATCCCCAATTTTTTTATTTCATTAATAACTTTATCGGGATTTTTTGTGGATTCTATATGAAAAATGATTTTTTTGAAGCCCTTCTTCTTTAACTTTATTATATCTTTTTCGGGATTTGTTACCATCAAATGTGCCTCGAAGCTTTTCTTGTATTTTTTTAAATCCGGAATGTCATGAATCTTCACGGATTTTCCTTTGACAAATTTCCCATCCATGAAATCAATCTGGAAATCTTTGGATATCGGGAGTAGCTTTTTGAATCTTTCATCAAATTCTTTTTTGTTGTGGGCGAAGATCGTCGGGATTATCTTTCTCATAGTCAGTTCTTCCAGTGTTTTCTCTCATAATTTGAAATCTCTTTGAGTCTTCTTTTGTGTCTTGTTTCATTGCTGAAATCTGTCTTTAGCCATATGAAAATCGCTCTTTTTGCCTCCGCGAGGGTCACAAACTTAGATCCGAAGCATAGTACATTTGTATTATCGTGAATTCTCGATTTTTCTAGGAAATCTTTGTTGGCTTTTCCTGTGAATGAAACTGCTCGTATGCCCTTTACTTTATTTGCTGCAATTACTTCGCCTATTCCAGTGAGGGCTACTATAATACCCATCGAGCCTTTTGTTTTTGCGACTTTCTCAGCAAGGGGTATCGTGTAAATAGGGTAATCATCGTCTTTTTTATACTCAAAAGGTCCGACATCCTCGACGATGTAACCTTTTTTTGAAAGCCATTTTTTTATTTTTTCTTTGTAAATAAATCCCGCGTGATCGCTTCCTATTATTATTTTCATTTTTTATTTAATTCAACGAGAAGTCTGTAGCCTCCTTCAAGTCCTTTAATCTTCCCGTAAGCGTTTTTCACTCTTCTCAAAATTTTAAATCCCATCTTTTTGTGGGCCTCGATAGTTGGGACGTTGTTAGGATCAAGAAAGGTTATTACAGGAAGCTTTGTCGCTGATGTAAGTCTCTTGTACAACTTTTCCCCGATTTCTTCCCTCCTATATTTTTCATCTACAACCCAATCATAAACATAAATTCTGTTATCTTTGGTTTTATCTGCGTAGATGCCTCCTATTATTCTTTTGCCGTCTTTTGCAATATAAGCGTAGCCAAACCTGATCATCTCCGGAAGGTCATACTTATTTGTAACCTCTTCACCCCAGATTTTTGTTTCAAGTTTCCTTAACTCTTCGGAATCCTCAACTTTTGCTTTTAAGATCTTGATCATTTTATTTTATATTTTTTATAATTCAGACAAAACGTCTTGTCGCCTTTTGTCCACATTTCATAAGCCTTGTCTATGATCTCTATTGCTTCTTTTGAGCTTTTCGCATAGTATAAGAGTTTGAAATCTTTTTCCTCAAAGTATCCTTTTTTTAATGGTTCTTTTTTCAGCCAGCTTAGAAGTCCATCCCACATATCCCCGAAGATTATTATAGGTATATGGCAGGTATCTCCTACCTGCATGAGTTGCCATGAATACAGAAATTCAAGAAGGGTCCCAACCCCTCCAGGAGCGATGACTATCGCGTTTGAAAACATCATAAAATTATCTAACCTCCTTGAGAAAATTTTGAATTCCTGGTAAAACTGAACCCCTGTATTGAATCTTTGTTCATGAGGAAGTTTTATGCCCAACCCTATTGAGTGCGCGTTTTTTCCAATATTTCCTTTCCTGTGACCCAAATTTGCAGCCTCCATTATTCCTGGTCCGCCGCCTGTGACTACATCCCAATTTCTTTTTCCGATCATCTCGGCAAGCTTATAGATTTCTTTGTACACTGGATCGTTTTTTTGTATTCTGGCACTTCCGAAGATGGTCACATGGAAATGCTTAGGGCTTATCCTTCTGTCGAGCTTTTGCATAAATCACCTCTCCGAAAGTAACAGGGAAAATGCCTTTATATCTTTTTGGAATCTATGCTCACTTTGTGATCTACTCAAACATTCAATCAAAATTTTTATGCAAGGTTTTACACACATTTTCCCCGCAATCATTAAAAACTCAAGGAACTTTTTTGCCAGATGGGAGATTTAATTCTTGGTCTCGATGAAGCCGGAAGAGGCCCAGTTATGGGGCCCATGGTCCTTGCAGGTTGCCTTGTAGAAAAAAAAGATGAAATAACTTTGAGGAGACTGGGGGTCAAAGATTCTAAACTTGTCACTCCAAACAGGAGGGGATTCCTTGAAAATGAGATAAAGAAGATTGCGAAAGCTTTTGAGATAGTCGTGTGCGAGACAGGAGAAATAGATGGAGCCGTAAAGGACGGTTCGAAGCTGACAAGTCTGGAAGCAGATAAATTTGCTGAAATCATAAACCAAATAAATACGGGAAAAGAGAGGATAAAAGTGATAATTGACTGCCCGTCTATTGGCATAAGAAGCTGGACAAATCTGCTGAAGCCCAAGATAAAGAATCTTTCTAATCTTGATTTGATTATAGAACATAAGGCTGATAGGAATTATCTGTCTGTTGGTGCGGCCTCAATACTTGCAAAAGCAGAACGGGAGAGGAGGATGGATCTTTTGAAGGAAAAGTACGGGCAAGAGATAGGATCTGGATATTGCACTGACCCGCTCACGATGCGTTTTGTGGAGAAATTTGCTTTGAAATATAAAAACGATGATTTATTTAGGAAATCTTGGTCTACTTGGGAGGAGGCCTGCGAAAAACTAGTTCAGATAGAACTGAATTTTTGATGTTGTTCCTATTGAGGAATAACAAACAGTAAGGTTTTTAAACTCCGGCTGCTTTGGATATCTATGAAAAATACTTTAGTTTCAAAAGCGTTTTCCGGAGAGTCAGAGAGCGGAGGGATGAAAGTCCCTTTCATCTCCAGAGTTGCCGTAAAACCAGGGGACTTCGGGAAAGCTATGGATTACTTGCTTGTATGTGAAATTGCGGGTATGACATTTGCTGGAGGGAGAAAACCAACCGAACTGCTTATCTCAGGCGTTGTAAAATATTCTCCTGACCTTTGCTTTGATGCCGGGCCACAGCATACTGACCAGATACCAGGGGATTTAACAATTGGTTATGGTAGTGAAAAGGAATATCACCAGATGAGTTATAAAATAATAACCCTCTCTGAGATTTAATAATCCTAATTAATCCGCCTGTTCCCATATTTCTTCAAATATCTTTTTCAAATTTTGGGCCAGATCTTCATTCTCAACAAAAATCACCCCCCCAAAGTTTACTGCGTCGGGGGATACCATTTTTATCAGGACCTTTTTTTCGTCTATTATGTCGCACCTTGTAAAATCTGTATCAAGCCTTCCCACATGAAATTTAGTGGGATATCTCTTGTTGAGATATTGGAGAATCTTTGGAAGTCTGGTTCCTCTTGGATAAACTGACCTGAAAATGACACCTCTCTTGACAGCGTTGGCAATTTCTTTTTCCCAGACAGTTTTACTTTCCCTGTTTGATTCGGGCTTGTGGTGGATATTGAGTATTTGTAGGACTTCATTCTCTGCCTCAGTAAAGCTTCTGGCTTGTATCTTTTTATTATCCTGTACGGTTGTTCCGATCTGGAAGAATCTTTGGGGTTTGTTTTTGCTTTTGTCTATTTCCGTAGCAAGGCTGTGAAGGTTTTCCATTATTAGCCTTTCGTTATCTTCTTTCTCTTTGAGAAGTTTTGATATCATCTGGGAAGCGTTCTCAATATAAACTAACTTTGGGCGCGAGTTAGTCTCTTTGACAAGCCTTTTGCTTTTTAAATTTTTAACAATGGAATAAATTTTCCCGAACGGGACGCCGGACTTTTTGCTCAATTCTCTAAGGTTTAACTTTTCATTCATCAGAACTTCCATTACTTTACTTTCATAATGTCCTAACCCGACCGCTTTTAACTCTTCTATCATTTTAACTCTAATATGGTGTGAAAAGTGCTGAATTGTTTTTAAAGATTTGCGGAATAGATTATGTATGATAAATAAACAGAATCCCATCTTTTTGTATGAATTCATAATTGTTCCAGATCACGGCATCTTGCTTAATGAAGTTTCCTTTCTCAATGGAAAATCTTTGGCTCTAAAAAATATAGAATCTTTCGTGAAAAATATCTTCGGACCATTTGAGAGTCAACAAGACGCATTTCATTCATTGGGGAATCATTATAGATTCTCTCTTAAAAAAAATTATGAGTGCAGTCTTGAAAGGAGCTTTATTGTAAGGAAAGAAAGAAGCTTTTATTTTTCCGACTCAAGACCAAGGAAAATAGAATATTTTCTTTACTTTTCAGAGATTGAAAAATTCAAGCCAATACGTAATCTGAAAAAAATAATGGATAAATATTATCCTTATGGGCCGGATTTATAGAAAATGCAAACTTCATTAATAATTAGCAAAATTGAAGAAACAAAATTTAAGTTAGCTCCGCTCTTTGGTGTTTCGCAGGAGGAAACAAGGAAATTCCAGAATCCGATCATAGTTAGGGGGCTTGGAGAGAACGATTATCCTGGGAATAATATTCCAAGTTATGGATATGACTTTTTAAGGAATATGTTTTATGTTAAGAAAGATTACGAATCTCATAAGGATTTTTTGGATCCTTTCATTTACTCAACTTCCCAATATCTTCATAGTCAGATAAATCCGGAAATGAGAAAATATGAAATTGATTGCTTTTTCCTAAAGAAAGAAGTGAATTATTATTTTGAGCTTAAGGATTTAGTCGGAGCTTATCCAGATATTATTTTTAGAAATACGAAAGATCTTAGTGAATCTTATCTAGCTCTTTATATGCAGTATCATAAAAAGCATGTTCGCGTTTTCGAAGAATATGGCTCCGAATTCTTGCCTGAACTGGCCCGTATGAGCCTTGAGGAATTTTCCAAATCCAATTTAGTGAAAATTTTGAGGAAAGAAAATGGAAAAAGGTAATTATGTACTGTTTGAACTTGCTCTCGCTCCCGAATTCGGAAAGTCTTTAGACAAAATTTCTGTTATGAAAAAAGAACACCTGGAATGGACTGATATCCGCCATTTTGACCAGAATGCTTTTGGGCCATTCGAAAAAGAAACAGATGCTTTTCTTTCTCTCGGAAAGCTTTACAGGTTCGTGAGAAGAAAAGATTACGATATTTTTGAAGATTGCATAGTGAATAAAGATGGAAGCAAAAAATATGAATATGTGATTTGGAACTATAAAATGGGAGATTTGAAGCCAGTAAAAAATCTTAAGAGGATAATTGATAACTACATGAGCCTTGCGTGCCCAGGTGAAAAAATGGAAATATAATGTTCACCTGCATCCTGAAAATCTTAAAAACCGGCTTCTCTTCTATATCCTATGTCCTATGTTAAAAAGCTGGTGATGTCTGGCTTCAAGAGCTTTGCGAGGAAGACTGAGCTTCCATTCACTTCAGGAATAAATGTCGTCCTCGGCCCTAACGGCTCGGGGAAAAGCAATATTTCAGATGCCATATGCTTTGTCCTTGGGAGGCTTAGCGCCAAGTCCATGAGGGCCACAAAAGCCGGAAATCTTATCTTTCTTGGAACCAAAGTTGCAGCGCCGGCAAAAGAGGCCCACGTTGAGATATTCTTTGATAACGAAGACCGGGCATTTGATATGGATGAAAAGGAGATTTCAATAAAAAGGATAGTCAGAAAGAACGGGCAGAGTATTTATAAGATAAACGGCGAGACAAAAACCAGGCAAGAAGTTCTGTCGCTTCTTGCTCAAGCAGGCATGGACCCAAATGGATTCAACATAGTCCTGCAGGGGGAAATACAGAACTTTGTCAGAATGCAATCCGACGAGAGAAGAGCGATAATTGAAGAGGTGGCCGGAATATCTATTTATGAGTCAAGGAAAGAAAAGTCACTCAAGGAGCTTGAAAAGACGGAAGAAAAACTCAAGGAGGTGAGTGCCATTCTTAAGGAGAGAAGCGCTTATCTTGAAACTATTGAAAAAGAAAGAGAAATAGCGCTTAAGCATAAGAAGCTAGAGGAAGATGTAAGAAAATTCAAGAAAAGTATAATCTTTATAGATTTATCAAAGAAGAAGAAAGAGGATGAGGATCTCTTAAAAAATATTGACTTGAAAATCAGGGAAGTTGATAAGATAAAAAAGGACACTTTGGCCATAGAAGGGGAGATAGAGGGTCTTGAGGGCAAAGTTTCGCAGATTAACTCAAAAATCCAGGACCAGACAGGACTTGAGCAGGAGAAGTTGAACCGTGAAATTTCCAATTTAAGGGCGGACCTTGCAGGATTTTCGGTGAAAAAAGAGAATCATGAGAAGAAGTTAAAGGATATAGAAAGAAAGAAGCTTGGCCTTCAGACCTCTATGGAAGAGAATGAGGTTTCTATAAACAGCCTGAAGAATGAGTCCCCGACAATAGAAAGGATACAAAAAGAGCTTGCGGTTAAGAAGGCGGGGCTTGAGAATCTTGAGGAACTTAGGAAGAAAAGGTATATGGAAAAAAGTGAGCTTAAATCTCTCGGAGAGAGGATTGAAGACAAAAAGGGCCTACTGCAGAATTATGTGGGTGAATCGCAATTTGTCCTTCATGAGCTTGACAGGCTCTCTTCCGAGCTTTTTGACCGGAGGACCGATGAGAGCAAGGTCGAAGCACTCAGGAAATCTCTTGCGGAAAAATCAAGAGTTCTGGAGTCTTTTGAAAAACGCAACATGGAAATTGACAGAATAATTTCAGTGGACATATCCAAGATAGATGAGAACAGGAAAATTATTGAAAAAGTTGGAAAGCTCGATATATGCCCACTTTGTAAAAGTAAAATAACAAGGGAGCACATCAGCTCTATAAGAGGGGAAGCTGAGCCTATAATAAAATCACTTGAAGAGGAGATATCCTCCTTAAAAAAGGAATCATCAGGCATACATGCGTCTTGTGAAGCTCTTAAAAGTGAGATTGGATCGCTGAATTCAGAAATAAGGAAAAGACAGGATGATCTTGTAAAAATAAGGCTTATCAATGACAAAAATGTCCAAATAAAAAGTTTATCGGAAAAAGAGGAAAAAGTTAAGGGTGAAATAAGCGAAGCCGTAAAAGCGAGAAAAAAACTTGAGGATAATTTTGACGAGAATTCAAATGTGGAAGAGAAATATGAGACCCTAAGGCTTGAAATGGAGGAGATTTCCCTGAGGAATAAAGAAAACCTGTCTTCAGAGATTGCATTCAAGCAGAGGGAGCTTGATCGCGCAATGGTTTCATTAAAGCAACTTTCACGTGAGAAGGAAGAACTTGAAGAGGAGCTCAGATCCATAGAAGATGGGCTTTTTGAAAAAGGCAAATTGCTTGAAACTAAAAGGAAAGAGGAGGAGGAGCTTATAAAGAAAGCCAGGAGGTACATTGAGGAGAGAGATGCGATACAGCAGAAAATCAGGGATGGCGAGATGAATCTCGTTGAGAAAAGGAACCTTGTTTACAATGCTGAGCAGATAGTTAATAACCTCAAAATAGAGAAAGCCAAAAAAGATGCGGAGGTTGAGAATCTTGAAACTGAAATACTTGATTATCCAGAGTCCGAGATAATCAAGGCTAATATCGAAGTTTTATCTGAGAGGCTAAGAAAGGCAGAAGAGACTCTTATCCGGTTGGGAACCGTCAACATGAGGGCCCTTGAGGTTTATGATGAGTTCAAGAAGGAATACGAAGTTGTGAGGGAGAAAGCAGAGTCAATTGAAAAGGAAAAGGAGGGGGTTATGAGAATAATTCACGAAATCGACGTCAAGAAGAAAAAGGCCTTCCTTGCGACGCTGACGGAACTAAATGAGATTTTTACAAGGAATTTTTCTCAGATATCAACAAAAGGCCAGGTTTTCCTTGAACTTGAAAACAAAAAAGAGCCGTTTGAAGGAGGAGTTGATGTTATAGTGAAAACTGGACATGGAAAATACTTTGATGTTAAATCCTTGTCAGGAGGTGAGCAGACGATGGTTGCTCTTTCTTTAATCTTTGCCATTCAGGAGCTGAAGCCTTATCAATTTTATGTCTTGGATGAGATTGATGCCGCGCTTGATAAGAGAAACTCGGAGCGCCTTGCAGGATTGCTGAGAAAATATCTGGAAAAAGGGCAATATATAGTCATCACCCATAATGATGAAATAATAACAGGTGCAACAAATCTTTACGGGGTTTCAATGCACGATGGAATCTCAAAAGTGATCAGTCTGAAAGTCTGATGTGCCTTTGCTTTCTCTTGTAATTCCGTATTTTTCATACCATGAATTTATTTCTGAGGCTTTATGTGGGCTGATCGCCTGGGCTCTAATGTACTCTTCAAATGAAACTATCTCCGTGTTTTCATTAATATAAAATTTCGTGTTTCCATAGGTAAATTCTTTGCTTTCGAATGAAAAATCTGCGGTTATACAGGTATTTTCCTTAAGTTTTGGCCACAAATTCAGTTCCGTCGGCTTCTTTTTGCTCATAGTCCATTTCATCCCGCCGGTTTCATATATTTTCATTAAATTATCGTATTCATACTGGTTCCTGAGATTGACCACCTTATTTTTCATAGGGGTGAGATTAAGGATAGGCTTTCCGGTTTCATCTTCCCATATTTTTACTTCAATGTCTCTTGCCATTTTAATCATTTTTATTTAAGAAATCAATTTCAATTTGTTTAGATTGCTTTGCCCATTTTGTCCTGTCAATAACTTTAATTTCAATCCCATAAGGTGTGCCGGAATTTTCCACTTTTTTCACAAGGCTGACTTTTGCGTTTTCATACGCTTTCCTATCTGCCTTTTCTGGGTCATCAAGGCTGCCGAGTCCGAATAATTTCCATTCTTTGTTGTAATTTTCTTCAGACAGCTTTAAGAATCCGTCAAAGAATTCGATTCTATTGCTATATGTTATCAAGTTAAAACCCGCGTTTCTGGTGTCACCGCAGTATATTGCGCAATATCCCCAGCCTTTTTTTGCGTCTCCGACTTTTCCGTAAGATGTTATTTCGATTATTCCTTTTCCAGGTTTTTTGTTTTTCATATTGTTGTTAATTAAAAAATAAAGGGGCTTTTTCGGGTCGCCCCGCCGTTAAAAAATAAAAAAATAAAAGAAAGGAAAGTTAGTAATAACTTTCACCGAAGTCTTCTGTCGCTTTTTCTGGCTTCTTACTTAAAAGTACAATCAGAACTACCAAAAGTACAAGGAAGATTATTGCAAGGACTACAGTCAAAACAACAACTGTGTTTGATGTAGAGCTTCCAGTAACATCCATCTGCAACTGGACTGTCTTGACAAGAGTGCTTCCGTCATAGACATTCAAGTTGAAAGTCTGTGTTCCCTGTGTATCAGAGCTTCCAGTCACTGTGATTGTTGAGCTTGATCCTGCCGGAACGGCGACAATAGACTGTGAAGGTGTTATGCTGCTGCTGTCCGTAGTTATTGTGTAAACCTTGACATTGTCTGTTGGGTTTACAAGAAGGACATTGTATGTAGCAGTTTCACCTGGAGAAACAGTCTGTTGAGGATTTGCAACAAGAACAGTATCAGGGACGCTGTTGGTAATTACAATTTGCCTAGTCACAGTAGATGTCACATCGTTGTTCTGTACAAGAACCTGCAAGGTGTAAACACCTGACTTCACGTTGTAAGGAACTGTTAAATAAAGGTCCCCCACAGCGGTATTTTGGTTATTACATTCTCCGGAACAGTTGTCAAGTGTCACAAGGTCGCCGAACCATTTTGGACCCTGAACCACACCCAACTCGCTTATTGCCGCAGATACATAAACATCATTAAGTTCATTGTATCCGACGTTCTTCAAGACGACCTCAACAGGGAATTGTTGCCCTGCATTTATGGTGCTTGGAGTTGTCACAGACTCAACGTCAACATTATATGCAGGCCTTTGAACCCTCAATAAGACATTATTAAGGGTGGTCTCATAGTTGTCCCCATTGATTTCAATCTGGAGCCTAAGGTTGTCTGAAAGCTGGTTTTGAAGGTCATAAGGGACATTCAAAGTCAGGAATTCAGTATATTTGTAACCCTGCTCAACATCGAAAATCGGAGTCTGCTGCGTAACGGTTGACTGGCCACCAAGTGTTGCTCTAACATAAACATTAGTATCATTAACTTGGGATGTAAAGTAAACCTTTACTGTTATCTGGCTGCCAGCAACAACTGAAAGGTTGTTGGGAGTTACAGTCGTAGTGCCGTTAAAGCTCTGAACCTGTATGTCGTTTACTGTAACCTGTGCGTTTGAAGCTAGGCCAGTAGCACTGACGCTTGCTACCAAAAACACAGCTAAAGCAAATGTACATAAAGTAACCACCAGGTTTTTTTTATCCATTTTGTTTTTTGCTTTATTTAATTCTCCGAAAAACATTGTTTTTCGTTAGTCTTTGGTCGTTTATTTTATTTATAAACTTTATGGTGATGACAAAATTGACCAATTATTAAGTGGCAATTATTTCCCGCAGCGTCTGGACGTGCAGTTACATATAATTATCTTTATGAGCCCGTCTCTCTGCATTCCCGCACTTTTAACCAATCCTGCTTTCTATGAGTGTTTCCCGCGCCACTGCTTGTAAAAACAAAGGGAGGCGAGGGTTAGCCTAAAATAAAAGCTTCTCAAGAGATTTTATGTCTCCCTTATTGACTATTGCATAGGGAATAATCTTCCCTTCCTTAATAGGATTTATCTCATCAGGTTTTTCATTCCCTTTTATATAAACGGATCTCATGCCTATTTTCTGCGCCCCTGCAATGTCTGTCCAATGGTCTCCGATCATAATTGCTTCTTCGGCTTTCACACCGGAAATCTGAAGAGCTCTTTTGAACATGTACGCTTCAGGTTTTTGAGTCACAAGCATCATGTTGTCGACAGCCCATACGTGCCTTTTTGCCTTGCCATATGCCGGGTTAAGAAGTCTTTCCGCTTCTCCCCCTGAGATGAACATGAAACTTGTATTGAAGCATTCCTCGAGTCCAAGGAGCGCGATTTTATTTCTTTGTGGGAGGTTATATCCGTTCGAGATTATGCCTTGGTTGCATCTTGGTATTTTTCTCAAGAGCTCGGTTAAGCCTTTGTACGGGACCCACAACTTAAGATTGGCCCTTGTAATGCCACTTAAGCTTTTCTGATTTGGCAGGTTTTCCTCCCCTTCTGAACAGTCAACTAAAGGATCATAAAGCGTTCCGTCAATGTCCCAAAGCACGAGAGGGTATTTCATAGCCAAACCTATAATTTTCGGGTTTATAAAACTAAATCCAAAAAAATCCGAACTTCCGGCGGCACACAATTTTAAAACTGCGGTTGGTTGATTTTATGGAAAACCCGGATTCTTTGATTAAAAAGGCCAATTTGATGGTTAAATATTACTATAAGGGTTTTGGAGCATCAATTATGGAATACTTAATTGTTATGCATATTTCCTGCTAGGGTACAAAAATAGATACCTTGATCGTACTTACAGGCTAATGAACCATTGATAGAATTTTATAGAGGGATTCTTTTAATTCAATGAATGGTGAAGACTATCAAAAGAAAGGAGAAGCTATAGTTGAAGTAGGCAGATTGTATAATAATTCATTGCATTATATTTTAGAAACCATCCGGCCACAGCCAAGCAGCAGAGATTTCAGAATAAAAACCAAATATCATAATGGTAAGGTCTGGTTGTTCCTGACTTTTAGATCTTCTTTCTCTCTAAAAGTCCGTAAACAAGATAAGTCAATATCCCTATAATCACCCCGAAGAATATATTTGATATAAAAGAGAACTGGGGCTTACATACCTGCGGAACTGAGGGTGTGCATACAAGGAGGGCATACTCAAAAAACAAATAAGCGCATATCGCCGCAAAAACAGGCACTATCACCCTTCCTGCACTGACTTTTTTCATTTAAAAACTATAGTCAAAGGGGTTTAAATACTTAACCAACTCTCTTTAAATTTAAATATGTCCGACGGCATTAAATTGTGATTCAAATGGGTTATGAATCACTTTGAGACTTTCCATATTTCCATGGGTAAATTGGTTGATAACCCTTGTTTTCGCATTTCTGTTTATGATCCTCTTATACATTAAAATTCTTGAATAATAAAAAGTATTCCCTCAACTTTTAATTTTTAAAGGCTCAGTAATTTTATCTTTGTATCCGCTGTTTGGAAGTTTTTTGCGACTATGGCCTGAATGCCTGCTTCTTCAGCGGCCTCAACTATTGCTCCAGTTGCTGGGCCATCAATTACAAGGGCGACAGCTCCTTTTACACTCCTAAGAGCTCTTGAAACTGCTTTTGCAGACATCCCTTTTATCTCATCGAAATTTTTATCTACTGCTACCGCTTTTCCACTTTTTTCTATCTCCTTTGAGATTTTCCTTAACCTTTCTTTATTGTTATCATTGAATTCAACTGCCTCAACCTGTTCAGGTCTGGCATTTTTACCAGAAAATCGTGAGTTTTTGTCAAAAGCGGAAAAAAAGTCCTTTGCGGGGACTTTTTTTCTCAAATTCATCAAAATCTCTTTTGAAGTCAATTCTTCGACTTCTTTGCCGTCAGGTGCCGTTGCTATATACTTCACGTCGGCGTTATCCATGACATTTTGGGCGATGAGCTTTCCGCCTCTGTCTCCATCAACAAAGAGTGTTATCTCTTTTGTCTTCGCGAGTTCCTTGATTTCGTCAGGAAGCTTTGTCCCATTCATCCCGATAACATTACTGATCCCTGCTCTCACTAAATTCACGACATCAGCTCTTCCTTCGACAACAATCAGTTCTTTGCTCTCCAGATCTCCGCCGTATGCAAGCTTGCTTTCGCCATACTCCTTCACACCTGCAATCTTTGTGGAGTCTTTTATCTGGTTCGAAATGTCCCTTGAGTCTGTTGAGCCTTCAATACCTATCATGAGCTTTTTTGCCCTTTCAAGTATGTAATCTCTTTTGTTCCCTCGCACGTCCTCAATTCTTTCAATTTCTATCTGTGCGTCACATGGACCCACTCTCTCTATCGTCTCAAGTGCAGCTGCAATCAAGGCGGTCTCAGATTGGTCAAGTGCTGTCGGAATCTTTATTATCCCGAGAGTTCTTTTGTCTTGTCTTTCAAGGTCAACTTCAATCCTTCCGATTTTACCCTCCTTCTGGAGCTCTCTCATTTCAAGATCGGCCCCTAAAAGTCCTTCAGTTTGCCCGAACAGAGCGCCTATTACATCAGGCTTTTCAAGAGCGCCTTCTGCATTCAGTGTGGCATGAATCATGTATTTTATTGATACTGGACTTACTTTTGCCATTTTTTCTCCTTATGTTTAATTTGCAAAATCCTTATGGATTTTCTAGAAAAATACTTCAGCTTTTCACTAAAGCCTTCCAATATGAATTGAATGTGACAAGTAAGCGTGATATGCTTAGTATTCTTCTGATGGATTTGTATAGGGGGGGTAGTTTTTAAACGTTGCGTGGATTGAACAATATGATTGTAAGGCACGATTGCAAGAAAGTTTATAAACTGGACTGGCAGTTTTGGCCTATGAAAACTACGGTTCTTTCTGAGAAAATCCTTTTGAACTTTAAGGAGCGCCCGTCATCAGAGCAGGCTTTGAGTGTTTGTGAAGATGAAATTTTCAGGGTTGCAAAGCAAATTGATTATCCAACAGACAGGAAAGTTCTGCGTAAAATTTTTAATGTACATGCCTCCATGATGCCTCTTTTGGAAAGGGCTGTATCTGACCTGCTTTCAAAGGCTGAGAAAGAGAGACCGGATTATTATGCATTTGCAAGAGACTGTGAACTTCTTTATGATGCGCTTTGGGGAATCGGACAGGCCAATGAAAACAGGATTTCAGAGAGGCTACATCTATTAAAAACCAGCACTTCTATGCATTGGGCAATCGAACGCTCTGACGAAAATCAATTATTGGGAAAGAGTTATTTCAATCGTTTGGGAATCACCGATGAGAGATTAAAAAATGGCCCTGCTTTGGTTTTTTTAGACTCTGGATTTGTTGGAAGCCTTTTTAGGGATGTACTTTATTGGGCAGATGTAGAAGAGAGTCTCCCCCAAAAATACCTAAAAGGATATCTTGTGGATAGTCATAGTAGCTTGTGGGGCAAGTTAGATGTTTCCAAGGGGTTAAAGAAAAGTGAGGCAGAACTGGTAAAAAATTCTATGAAGCGTTCTCCATACAGAATGGAATTCAAGGAAAAAAATCAAAATTATAATCTCGTTGCTTTCATGCAGCTTATGCCAAAGTTTACCGGGAGATACGTAGAACCCTACATGAAAATTGATGGAACTTTTGATATTTTGCCAGAAAGGAATTCATTGGTTCAAAAAGTTATACATTCAAATGAAGAATGCGCAAGATTGTGCACAACACAATTTCCTGTTAATTATAAAGTGGACTTTGTGAATAACGATTTTGTTGACCCTTTTGCTTCTATACTCTTGCAGAAAAAGACTTTAGAGTATTTCACTGATCCTGACGTTTGGGATAGGGTTTACTCTAGAGCTAAAAAAAGAAATTGATTCTGTTTGTTTTATACTTAGTGTTTTTCAGTCGACAAAAGTTATAAGTTGTTTTTACTATGTAACTACATAAAATTAATACAAAACTGAAGATTATCAGGATTGTTCATCGTTGTCTTTTCTATGATATTCTCCACTAAGATTATTTTGGATGGATTTTATAAAAACAAATACTTTCCGGGGTGATCCCTATTTCTCTGCGACCGCCCCGATGACAGGCAATTCTTTTCTTTCAAAATATTCTTTCCAGAAAGCCTTGTCAGCGTCCGGCATCAATTCAAGTTTTTCCCATCTGAACTTTGAGAATCCTGCTTTCCTGAAAGCTTCTTCGTGCGTTTCAGATTTAAGAAAATAATTCACTATCCTTTTGCTCATGAATGGACTGTAATTGTATATTATCTCACTTCCTTCATCTGTTCCAGTAATGGTTTTCCTGAATCCGTACTTTGTGAAATCTCCGCCAATGGTGTCGAAAGGGTTGTTGTTGTACACTATTGCCTTTCCGCCCTTTTTGAGGAATGAAAAAGCCGCTTTTACCTGTTTTTCAAGCTGATTTGCGCTTTGGGCGTTGTTTAGAAGATAAGACATTATTGCAATATCAAACTTTCCGGAACCCTCGCAGTTTTCGACAAAATCATTTATATAATGGATTCTGCCTTTGTAACCTTCATTCATATCCCCTGCGAGTATGATCATCTCGAATTTTGAGTCTATTCCCAAAACATAATCAGCTCCTCTGTCTATAGCCGTTCTTGATATTGATCCATCACCACAGCCCAAATCAACTATTAATTTCCCTTTAGGATTGAAATGTCTGAAAATATTGTAAGGCTTTAATATTGTTTCGGCAGGGAGATTGTTGACAAGATCAGAGTGCTCTTTTGCATTATATTCAACTACCTCGTATTCCATGAAAAAACTGAGAAGCCTGCCTTTTTAAAAATAATTGTGTTAGACTAATAATCGATCCCTTTTAGAGTCTTGTACTCTTTTACTTTCCCTAACTTTTCATACAAATGGAGCAATTTATTGCGAATTTCGTCTTTCTCGTTTTCAGGGAATTTCATTCTCATCATCTTCTCATAGAGTTTTACAAGGTGTCCCGGCTTTCCCTTTGATTCCAGCTTCTTGGCTTCGTTCCTGTAGTATTCAAGGGTTTCAGCGTAAAGTTTGTCTTTTTCCTTTTGGTTCCCCTCATCCATTGCGCGTTTAAGAGCTTTATCGCTTTCGTCAAACTTTCCGGCTGAGACATAAGACTTAGACTCGTTAAGATAATTTTCCTGTTTTTCCCTGAAGGCGACCGAGTTTACAGCAGCATTACGGAAAGCGCCAGCAGCATCGACAAACATCTCTTTTTTAGTGAATACTTCCGCGAGCTTCAGGTAGGCGTATTTTCTGAGCTCTATTGGCGGCATCGATTTTATATACCTGTTAAGGTAATCAATTTTTACAAAGTCGCCTTTTCCCTCCAGAAAACTGTCAATATCCTGTTTGTGCATGTCTTTAGTGAGCATATCTGTAAAAATGGAAGCGGGTATTTAAGGATTTTCGTTCCAATTTAGTTATCACTTTCTAGATATGACGGAAACGTAATGTTTATAAAATTAGTCTGGCTGGAAAAAGTATAAAGAAGTAAATATGACAAAAACAATCGAAGATATACCTGAAATGAAACTTGGAGAATACTTGGGTAAACTTAAAAGCCGCTCTAATGACAAATTGATGGAAGAGTATGGCGTTTGCGATAAATACGATATTCTTCTAAAAGGAGATACTGATAAGGTCCTTGGATCTTTGCTTGATACAACGAACTATTATGTGGTAGGGGATGTTATCGGGGATATAGGGGGGAATAGGAAGTTTACTGTAAAGCGCCTGAATGGAGGGTTATTTTCAGTTATGGAACTAAGAAATGGCTTTTTTCCCATAAGAAAATTCATGCTCGAATATGAAGATTTAAAAAGAATTGAAAAAACTAAGTATAACTTAACCTTCGTGTTACATCCGGATCAATTTACTGCGAGGGTAATGAAAACTCCTTTGATAAAGCAAATAGCATCATTGATAATTGATTTGGGGGAGTTTATACAAAATGAGAATATTCCCGCTTGTTTTCCGGAAACTTTGGGAACGAATTATCAGCATATGAATATGTTAAGAGTAATTTATAACGAACCTAAGCCGTAATGACAAAACGGAAAATACTTTATTTCTCGAATTTGATTTCAGCCGGGTCCATTAAGGAAATTATTTTTTCCCAAAAAGTTTCCCAAAGAAGCTTTGTTTTTTCTCAACAGTGATAGGCACAGCTTCCTCAACGACGGGTCTTTGCTTTTCAGCTTCGGCCTCTTTTCTTTTTCTTATTTTGTCGGCCGCCTCGTTGTATCCCGCGTTTATCAGGCTTTTTGGATAGCCTTGATTTAAAAGTATTGAATAAATTTCTTCAGCTTCACGACCGCTAGCGAGGTTTTTTTCGAAGAATGCAGTCATTTCTCTTTTGCTTTCAATCTCTCTCATGACAGAATCTATTTAACTTGACTATTTAAGGATTGCTGAGAAATTTCGCTTATTTCATGAACTTTCCTTCAAAAATTATTTCTTTAATATTTTTTCTTGGACTTGGTATTTCTCTTTCTCGCATGCCATCAGGCAAATCTTCCTTTTTTCCTGGCTTTCCTACAGCAATCATCGCTTCGACTTCGTAGTCTTCGGGAATATTAAGGATCTTCCTTGCTTTGTCATAGTCGAATCCTGACATTCCGTGGATGGCATATCCTAATAAACTTCCCTGGAGAGCGAGATTTTCCCATGCAGCACCTGTATCAAAAGAGTGAGTTATCGAAGGTTGTCCGTTATGTTCGAACTTTGTGTTTGAGACGACGACAATCAGTACTGAAGCGTTTTTTGTCCATTGTTGGTTGAATTCACTCATGAGCCTGAAAATAGGATCCCATTCTGGAGTCTCCCTCATGGCGTATATAAATCTCCATGGTTGCCCGTTGTAGGCAGAAGGAGCCCATTTGGCAGCTTCAATAAGGGTCATGAACTCATTTTTGGTCATTTTTTCGCCCGACATAGCCCTTGGCGACCATCTTTTAAGAAAAATTTTATCAACGGGAAACTCCGGCTTTCTACCATTTTCTTCTTTGACTGTTGTTGCCATCTTGATTTCTATTAAAATAAAAAATTGATTTTTAAGATTTGTGGACTAATGCAATTTTTTTCAAAGTTTATATAAGCTTTCTTTCATTGCGCCAGAATTCTGATTTTTCGCTTAGATAATCCTTAGTTTCAGGGTATCTGAACATGCCCTCTTCTTTTGGGAAAAAATCTGAAAAATCTATTCCAAAATAATTGGAGAGCAATTCCGAAATGCCTCTTTGGAAAAAGTCCCAGATTTTCGGATCGCCTCTGAACCTTTTAAGGTATAATCTTAACATCCATTTCTCGTGTATATCTACGTTTATTCCAAATGAATTTTTTATATTCCATTCAGCAAGGTTGGTTGTGAAAATAAGATTCTCCTCAGAGTTTAGACCTCTTTTATAATCTCTTTTCTCGTCATCTCTCATGCTATAAAATTCTTCCGGCGAGATTGATTTATCCAAATTCATCAACAAAGTACAAATAACTTATTTATTAAATCTGCCTTTTAAGAAAACTTTACTTCTTTTTAGAAATTTCAAGGCACATGCCTGCAGCTACGGTCTGCCCAGCATCTCTTACAGCGAACCTTGCCATGTAAGGGTTCTCTTTTGTTGTCTCAAGAGCGAGCCTTCCCTGAGGTTTTATTCTTACCTTCGCAACATCCCCATTCTTCAAAAAGTCAGGGTGTTCTTTTATAACTTCACCCGATCTTGGGTCAATTTGGGCAATCAATTCAACAAATTGGCATGGAACTTGAGCAGTGTGTATATGGAAAACCGGGGTATATCCTTTGGCAAGAACTGTTGGGTGGTTAATTACTGCAATTTGCGCAACAAACTCTTCAACAATCGGAATCGGAGCAGATGAGTCGCATATTACATCTCCTCTCGCAATATCTTTCTTCCCTATTCCTCTTATGTTAACCCCAACATTTTCACCGGCCTGTGCTTCCGGAAGTGACTCATGGTGAGCCTCAATACTCTTTACTTCTCCTTGGATGCCTTCACCAGTTCTGCCTGGCAGGACAACAATCTTTTGACCAACTTTCAGCATGCCAGTCTCAACTTTCCCGACCGGAACTGTTCCTATGCCTGTAATCTCATAAACATCCTGAACTGGCATTCTCATAGGAAGATTTGTGGGTAATTCCGGAGCTGGGAACAAATCAATTTGCTCTCTTAAAGTCGGACCTTTGTACCAAGGCATTTTGTCAGACCTTCTTATAATGTTATCTCCAAGCTGACCTGAGCATGCGATAAAAGTGGTAGCATCAGGATTTATCCCAACCTGTTTCAGCAATTTAGATACCTCTTCCTTGACAGAATTGAACTTGGACTCTTCATAATTGACTGCATCCATCTTGTTTATAGCAATTGCAAGGTTCTTAACTCCCATTGTCCTTAAAAGCCATAGATGCTCTGTCGTCTGTGGCTGAACTCCTGCAGGTGCAGCGATAACCAAGAAAGCAGCATCAGCCTGTGAAGCTCCTGTGATCATATTTTTTACAAAATCTCTATGGCCTGGCGCATCGATGATTGTAATTTGGTACTTGTCCGTAACCAATTTTTTATAAGCAAGGTCTATTGTGACTCCTCTTTCTCTCTCCTCTTTAATATTGTCCATGACGTAAGCGAACTCGAAACCGGCCTTGCCATATTTTGCAGCTTCCTCTTTGAGTTTCTTCATTTCCTGCTCTGAAACTGCCCCGCCATCAAACATCATCCTGCCGACGCAAGTCGACTTTCCAGCGTCAACGTGCCCAACGAAGACTATATTCATGTTTGGTTTATTTTTAGCCATTTTTGTTTTCCTTAATCTTGTTTAAGATGACCTGCGAAACATTTCTGTTTCAATTCAGCCATGTTTAGTTAATAAAATTTAGATTTATAAATGTTTCGATTAATTTCCTTTTCTGGCAATTTTGAATTTTCCCGTCGGTGAATTTGCGTCTTTGAGGAAATATCTTTTATATATCACTAGAAAGGTTATTGTCACTATGCCTGCCGAGAAAAGGACATCTGAGGCGTAGTGGGCTCCTGCGATTATCCTTTCTATGGAAATAAAAATCCCATAAGCTAGAGTAAGACCAAGGACAATCCACTTCCATATGTTTCTTTTATTGACAGCTAGAAGGAATAGGGGGATTAATATCCATGCAAGGTAAGCATGTCCTGAGGGAAAAGAATGGCCTCCAGTGATTCCTTGCGGGAGATACCATGCGGTGAAGTTAGAGAATCCTTGCTGAAGGTCTCTAAATCTAACTCTGCCCCAAAGAACTTTAAGCACCTCAACTATAAATGCCGAGATGACAAAAGTCATAGCGCCAACCTTTGCGAAGAGATAATTCCTTTTCTGGAAATTTCCAAGCTTCGTCTTGAAAAGGTAGAATCCAAATAATGAGAGAAGAGTAATGCCTAAAAAGACGGGGACTCCGGATAGGGAAACGTATTTGAAGTTTATATTAAGATAAGTCAGGACGAGGTTTAAAATATAATACATTAAAAATATAGAAATTGCGAGTTCGCATATGAAAAATGTCTTTTTGTATCTTTTTCCATTAAACTCAAGATTTGTACCAAGTGTGAAAAACGCGAATAGGCCAAACAATATCCCCGGAATCTCCCCGAATGCTTGGATCGTGCCGGCTACCTGCGAAGATGCATTGTAGAGGGCTTTTGATATCGCCAAATCATAAAATGCGAATATTATCGCAAGAGCAATCCATAATCCAAGGATGACTACCAGAATCTTGTTAACGGTTGATTCACGCCAGAATTTTTTAATCTTCATATTAAAATAAGATTTCCCGTATTTTTAAATTAAACCGATTTTGGATCATTTTTCCGTTAATTTTTCAGACTTTTCCTTTCTTTTATGAGGACAATTAAAGCCAATATGACGATAAGTATCATGAACATATATGCTTTTGCGAATCCTAACACATCGAATAAAAGCCCGAAGACTACCGGGCCGATCACAGCTCCAAGTGCGGCGATGCCATTTAATGATCCGTCGACTTCCCCCACGTGTGCCCTTTCCGCTATCCTCGTAATCATGCCTTTGTTTGTCAGATATATAAGTTCGAATATTGCGCTGGAAAAAAACATGACCCCTATTAAAACAAAATAATTGCTTGAGAAAATGAGTAGTCCTAAAAGCAATACAAGTATTGATGTTCCAAAAAGGTAAGTCTTTTCTTTTTTTGTGTCCGCTATTTTTCCCAAGTAATTTCCCAAAAGGTAAGGGATTGTATAGACTAAGGCGAGTGAGGCCGCGCTGACAAGACTACTTCCGGAGATATAATAGGATATTGGCACGAAATAATAAATCACGGAACTCAATATTCCGGATACAAATGAAATCATGGCAACAATCTTTAGCCCATTGTTGAAGTTTTTTGTCTCGGAGAATATCTTAGTATATGCTATCGCAGGTGAAATTTTTGATTTGGCTCCTTTTTTACCTTTTTCTTTTAGCTTTAATACTACAAAAAATGAGATGAGTGACGTAGGAGCAATGAAAAATAGTAATTCGTAGATCTGGACTTTCGCATACTCCACAAGAGCGAATCCTACGAGGACGGCGACAATCCACCAAAAATTGGTTATAAAATCAAAATGTCCGAATATACTCGAGACTTTCTTTTTTGGAGAATGTCTTATGAAATAAGATTCTCTCCCAACTTGATCGAGAGAATAAGAGATGCCATTAAGACCCATTACAATGATTACAAAAATTACTGCTCCGGTCACGCCCGCGATAAAGTATCCCAATCCTATGAAAATATACACAAGCATGGAAGCGAGGATCATCTTCTTTGCTTTTGCATTGTCTGCTAAAAAGCCGGATACTGGAAGGAAGAGGAAAAAAGTAATGTAATAGATTGAAATGAGTATTCCTGTCTCGAGAAGATTAGCTGAGAACAGCAAAAGGAAGATTGGTATAAACGCTTCTCCGAGGCCCCACCCAAACCACCTTATCGAAGTGCTCCAGGTAAGTACCCTTATGCCTTTTGGCAGTTCTTTTTTCTCTAGAATTATTCCTGACATCCCTCTTTTTTTAAGCATCAACACTCAAGGTAAATTCAGTTTAAAATCCTTTTTGACGAGGAAACACTACTGGTTAATTTACTAATTCTCTGTAAATCCGTTTAGGTTATTTTGGAAAACGATTCATTATTACTAGTTAGACCTCTTCGGTCATTATACAAAACTAATTGCAAGAAATCCTTTTGTTTTATTGGTTCTCAGCTAGACCTTTTCTGTCCCTTATGGACTTTATAACGTCTGCTTGTATAGAAGCAGGTACTCTCTCAAAGTTCTGGTCTTTCAGAGATGATATCCCCCTTCCCTCGGTTGCGCTACGAAGGTCGCTTGCCCACCCTATCATTTCGGCTACAGGGATTTTTGCTTCAAGATTCATTATACCCCCATTTTGAGTCATGTCAAGGACTTGTCCTCTTTTACTTCCTACAAGCTTCGACGCAGACCCCATAAGAGCTTCAGGGACCTCGATTATATGAGTCTGAAGTGGCTCAAGCATAATTGGCGTTGCATTTTTGAAAGCCTCTTTTATTGCATCTCTTACTGCAGGGTAGACCTGTGCAGGTCCCCTATGGATTGCATCTTCATGGAGCTTGATATCTGTCAGTGTCACTTTGAGATTCATGCATGGCTCTCTTGCAAGAGGACCTTGGTCCATGACCATCTCAAAAGCATCCATAACCATTTCAATTACTTCACCAATGTGCACTTCACCACGGGTTTCATCGAACAGAATATTCCCTTTGTAAATATCTTTGACGTTTCTTATTTCATCAGCGCCCCACCCTATCCCTGAGAGCGTTTTTGTGACCTGATCGCTTTTCTTCTTGACCCTTCCTTCGGGAAGGTCCCCGCTTTCGATTAACTTTGACAAGTCTCCTGGAAGCGGTTCAACTTTGATGAAAAAACTATTGTGTTTGTTTGGGCTCCTGCCTTCGCTCGAGGGTGAAGCTTTAAGTACGCTTTCCCTGTAAACCACAATAGGCGAGGAGGTCTTGACTTCAAGTCCTTTTTCAGTCTTTATCCTATTCTCTATAATTTCAAGATGTAGTTCCCCCATCCCCGATATTAATGATTCCCCTGTCTCCTCGTTTATTGTTACTTTTATCGATGGGTCCTCTTTTGCGACTTTCCTTAATATTTCAATAAGTTTCGGCAAGTCCTGCGTCTTCATGACCTCAATAGATTTGGTTATAACTGGCTGGAATATATGCTTGATTTCCTCGAATGGAGTCTCCTCTTTTAGCGTTACAGTTTCGCCAACATCGGCATCAATCCCACTTATTGCAAGAACATTCCCAGCTGGGACTTCCTCTAGCTGTTCAGGTTTTATGCCGTTATACACGAGGACCTGCTGGATCTTTCCCATTTTTCCTTCATTATTAAGGTAAACATCCATGCCGCTTTTCATGGTTCCTGAGTACAATCTTCCTGCTGAAATCTCTTTGCCGGAACGAGGGTCGATTACGATTCTTGTTATCACAAAACCAACTCCTCCGTTCCTGTCGCAATTCACGAGGGATTTTCCAAACTCTGAATTTTCATCCCCATGCCATATCTTCGGAATCCTGTATCTTTGAGCCTCGGTTGGATTTGGAAGGTGTTTTACTGCCATATCCAGAACGACTTCATAAAGGGCTGCATTCTCCCATACCCACTTTTGCCTCTCTTCTTTTGGTATGGTTTCGTCATATATTTTGTATATATCCTTGAAGCTTACATTCTTCTTTTTCATGAAGGGGATTGACAAGGCCCAGTTTTCCCTCGCTGAACCAAACGCGACACTGCCATCATTCACATTGACCCTCCATTTCTCGGCATATTCCTTTTCCGCAATCTGCTCGATGAGATGATTGAAACTCTCGATGAGTTTCATGAATCTTTCCTGCATCTGTTCGGGGGTGAATTTGAGCTCATTTATGAGCCTATCGACCTTGTTTATGAAAAGAACCGGCTTCACTCTCTCTTTCAAAGCCTGCCTCAGGACCGTTTCAGTCTGGGGCATTATCCCTTCAACTGCGCATACCAAAACAAAAGTCCCGTCGATGGCTCTCATGGCTCTTGTGACATTTCCGCTGAAATCAACGTGACCTGGTGTATCAATCAGGTTGATTAAGTATTCCTGTCCCTGGTAAGTGTGCGCCATCGAGACATTGGCCGCATCAACGGTCATTAACCTTTCCTGCTCGTCTGAGTGTTGCCACGTCGCCATTCCGCCCTCGAGGTCCCCCGCATTTTTTGCTGCCATCATACCTGCAGCCGCAAGCAAATTATCTGTAAAAGCAGTTTTTCCGTGGTGAATATGCGCAGACGTCGCGATGTTACGTATATTTTCCTGTCTTGAGATAAGTCTCTGAATCTTTTCTAAGCTCGTTTCTTTTTCTGTCATTTTGTCTCTGTTTTAATGACGGAACAAAAGTGCTTCAGCACTTTCTTTTCTGTCATAATTATGTTTTACAAAATTAGTTTATAAATTTATTGATGAGGATCTGTCTGGGCATCTTCCTTGGTGAGAAAACTCATGATATTCATTCCAGACTCTTCAATATATTTCCTTTGGTCATCCTTTAACAATTCCAAGTCTAATCCATACTTCAGGGCCTCTCCTCTTGAGAAATCCCTTATTTCCATTCTAGTCATGAATTGATCTTTGTATTTCTCAAGCATTGAGAATATTTTTTCTTCATCGATTCTTGCTAGGTCCAGATCATATACTAAATGGATTCCTTTGTCTGTTTTTGAAATCAAATAATAACTTAACTTAGAATTTTTTATTTCTTCTTCGAGCGCTTTTATCTTTTCCTCAGTATTCATATTGTACACAATCTATCTTGCACTGTCGGCCTGTGCTTCGGACTCTTTCTTCTTCTTGAGGGCTGAGCTCTCACCGTTCTCTTCATAAGCAAGGACTATCTCTTCGGCGAGACTTTGTGAAAGCTTCTTCTTTTTACCGAACGCTTTGTCACTTGCACCATGAACCATATTCTTGAGAGCCAGATTGACCCTTCTTATCGGGGAAACGTCAACGGCCTGAGGGTACCTTGCCCCCCCGTATTCTATTATCGTAGTCTCATCTCTTGGAGAAACTTTTTCAATCGCCTTTACGAGGACTTCAACGGGGTTTTTCCCTGTCTTTTTTTCGATTGCCTGAAAAGCTTCAAGCACCATCTTCATGTTTTTTGAGTATTTCCCTGTTGAATGCCCGACCTCAATTCTGTGTTTCTTCCCTCGGTGGCCGGTTAAAGCTACTTTATTTACAAGCCTTTCGACAATGTTAACTTTTGTCTGACCATGTTTTACCACATTCCTTCCTTCGGATTTCAATATGAGCTTCGGCTCCAGGTTTATGACTCCTGCAAGCCCGGGATCATTAACTTTTATTTGGGATATGTCCCACATGTCAAAAATCTTGAAATTCGTTTGATTCTCTTCTGCCATTTTTAATTAGTTGTTTCCACCTCTTTCTCAAGTTTGCTCTTCTTTAGCTTCTCAATGATTTTGTCAATCGTTATGTATATTTTTCCAAACATCTGATTGTACCATCTATCGTCAGGTTCTTTTTCAATATTCCCCGCATATGTATTCCAGCCTTCTTTATTTTTCTTATCAGAATAAAAAATTTTGAATGCCATTTTTTTATCTTCTACCTTTTTGTATCTTGCCCATCCATAATCTATGAAGGGGCTGGTCGTTTACTTTTATGACTTGGTATCTGATTCCAGGCATATCCCCTTTACTTTTTCCTTGTTTTCCGCCTATTCTCTCTATCATCACTTCATCATGTTCATCAATGAACTTTTGCGCAAGGTTTCCAGGAATGAAGGCTCCAACAACTTTTCCGTTTTTTGTCAGTTGCACCCTGCAGCATTTTCTCATTGCTGAGTTTGGCTGTCTTGCTTCCTTTTGGAATTTTGAAAGAACTATGCCTTTGGCTTGGTTTGCCCCCCCGAGCGGATCCGATTTTGCAAAAAGGTCAAGCGTGTGCGCTTTGTATCCTTTGTCTTTCCATCGGAATTTCTTTCTATCCTTCACTTTTTTGAACGCGCTTTTTAATCCCATCGTATGATTAATCTTAAGAAAATTGGTTTATAAACTTTTACTTGAGGTTTGTTAATTTTCATCAATTATTTCCCCTGTACCTAAATAATTATAAAATGCCCGGTTTAAATGGTCTTATGGATGCACTTGAAAAAACTATACAGTTCTACGAAGATAATGCGGAATCTTATGCCGAAAATGTCAAGGGGATTTGTCCGAAGGGTGAACTTGATAAATTTTCAAACTTGCTGTTGCCTTCTTATAGGATGGTTTTGGATACGGGATGCGGCTCTGGTGTTGCCTCAGAATATCTTCAGTTGAAAGGTTTTCAGGTTACAGGGGTTGATCTGTCAAGAAATCTTTTAACTCTAGCAAGGAAACTTTCTCCTTATTCCTTTTTTGAAACAGGGGATATGAGGAGAATGTATTTTCAGAGTGGGTATTTTGACGGTTTGGTGAATATAGCTTCCCTTTTGCATCTTGAGAAGAAGGATGTACCTAAGACTATAAAAGAGTTCAACCGTGTTTTAAAGCCTGGCGGGATTTTCTATCTCTCTGTAAAAGAAGGCCTTGGGGAAGGAATGGAAAATGACAAGAGATATAACGGTGCGGAGAAATATTATTCCTATTTTGGAAAAAGTGAAATAAGAGATCTCCTTGAGAAAGGCGGTTTTGATATTTTTGACTTGCACACCATTGAATATAAAGATAATTATAGAATTGAACATCCTTGGATGAATATTTTCTCGAAAAAATCTTATTCTCATTCATAGGTATAATCTCTATTATCAGCCTCATCGGAGGCTATCATCTCTTTGGATCCGCCATGTTTTATATTTTCCTTCCCCCTGTGGAGCATTTCCTCGTCTGAAATTTTGTAATGATTTTTAATATTACAGAGGATTTCTTCTATACTAAAAATTTCGTTCTTTTCTTTGTTTTCAAAAATTCATTCACTTCTTCAAGAAGTTTTCCAAAGGGCTTATGTTCATATTCCGTGTCAGAAGGGATATGCGTCGGGAAGGAGATATTTTCCCCCCGGGAATTCAGGGATCTTGTCCATCACTAATTTATTATACTTAATTATATAACTTTGTAGTCCACTTTAAAAAAATCCTTCACAATTTCTTTCATCTCATTTAAACGTCTTTTGTTCCTCCCTAAGAGAGCAGCCTTGTTCTCACTTCCTGCGTTTACGATTATCTCGTCAGGAGTGATTGCAATCTCCTTGAAACCGACGGGCGCAATCACGGATTGGATGAATTGCCTTGCATCTTCAATTCCGTTAGGGGTTGGGACTATCCTGACTCTTTTTCTCAGTATATCCGACATTTTCTTCAAGTTCTCACCATTTTTTCCTAAAGCTCTTGAGATATCCCTTCTTGGGACGCAAAACATAAGAATCTCGTTATAGTTGAAGCAGTATCTTGTTTCAAGACGGGTAATCTTCCTGAACAGGTTAAGATGCCTAAGGTCCTGCATATCTATAGTGTTTACCATATTATAATCCCTTTATACATGAACTCTTTATAAAATTGTTGTTTTTTATTTTTGGTCTTGATAAATTTTGTCGTCGACAATTTTATCTAATCTAACCCCGGGTTATTTTCTGAATAATTCCCTTGTAAATCTTCAAATTATTTTGAAATTTCTCTCCAAATGTGTTCTGATAAATGGGTTATCTGTCATTAGTCAAAAATATTGGGAATTATAAACCTCATTTATTGCTTGCCTCAACGACTTTCTTATCAGCAACCTTCTTGTCTTTTTCATCTCCGGCTAACGAACCTATGACATTGACAAGTAGTCCCGGGAGTCCTGTGCCGACGGGAACAGGCTGGTTGAGTATTACGTTTTCAATGACGCTCTCGAGCTTGTCAGTCGAGCCTTTTATTATGGCGTTGACAAACTGCTTCACTGGAGTTTCAAATGTAGCTCTTGCAAGGATTGAAGCCTTCTGCATGATGATCCCCATCCTTGTCACACCTTTAACATCTCCTGTATTGGTCATAGCGTCAGCAATAAGCTCGAGGTGCTTTATATGGATATCAAGGCCTTGTGAATTAAGGACCTCTTTGATTTCGTTTATTATCAGCTGCCTCGCGGCTTCAATTCCGAAAATCTCGGATACTTCATAAAGATCATTTGAGATGAGTCTTTTCTTGTCAACTTCTTTCAACTTAATCATTTCTTTTAAGTTTGTTCCGAGGGTTATGACTGCATAATCTTTATCCTTCTTGACAATTAATATTTGCTCAACCCCTTTAACCCCAGAAATTATGGATCTCTTTAGTTTCTCTTTAAGCTGGTAAATCTCCTTGAATCCATACTCTGATGCGTTGAGGATTATGGAATTTCCCCTGCTCTCAACTTTAAATCCAAGATCGTGGAGTCTCTCAACAACTTTAGCAGGCGTCGTGTGAGTCTTCTTAAGTTCGTTGTTGTCAAGGTTTATGGTTATCTTCTTGTTTCCGAAATCAAGGTTTATCTCTGATGAGACCTCTTTGAGTGTAACTTCCTTTATTCTCTCTGCGAATATCTTTGCATCCTTTTCGTTATTGTAATCTTTGTCTAAATAGACTTCCATCTTTGGGGAAGAAGGTTTCTTTCTTGCGTCAAAAATTTCTATTATTCTTGGAAGACCCGTTGTTACCTGCATTTCAGCAACACCTGCCATGTGGAAAGTATTAAGAACCATCTGTGTTGAAGCTTCACCGAATGATTGCGCAGTAACGAGTCCTATTGCCTCGCCTGGCGAAATCTTCTCTTTCAAGTGTATTTTTGAGACATCATATCCGTCTGCCCCGTATTGGAATTGTATTATATTATTTCCGGAGTCTCTTATTGTTCCGTCATATTCGACTCTCATATCTTGTAACGCATTAGCCAAACGCCTGTATAGGTATCCCGATTTAGGCGTCCTAAGTGCTGTATCCATAAGTGAATCACGCCCGGTTATAGCCTGGAAGAAAAATTCATCCGGCTTGAGACCTTTTATGAAAGCGCTTCTTATAAACCCTCTTGCTCTTGGTGATAAGTCCCCTCTCTTGAAGAAAGGAAGAGTTCTTTCAGTATAACCAATTCCTATCCTTCCGCCCGCGAAAGCTTGCTGCCCTACGCATGATGCCATCTGGGTTATATTAAGAGTGTTTCCTCCGCCGCCGGACTTTATCATGCTGCTTACGGGGTTTGTTTCAGGGAATCTTTCTTTTACGATAGCGCCGACCTTTGTTCTGACTTCGTTAAGAACCTTAAGGAGGTGGATTTCTCTTGACTCTTCTGCGGATTTTCCTGGAATAAGTTCAAGCGTCCCATTTCTGTAAGATTCCAGTATTTCATCTGCTTTTTTCTCAGTTGTTTTTATTACTTTCTCACTCTCTTCAATAGTGTCTTGATCAAGGTCGAAGTCTTCTACTGAAGCGGTGATGCCAACTTCTGAAAGGTAATTCTTCCCGAGGTTAAATGCTTTTCTTATGGATTCAAATGCTTCATTTCTTCCGAATTTTTCATCTATCACCTTTACAAGCTCCCCTTCTTCATCTCCGAACGTGTTTTTATCTATATCCCCTTTGACGAATTTTCCTTTCTTGATTTCTATAGATTCATTTGAGAAGTTTATCTCTGGAAGAACATATGAGAAGACATCTTTTCCGGATATAGTCTTTGTCGTAATTTCTGCTTCAATTCCTGATTTGTATAATATCTGGTTTGCTTCCTCTTTTGTGAGTTCTCTCTTTCCAAGGATATAATTTCCTGTGATAGCGTCGACTATGCAGCCTATGAGGTTTGTGTTGTTCTTTGGTGAAATCAGGTTTTGTTTTACATCAAGGAGAACTTTCGCTTCTGCCCTTGCTTCTTCAGTCTGAGGTGAGTGTATATTCATTTCATCACCATCAAAGTCTGCATTGTAGGGGTTTGCTGCGGCAGGGTGAACTCTGAACGTTTTTCCCGGGAGAACCCTCACATAATGTGCCATAAGGCTTGCCCTGTGAAGTGAAGGGTGTCTGTTGAAAAGCACTATATCTCCATCCTGAAGGTGCCTTTCGACTTTATATCCGGGCTTTAGTTCCTGGATTATTTCTTCTTCAAGCTCAGGAGTTATCTTTTTCCTTCTTCCGTCTGGCCTTATAACATAACTTGCCCCAGGCCAATTCTCTCCATTTTTCACAAGCTTAGAAAGTTTTTCAATGTTTGAATCATTTAACGTTTCAGCGACGGTAACAACTTTGGCTATCTCGAAAGGTATCCCGACTTCGTTTATCTTTATGTTTGGATCAGGACTTACAACAGTCCTCCCCGAATAATTTACTCTTTTACCTGCTATGTTCTTTCTTATTCTCCCCTCTTTTCCTTTTATCCTTTCTGTTATCGTTTTAAGTGGCTGGCCGCTTCTGTGCCTTGCAGGAGGAACTCTTGCAACGGTGTTATCAAAGAATGTCGTGACGTGGTATTGCAATAAGTCCCATAAGTCTTCTATTATGACCTCGGGAGCTCCGGCATTGAGGTTTTCCCAAAGCCTCTGATTTGCACGGATGATATCCGAAAGCTTGTGTGTCAGGTCATCTTCACTTCTTTCGCCGGATTCCAAAATTATACTTGGTCTTACTGTCACAGGAGGGACGATCAGGGAATTTAAAACCGCCCATTCAATCCTGCACGTCCTTGGGTCAATTCCTATCTTTCTTAGTTCAGCATCGGTTATCCTCACAAGGTGTTCTCTTATTTCAGTTGGAAATATTCTTGACTTTCCCTTGTAGAAACTTGTCGGCTTATCGAGTTTTATCTTCTCTTGTGAAGCATGGCAGTAAGGGCATTTCTTTGCATCTTTTGCCTTCTTTGCTCTTTCACTGGGGGTGTATTTTTTTAGATCCTTCTCGTCAAGCATAAGTTTCCCGCATTCCTGGCAGAAGCACCTGAGACCCAATTCGATCACTGGAACATATTTAAGATGGATTATTGGTTTAGCAAGGTCTATGCTTCCCGGGTGTCCGAGGCATTCTTTTATTTTTCCTCCGCATGTCCTGCACCTTACTCCGGGATCTATTGCCCCGAGCCTTAAATCCATAAGACCCCCGTCTACAGGATATCCGTCAATATCGTAGAGCTCCGGCGTTACTATCTTTGCGACTGATATTTTTTTGATCTCTTCAGGGCTAAGTAACGAGAACTTTATCTCTCCTATTTTTTTGCTTATTTGATGTTTCATTTTAATTTCCTTTTATTTTAGTTAAATGATATAAACATGGGACCCCGTTTATTTTCATTTTTGGGCTTGCTTCGTATCCGAATCCGGAGGCTGCAAACGCATATCTGATCCCCTCCATGATTGAGGACCCTGTTGCAATATCTGCTTCATCTTTCTGAAAGCTTGACGTTGCCTGAATTACTTTGTCATAATGCTTCTGTCCCATCCCGAACATTTCAATCTTTGCTCGCATTTTATTTTTCGATCTGTCTAATGATTTTGCCATCTTATTCATATTTGTTCTTTAATTCAAATTTAGTGTTTACATGAAGTCCCTGGAGCTCTTCAACGAGCAATTTGAATGCATACGAAACTTCTACGGGCTCGATTTCTTCTGAGTGACATTCTGGGCAAATTGTTTTCTTCCTTATCTTGTCATCAATAGCAATAGCGCCACACTTTGCACATATTGGCAATACAACCTTATCAGAGTCGTATCTTTCTTTCAGCAATAACGATGCACCATGTGCTACAAGAGCCTGTTGCTCCATTTCACCTAGTCTTAAAGCCCCCCCACGTGATCTTCCTTCAATTGGCTGTCTTGTCAGAAGTGCGATTTTTCCTGATGCCCTTCCATGTATTTTGTTTGCGACCATATACTTAAGTTTTAGATAATATAAGTTCCCTACAAAAATCTTTGTCTCTATCTTTTTCCCTGTCACACCGCTCCTCATGGTCTCTTTTCCGTCGTATCTGAATCCCAGGTTTTCAAGTTGTTCTTCCAGATTTGCTTTTGATTCCCCGGAGAATGATGTTCCGTCGATAACTTCCCCCCTTAGTGCTGCAGTCTTGCCCGCGAGAAGTTCTATCAGATACCCTACAGTCATACGGCTTGGCAATCCGTGCGGATTGAATAATACATCAGGTCTCATACCTGAATTTGTGAAGGGGATATCTTCTTCGTCGACAATCGCTCCTATTACCCCTTTCTGACCATGAGAGGTCGCAAATTTATCTCCAAGTTCCGGAACCCTTAAATCCCTTGTCTTTACTTGGACAATCCTATTGCCTTCGTCATCAATTGTGACAAAGACAGATTCTACAACTCCTTTCTCTTCCTGTCTTAGCGTAACACTTGATTCTTTTTTTGTCCTTACTGATATTTCCCTTGCTTCTGAAAGGAATTTTGGAGGCGATGTCTTTCCGATCAGAACCTCGCTTTCTCCTATGTCTGCTTCAGGGTAGATTATCCCGTCATCTTCCAGATACCTGTAGAGTGATTCCATTCTGTAGCCGGAAACATCTTTTTCGGGGATTGTAATCTCATCTCTTAATCCTCCTGCGTAGTTCATTTCTATTGCTGAGTATGGTCTGAAGTAAAAACTTCTTCCCATTCCCCTCTGGAGGCTCCCTTTGTTTAAGACAAGGGCATCTTCCATGTTATACCCTTCATAAGTCATTATGGCAACGGTAAGATTCTGACCTGCTGGGTAGGTGTTTAAGGTGTCGTACACAAAGCTTCTTACGAGGGGCTTTTGCGGATACTGTAAAACTGAAACGTCTGTATCCAGTCGGCAAAGATAATTTGCAGCGTAAAGTCCAAGAGCCTGCTTTTGTGTTTTTGATCCCCTGTTAAGTCTTGAAGACTGATCATGGTTCCCATAAGGCACTAAGCTTGTCACAGCGCCAAGGAACGCCACGGAATCGACCTCAACATGCGTGTGTTCAGGGGTTATTTCTTTGTCGTTGAGGGCAACTAGCGCACTTTCTTCCTCGGAAGCATCAAGATATTCTACAATCCCTGACTTGACTAAGTCGATCCATTTAAGACCTCCCTGCTCGAGAGAGAGGAGATGTTCATCTCTAAGTTTTGGTATGCCATTTTCGACGACAATCAATGGTCTTAGAACCCTTCCTGGTTCGGTTGACATCAAAATAGACTGGAGACCACTCTTTTCGCTTGTGCTGAGCTCAATGGGAAGTTCACCATTTCTTCTCTTTTCTTTTATCATTCCTGAAAATTCCTTTGGGTTCTCCACATTTCCTATATAATTACCGTTAAAGAATACCTCATACCCATCGTTTATCTCTTTGCTGAGCCCAGATTTTTCAAGATCTTTTATGAACTTTTCTTCATCAAGATCAACTCTTGTTGAAACTCTGCTCATGAGAGCAAGATTTTTTCTTAACCCGATTTCGGTTCCTTCAGGGGTTTCTATAGGGCAGAACCTTCCAAAATGCGTCGGATGAAGTGTTCTTGCTGCGAAATTCTCCTGCCCTGATTCAAGCATTGAGGATACTCTCTGCAGTTGTGAGATTGTTGCTAAATAATTCGTCTTGTCCATGTTTTGTGTAACCCCGCTCCTTTCGCCGGTCCATGAACCAGTGGCAATTGCCGATTCTATCCTATGGCTGAACAAAGTTGATTTTGCAAGAACTTTTATTGAAAAGAACTTTTTCCTCTTTGACGATTTTTGGAGTGAGTACTGGAGGTCCCTTATGAGTATTCCAAGGTTCACTTTGAAAAGCGTGGTCAACAAATCTCCTGACAATCTTACCCTTTTATTCGCGTAATGGTCTTTGTCAGTGATGAGTTTTGAATCCTCCTTTGCAAGAAGAAATTGCTTTATGAGCTTGCATATTGTTACGGCCTTCTTTATCCTTGAACTTTTATCCTGACCTATATGAGGAAACAGGTAGGAATCGATCCTCTGTTTTACTCTGTCAAGTATCTCTTTCTTTGTGCCTTGAAGATTTGTTTTCTCTGCAATGTACATCATGGCATCTTCTTCAGTTGCTATATTCGCAAATTCGTAGAGGTTGACTATGACACTGTCAGTCTCCTTTCCAATGTACTTTGCTATATCCGCTTCTTTTGTAAGTCCGAGAGTTTTCAAAAGTATCATTGTAGGGATGTCTTTGAACCTTGAGAATGAAGTTTCAAAAAGTCCGTCTTTTCCCTCTTTTATCGTTGTTGGAATCCTGTATGTTCCTTTAAGCGAGAAAAGCTTCAATATGAGCTGACCTTTTGAGTTTTCTTCTATAAAAGGTTGGTTTTCGGCCAAATCTTCAGCCATAACCATAACTCTTTCATTGCCTTTTATTATAAAATAACCTCCGGGATCAAGGGGATCATGGTAATTTTCTATAAGTTTTTCCTTGTCAAGGCCCCATGTGTTGCATGTTTTGCTCTTTACCATTACCGGGATTTTTCCTATCTCAACAACCTCGGAGTCAACTTGCCCGTCTTTTTTTACAGTGAGCTCAAGGGATATTGGAGCCGCATAAGTGAGGTTTCTCAGCCTTGCTTCATAAGGCATTATCGTTGAAGTGCTACCATCTGCTTCAATAACTATTGGCCTTCCGACCTCAATTTTTCCAAGCTTGATTTTAAACTCTTCCTCATCCTGTTCTATCGAGTTAGATATCTCATCGACGATTTCCTGCATTCGGTGATCTACAAATTCATTATAAGAGATTATATTAGACTCTACAAGCGAGTGATCTTCAAGATATCTCTTCACCACTAGGTGGTTTTTTCCTTCTATCATTTATACCACTACCCTGTAATACATATTTAATTCCCCGGTCTCAGAATCTTTACGCTCTATTCCTATTATGTCTCCTACTACGCAACCTTCCGGCAGGGCAGGGTCATCCGCGAATATTTTTGGAAGCTGCGTTTTTGAAACGTTGAATTTTTTCAAAAGCTCTTCAGCTTGTTTTTCGGTCAGTTTCAAATGTTTCGGCTGTAGAATATGCATATTTTTGTCGTCGGGGATTAAGTTTAATTTTGCATAATGCTCTTTTGAGATTAGACAATACAAAATTTATAAAAAATTAGTTTATAAATCTTTCCATAAATTTCAAAATCTGGGAATTTTGAACTATTTAAACTTTTTTTACGCTTCTGGGGTTAAGATTTTTGGAACTTTTCATTAAACCGGGAAAACATCTCATCAACCATAGGATTTTTTGAAACTTCTTTTATCTTTTCAAGAAGCCCATCATTTTTTTGGAATCCCAAACAGTACCCGATAATATAAGACAAAGCTTCATCCGCGAACTCGCTGAGTCCTGAGAAAGAGACAATGTCCGGTTCATAATCTTTTACTTCTTTATTGAATAAAACTGCCCCGCCCCACTTTTCCTCTTTCGGGTTTCTTGATTGATAACTTGAAACAATTTGAAGGGATTTTTCAAACGGAAATTTCCTTAGCCAGTGAGCATAGACTCTATGAGCTTTTTCTTGGGAAAAAATTTCATACTTTACTAGTTTTTCTGCTGGAATCTTTTCCCCTACCCGCAAACTTGTGAAATCATCAAATCCGTCAATGACGAGAGTTAAATACCCCCCGGATTTTTCAGGGGAAGGGTTCTCTTTTAGTTCTTTAGAAATTTCAATAAGGTACTTAGCTCTTTTGGCAACTTCTTCAGGATTAAACTTTAATCTTTCATCAAGTCCCATAAAAAATAAATTGGCAGCCTCTTTTTAAAAACTTCTATTTTGTAATATAAGAATGGCCCCGAAGGGATTTGAACCCTCGACACCCGGATTAAAAGTCCGGTGCTCTGACCAGGCTGAGCTACGGAGCCATAAGCTGTATCGCCCAGAATGGACTGACGGATTTTTTAGGTTTCCGTTTGACCAGGCTGAGCTACGGAGCCATATAAAGATAAATTATAAAAATAGTTTATAAAAGTTTCTTGAAACGGTTTACAAATGTTTCTCTATTATTTCTTCAAGTTCATTCTGGCTCATAGTTCCCGAATGTCTTTCAAGAACTTGAGATTCTTTGAGAATAACAAAAGTTGGAATAGAAGTCACTTCAAATTTCTGCGCGATTTTTTGATTCTCATCAACGTCTACCTTGCCGAATTTGACTTTCCCTTTGAATTCTTCGGATAAGTCTTCTATTATAGGACTCATCATTGTGCAAGGCATGCACCAT